>JBCCQY010000176.1:0-19236 GCA_039208735.1 Myxococcota bacterium | reverse complement strand
CGAACCCTCCGTGGACGACCTTCTCCATGGCCTGTCGGATCACGGCCGGTTCCCCGAAGTCCAGCACGACGGTGCTGCCGTCATGCTCAAGGATTCGGGCAAGCAATTGCGCGTTCCGGGCGTTGCGGATGGTGAGCCGAATCATGGTGAGTCCTGGATTCTTACGGTCGTAAACCCGATCGCTTCGAATAGAGTGTCGGGACATGCAGCCCAGGAGCGACCTTGCTTGCCCGAATCCTTGAGCATGACGGCAGCACCGTCGTGCTGGACTTCGGGGAACCGGCCGTGATCCGACAGGCCATGGAGAAGGTCGTCCACGGAGGGTTCGTGGTGCTTTGGGAGGGCAAACGTCGCCAGGCACAGCCCGGGTCCCCCGATTTCATTCGACAGCTCGCCTTGCACTATGCAAGCCTCGGTCACCTCGTCGAAGTCGCTGAGTTCCCGTAGGTTCAGGAGGACCGCCATGGGGCTTCGCCCCGCACACGAGGTCTACCACCGACTGCGGTGGGATCCGTCCATCGACGAAACCACCGCTGAGGTCGTTGTCCACGACCGCCGCAAAGGTGCGGTCGCCATCCCGTTTGTCGCCTTCGACCCAAATGGCGACATCCCATGGTCGAGGGTGCAGGCGTTTCGGTTGGCCGGAACCACCGTGTGGGATCGTGAACGCCGGGTCGATCGGGTGTTTGGCAGCGGGTCCACGCCTGGCGCACGGCTTGTCAGCCCCCCTAGCGCAGCATCCTCCACAGAGGGCGGGCTGCGTCTGCTCACCCTGAACGTCTTGTTCGATCGGTACGATCCTGAAGTGGTGCGCACGAGCGAACGCACCCCCCGGTTATTGGCGTTGATCCGCGAATGCAACGCCGACCTCGTTGCGCTCCAAGAGGTGGAACCTTGGCTGTGCGCACGGCTCGTCGAGGCCTTTGGAGGGGACTACCACCTGACGGACGATGGCTCGGGCACGACCTGTGACCCCTATGGCCAGATCCTGATGACCAAGGCGCCGCTGCTCGGCGTCCAGATCCTCCCGCAAGGGGGCCACAAGCGGCACGTGCTCGCCTCGGTCGCGTTCCCTTCGGGACGAACGACGGTTGCGGTGGTGCACTTGTCCTCCGACCGCCATGCGGACGCCCCGGACCGCCGGGCGCGACAGCTCGATGCATTGCGCCCACGTCTCGGTCTTGGACCTGCGTTGGTGCTGGGTGACCTGAATCAGGATGGGCCGGTCGACCTTCCTCTGGACGACGCGTGGCAACTACGACATCCCGATGATCCAGGATACACCTGGGATCCTACCCGCAATGCGCTCGCTCGCTGGCGGAGTCAGACGGGCGCTCGCAGACGGCTCGACCGCATCTTTATCCGCGGGTTCCAGGTCGATGCGATCGAGCTTGTCGCCGTTGACCACGCCGAACTTCCCCTGTCCGACCATCATGGGCTCTTGGCCACGGTCCGTCTGGCCCGTCGCCCCGTCCAGGCTGAGGCGTGGGTGCTGCCGTTTCCCCCGGAGGCGGCCCGTGTGCTCGAGCCACTTCGGCGGCGCTTTGATCCGGGACGGTTTCGTTGGCCCCCGCATCTGACGGTGGCGAAACATCCCACGACCCCCATCGCGCCGCCGCTGAACGGGTTCATCACCCTGACACACACCCTGACCTTCGCGGGGCCCCCCACTCGAGTCGTGGCCCGCCTCGACGAAGCCGGCGACGCCAAGATCCAGGACCTTCGGGACGCGTTGGGCGAAGCCTCCGATGGCCTGCCGCACGTCACCCTGGGTCAAAGTGCGGATCCAGCCATTCGAACCGCGTTGGATCGCGCGGTACGCGCGCAGCTGCCCCTTCGCATTCCGGTGACGCGCCTCGCCCACTGGTCTCGGGCGAATGGCGGGCCCATGCGGGACGTCACCGCACCCCCCTCGGCCCAACGTCTCGAGGAGGTGCTGGATGTGCAAGGGCTGTCGCTCAGCCCCAACGAGGACCTGGCCCCGCTCGTGGCCCAAGTCGCCGCGGCCGCTTCCGCCCCCGCCCATCTGATCGGCTCGGCCTGCCTAGGCGGCATGTTGCCCGAAGGCGACGTCGATATCGTCGTACGCCACCCTGACATCGCGGCCACGCACCGCGTCCTCTGCCGGGAGTTTCAGGCCACCACCACGACCAGCACCGTCGAGGTGACTCGATTCATCGCCATGCTAGGGACGCCGCCGCTTCCGCGATGCGTCGAAGTGACCGTGGTCCCTCCTTCTCAACCGGGACCGGAAGCCATCTGGCAGCCGCTGGCCACCCGCTTGCGAAGTGCCCGTGCGGCGTTGGTGCTTCGCGCCTTGAAAGGGCTATTGGTCGCTCGTCAATGCCACGATCCGGCGTGGGGGTTCATTCCCGGACTCGCCTTGGCGCAGATCGTCGCGGACGTCGGCGAACGTGACCTCGAACCCTGGCTCATCGCATCGCTCGAACGGCTACGCGAGGTCGCGACGCAGCTGAGTTCGGGGGCCGAGCCGGCCCTGGCTGGGGTTCGCTTCGTGATGCTCCCCGCCGTGGCCCGAACGTTGGTCGACGAACTCGAGCGTGCCTTGTTGCTCGCCTGGGACCGCGAGTGGGCTGAGGCCTTCGAAAGCGCATGGCCTGACGAGGGACCCAAGCTGCAGATCGATCTTGGAGGCCCCGATCCCGAGGCCCTGTCGGGATGGCTTCGCGGTCGCATCGCACACGTGCTCACGACGATGGCCGAAGGAGGTTCCTCGCAGATGCGGCTCCGGCCCTATCCACGTCCTGTGGCGCGACACCCCCAAACCCTGCGGTACACGATTCGATGGGCGAGGGCGTCCTCCGCTGCGGTGACGCAGGCCATCACCGAGCTGCACGAGCGGTTTGCGCGGTCGTCGGACCGACCGCCGGACAGCACGTTGCACGTCGCGAGATGACACCGCGCGACGTCAGCCGGCCCAAGAAAAAACTACTCCCCGATCAAGTTCGGAGGAGCGGGTGGAACAGAAGACCGCCATCGTGATCGGCTCGGGCATCGGCGGCCTGGCCATGGGCATTCGGCTGCAGAGCCTCGGCATTCCCACCACCATCGTGGAGCGGCTCGACAAGCCAGGGGGACGTGCGTACGTTCGCGAGAAAGACGGATTCGTCTGGGACATGGGCCCGACGGTGCTCACCGTCCCCCACTTCATCGAAGAACTGTTCGCGCTGACGAGCGACAATTCGATGCTGGACCAGCCGGATTTTCCGGATGCCGTGCGCAATGCGGAGCGGCCACGGACGGGCATCTCGGGAGGACCCGAGACCTCACGATACGTCGACATCGTCCCGATTCTTCCGTTCTACCGAATCTATTTCGACGACGGCACCTACTTCGACTACGACGGCGACCCCGAGCACACGCGGACGCAGATCGAAGCCATCGAACCCCGCGATCTCGACGGCTACGAACGGTTTCATCGCGATGCTCGAGCCATTTTCGAACGGGGCTTTCTCGAGCTTGGCTACACGCACTTTGGCAATCTGCCGTCGATGCTTCGCGTCGTTCCTGATCTGCTGAAGCTCGATGCCGTCCGCAATCTCTTCCGCTTCACCACGAAGTACTTCGTCTCGGACAAGCTTCGGCAGGTGTTCTCGTTCGAGACGCTGCTCGTGGGGGGCAACCCGCTGAAGGTGCCCGCCATCTACGCGATGATTCACTTCGTCGAAAAGACGTGGGGCATCCACTTCGCCAAGGGTGGCACGGGGGCCTTGGTCAACGCAATGGTGCGCAAGTTCGAGGAACTCGGCGGCACCTTGCGGCTCAACGCGGGCGTCAAGCAGATCCGCGTCGGACCCGGTCGGGTGGTCGAAGGGGTTGTGCTTGAAAACGACGAGGCGCTGACTGCCCCGTTGGTGGTGTCCAATGCGGACTACGCCACCACCTACACCAAACTCATCGAGCGCAAGCATCGGACGTGGAACCCAGACTGGCGCGTCAAGAACATGCGCTACTCGATGAGCCTGCTCGTCATCTACTTCGGCTTCCGCAAAACCGATGAACCGCTCGACCTGCAGCACCACAACATCATTTTGGGACCGCGCTACGAGGCCTTGCTGACCGAGATCTTCGACAAGAAGATCTTGCCCGACGACTTCAGTCAGTATCTCCACATCCCAACGTTGACGGATCCCTCACTCGCCCCTGAAGGCCATCACACGGCCTATACGTTGATTCCGGTGCCCCACAACGCTTCGGGCATCGATTGGTCGACGGCGGGCCCCAAGCTCGTCGACACCGTGCTCCAGTTCCTCGACGACCGGGGCTACATCCCCGGACTCATGGACCGGCTGGTGCACGCCGAGCACATCGATCCAGACTATTTCGAGCATACGCTTGAGGCCTACATGGGCAACGCCTTTGGCCCCGAGCCCACGCTGACCCAGTCGGCTTGGTTCCGGCCCCACAACCGCTGCCCAGACATCTCGGGTCTCTACCTTGTCGGCGCGTCCTGCCAGCCCGGCGCCGGCACCCCCAGCGTGATGATGTCCGCCAAGATGACCGCTCGGGTGGTCGCCGAAGACCTTGGCGTTTCGCTGGGCAAGCGAGGCGAGGACGACAACGAAGACGCCCAGGCCGCGAAGTAGCCTACGGCTGGGGGCATTCCCCCTCAAACAACGGGCGATGGGTCACCAAGGCCCCCCATAGGGCGTCGAGAAGTGCGCGCACGCGTGTGGTTTTGCGCAAATCCGGATGAGCGAGGAGCCATAGGTGACTCTCGGCTTCCGGGACCACATCGCGAAGGCGCGTCAACAAAGGATCCGCATCGCCAATGAAGCACGGCAGCAGCCCTTTGCACGGTGAGCAGGCGACCACGCGATGCATCGCGGGCACCGAATTCACGGCCATGGCAAGCCGTTCTTCGTCTTGCGTGGCTTGCCAGCGTGCCGCGGGCAGCCGGGTGAGGTCGAGGGCGTAGCGAACCCAGGGAAGTTCACCATCCGTGGCGAATTCCTGGGCTGCGTAGACCGTCCATGCGACGGTTCCCACCCGCCGTCCAACCGCCGTCTCTGGAGGCTTCGGCACGGGCCGCACCGCCACGTCGGCCTCCCTCCGGGCCAGGTCCACGAACCGGTCCGAAAATTCGACCAAGAGGTCGATGTCGGGGTACCGAACGCGAAATGCGGCCAACGGCTCGACGAGCAGGTCGAGGAGCGACTCCGGAGCGGTCAGCCGAACCGTTCCTCGAGGGCTTGAATCCTGCCCTGCGACGCCCCGCCACAACCGCATCACTTCATCTTCGACCGACTCCGCAAGCGGAACCATCGCCTCGCCGGCCGCCGTCGGCGTAAGTCCCGTCGCCGCCCGATCGAACAACCGGGTGCCCATGACCCCTTCGAGCTGGGCGAGTCGACGGTGCACCGTGCTCGCGTTGATGCCCAGGTCACCCGAGGCCTCAGTCAGGGTGCCCCGCCGTACGACGGCGAGGAACACACGCAAGTCGTCCCATCGAAGGTCTTCGTGGGCACTCACAGCGAAAGGCCAAGCCAAATGCCGATGAGGGCGATGAGCACCGCTCCGGTGGCCAACACCGCCATCACTGCACCCACCAAAGGAGCCCACGCCCACAGCTGGGGTCGCCGTGGTCGCTGCAGCTCGACGGGAGCAGGCGCAGATGCGGTCGAAGACAGCGTCACGAATCGAATCGGTTCGGTCGAGTCCTCCCGCACCAGCCGACCAACCATAGGGTCATCGCCCTCCGGCAACAGCGCCGATTCCGCGGGAACGTTTGACCGCGCCCACGCGCGTAGATCAGGCCGTTCCAGCGAGGGGGCGAGGTCGGCACACCGTTGTTCGACTTCTGCGGCCCGGGGACGCTCCTCGGGACGAAAGGACAGCATGTGCGCCATGAGGTCGACGACCGCCGGCTGGAGGTCCGGCAGCTTTTCGCGCAGCGTCGTAAGTCGAGCCCCCAACCGGCGGTCGTGGCGTGCGGGCGTCATCGGGGTCTGGCCGAACGACTCGCCCGCGAGCATCTCATAGAGAATCACGCCCGACGAGTAGACGTCGCCCTGGGCGGACTCTCGGCCCTCGAGCTGTTCATGTGGCACGTAGCCAAGCGAACCGTAGGACAGGTGGCGGGTCTTCGCCTCGCGCTGACGAAAGTCGGCTTTAGCGAAACCAAAATCCAAAATCTTGACTTCGCCGTTGCGCGTGATTCGGAGATTGCTTGGCTTGAGGTCGCGATGCAGCAGGCGCAGTGGCTGCGCATCGGAGCCCCGTGTGTGATAGGCGACGTCCAACGCGCCCGCCATGGCGCCGAGAATCTCGACCGCAACACGTGGCGGCAGGGCCTGACGGGGCACCTCATCGGGGTCCGCCGCGTGGACCGAGGGGTCGCGAGTCAGGTCGAAGAGGTTGGCTCCGGGGACGTACTCCATGACCACCGTCCAGCGCCCGTTGAGCTGGACGAGCGCATCGGCCCCCACGATCGAACGATGCGAAACCAGGCCTAGAACCCTAGCTTCATCGCGCAGTCGCTGGGCAAGGTCAGTCCCATCACGCTGGCCCACCGGATGCAGGACCTTGAGCGCAACGTCTTTGAAGAACCCGCCTTCTCCCTGCATTCGGGCATAGTAAACGGTTCCCGCACTCCCCCGTCCCACAATGCCGAGAATCTCGTAGCGTCGGCCGCCCATCCCCGTCTCCCGGGGCACCATAGCTTGCCGCATGCTCCTGCTGCGTTAGCGACAGCACACGTTACAGCGACCCACCACGCGACCACCACGGAGAGAACGATGTCCTCGGGGCCAATCCTCATCGTTGATGACGAGGACGACCTCCGTCATCTCCTCGACCTCAACCTGCGCCGCGAAGGGTTTGAAACCGTGCTGGCCTCGTCGGGAAGCGAAGCGCTCGACATGGTGTCGCGGTCCAATCCCTCGCTCATCGTACTCGACCTGATGTTGCCTGATGTGCCAGGAACCGAGGTCTGCCGTCGAGTTCGGTCGAATCCTGACTGGGCCTCCACGCCGATCATCATGCTGACGGCGCGGGGTGAGGAGATCGACCGGGTGGTGGGCTTCGAAGTCGGAGCGGATGATTACGTCGTCAAAAGCACCTTCTCGATGCGGGAGTTCCTGCTTCGGGTTCGGGCCGTGCTGCGGCGGTCGGGTCCGGGCGCCGAGAGCGCCCCCAATGACGACCAAATGCTGACCTATGGCAACTTACGCATCGACCTCGCAGGGTTCCGGGCCTTCGTGGGCGAAAGCGAGATTGCGCTCACCGCCACCGAGTTCAAGCTGCTCCAAACGCTCGCCGCGCGACCCGGTCGGGTGCAAAGCCGCGGTACCTTACTGCAGGACGTTTGGGACATGGCGCCCGACACCAACACGCGAACGGTCGATACCCACGTGAAACGCCTGCGCGAGAAACTGGGCGCAGCGGCCTTCCATCTCGAGACGGTCCGTGGCGTAGGGTACCGTTTCTCCACCACCCACAGCAAGTAAGCCTGTGGGCCTGCGGCCTCGCCTGTACCTGGGCATCGTCGGATTGGGACTCGTCGTTGCCCTCGGAGGGGCTACCGGTGGCCTGGGCATTGGCTACGCCATCGGCCTGGCCGCCATCGTGGTTGCGATGGCGCTCCTTGGCATCGAAGCTTTGGTCACTCGGCCCTTGGCCGAATCGGCCCGGCGACTGCGGCGACGGCTGCACGACTCTGGAGCCCACACCGAACTTGGAGCCCCTGCGCGCCTGGTCGATGAACTGGCGGTGCTGGATCATGCCATCGACATTGCAAACGACGAGTTCGACCAGCTGAACCGCACCACCCTCATGGCCCACGAGGTGATCGAGGCTTCGTCGGTGGGGGTGGCGCTGCTCGATGACCAAGGGCTGATCACCGAGGTCAACCCAGCGTTGCACACGATGTTTCGGTTTCGGGCCAACCCCGTAGGTCGTCGCCCCCTCGAAGTGGTGTCGTCGGCCGAGGTGCACCTGGTTTGTGAGGAGGCGTTCGAGCACGGGGAATCTGAAAAGCCCTTCGTCACCGAATCCTCCGACCTCGTGGCGAAGGCCCATCGCCTGTCCTCGGGCCTCCTCCTCCGCGTCGAGGATGTGACCGCCCAACGCGAGGCCGAGCGAGCGCGAAACGTCTTCGTCGCCAACGTAAGCCACGAATTGCGCACCCCTCTGACCGCCATCCTGGGCTACCTCGAAACGTTGTTGATGGACGAGGACCGGGTGCCCGCTGACCTCGTGTCCATGCTGCACACGATCGACCGCAACGCCAAACGGCTTCGCGAGCTGTTCGACGACCTGCTTCGCCTGCATCGCATTGAGGCTCGCCGTCGGGAACTCCCAATGGACGAGGCCCCTCTAAAACCGATTCTCGAGGGCGCAGTGCGTTCGGCCCGCGACCTTGCGCGCACGCGGAACCAGTCGTTCGAGCTTCGCTGTCCAGCTTCAATCACCGCCTGGGTGAACGGCGACGGGCTCTCCGCCATCATCTCGAACCTAGCGCTCAACGCAAGCGCCTACACAACGGAGGGTGGCACCATCGAGGTCGTGGTCGAACAGGGGGCCAATGGCATCGACCTTCGCGTCATCGACAACGGGATGGGCATTGACCGAGCCCACCACGAAAGCATTTTCCAGCGGTTTTACCGGGTAGACGAGGCGCGAAACCGTCGAGCGGGCGGAACGGGTCTGGGACTGGCCATCGTCAAGCACTATGCGCTTGCGTGTGGCTTTCGCATTCACCTCGACAGCGCGCCTGGCGAGGGAAGCACCTTCACGGTCCACCTTCCGAACAAGAGCACCGCGGTCGTCACGTGAGTCAACCACTGCATCGCGTGGCCGATGGACCTCCCGAGCCGGGAGTCCACGATGCCAAGCCCACTTTCGATGTGGTTGTTCATCGCCTGTTCGAGCGAGACCCAGTTAGGCCAAGCCTCTGAAGCCCCAAGGCCGAGTCTCGGTACCGAAGCTCCAAGCCCAGAAACCGTCGAAGACCGCATCATTCAAATGGCGACGCCGGAAGTGGACGTGCTCTGGGTCATCGACCCGAGCTGCTCGATGGGCCCATACCAGGAGGCCCTCACCACCCACTTCCCAAGCTTCATTCAGTATTTTCTTGACTCCGGGCTCGATTGGCATGTGGGCGTGACATCGACCGACATGGATGGAGTTCTCTCCGACGGAAGCGAAGGCCGACTCCGCACCCTCGGCGGAGCGCCGTACCTGACGCCCAAGACGCCCGACCCCGAAGCCCGGTTTACCGAAATTGCTAGTATGGGTACGCAGGGCTCCTCGAGTGAACGCGGCACCTCAGCCATCCATTCTGCACTCACAATCCGACTTCTCAACGACAATCGTGGATTCCTCCGACCCGGTGCGGCCCTCCACACCATTGTCATTTCTGACGAATCGAACCAAATCGCCGACGGCGAATTGCACTTCGATGGATGGATTCGCTGGTACCAAGCCCTGAAGTCAGCGGTCGAAATGCGCACGTTCTCCGTCATCACGTCCCCGCTGGGCATCGATTATGAACGGGCGTCCAACCGCATCGGCGGTACGTCTTGGGCCATCGATACAGACGCCTGGGACGTTGTGTTGGAGCGCCTCGGGCTTGCCGCGGCAGGGGTGCACCGAGAATTCTTTCTTTCGCGGGTGCCCGTGGTCGAGACGCTCGAAGTCTGGCTCGAACTTGACGGGGTACCTGGGCAGACGGAAGAACGGGTCGTGATCCTACTGACGCCTGCGCAGGAGCATGCCGCGCCCGACGAAACGGACGGTCACTACCGGTTCGATACGCGGCGGAATGCCATCCGACTGCTCGAACCCCCGCCGGAAACCACGAGGCTCGTCCGCATCCGCTACGTGCCGACCGGTGGCCTACCTCGCTAAGTCTGGGTCAACTTGGAGTGGCGCACGTCGTGGCCCTCGACCAGGAACACGACCATCTCAGCCAGGTTGCACGCGTGATCCGCAATGCGCTCGATGTACTTCGACATACTGGTGATCGCGAGCGCGCGATTGGCCTGATCGGGGTGGGCGGCCATCGCCGCGAGCCATTTCTGAAGAATCTCGCGATTGAGGTCATCGACGCGCTGGTCTTGCGCCATGAGCTGACGTGCCAACGGCGAACTTGCTTCGAGAAAGGCGTCGGCGGCCATGCGAACCATGTCCGACGCGACCTCACCCATGGTGCGAAGGTCAGTACCGGGTTCGAGCCCAATTCCTGCAGACAATTCAAGACCTCGCTCCGCGACATTCACGGAAAGGTCTCCAATGCGTTCAAGATCCGTGACCATCTTCATGATGGTCGTGATCGTGCGAAGCTCCCGATCCACGGGCTTGCGTTGCGCCAAATAGGCAAAGCACTTCGAATCGATGTCGATTTCAAGTTGGTCGAGTTCGCGATCGGCACCCATCACCGAGCGGCCCAGCGACGGGTCGCGGTCCACCACACTACGGACCGCGAGCCGCACCATGGATTCGGCACGGACGCACATCTGCAGGAACAACGTTCGGATCCGCTCAAGCTCTCCGTTTTCGTCGTCGCGTCGCAGCTTCGCGATCCTCCGTATTGTCAACCTACCACCTCGACCTCGTCGCGACTGACTTCGATCACCAGGCGTTTGAGTTGTGTGACCCTTTCAGGTACGTCCGTATAGACATCCTTGAGCTGGGATGCCAGGTCTTTCGCCCGACGAAATCCGGTGATAAGGTCACCACTGATGTCGGTTTCGCAATGAATCTGTGCCAGGATCTCTTGGAGGGAAACCCCTTCTGCCCAGCGTCTTCCAAGGCTCATGACATCGGGATCCCAATCCACCTCGATACCGGTCAGCTCCTCGGCCCCCACCACCGGAAAAGACTGACGAACACGGCTTACTCGCCGCGCTAGCGCACGTTCTTCCCGACGGATCTCGAATGAAGCACGCGCGTGACGAGGGAGCGTATTGGTCATTCCGGAGAGCACACCGAAGAGATCGGCGGACTGAAGTTCCTCCAGCAGGCCTTCCAGAAACAGTTCTGTCACAAAGATTTCGGCGATCTGCACGTGCTTAAGAACCCTCGCGCCCGCATTGAATCCCAGATTTTCGTCGAGATACCCTATGTTCTGCAGAAACGTCACCTTTGTCTGATACTCTTCCCAGACTTGACTCCGTCGTCGCTCAGCGCGCTGGGCCAGCTTGCGAGCCGCCTTCTCTTCTTTCCGGGATGTGGACTCTTGCTGCAACACTTCAGCCCGACGCGCGTCATCGGCAGCTCGCCGTTCGAGGTGCCACGCAAGGAAGGATCGGTCCAAGATGTCGCGAATGCGCTCCTGATCGAGTTGATCAATCAGGTTGACGATCGAGTTGAAGGAAAGGTTGAACGACGACCGCACCGGTTCGGGAGTGCCTTTACGATATTGTTCAAGATGTGGCTTCGCTTCTTCGTAATCGTCAAGGTCCAGGCGTAGGACGACATGGCCAACCTCATCCATGCCGCGGCGCCCGGCTCGACCCGCCTTCTGCATGAATTGGCGGGTTGTGAGCGGGTTGACTACACGCCCATCGTATTTCTTGAGCCCATCGAACACGACCGAGCGAGCCGGCATGTTGATGCCAAGCGCGAACGTCGACGTACAGTACAGAACCTGGATCAGGCGCTGTTCGTAGAGTTGCTCGACCAACGCCTTTAGTCCGACATGCAGCCCGGCATGATGGAAGGCGACCCCTTTGCGGTACATGCGTCGCAGGTCATCTTCGATCGGGTGGCCGAGTTCGACCTCGGTCTCGGCGATCATCAGATCGCTATCTGCGATCTGGTCTGGTGTGAGCAAGCTGCGCCGAAGGGCTTGCGAAAGGCCACGGGCCAAGATTTCGGTGTCGCGACGCGAGAACACGAAGAACAGGTACGGCAGCAGATCGTGCTCCCGCATGGCATGAAACACGGGCATGTGCCCGGTCTTGCGGTTCTTGGGATTGCGCCGGCCACGCCTGCGATCCCGGTCCCGTCCGGATCGGTCTCTTCCCGACCGACCTCGAGCCCGCTTCTTGCGATAGAGGCGGTCGTATTGGTTGGGATCGACAAGCCCCGTATCCACCGAGAAATGGTGAAACTCGAGCGGAACGGCGCGTTTGTGCTCCTCGATGACACGAACCGGTGTGCCACGCACCTTCTCAAGCCACGACGCGAAGTCCTCCACGTTCGACAAGGTGGCCGACAGACCCACGATCTGAACCGATGCGGGCAGGTAGATGAGCACTTCCTCCCATACGGTTCCGCGTTCGCGGTCATCCAGGAAGTGAATCTCGTCCAGCACCACCGCGACAAGATCGTCGAGCGGGTCCCCCGTGAGCAGCATGTTCCGGAGGATCTCGGTCGTCATCACGAGACAGGGTGCGTCGCGGTTGATCACGAGGTCACCGGTCAGTAGCCCCACCGCCTCTTCGCCATGCAGTGCGCGATAGTCGCGAAACTTCTGGTTGGACAGGGCCTTGATCGGGGCGGTGTACATGACTCGTTTGCCCTTCGACAGGGCGTCGTCGACCATCCAATCCGCAATGATCGTCTTTCCCGTGCCGGTAGGCGCGCAGACGAGCACGGATCCGCCGTCGCGGAGTGTGGTGATCGCGGCCTCCTGGAAGGCGTCCAGGCGAAAGCCTCGGTATTCCATCGAAGCAGCTTCCTCTCGTGGATGGGGGCTACCCTCCGAACGACGCCCGCGCACTTCGGCGAGTCGGCCGGCAGTCGGGTAGGGTGAGGACGCAATGGCACTCGTTCTATTCTTGGCCAGCTGGGTGATGGGCACGAGCCCGGTCGCGAACGCCGCGACCTACGACCCGGATCTCACCTGGCGCACGATCCGCACCGAACACTTTCATATCCACTTCCACCAGGGCATCGAACAAGTCGCCGACGAGTTCGCCGGAATGGTGGAAGAGGTCTACGACGAGATGCGAGACGAGTTGCAGTGGGAACTGCAAGGCCGCGTCGAGCTGACCCTCATCGACCGTACCGATGCAGCCAACGGCTTCGCCTCGTCTGTGCCCTACAACGCCATCACGATCTACGTGACGGCGCCGACCGAAGATTCGACCCTCAATCTCTACGAAGACTGGTCGCGAGCCATCTTCACCCACGAACTCACCCATGTGATTCACCTCGAAGCGAATCATGGGATCGTGCGCGCCACGCGGGCGGTGATCGGGCGCATCGCCTCGACCAACGATCTCTCCCCCAGCTGGATGATCGAGGGACTCGCGACGATGGAGGAGACCCGCAAGACGCCAGGGGGTCGAGGACGTGCCTCCTGGCCCGACATGATCAAGCGGGCCGCCGTCGTCGAAGATGCCTTTCCTCCGCTGGGCAACCTCGACGGCTACCAGCCCATGCCCCCAGCGGGAAATCTCCGGTACCTCTTCGGCCAGGACTTCATGCAGCACGTGGCCGATCATCGGGGGCGTGACGCCTGGACGCAATGGGTGCACACCTACGGCAGCTCCATCCCCTTCATCCTGCCGGGCAAGAAGGTCTTCGGGAAGCGGCTTCGCCGGCTTTATCGAGAATGGCGCAAAGACCTTTCCGACCGCTACCTGACCCAAGCGGCCGAGGTCCGTGCCGAAGGCGAAACCGTTGGACGACTCATCAGTGCGCCAGAAGCAAGCTGTTCGGCGCCCGCATTCTCGCCCGATGGCCGCAAGCTCGTCTGGTCCTGCTTTGACCAGCGCACGGGGTCAGCCCTGTGGATGTCCGATGGGATGGGCTACGCGCCCGAGAAGCTGCTGCAGGACTTTGGCGCGGGCTACTTCACGTGGCGGGCCGACAGCGAGGCGTTCGTCTACGCCTCCACCCACATTGTCAACCAGTTCAACGTGTACTCGGACATCTACATGCACACGTTGGGCAAGGGAAACACGGCGTTGACTTCGGGCGCTCGGGCGCGCGACCCCGACTTTTCCCCGGATGGATCGCGCCTGCTCTACGTGACGAATCGCGCCCAAGACAACCAGCTCGAAGTCCTGACGGTAGACCGCCGCCGTTCCACGCTGACCAACAACCGCGATCATACGCAGTACTCCACTCCTCGGCATTCGCCCGACGGTCGGGTGGTCGCGCTTTCGATGTGGCAGGACGGTCGGCGCGACCTGTGGTTGATGACCCCCGAGGGTGAGCCACTGCGCCGCATCACCGCTGACGATGCGATCGACGCGGACCCGGTCTGGTCGGCCGATGGGCAATGGCTCTACTTTTCGAGCGATCGAAGCGGAATTCCCAACGTCTACGCGATCAAACTCGCCACCGAGGAGCTGTTTCAGGTCACCAATGTGGTCACGGGGGCGATCAAGCCCACCGTGCATCCATCCGGCGAACGAATGGCCTACATGCAGTACAGCCAGGATGGATGGGACGTCCGGATTCTCGACCTCGATCCAAAGCAGTTCCGCCCTCGGGGCAAGCTTCCTCGCTCGGTGCGCTACGGACAAAGCCTCTCGGAGTTCGTGGGTACAATGGTGGCAACGGCCATCCCCGCCGCGAGCTGGGACGAGGTGGGAACTCCGGTCGGCATCGGCAAAATGGCCACAACGGACCCCTTCACCCTGCCAGGGGCTCGGCCCCAAGACCCCGACAGCCTCGACAACTTCGCCAATACCGAGGTCGAAAACGTCTTCGGCGAGGAAAAGGACTACCCGTTCCAGATTCCCCCGCGGCGCTACAACCCTCTACCCACCCTGCGACCTCGGTTTGTGCTGCCGTCGATCCGCACGACGCCGTTCGGACCGCGTTCGGGCGGACCCTTTGCCTTCACCTGCATCGACGATCAGCTTTTCTGCCCGGGGCTTCAAGTAAGCCTCGCCACGAGTTCTTCCGATGCGCTGCGCCGCTATGGCCTGGCTGCATCGGCGAGCTACCGCACCGATGCCAACGCGTTTGGCGGTGGGCTGAGCTTCACGGTCAATCGATTTCTGCCCGTCTATACCGTCGGCGTGTCCACCCGCGTTGGCGCCGCAGCGCAGCTTTCGTTCGTCGACGACACGCAAGTCGATGAGGAAGGCAATCCGCTTCTCTTTACGACCGATCCACCTTCGATCTACTGGGAACGCCGTAGTTCGGCGTTCGTCACCGTCAGCTGGCCCTATCGCCTCCGTACGCGAATCTTCGCCCAATACGCGTTCACGGATCGACGTCCTCGGTTCGATTTACCGGCCAATGTGTTCCGCCCCAATGTGCCACTCATTGGCTTCGTAGGTGCCCTTTCCGGGGGGTGGCGCTACAGCTGGTCGCAGCCGACCCCACTGGCGATCTCCCCCGAAGATGCGCGTTCGTTCTCGTTCGTTGGGTCCTTTTTGGCTCCTTGGCTCGGCACCTTCGCACGGGACCTCGAAACCGGTGACCTCACAGGCATTACGCAGGTGCAGGTCGCCAGCGAGCTGCGGCAATACGTCGTGACGCCGTGGCGCCCCAATCACGTCATCGCCGGCCGCGTCGCCGCAGGCATCACCTTGGGTGACTCCGATTTCTTCGGAAACTACCAGCTCGGCGGCAATATCGGCGATGGCGGGTTTCAGGTCAGCCCGGATTCGCTACGGATGATTCGGGGGTATCCGCTGGCGTTCGACATCGGCGACCTCTACTGGTTGGGGTCGCTCGAGTATCGGTTTCCGCTTTGGTACGTGTACCGCGGTGTAGGCACCCTACCGGTGTTTGCCCGCAACCTTTCAGCCGCGGTCTTCATCGATACGGGCAACGCGTTCAACAACCCATCACTTGGGACCGGAGGCCCGGCCCGACTGCAGGAATGGGGGGAGGCCGCGATCGCGAACCCGCTGGTCGGGGTGGGAGCCGAGATCCAGTGGCGCCTCGTTGTGGCTTGGGGCATCGGCTTGACCGGCCGAGTGGGCTATGCGGTGGGCCTGACGGAGGGCGGGATCCGTCCCAACGAGGGTACTCGTCCCTTCTATATCCAGCTCGGAGGTTCATTCTGACCGCGCTTTGGTTGATGGTGGTGCCGGCTTGGTCTGCCACCCCGTCGTCGGTGGCTGATGCCATCGCGCTCGGCGACTGCGGTACGGCCCTGGATCAGATGGCGTCGCTGCCGGAACCCGAAGACCGGCGCACGGCCCAGGCTCGTGCGCTGGCTCGGGGATTCTGTCTGCTTCGAGAACGTGCGCCCGAAGCCGCCCTCGAAGCCCTGGATTCCGAAGGCGACCTTGCAGGCTATGCGATGCTGATTCGCGCCCAGGCGCTGGCTGCGCTGGGACGCCCGGCGGAAGCGCTAGCCGTTCTCGAGGGCGAGCCGCCTCCGGGTCGAGCCGGACGCCAGGTGCTGCTGTGGCGCGGTCGCTTGTTGTGGGAACGAGGCGATGAACAAGGCGCCCAGCTCCTGCGCAGCCTCGATGAGACCGAACTCGCCTCCGAAGCTCGGTACTGGCTCGCCGAAGGCTATGGCGTGCAAGGCCGCACCAAGGAGATGATCGAGGCATTGCGCAACGCCTACGCCGACGCTCGCCCCGGCGGCTGGGACACCCGCGCGGCGGAACGGCTCTCCCAACTGGGCATCGCGGCGAGCGACCTCGAGTCGTCAGAGGGCCGTGCGTTGCTTCAGCGCCGCCTTGCAAGCCTTCATGACTACCGGCGTACGGAAGATGCGCTGGCTCTTGCGAAAGAGGTGTACGATGGCGTGACGCCGAGCGACCGCATCGGGTTTGTCGAGCTGGGGCACGTGCACTACTCGGCCCGCGATTACGAAGGGGCCCTACGGGCGTGGGAGAACGCCTACGGGGCTCCGGCAGAGGCCCGAGGAAATGCCAAGGAGCTGTTCGAATACGCCCTTGGTCATGCCCGAACGGGCGACTACGACACTGCCGCGGTCGTGTACCGTCGCGTCATTGGGATTCACCCGAAGACCTCCCAAGCCGACTTTGCAAGCTTCAAGCTTGGCTACATGGAATACGACCGAGCGAAGTGCATCGATGCCATTCCGCTCTTCGAAGCCCATCGGGAAGCCTATCCAGCCTCGAAGCACCTCGATGAGGCACTTTGGTTCGAGGCTCGGTGCCACTGGAAGGCCGGCGCCCGTAAGAAGTCCATCGCGCTGTTAGAGACGTTGCAGGCCAAGCGTCCTCGATCCTCGCTCGCTCCAGGTGGTGCCTACTGGCGAGCCCGTTCGCAGGGCCTGGATGGCGACGCCGAGGGTGAGCGTAAAGGGCTGCAAAACGTGCTCGAACGGTGGCCTGGGTCTGGGTACGCGTGGTTCGCAGCCCAACGGCTCGGAAAGCGCTTTCCGGTGCGGGCTGACGTTGAGCCGCCCGCGTACCCCGAAGCGTGGGCGAGCAAGTCCGAGGTGCAACGCGCCCAGGCCCTCCTCGCGGTGGGTCTTCGAAGCTTCGCAAAGGACGAACTCGACACGCTTCCTAAGCCCACCGAGCGCGATGCCGCCATGGCCGTGGCGCACGACCGCATCCGAGCCGGCGACTATCGGCGCGCGTCCCGCTTGGCGTGCCGCTACGCGGCAAAACCCTGGAAACCAGGCGACACGGTAGCCCAGCAAGCGTGCCTGCCCCGCCCCGAGCGGGCGATCGTCGAGCGCTACGCCTCGGAGGCGGGCCTCGACCCCGCGGTGGCCTACGCGGTCATGTGGGCCGAATCCGCGCTCGATCCCAGCGTGACCTCGGCCGTCGGAGCGCGGGGGCTCATGCAACTGATGCCCGAGGTCGGGGCGACGCTGCACGAACGCCTATTTGCGGGCCGTGGCTACGATGCGGATGATCTCTATCTTGCCCCCTACAACGCGGCGCTGGGCACGCAAGAACTCGTCGACCGCAGCCAGACGCTTCGTGAAACGCTCGACCCCAACAGCGCTCCCGCGATGATCGCCAGCTACAATGCGGGCGAAGAAGTGGTCCGTCGCTGGCTCGACGAAGCGGGCGCAGGGCGTCCCTCGTTCGACGAGTGGTCCGAAGACATCAGCTACACCGAGACGCGACGCTACGTGAAAGGCGTGCTCGGCTACGTGATGCGGTACCACTGGCTCTACGGCGAGGAGTAGCCGTCAGCGGACCTTGAGGTCGAACGGCAGCAGAGCCAGGGCTTGCTCGGGATGGTTGAGCACCAAATCGAGCCAGCGCGAACTCGGCAGCGAGCGAAGCCAGGTCTGCACCCAATGGGGAGCAAATTCAGCCATAAAGCTGGGGCGTACGCGCTTGAGCACCCGCGACACCATCGACATGCTGTAGCTGGAGAGATGGCGCACCGCGATGGGCGTGTCGGCCAATCCCGCCCGGTCGCGGGCCCGCTTGACCGCGGTGCGCACGTTGCCCACTTGGTCGGCCAGATGGTGACCGAGGGCGGCTCGTCCCGTCCAGACGCGACCCCGGCAGAACGGCTCGATTTCGTCTTCAGGACGCCCTCGCCCGTCCGCAACGCGCTTCACAAAGCCTGCATAGGTGCGCTCGAGCGACTCTTTGAAGCGAACCCGCTGGGCCGGGGTAAACCCACGCCCCGCAGAAAACAGGTTCGCGTTGGGGGCAGCCAGGATCTCTCGAGTGTGGATGCCAAGCTTCGACAAACCACCCGCGGCAACCACCTTTCCGCCGAACACTCCGATGGATCCTGTGAGCGTTCCGGGCCGAACCAGAATCTCGGCCGCGGGGGCGGCCAGGTAGTAGCCACCGGATGCAGCGGTGTCTTCGAAGGCTGCGACCACCGGCTTGGTCCGGGCGAGTTCGTCGACCTCGCGCCACATCAAGTCTGACGCGAGTGCGCTACCTCCGCCGCTGTTGACATGGAGGACGACAGCACCGACGCGGTCGTCCTTCCGCAGCCCCCGGAGCATGGGCACGACATCGCGCGCAGCGATCGCGGCCCCTCGCGCCTGGTTCTCAACGACGATGGGGCCCTGGAGATGGACCACCGCCACCTGGGTGGTCGGACCGCCAAAGCGACCAAACCAACGACGTGCCCCGTCCAGACGACTCCAAGCCCCAAACGAGCGCAGGGATGTCTCGCTCCCATGCCGCTCCTTAAGCCACTCCTCAACCTGATCGGAGTAGGCGAGCTGGTCGACGAATCCGGCCTCTAGAGCCTCATCAGCCGACAACGGAGCCCGTTCGAGCCACCGCTGCACTTGTTCGGGAGGGAGTTCGCGACCATCGGCGATGCCCGCCACCAACTGCTCGTGCAGTTCACGAACGATGGCTTCCATGGCCTCTTGGTTTTCGCGCGAGGGGAACGTCCGGGTAAATGGCTCGCCAAAAGACTTGTAGGCTCCTGCGGCCT
>JBCCQY010000175.1:0-19476 GCA_039208735.1 Myxococcota bacterium | reverse complement strand
TGAAGGTCAATCGGTACCTCGGAGCTTCGGATCGGTGGCGTCGCGCAGTCCATCACCAAGAAGGTTGAACGACAGCACCGCCATCATGATCGCTAACCCCGGAAAGATGGACACCCAAGGGGAATGGCGCAAGTAATCACGGCCATCGCTCACCATGGTCCCCCACGTCGACGTGGGTTCTGGCACCCCGAGGCCAAGGAACGAAAGGCCGGCTTCGGCCAGCATCGTCGCACCCATCGCCAGCGAGCAGAACACGATGACCGGTGCAAGCGCATTGGGAATCAGATGGCCGAACAGCAGACGGGTCTGGGAGTACCCCAGGGCCTGTGCGGCCTGGATGAACTCGCGCTGCCGGAGCGAAAGGACCTCGCCCCGAACCAGGCGCGCAATGGCCATCCAGGCGGTGAGACCCAAAATCACCACGATGAGGAAAATGCCCCAAACCCCCGGCAACCGGTAGAGCCCCACAATGGTGAGGAGCAGGACGAGACGGGGCATCGACAGGAGCAGATCGGTGATGAACATGATGAAGCGATCGGGCCAACCACCGAGGAATCCCGCGGTGGCCCCAAGCGACGTGCCCAGTGAGGCGGCGAGGAACACGGCCACCAAACCGATGGAAAGGCTGATTCGCCCGCCGTACAGGAGGCGTGAAAACACGTCCCGGCCGAACTTGTCGGTGCCAAACCAATAGACCGCATCGGGGGCCAGGTTCGGCGCGCCCACATCTGTGATGTCTGGTGGAAACGGAGCGAGCATCGGTGTCATGAGCGTCATCATGACGAGGAAGAGGACGCCGAAGAGCCCCATCATGCCGGTCCGGTGTCGGCCCAGCGTCCGCAGAAAAATCTGGTGGTTGCTGTTGTATTCCACCTCGGTCAGGGCTCGGGGGTACGCGCGTCGGTACCCCGCCCACCCCAATCCTGCGGTGAGCCCAACAAACGACACGAGCGCGATGACGGGGTGCAGCCATTCCTGGCCCGAGAACATCGAGCCGATACGGGGCAGTCCTCGAACGGCGGCCAAAAGCCACAACGCATCGAGAGCCAGCAGGCCCCCGCCGACGATCCACTCGCCCATCAGGAAATGCCCAAGACCAGGCACCACCATTCCCACGCGGGTGCGTGGCGGCGCCGTGAACTCTCGGGTCTTGACGATGGCGGTCATGCGGTCAGTCCAGTCGAATGCGGGGGTCGACCCACGCATAGAGAATGTCTGCGATCAAGTTCCCCGCCACCACGAGCAGCGTGAAGATGAAGAAGCTCGCAATGATCAACGGGGTGTCTTGGGAGTAGATGGCGTTCACGATCATGCGGCCCATGCCGGGCCAAGAAAACACCATCTCGACCAGGACGCTGCCCGAAAACAAGTAGGGCAACGACAGCCCGAGTAAGGTCACGATGGGCAAAAGAGCATTGCGAAGCCCATGCTTGATGATGACCAGTCGTTCGGGCAAGCCTTTCGCACGAGCGGTTCGGATGTAGTCCTGGCGGATGACCTCGAGCAGGGACGAGCGCATGTACCGAGCGCTCGACGCGGCCGCCGCGAGTCCCATCGCAAACCCCGGCAGGAGCAGGTGTTTGAACCGGTCGAGGAGTTGCTCACCCGGCGACAGCATGTCGTAGAGGATGGGATCTTTCATGCCCGATAACGGAAGCGACAGAAAATCTGCCGAAGCCGCAGACAATGACCCAGCTTGGACGAGGCCCTGCAGCCATCCTGTCCAGTAGATGCCGAACAGCAGCTGCAGCATCAAGGCAAGCCAGAACGAGGGCATCGAGTAGAGGAGCAGGCTCGTGACGCTCACCCCGGTGTCGATGGCCTGGTTCTGACGCACGGCCTGGATGGTCCCGAGCAGCACACCCATCGGATATGCCACGAGCAACGTGACGAACGACAGCAAGATGGTGTTCGGTAAGTAGCGAAGGATGATCTCGAACACCGGCACGTCTTCGGCCATGGAATTGCCGAAGTCGAACATCGCCAGGTTTCGCATCATCGCGAAGTACCGAACGTACGCCGGACGGTCGAGCTGGTACTTGTCGATGATCATCTGCGCCACTTCAGGCGGCATGTCGGGATTGATGTACTTGCTCGAAATGTCGCCGGGCGACAGCTCCACCAACGTGAAGATCAGCGTGACGATGCAGATGACGAGCGGGACCGCCAGCAAGAGCTTTCGGGCCACATAGCGGAGCATGGGGACGCGTCCTTTTTCAGAGCAGAGGGGGAGCGCCTACCGGCGGTACTTGACCTTGTCCGGCGGGACGTCCCAGTTCTCCAAGCGATGGAAGCGCGAGAGAATGTCGGGAGAGATGTTCTCGAACCGATCGTGGATGGCCACAATCTCGTCCATCCACCACAGGAACAAGTAAGGCTGATCCTCGAAGATCTTCGCCTGCATGTCTTTCCAAATCGGTGCCGCTTCGGCCGGATTCGGCGTCTTCAGGCCCGTCTTGATGAGTTCGTCGACTTCGGGATTGCAGTACTGGGTGAAGTTGAACTCTCGCGGTTCCTCGTCGGTCGAACACAGCCACATCGAGGACGGGTCAACAAAGAGGCCCGCGGCCCAACCTGCCAATCCGGCCTGGAAGTCGTGCTTACGCAGTCGCTCGAAGAAGGTGTTGGACTCGAGTTTCTCGATGTTGACCTCGACCCCAATCTCCTTCAGCTGGGCCTGCAGCAGCACCGCGATGTCGGCCCGACGCTTGTTGCCCGTGTTCGTCGACAGCGTGAACGAGAACTTCTTGCCGCCCTTGTCGAGCACGCCATCTCCGTCGGAATCCGACCATCCGGCCTCGGCAAATAGCGCCTTCGCCTTGGCCTGATCCGTTGGAATGGGCTTGACGTCGGGAACGATGCCGCAGAGGGCGGGTGTCAGCGTGCTCACCGCACGCTTGGCATATTTCTCACCGGTTTCGCTCGTGAGCAGGCGTGCGATCATCGCATCGACATCGGCTCCATAGGCCAGAGCCTTGCGAACCCGCAGATCCGCAAACAGCGGGTCCTTGAGGTTCCACCCGATGTAGTCCTGCGTCCGCCAACCACGGCGAACGAGCTGGATTTCTGGGTGCGACTTGCGCAGACGATCGGCATCTTCCAGGAGGAGGCCCGACATCATGTCGATGCTGCCGGCCTCGAGTTCGATGAGGCGGGTGGAGTACTCGGGGATGATCCGGAAAATCACCCGGTTCAACTTCGCCTTGTCCGAATCAGTACCGGGGAAGTTTGGGTTGGGTTCGAGGACGAGGCGTTCGTTGCGTTCCCATTTCGCGACCTTGAAGGGTCCATACGACAGAGGCTCATTGGCCAGGGGGTGGCTCCGAAGCGAGCCGCGGTCTGCCCCCTCAAGCCGGTGCTTCGGCACCAAGCCGAGCGAAACGTGGGCAATCTGCGTGTCGCGATCGTACGCCTCGGTGAAATGCCACTCGATGGTCGTGGCATCGATCTTCTTGGGCCGCGCGTCGGGCTTCAGGCGCTCAATGAAGGCAAACCGCGGGCTCTGGACGTCCGGATCGGCGATGAGTTCATACGTGAACTGGATGTCTTCGACGCTGACCGGCGTGCCGTCTTCCCACGTGAGATCGTCGCGCAGTTTCATGCGGATGACCGTTCCGTCGTCGTTCCACTCCCAAGATGTGGCGTAGCCGGGCTTCTTCTTGAGCGAGCAATCGAACTCGGTCTGAACCATGGGCAGCGTCATGTTGGTCAGGACTTCGTCCGTGAACGCTGTCTCGACGACGATGGGCAGCATGGTGTTGGCGTCGGCGAGCGTCGCTGCGACCAGGGTGTCGCGCGTCTTGGCAGGCGTGCTTGTCGGCTGAGGCGTGCCACCGACACAACCGGCCAACGCCGCCACAGCGAGCCCCATCAAGAGCGAACGAACGGACATCCAACCTCCAGAACGGGCCTTCTACCCGCGTCGTGAGCGCAAGGCAACCACGACACCCGCCAGGTCGAGGGGCCGCCGCCTTGTCAGGACGACGCTACGCGACCCAGGACGACGCGGTCAATGCCACCGAGGTCGGCTGCGGTTTGCAGTTCTTGAAGGCCACTTCGTCGAAAGAGGTCCATCACGCGGGCCGCTTGGTCGTGACCGACCTCGACGGCCAGTCCCACCCGCGCCCGGGCTCCCGCCATCGGCACGAGACGCCGGTACACATCCAGCCCGTCTCGCCCCCCATCGAGGGCCCGACGTGGCTCGTGCTGCGCGACCTCCGGCATCAAGCCGTCAATCTCACCTGTCGGGATGTAAGGCGGATTGCTGACCACCCAGTCCACCGGTCGCTTCACGGGAACCGCATCGAGAAGATCGCCCCGCAGCACCCCGGCCCGCTGCGACAGCCCGAGCCGTTCGATGTTCGCCTTGGTCAGGGCAAGGGCCGTTTCATCAACGTCCACCGCGTAGAGCCTCACACAGGGTCGCGCGTGGGCCAAGGCGAGCCCAATCGCCCCCGACCCACACCCGATGTCGGCCACGTACACAGGCTCTTCTCGTTGCTCTGGGATCTTGGCAAGCACGGCGTCCACAAGGGTCTCGGTGTCGGGACGAGGATCGAGCACCCCAGGTCGGATCTCGAGGTCAATCGCATGAAATTCGCGGTGTCCAAGAATCCACGAAAGCGGTTCACGACTTCCTCGACGCTGGACCAATGGCCGCAGCTTTTCGAGTTCCCCTTCGCCCAACGGTCGGTCGTGCATGAGGTAGAGCTGCAGACGCTTGACCCCCAATACATGGCCCAGCAGCAGCTCGGCCTCCAAACGGGGCGAAGCGATGCCCTTGCGCCGAAACCAAGTTTCCGTGCGCATCAAGACGTCGACGAGTCGAATCACGAGTGGCCCGCGAGCCCCTGCTCGGCCAATTGCTTGGCTTGATACTCGGCCGTAAGCTTGTCGATCAGCTCCTGCAGCGAGCCATCCATGACTTGGTCGAGCTTGTAAAGGGTGAGCCCGATGCGATGGTCGGTGAGTCGATTTTGCGGAAAGTTGTAGGTTCGGATCCGCTCGGAACGATCGCCCGAACCCACCATTTCCTTTCGGGCGGCCGATTCACGAGCCCGGACTTCCGCCTGTTGGCGCTCGAGCAGGCGAGCCTTGAGCACCCGCATGGCTTTTTCGCGATTCTTGTGCTGCGACTTCTCGTCCTGGCAGATCACGATCAATCCGGTAGGCTCGTGAACAATGCGCACCGCAGAATCGGTGGTATTGACGGACTGCCCACCCGGACCGCCAGCCCGCATCGTGTCGATGCGGAGATCCTTGTCGTCGATCTTCAACTCGACTTCTTCGGGCTCGGGGAGCACCGCGACCGTCGCCGCCGACGTGTGGATCCGCCCTTGGGACTCGGTGGCGGGCACACGCTGGACTCGATGGGTCCCAGCTTCAAACTGCAACAATGAATACGCCGCATCACCGCTCACCGCGGCCACGACCTCTTTGATCCCCACCAAGGTCTTGCCGGAACCCCCGCCCACCGAAATGTCGGACTGGGACATGACCTCCAGTCGAAGGCCGTTCGCATCCGCGAATCGGTGGTACATCCGCAGCAGATCGCCGGCAAACAACGCCGCTTCGTCGCCCCCGGTGCCCGCCCGAATCTCGAGCATGACCGGACGACCCTCATACGGGTCACGGGGCAACAGCAGCAGGCGTAGACTGGCGGTACTCTGCTCGATCTGCTCCTCGAGCGTGGCCGCCTCTTCGCGGGCCATCTCGCGCAGCTCGGGGTCCGACTCGTTCGCCAACAGGTCCTTCGCGTCGGCGAGTTCCGATTGCTGCTTCTGCAGCGCATGGAACGCATCGACCACGTCGCGCACGTAGGCAGCCTCCCGCGAAATCTCGCGGACTTTCTGGCCATTGGCCGCCACGGCGGGGTCCATCAGCTGGCGGTCGAGCACCTCAAGCCGAGTCTCGAACACGGGAAGCTTTTCGAGCATGGCTCAGCCTTCGGCCGACCCCTCGGGCGCCTCGGGGGCGGCAGGGGTCTCTGCCGCTGCGTCATCCGAGGCCGGTGCTTCGGCGTCTTCGTCGCCCTTGAAGCCGTACTTGCGCATGAAGCGCTCGACACGACCTTCGGTATCCATGATGCGCTGGGTACCGGTGTAGAAGGGGTGCGACGTGCTCGAAACATCGAGGACAATCAGCGGATATTCCTCGCCATTGATCTCGGTCGTGTCGCGAGCCGAGGCGCAGGAACGGGTGATGAATTCGTCACCGTTGTTGATGTCGCGGAACACGACAAAACGGTACTCCGGATGGATGTCGGCCTTCATGAACAGGGACTCCTTCGGGCATCCACACGCCATCCGAAGATGGGGGACCAGCCCGGTCGACCCGCAACCATGACGTGGCGAGCCACCAGCGTCAAGCCGGCGGCCGCAATCGGAGGATCGCAGGGGTTCAAAAACCCTCTATTGCACCTCGAGCACGCTGAGGAGCAAGGGGGCCGGATTGTTGCAGATCGAGCAGGCGATGCCGAACACCCAGATGCCTTCGGTCGTGAATCCGGGGAAGTTCTCGCCCGTCGTCGACACCGCCGAGGAGAGATCCTCAAGCGTGTTGAAGCCGAACACCTCACGGCGGTAGATCTCGGCTGCCGAAGTGTCGAGCGTCAGGAACGTGGCCTCGATCTCCTCGACGCTCTCGACGTCGAACCGCGCGATGAACAGGTCGTTGCCGTCCTGATTCGAGTAGTTGTTGCCGTACACGTCGACCGTCACGGCGGTCCAATCTGCCCGATTGGTGCCCGTGCTCACGGCAATCCGCGGGGCGCCTGCAATGTCGAGGCCTGTGATCTCGAGATCCATGCTGTCATCCGACACCGACACCGTCGTCGTTTCGACCGTGTCATCCGGCACCACGAACAGGCTCATGATCGGATCGAGACCGCCGGCGGGCGAGTCGCGGAACTTCATCAGCGTGATGAGCCAATCGCCACCCGCCTCAAAGTCCTCGGCCATGAAGTCGTTGCCGATGACGCTGAAGTCCTCGCCACACCCATCACGAGCCTCGTCCGGCGGATTGTCCGCGAACGGCTCCTTCACGTCGGCCTGGATGAACGTGTTGTCCTCGAAGCTCGCGACGGTCTCTTCCTGAGACTGCTCCATGAGGGTGAAGTACGCCTCGTCGACCACGCCATCGAACGCCCGACCTCGAATGTCGGTGGTGAGTCCCGACCAGTCGAAGCATGGATTCTGGCCCGCAGCAATCGGAATGGACTGAATGCCGATGTTGCTCATGTAAGCGTAGTTGTTGTCGTCGGTGAACTCGAGCGTACCGATCGAGCTGCATCCCGTTAGGACGCTGCCGACGATCAACGCGGCGACTGCGCGCATGTTTGGTTCCTCCTGGGGGGACAAGACCCTTGCCAGCCTAGCCGTTCATGGAGCCAGTCGCCCGCCTACTTGACGGCGCGGCCTTTCGCCTTGCGACTCTTGGACGCACGCTCGAGAGGCTCCGCCTTGGCGAGTTCAACGAGACGCTCCGCATCGGAAACGCGGTCTCCCGTCAATCCGAGGCGCCAAGTGTCACGGGTCTCTGCTTCAGCAGCTCCAATGAGGCGTTCTTCGCGACGGGTCCCTGAGCGATGCAGGTCGATGGGCGGACGAATACCTCGGGCTGCGATGTCCCGGGTGAGCGTCAGTTCCCAGTTCACTCCGTCACGAACGTCGTCGAGGAGGGCCCGACTCATCTCCGAGTCATCGTCCTGCAAAACTCCGAGCATCGTGAGCGACCCGCCCTCTTCGAGGGCCCGCGCCGCACCAAGGTAGCGCCGAATCCGATGCAGCGCAGCAGTGTCAACCCCACCAATGGTCCGCCCCGAAGGCGGAGTCTCGGCCAGGCAGAAGCGAAGCATCCGCGAGAAGCTGTCCACGAGGACCACCGCATCGTCGCCTCGTTCAACCATGCGCCGCGCTCGTTCAAAGACGATGTCGGCCACTTGAACGTGCCGAGACGGCAGCTCATCAAAGGGTGTCGCAATGATCTCGGCCCGACAGGATTCGCGCCAATCCCGGATCTCTTCGGGTCGTTCGCCCAAGAGCAGCACCGTGACGTGAAGCTCCTCGTCGCTCGCAAAGACATGCGCCAACTGCCGCAGCAGATCGGCTTGTCCCGTACGCGCCGGCGCCACCACAATCCCGCGCTGACCGAGGCCGATCGGCGCAGCCAAGTCGATGGCGCGCAGGTAGGGTTCCCGGCCCAACGCAATGCGTTCGTCCGGATAGATCGCGGTGAGCGAATCGAAGGTGGGACCCACCGTTCCCGGGGGCTCTCCGTTCACGCTTTCCACCCGCAATAAGGCGGTGTAGCGCTCTCCCTCTTTTGGAGGCCGCACCAGGCCAATTACGGTATCGCCTGTCTGCAGCTTGAACCGGCGAATCTGGCTTTGCGACACATAGATGTCGCCCGGGCCGGGGAGAAAATTGTCGTCCGCCGCCCGAAGGAATCCAAACCCTTCGGCGTGCACCTCAAGCACGCCTCGACCGTAGTCCTGCCCTTCCCGCTCACCGAGCCGCTGCCCAATGGCGAAGACCAATTCGAGCTTATGCAGGTCAGCCACACGCTCCATGCCAAGTTGTTTCGCCTGTTGGCGCAGCTCGGCAGTCGAACGTTCATGCAGCTCAGGAAAGTCAACGGGCATCAAAGCAATCCGGGGAGGCACGAAGCCGCGTTCGCGGTCGCCTCGCTATCAACGTAATCGCTTGCCTGCAGAGGTCCGAACGGGATCCCGTCTTGATGCGTCGGTCCCCCAGATGTGGATCTCACCAATGCGATCATGGTCCTGCCGACGCTTCCAAGTGCGATCCGACAACACGCCAGCCGTGTGTTGGATCTGCAAGTGAGACACACCAACGGCCAGCCCGATTCCACGATCCATCGCCCATCCGAGTTCCTTCGCTCGCTTCGTGAACGAAAAAGCCCTGATGGGTTCGCGTAGGGTGCCAGGAGTTCCGCAAATCCACGCGTCGGGTGAAAGGCGCTCGACCTCGGACGTACAGCTTCAGGCGTCGTCGCCGCCCGATTCGATCAGGGCGATCAAGCCCGCCTCATCGAGCACCGGCACGCCTAATTCCTGCGCCTTCGCCAGCTTACTTCCAGCCTTCTCGCCCGCTACGAGGTAATTGGTTTTCTTCGAAACCGAACCGGTCACTTTGCCCCCGCACCCCTCGATCCGCGACTTGGCTTCTGCACGATCGAGCGATGGTAGCGTGCCTGTGATCACAAAGGTCTTGCCCGCCAAGGCTCGAGATGCCATCGACGCCGCACTCACCTCGACCGGCGTGAATTTCACGCCGAGTTCTCGCAATCGATCAATCTCACTTTGAACCTTCGGATCGCCAAAGTAGCCACGGATATGCTTCGCTACGACTTCGCCAATCCCTTTGACCGATAGGAATTCCGCCTCGGAAGCGGATAGCAGCGAATCGATGTTCCCGAAGTTCATCGCCAGATCGCGGGCGGTGGCTTCGCCGACCTCGGGAATGCCCAGCGCCGTGAGCACCCGGGAAAGGGGACGCTCCTTGCTGACGTCGATCGCCTCGAGAAGGTTGTCTGCCGTCTTTCCCCCAATCCGATCGAGGGAAAGCAGCTGCCCGCGGGTCAACGCGTACAAATCGCTCGTTCGCGTCACCATGCTCTTGATCACCAGCTGGTTGACCAGCTTCTCGCCCAACCCATCGATGTCCATGGCCCGACGAGAAGCAAAGTGCCGGATGCCCGCGCGGAGCTGAGCGGGGCACGACAGGCTGTTGGGGCACCGAATCGCGGCTTGATCAGGATCGACGACCAAGACGGTTCCACACTCTGGGCAGGCCTCGGGCCAGGCGGGCTTGGGGCGCGTCTCATGCGCTTCGTCGCCGACGACCCTCACGACCTTGGGAATCACGTCACCCGCACGCTCGATCACCACCGTGTCCCCCACTCGAATGTCGAGGATCACCATCTGGTCTTGGTTGTGCAGCGTTGCCCGACTGACCACCACGCCCCCCACCGCGACGGGATCGAGATGGGCTACGGGCGTCACTGCACCGGTTCGACCGACCTGGTAGCCGATCGCAAGGAGTTTAGTCGTGACCTGAGGCGGCGGATACTTGAATGCGGTGGCCCACCGGGGCGTTCGGGTGAGGAAGCCAAGCTGAGCCTGCCAGGCGAGCGGGTCCACCTTCACCACGGCTCCATCGATCTCGTAGGCCAGGTCGAAACGTCGGTCGCCCAACCCTGCGATCGCCTCGATCACGGCCTCGATGCCTTCGACCGTCTGATTCAAGTCGTTGACGGGCAGGCCAAGGCGCGCAATCGCCTCGAGTTGGCCACTGTGGTTGGGAATCCCTGGCAAGTCGTCGCCCGCGGCAAAGCTGTGGGCAAAGAAGGTCAGCGGACGATCGGCTGCAATAGATGGATCGAGCTGCCGAATGGTGCCCGCTGCCGCGTTGCGGGGATTGGCGAAGGGCTCCGATCCAGAGGCCACTCTCGCCTCATTCATAGCTTCAAAGCCCGCGAGTCGAAAGAAGATCTCGCCACGAACCGCAAGGCGCGGAGGAACGTCGCCGTGAAGCGTTCGAGGAATGTCGCGGATCGTGCGTACGTTGTGCAGCACATCTTCGCCGGTCTCGCCATCGCCTCGAGTGCCTGCACCGACCAATGCGCCGTTCTCGTAGATCAGTTCGACGGCCAGCCCATCGAGCTTTGGCTCCACCACGTACGGCACGGTCTCCACGTCGGACTCTGGGGTGGAGAGCAACTTGCGGACGCGAGCGTCGAACTCCCGAAGTTCGTCGTCGTTGAACGCATTGCCAAGCGAAAGCATCGGCACGGCATGAGGAAAGGGGACCAGGCCGGAGACGGCGGCGCCTCCCACCCGACGCGTCGGGGAATCCCCACGGATTTGGTCGGGGAACCGTGACTCGAGCAATTCGAGTTCACGGTACAGCAGATCGTAGGTTCGGTCATCGATCTCGGCGGCATCTTCTTCGTGGTAGAGGCGCCCGTGGCGAATCAGGTCGTCCGTCAGCGCATCGAGGCGCTGCTTGCCTTCATCGTCCTCGAGGTTTGCGATCGCCAGGGCCAGATTGCCTACGTCCATCGTCAGGGGTTGCACTCGTCCTCTCCGTCCTTGTCCAAGTGCATGGCGCGAGCGGGCACAGGACGCAACTGCCGTGCTACGGCCTGGCGATGGAGGCACCCGTGCGTGAAGTGTTGGCCCGACTGGGCATCGAAGCAGTGAATTCCGGGGCCGCGTCGGCCGAAGGGTGGCGTGACACCAAAGGACCGCGGCACACCGTTACCTCGCCCGTCGACGGTGAACCGTTGGCGGACATCCAGCTCGCAACCGTCGAAGACTACGAAGCCATCGTGTCCCAAGCCCAAGAGGCGTTTCTGCGATGGCGGGTCCTTCCCGCTCCGAAGCGCGGAGAGATCGTCCGTGCGGTGGGCGACGCCCTCCGCGAACACAAGGACGACCTGGGCAAGCTCGTCAGCCTTGAAGTGGGAAAGATCCTCTCCGAAGGACTGGGTGAGGTGCAGGAGTCGATCGACATGGCCGATCTCGCGGTCGGCATGTCGCGACAACTCCACGGCCTCACCATGCATAGCGAACGATCCGGCCACCGGATGTACGAGCAATGGCACCCCCTTGGAGTGGTGGGCATCATCACCGCATTCAACTTCCCAAACGCGGTTTGGGCCTGGAATGCGATGGTCGCCGCGATCGCGGGCGACACCATGATCTGGAAGCCCTCCCTCAAGGCTCCCCTCACCGCGATCGCAACCCACCGGATCGCCGACGCGGTGCTGCAGAAGCATGGCTTTGGCGGAGTCTTCAACCTGATCGTCGGCGAAGACGCCACGGTCGGCGAGACCATGATCGCCGACCGACGGCTCCCCCTCATCAGCGCCACCGGCTCCACCCGGATGGGCAAGCACGTGGCGCAGGTCGTGGCCGGCCGGCTCGGCCGGAGCCTCCTCGAGCTTGGTGGAAACAACGCGGTGATCGTCGATCGGGAAGCGGATCTCGATCTGGCGCTACGCGGCGTGGTCTTTGGAGCTTGCGGAACCTCGGGACAGCGTTGCACGACGACCCGTCGCCTGTTCCTCCACCAGTCCATCGCGGACAACTTCGTCGAGCGGCTGGTGAAGGTGTACGACAAGCTCCCCATTGGCAATCCGCTTGAGGACGGCACCCTGGTGGGGCCGTTGATCGATCAAGACGCCGTTGCGATGTACGAGCGGGCGCTGTCCACGATCCGTGACCAGGGCGGCGAGATCCTCGTGGGCGGAGAACGCGTTGAGGGGCCAGGCCACTACGTCAAGCCCACGCTGGTCCGGGCAACCCACGACATGCCGATCGTCCGTGAGGAGACGTTTGCGCCCATCCTCTACATCTTCACGTTCACCGACCTAAACGAGGCGATCGCACTCCAGAACTCGGTGGATCAAGGCCTATCGTCCGCGCTGTTCTCGAACGACTTCCGCCATGCCGAGTCGTTCCTCTCTCATGCAGGATCAGACTGCGGGATCGCGAACGTCAACATCGGCACCTCGGGCGCCGAGATCGGCGGTGCGTTCGGTGGCGAGAAGGATACCGGTGGCGGTCGTGAGGCCGGTTCGGATGCCTGGAAGGCTTACATGCGCCGTCAGACCTGCACGTTGAACTACTCGACGGACCTACCCCTTGCGCAGGGCGTCTCCTTCGACGTCTAGCTTCTGTTCGAGGGCCGCAAGGCGTTCCTCGACCGAACTCACGCCATCCGCCGCCGTCTCGGCGGTGGTTTGGGCTGACGTGGCCCGCTGGTTGGCCTGCTGCGCCTGGTTCTTCGCCATCGCAGCGGCGTCCTTGACTTCCATGAGCTGAGTCGTCGCGGCTTGAATCGCCGCCATGGCCATTTGCAGGCGCTTGTCGACCTTGGTGATGCGAGCTTCAAAATCTCCCCCACCCTCTGGGACGGCAGGGGTTTCGGCGGACTCGAGAGACCCCACCCGCGTCTCCAGCGAGGCAATGCCATCGATCTGTTGCTCCAGAGCCTCGATCCGCTCTCGCAACCGATCCATGAGCGCGTCTTGGGTCCGCACCGCCTCTGCGTCGCGGGCACCGCCCGTCGCCGACCGGCTGGCTTCCGCCACGGCGTCCAGGGTGGATTCAAGCAACGACCACAGGGTCTCGCGAACGGCCATCAGGGCTCCGGGGGGAATGGGGCGCGAAGGACGCGAACAGCCCTTCTCCAATCTCCTCTGGGGGCCCGCCATCCAGAGGCACAAGCCAGACCCGCGAAGGAGCGTCGGGTTCGTCGGCGGGACTACCACAAAGCACGAGGTTGCGCCCGGTGGGATCGACGACAGGATGCGACGGGGAATACTGCTCGAAGAATCGCAGGTACACGCGAGAGTCTCGGCTCGGTACGAGGTCGATGAGCGGCGTGGCGTGGCCCTGCAAGTCGACCCGTGACCAGTGGACCACAGCCTGATCGGACACCCGGTTCGCGATCACGAAACCATTTCCCTGGGGCAGCCAGAAGAATGCGATGGAAGGTGCGTCGGTGACGGGTTGGATCTCGGCCGTCTGCAAGTTCAACAGGTCGAGCTGGCGATAGGGTGCCCCCGTGCCGTCCGGCGAGATGGCGCGAGCGAGCCAGGGCCCGTGTGGAGCCGCGAGAAGCGCCACCAAGCCATCCACAAGCTCGAGTTCCCGTACGTGGTGGCCATCGGGGGTCGACGCCAGGATCACCACCTGATTGTGATGATGGGCCACATAGGCGAGACCTCCGTCGATCACGACCGGTGCACAGAAGTTCCCTGGCGCTCCGGGAAGATCACGGCGCTGCCCGTCAGGCGAAAGAATCGCCATGCGGGGGTGCGTGGGAACCCCTTCGCCCACAAAGGCGGCCAGACGATCCCCAGGGAGCCAGGTGAAGAACAACGGCGATCCACGCAACAGTTCGCGATCCGCCATGCGTCCGGTGGGGTCGGCTTCCGCGAGAACCAACTCTTGGTCGTCCTGCGAAAGCACCGCCAATCGCTGTCCGCTCGGCGACCATTGCAGGTAAATCGGAACCCGACTGCCCATCGAGCCGACCTCGGCCCCCGATACGCCGGCGACGTCGGTGACCCAAACGCGACTGTCTTGGCCAGTCTTGGCGATGCGAAACGAAGCGATGCGCCGTTGATCAGGCCCCCAAGCCGACCAGGAGTGCACGAAGGCAGGCTGCCGTTGCCCCCAGGTCGCCCACAGCAGGTCGGAACCTCCCAGCTGGGGATGAACGCCCTTGGAATCAGCCACCATGACCTGACGGTTGCCGTCGACAAAGACCAATGGAGAATCGAGAGTCAACCCGTGGCCTCGGCGCGACGTGCAGGAGGATCGGCAAGGATGCCGTGCAACAACATCTGAAGTCCGTCGGAAACGAGTCGATCTTTGTCGGGACGAAGGCCGATGGCGCTTTGACCCGCCAATCCGTCGATCATCGCCTTGAGCATCTGAGCAAGAGTGTGGGGGTCCGCTTCCCGAAACGATCCCTCGGCCATTCCTTCCGCAAGGATCCGCGCGGCGGCGTCCACGAAGCGTTCGTGAACCGCTTGACACTCCTCCCGAATCTCATCGTCGCGGATTCCCTGTTCCCGCATCATCAGAAAGAATCGAGGAGGAGACTTCAACCCCGCGAAATAGTCGAGGTACTTCTGGCCAAGATCGATGAGCTTCACACTAGCGGGACGCGCATCTTCTTCGGCCTCTTCAAGGAAACTGTAGGTTGCCTCGTGTTCTTCCTGAACCAAGGCCAAAAACAGGTCGCGTTTTGAGGCAAAGTAGAAGTAGACCGCACCCTTCGAGAGTCCAGCGCGCTTGGCGACGTCATCGACCCGGGCGGCGAGGTACCCCTTTTCGATGAACACCCCGCGTGCGGCGCGAAGGATCTGGCTGCGGCGCTCGGCTTCGGAAAGGTGTTTGGTCATGCGCGTCGCTCGGTAGTCCGGTGTGCGAGGGTGGGATCAAACAAACCCACACGTCCCGGGCCTGTAACTCTCAGTGAACCGTGTCGTCGTGGTTGTCACCATCGTTGGCTCGGCCCCCTTCCAGCACGGTGAGGCGGATTTCCCGCTCGATCGAGGCTCCCTTACGACGCCACTCGCGCCTTTTTTGACCGGGTCCCACGAGGTGCCACCAGCCAAAGGTGCCGAGCCACACACCAAGCATCTCTGCCGTACCGAGCGTCTGCCCACCGATAAAGCCCAATGCTGCAAGCGCGAGACTCCCCCACACAAAGACCTTCGCCGGTGCAGGAAGCACAAAGATCAGGATTTGCCGATCGGGTCGAGCCAAGCCGAAGAGGATCGGCAACGTGAGCACCAGGTTTTCCCATCCTCCAGCCGGCGTCCGGCCATCGAGCACGCCCGCAACGTCGAGCCCGAACGGCAACACCGTTCCGACCACGGCCGCCGCGATGATCGCCTGCCCGACCGAGTCCCAATCCAGGACTTCGCCCACCGCCGGTAGGAAGAACCACAGCACGATCATGGAGAACACGACCGAGAACACGCCGGTGGCGGTGGTGTGCACGAAGAATCGGCTCACCAACTGCCAGAATCGAAAGCCCTCTTGCTCGGCGAGCCCCAATGGCTGCCAGACGAATGTACCTAGATCAACCCCGATGTTCGCGTAAGCGACCACCAGCTCGACCACGTACAGCGCCAAGAGAAGGATGAGCAGGTTGCGCTGCCACCCCTCGGGGCGGGGAAATGCAAACTGTAGGTTCGGGCCGGTACTCTGCATGCCACGTCCTCTTGGGCAGGGTAACGACGGGTCAGAAGGAGCCGCAAGCAGAGCCTCAGCCTTCACGAGTCGACGTGCCGCGCCGTTGCCTGGCCGGTCGGGTACCGTTACACGTGGTCAGCGTCACCGACCCCCAAGTGCCGCGTTCGTCGCAGCAAGTTGAAGGGAGATGGCGAGAACTCACCCTCCCCGTAGCTCAAGATGAATTCTTCACCGCTGCCCCCTCAAAAGCAGATCGTGCTGATCGCGATCGACGGTGACATCGATGCGGGGACCGAGTTTCCGGTTCCCCCCGACCGTCCGTTGCCCATTGGGCGGGCTTCCCAAGGCCTGCAAATTCCTGATCCGCTCGTGAGCATCCACCACGCGCGAATCAGCTACAACATACGCCGCGGCTACGTGATCGAAGATCTCGAGTCCGCGACCGGGACGTGGGTCGATGAAGAGTGCATCAAGGGGGAGTCCCGGCCCATCGGCGTAGGGACGGTCCTCCGATTCGGCAGCACGACCCTCGAGATCGTGCCCTCCAATCGGGTACAACCGTGGATGCAGGTCGTCGCCGCCATCTCGGCCGGCATGTTGTTGTTCGCGTTTCTCGTGTTCGTGGGCATGGCCGCCGTCTCGACCCGGGGCGGCGCCCCGTGCCTCGTGCCCCGAAGGGCTGAACGCATCGACATGGGCACCGAACGGACCAGCTGTGTCGATGTGCCCACGTCGTTCCTTCGCGAGCGAGGGCTCTCCGTCCCTGACGTGAGCATCAAGGAAGTCTCCGACTACGACAAGAACGGCGTATCCGAGCTTTGGCTCGTGCTTCGCGGCAAGGGAGAAGCCGTCGTGACCTTCGGTGAGTCGCTCGACGACTGGAAGGTTCTGGGCGAATTTCCCTCGAAGTGCTCGTTCCCCAGTAGTTTTTCCCAGAACCAAGTCCGTGGAGAATTCTTCCCCGAAGTCTTCTGCAACGGCACGAACTGGACCATGTCGGGTCGCACCGGCACCTACGAGATCTTCTCCGAAGACGGGATCGTCGTCTTCTACCAGGGCGAAAAGACCTCGCTCTTGGGTGGAATGGGTGAAGCGGAAGAGCACGCGGAAGAGGACCCCAAGGACGAGGAAGAGCCCTCTTCGATCGAATGGGACACCGATTCGCCCCTGAACGTGGGTCGGTTCACGCTTGGCGATCCCATCAATTTGGGCAGCTTTCTCGTAGATCGCGGTATCACGTCAGCCGTTCACTACGTCATTTGTGAGACGGCCTTTCCCGCCGAACTCACGGCTCAGGTCCTCTTGAGCGATGGCACGGTCCAAAAGATGTCGCGAGGCTGCATCAATCAGGTTCGCCTCGATGGGTTGCGGGGGCGCCCCGTGGCGTTCGCCACCTCGGAAGCGGGCCGCCAAGCACTCCTCGACGATCTCACGACGTTCTTCGGCGGCAACCCCGACGGGCTCTTCCTCCCTGGGGTCCGCGCCACGCAGCTCGCCCACCTTCGTGTCGATCCGGGTCCGCATCGCGGTGGGGTGAAGCTCGAGGCCGCCTCATCGGACTTCGGCATCGATGTCACGAACCCCCTTCCCGATCGAAGAGAGGTGGCGAAGGAGCCTCGTCAGCTCATCGAACTCGACTCAAACACCCGCCCCGCCCCCCGCTCGGCAACCTACGACCTGCTGGCCGCGGGACAGTATCGGTTCGACCCTCCCGGCTGTGCCGAGATTCGCGTCAAGGTGGAAGATTTCAGCAGCGAAGGATGGGAGACGTTCTTCCCCTTCACCTTCCTCGAAGTCGAGGACTCCGGCTGTGCGGACGAGCCTCAACGACTGTTCAAGATGAACTACTCGTTCGTGGGCACAGGGGTCCGCGACGCGAACCCCAGTCAAATCGAAGGCCTCAACGTTCGAGCCGTCGTGGAGACCACACAGTCGGGCCGAGGCATAAAGGTCATTCGGGCGCGCATCACCTACCGCGACCCCAACGTCATTCCGCCCGCCCTGAACGAATTCCTTCCGCTGCCGCCTCCTGAATAGACAATCTCTACAGCTGGATTCGTCGGTAGACCCCAACCGCCACCCCGATGACATCGACATCACCGCTGGCGGCATCGACGAAGATGGGGTCCATCGCGGAGTTGCCGGGCTGCAACCGTAGCCGCTCGCCTTCACGATACAGACGCTTGACAGTGGCTTCACCGTCGACCATCACCACCGTGATTTCCCCATCTCGCGCTTCGTTTTTCTGACGCACGAACAGCGTATCGCCATCGAAGATGCCATCTTCGATCATGGAATCGCCAGTGACCAACAAGGCGAACACCTTGCCCCCCGGAGGCAGCATGCTCCGGTCGACCCGAACCGTACCCTCGTAGTTTTCTTCAGCGAGCAATGGCACGCCGGCTGCGATGCGCCCGAGAATCGGGATGGACGCAATCGTCGTTTGCTCGATGAACCCCGTGGCAGCTTCGGTCAGTCGCAAACTGCGTGGGCGCCCAGGTTTGCCGACCCGCTCGACATAGCCTTTGCGAACCAGGGCCTTGATATGGTCACTCACCGCGTTGGTCGACCCAATGCCGAGACCCGCTCCGATCTCGCGGTAGGTCGGCACGATGCCCGTCTGCTCGACAGCCGACACGATGAAGTTCAACATTTCCCGCTGACGGGGCGACAGATCTTCCAACGAAAGCCTCACTCGGATGGTCCGACACTGGACAAGCGTTTGCCAAACAAACGTGTCGGAGAACAATCGTGCAGTAGCGCGGCTGGATCAAATCGGCCAGTTTCGCACCATCGTCCGTCGGTGACGCGGTGTCATGCTCCGTCACGGCGCCCGTAAGCGCCCCACCGCCGGGGTTAGCCTCCACGGTGGACCAAGACCGGGACGAGTTTCGTGGCCGATGAGCTTCAGTGGATCCGCGCCTTCGTCGAGCGGCTTGTCCGGCGGGAACGCGCACTTGTCGCCCTTCGCGTGGCAGCATCCACCGCGGTGTTGCTGTTGTTGGCCCTTGGATTGGCCGTTGCCGCCGTTGCATTGCGCCTTGACCGCGCCTGGACGACGTTTGGGCTCCTGCTTGTCATGGGCATCGGCGGGTGGTTCGCCATCGCATGGCCCCTGCTGACAACCTGGCGCGACGTCGCAGACCCGCTTCGCCAAGCTCGCCACGTCGAAGCCCAACATCCCGACTTTCGAGGACGCCTCGTCACGGCTCTCGATCTCGACCCGGATCAGGCGGGCCCGCTCGCGGGCCTGGTGGTCCGTCGAGCCCGACAGCGCTTGACCCGCCTGTCGGTCACCGATCTCCTGCCGGCCCATCGGACGTTTCAGGCCCTGCAAGTGGTGGGCTTGCTCTGGCTGTTTGGGCTCCCGCTCCTGTGGCAGCTAAGCGACGGATTTTCATCGGTTGGCGGCTACTTCTTTTCTGAAGGCACCGCCCAAGCTGCCGTCATCGGTCCCGACGTCGCACGTCCTGAAGACGTCGCGCGGGTCGGCGACATCGTGATTCGCTACACCTACCCGGACTACACGGGACTCGAACCGAAGACGGTCAGCAACTCGACGGGGGATGTTCAAGGTCCGCCGGGAACCCGCGTCGAGATCAGTGCACGTTCCGCCCGCCCCGTCGAGGCCGCAGGTCTACTCGCATATGGCGAGGCCCTCGAGGCGCAGATCATCGAGAACGGCCGTGTCGTCACCGGGCGGTTCTCCATTCGGCCGGAGTCCGGCACCTACC
>JBCCQY010000174.1:0-19957 GCA_039208735.1 Myxococcota bacterium | reverse complement strand
GATCTTCTTGACAGAAGTGTAGTGACGTCCGGATGCGGGAAATCTGCACGTCCGGATCTGTGGGGGGCCGTCGGAGTGACCCGGCGGTCTACCCGACCATTCCCACCTTCATGCGCTTGGGGAAGTCGCGCACGGCCTTGGTGATGAACTCTGGCCCGTTATCCGACCGATGGTGCTTCGGCGCACCGTGGAGCCGAAACAGCTCGGTCAGTGCATCGATGACGTCGGTGCCCCGGAACGAACGCCGGGCCCGCACCATCAGCGCTTCCCGGCTGTATTCGTCGACGACGACGAGGAGCCTCATCGTGCGACCGTCAACTGTCCCGAAAGCGCGACGCCCATTTGCGAACCGTCGGTCTGCTGACGCCGCACCGCCGAGCCGTTTCGCTCACCGACATCCCATGAAGACGTGCCGCAGCACGATCTCCGCTTGTTGCACGCTGCGATGCTCTGCGCGCCCTTGGCGCATCACCGCTTCCAGCTAGGCTCGCCGAGCACCCACATCCACGACTGGCTTCTCCATCTACGAAGGAACCTGATCACTCAGCAGGCCGATGGTGGCAACGAACTATTGGGCACGCGCACCAGGTCCCAGACACCCCTCAGGCTCCAAGTGGCTTGGGCTGCCTGCGGCCTTTAGCGCACCGTCTCACCGGGGTGGGCCTCGACGCTGACCAGGTCGACAACCTGCTTGTCACCTGCGGCGAGGATCATCCCTTCTGAGACGATGCCTCGCATCTTGCGCGGCTTCAGATTTGCGACCACGACGACCTTGCGACCGACTAGCTGTTCAGGCTGAAACACGGCTTTGATGCCTGCGCAAATGGTGCGAGGGCGCCGTTCGCCAATGTCTACCTTGAGCACCAGCAGCTTGTCTGCGTCAGGGTGCAACCCCGCTTCGAGAACGTGGCCCACGCGAAGCTGAATCTTCGCGAAGTCCGGGAACTCGATCCAATCGAGGTCGGGCAGTTCAATGTCGCCTTCGTCCTCCTCCTCGGGAGCGAGAAGTTCCGCGATGAGCGGGGGCATCTCGACATGACGAGGGAAGATCGGGTCTCCTGGCGCGAGGGGCTGGCCTTCGGTGAGCACGTCCAACTGCGACTCGCCTTGCACCAACGCCCTGAGCTTGGTCTCCGCTTCGTCGGGGGACAGTCCGACCGCCCGAAGCACCTCGGCCGCTTTCGTGGGCATCACGGGGAGGAGCCAGAGCCCCGCAAACGCGCACACCTCGAGCACATCGCGCATCACCGCGGCCAAAGCCTCGGTCTCGCCAGCCTTGTTCTTGTCCCATGGCTTTTGGTCTTCGATGTGCTTGTTGGCCGCTCCAACTACTTCGAACACCGCATCGATGGCGTCCTTGAACTGCAGGGTCTCGAAGGCCTCGTGGGCTCGTTTGGCGGCGTCCGTGGCCAAGGTGAGCAAACCCGAGTCAGGGGCATTGCGCGCGGGCACGGTGGGCCCCAACCATTTGCTCGTCATCGACAGACCGCGATGAATCAAATTGCCCAAGTCGTTGGCAAGGGTGGTGTTGTAGGTCGTGAGGAATCCGTCGTAAGAGAAGGTGCCGTCGGCCCCAAACCGAATCTCACACAGGAAGAAGAAGCGAGTGGGATCGACGCCAAAGGACTCGCAGAGACGGTCCACATCGATGGTGTTCCCCTTCGATTTGCTGATCTTCTCGTCCTCGTTCGAAAGCCACCACCCATGAGCATAGATCTGCTTGGGAAGCGGAACGTCGAGCGCAAGGAGCATCGTCGTCCAATACACCGAATGCGTGGTGAGGATGTCTTTGCCGATGAGATGCACGGCCGGCCACCACGCGTCATGCGAGCGGTCGCCTTTCTCAGCGGTGTAGCCGGCGGCGGTCAGGTAGTTCAGCAGCGCGTCGAACCAGACGTAGCAAACGTAGTCGGTGTCGAACGGCAGCTCAATGCCCCAACGCATGCGTGCCTTGGGCCGCGAAATGCAAAGGTCGCCCAAGTCGTTGCGCAGGAACCCCAGCACCTCGTTGCGACGTGACGCGGGCTGCAAGAACGTTGGATTGGCCTCGATGTGCTCGATGAGCGGCTGTTGGAATTGGCTCATCTTGAAGAAATAGTTGGTCTCTTCGACCTTCTTGAAGTCCGCTTCGGTTTTTTTCCCGGACTTGATTTGGGCCTCGCGGTCCTTGTCCGTGATGAACGCTTCATCGGTGACCACGTACCAGCCCTCGTAGACGTCCTGGTAGATGAGGCCTTCGTCAAATAGGCGCTGGAGCACCCGAGTGACGACGGCCTCATGGTCCGAGTCGGTCGTGCGAATGAACCGGTCGTACGAGATGTCGATCCCCTCCATCATCGCCTTCCAGCTCGGAACGAGGTCGTCGACATGAGCCTTGGGGCTAAGCCCGCGTGCTTCGGCGGCCTCGAGCACCTTCTGGCCGTGCTCGTCGGTGCCGGTCACGAATCGCGCCGGTCGGCCGAGCATGCGGTGGTACCGGGTGGCCGTATCGGCCGCGATGGTTGTGTAGGCATGCCCGATATGAGGCGTACCGTTCACGTAGTAGATCGGCGTGGTGATGTAGAAGGGATCGCCAGACATGGCGGGGTCCTCCGGGGTGAAACGTCAAGGGGTCCGAAATGTGTCGAGCCGCCGGTATCCCGTGAGGGAACCGGGGCTCAGACCATTCGGGCCATGATGAGGTCGTCGCGGGGCGTTCCGTCGGCCTCGCGGTACTCTGCGTGGCGCCGGCCTTCCTCAACAAATCCCAAGGACTTGTACAGTCCGACCGCGCGCTCATTGTCGGCAAAGACGGTCAGCGCGAGTTTGTCGAGGACCGAAGACCGTTCGGCATAGGCAATCGCGGCTTTTAGCAAGGCTCGGCCCACGCCACGGTCGCGATGCGCACGGTCGACCATGACCTCGATCCGGCCAACATGCCGGCTTCGCGACCACAGTCCACCCGTGAGGGTGAGGAACCCGGCGACCCGAACGTTGGGCAAGCGCGCGACGAGGAAACATCCGTTGTCGGACTCCTCGAGCTTGCGAATATCGCGCTCGCGCAGGGTCACCGTGGTCCAAAGCTCCTCGGGGCGCGCGACAAACCACCGCCCCTCTTCCAACACCGTACGATGGAGAGCCAGGATAGGCAACGCATCTCGCGACCGCGCCGACTCGATGCGTAGGTTCGGGTCAGCGCCAGTCGTCAACTTGAGTGAGCTCGGTCACAACGTCATCATCGACCACGACGTCGACTTGATACCGGTTGACGGCCTTGTAGTCGGGACGACGGTCCACTACGACGGTCGCGAAACCGTCTTTGTCGACTTCAAACCGGTAGATAAGGCGCTCTGAACGCGTAGCGGGGCGACCGGTCAGTCGGTTGCGCTCGGACGGCTGGCCCCATGCCATGTAGAGGCGGTCGCGGTCCCAGCCCTTTTTGACCTCACCCGCCACGATGGCTTCGCGAATGGTTTGTGGGTGCTTGTAGAAGCGGTCCCAGTACCCTCGTTCCTTGAGCCAGGCGTTGCGCTCTTCTTCGGTCTTGAGCTTGAGGAAGTCCTTTTGGTCTGCCTTGTCGAAGAACACGCGCAGGGCCCGCCAATGGATCCGTTCGGTTTCGGACAGACGGTCGAGCTTGCCCGCGGTGGCCACGGTGCTCGTGAAAAGGCCTACGACCAATAGCATCGCCAACCCTGCTCGAATTCCCAGGCGCACCGGCCCTCCCTTCGCGCGGCGACCCGCGCTCGTTCCTGCGGGTCTAACCGGTGACCGGCGGCGTGCGAAGCTCGGTCTCGATGTCTTCGGGCTTGGGCGACAGCGTGACGGCCTTTAGCCGGGGCTGCGTATGGGACTCACGCACTTCATCGGCAAGCTTGACGAACTGCCGAACCGCTCCCTGCCGTAGGGCAACCAACACCGGGAGGAAGACCATGAGCACTTCGACCATGGGCACGATGACGAGAATCGCCCATACCGCGGCAGGGAACAGCATGACTTCGGACAGCGTGGCCGACAAGGAGGGCCATTCTGCCGGAGCCGCGGCCAGGTAAGGCTTCCACACCAGAGGGCCGACGAGGGCCGCCCACGCGACACCGCCAAGACCGGGGCCGACCACCATGGGTCCCGTCAGCAGCGCGAGGGGCATCATCTCCCACCAGACATCCGCGGCGCGCGGAATCGGCGGCTCGGGGTCATGACGAACGATCAATGCACCTAGGCCAACCCCGAGCAAAGGGGCCAGCGCGTACGCGATGAACGCAGGGGTGGGGCCAACGAGTTCGGGAGCCATCACGGGCAGAATGCCCCACCAGGCGCCGAGCCCGAGGATTCCGAGCAGTCCGTAGCCGCGAACCGCGAGTCGGCGGAGGGTCACCCGACCACTCCGGGCGAACCTCGACAAGGCTGCGCCGAAGGGGGCCGCGACGAGAAAGCCGAGCAGGGCGCCATTGATCATGAACAGTTGGCTTGGGTTGATCCAGCCGTGATCGTTGGCCTCAACCCAGATGATGTCGAACTCGCTCTGGTGGAGGACGATGAACCCCCCCACCACCAACACCGTGGTCCACATCCACAGCCGAATGGGCCAGAGAATGGGGTTGCGGACGGTGCCCCGGTGGGGTTGGCGACTTCCGTGTGCGAGGGCGGTGCCCACCAATCCCGCGAACGCCCCGGCAAGACCGAGCGCCCAGAAGCCGAGCGTGCCCTGTACCAGGAGCGCATTGGTGGCGGGACCGATCAAGGGAGCGGCATCGGCGCCAAGGGGTTCGCCGGCGCGAACGACCGACCACAGCACGTCGAGTGAAGTGGCATGGACGACGGGCAGCCACACCAACCAGGCGGCAAGCGAAGCCGCCACAAAGCCGGCCAGGGGACCGGCGAGCCATGGACGGACCACCCGACCTCGAGTGGCGAGGAACCCCGCCAAGAGGAAGCAGAACCCTGCCACGGCGTGGCTCACCAGGGTGATCCAAGACGCTACGGGCTCGCCGCTCGCAAGTGCCGGCTGGGTGACGAAGCCCCACGGCAGGAAGGCGAGGGCCGCGGCGAGGCCTGCGGCCACCGCGACGGTGGCGAATCGAATGGACATCGGGCTTCGCTCCGAGCGTCGTGCGATTGTAACGAACTGACCGAGGCCGAAGGGGCATGGAAGAGCCCATCGACCCGCCCGTCCAACCTCGCGCGAGCGCGCTTACTCGGTTCTACGGGCCCACGCCATGAAGCCTTGGCCAATGTCTGTGTGGTGCAAAAACGTTGTGTGGCCGTTGGCGTGGGGGCCTTGGCGTGGGGGGGGCCCATGCAAAACGGAGCAATCTCTCAAAGGGAGCCGCGTCGGTTCGGCAAGGCGATCCACAAGTGCCATCCTTCGATGGACGCCACTTGGACGAGCGGGAGTTAGGCGTTGGCCATGGCCACGCTGCGACTTCCCCAATGCACGGTGGACCTCGATGCGGGCGAAGTCCGGCGGCCGACGGGCACCCATCGGCTCACGCCAAAGGAGTCGGCGCTGCTCGGGTTTCTGGCTCGAAATCGGGGGACCTTTCACACCCGCGACGAGTTGCTCGAAGCAGTCTGGGGGTACCGGCCCGGGGTCCGAACCCACACGTTGGCCACGAACATCTACACCCTCCGGCAGAAGATTGAGCAAGATCCTGGTGCACCGAAGATCTTGGTTGGGCGCCGAGGTCGGGGGTACCGGCTCGAACTGCCCCCTGTTTCCCAGGAACCTCCAACGTCTTCGCGCTCGGACTTCATTGAACGGCCTGAGGTTGCGACGGCGCTGCTGAAGGCCCTTGACCAAGGGCATCGGTTGGTGTCGTTGGTCGGGCCGGCGGGGGTGGGAAAGACGAGGTTGCTGCGCGAGATGCTGGGGCGACTCGACCCGCGCTTTCCTGGGGGGGTCGTGCCATGCGGGCTTACCGCCGTCGAACGTCGGGAGGATGTGCAGATGGGCGTCCTGCGAGCGCTCGACTTGGCTGCAGAACCCGCAGAAGGTTGGCCCAAGGCGCTGCCCAGCATGCTGGAGGAACGAGGGCGCACCCTGCTTGTGGCGGACGACATCGATCGGTTGTTGCCCCCCGCGTTGCAAGCCCTGCAGGAGATCGTCACCGCCGGGCTTGTGGTGGTGACCGCGAGCCGACGGCGGTCCCGGCTGGCGGACGCTGTCATCGTCGCCGTTGAGCCCTTTGGCACGCCAGACGTCGGTGCTTCGGACGAGGCGGTGTTGGCGCATCCCGCCACGCGGCTCCTCATCGAGCGAGGGCGAAGGGTTCGGCCATCCCTTCAGGTTGGACCTGAACATGGCCCTGCCATCTCCCGTGCCGTGGCGGTGACCGGCGGCGTCGCCTTAGCGATCGAGCTGCTCGCGGCCGAACTTCGATTGTGCACGTGGGCGCAACTTGCGGAGCGAGTCGAGGCCTGGACGGGACGCACCGGGGAATCCATGCGTCACGCCCTGGGGCGGTCGTTTGAGGCGCTGACCGAGGGCGCGAAGCAGGCGTTGCTCGCGGCCTCCAGGTTTTCTGGACCCTTCGGGGTGGTCGATGTGGAGGGCCTCCTCGGGCGAAGTGCGACCTCGGACCTCGGTGAGTTGCTCGATCACTCCCTTTTGGAGCGACGGGAGCAACAGGCGAGTGGGTGGCTTGAGTTGTTGCCTCCCATCCGTCGGTTTTGCACGGAGCGACTCGACGCGGAGCCTGAGTTGGCGGAGCGGCTTCGCGAGGCCCACGACCGATGGCTCGCGGCGACGCCAAGGGACTGGGGCCGGGGCCGCTCCAAGGGCGAGGTGTCGGCCCGGCTCATCGACCTGGAGCGCGCCCGGAACCCTGCCGTCGATGTAGGAACGGCGGGAGAGCTTGCCCTCGCCCAGGCTCGGTTTGAGTCGGCGGTCCTCGAGCCCGACCGGCGGCTCGCCACGAACGCGGCTCGAGCGGGGCAAAGGCTCCCTCCTGGACCATTGGCGATCGAACTTGCGGCAGTATCGGCGGAACTGTTTGGCCGGCTGCATGCCTACGATGAGGTGAAAACGCAGCTTGCTCGCGCTTCTCAATGGGGAGCAGACCCGCATCGGGTGCGGTGGGCGCGGGTGCGGGCCGAGATTTGGCGTGGGGACGTCGCAGGCCTTCGGGAGGACCTCGACGCTCTTGCGGCGACGTTTCCCGGTGATGCCGAGGCCTTTGAATTGGCCGTCTTGCGGGGGACCCTCGCTCGACGATTGCACGACCGTGAGGGCCAACTGGCCTACCTTGAGGAGGCTCTCGACGAACTCCCGACCCATCCCGACCCGTCGCTCGAGGTTCAGCTCCGATTGCTCCTCGCCGACGCCACGTTTGCGGTCACTGCCTGCGGTGAGGAAGCCCTCGCTCATCTCGAAGCCGCTCAGTACGCAAGCGAACAGCGGTTTGGCGACGCTCGGGCGCCCGCCATCCAGCACGTTCGTGGAACCGTTCTCGCCCGAACGGGTCATTGCGAGGGCGCTCTGGCCGCGCGTCGAGCTTCGGCCGCGATCATGCGACGGCGTGGGCAGCGGGCTCGCCGGCACTACTACCAGGTTCACGAAGCCATCACCTTGGTGATGTTCGAAACCGACCTCCCCCGCGCCCGTCAGCTGCTTGGGGATGCCATCCGATACTTCGGACAGGGCCACGGTCATCCGCTCGACCTGCAACTGGCCAAGGTGGGAATGGCCGAAATCGCTCTCGTTGAAGAGCGCTTTGCCGAGGCCCAACGGTTGGCCGCGGAAGCGCGGGCGACCATCGAATCGCACGGCGACGCGCCCATGATGGGGGATGTGCTGATCGTTGAGGGGAGCGCTCGGGTCCGGCAAGGAGAGGCCGACACCGGGTGGCGTCTCATCGATGACGCAGTCGACAGCTACCGGCGTTCCGGGGTGTTGCCCGCATGGCTGTGGGCTTTGGCCACCCGCGGGCGGCTCGCCGCGCAAGTCGGTCAGAGCGATCGAGCCCAACGCGATTTCGACGAAGTGCGTGCCTGGCTTGAGCGGCATCCGCAGGTGGACATCCTGCCGTCCCTAGAGCTTCCCTGACGGTTCAACGAAGGAACGGGGTGATCTCGTCCAGCGCCGCCGTGACCGCCGGATCGACATAGTAGAAATCTTGTTGGGTGTAGGCGTTCAACCACGTGCTGGTTGCCGAATCGCCAAGCTCGGACACAAAGCGCTTGGCACCCTCGGGAACGGCGCCCTGCTCCGTATGAACCACACGAACCGGCTTGCCCCTCAGGCCCTGGCTTGCCGAGATGCCATCGAAGGTGATCCAAGGCCGCCAGCTGGCCACGTCGAAGCGGTTGTCGTAGTGGTTGCCCGCTCCTTTGGCGGGATTCAGGTAGTAGTCGAAGATGTCGCCTGGGACGTACATCGCCGAGGCGGGATCGAGTTCGCTGGCCGCAAGCACCATCGTGGACTCCCCGGTGGCTTCGTAGTGGGCCTCGGCTTGGTCCGCAGCTGCGAGGAGCCCCTCGGCGTGCATGGGGCGAAGGTCGTAGATGCCACGCGCCATGGTCTCGTCGTGCAGCCAGGGTGCCACGAGGGCGACGCGTGAGAGTTGGTCGTTGTCGACGGCAGCGTGGGCCATGTAGCCGGCGCTCGCGCAAATCCCGAGACCCCCAATGGCGTTGGGGTCCACACCGGGCTGGGTCGCAAGGAAGGCAACGGCGGCTCGAATGTCGGCGATCTTCCGTTGGGGCTCTTCATGTTGGCGTCGTCCATCACTGGCTCCAAACCCTGTGAAGTCGAAGGTTAGGGTGACCAGACCACGCGCGGCGAGTCGGCTGGCGTAGACGTCGGGCATCTGCTCCTTCACGCTGGTCCACGAGCCGGTGACCACCACCGCAGGCCGAAGTGCGGTGGCATCGCCGACGGGGCGAAAGAGGTGGCCCACCAGGGTCATGCCATCGCGTTCGAACCGAACCTCCTCCACCGTGACGTCGCGGGTGGGGGCTCCTGAAGCATGAACCGAGTGATGCGCCGGCTGCAGCCCAGGCCAGGAGGCGAGCAGTACGTCGGGATGGAAATGTTCAACGATCTGTTGAATTTGGCCATTGGGGTCGAGCTTGAACAGGCTCACGTAGCGATTGGCGTACACGCCCTCGGCCAGCGTCACCTCACCTTGGAAGGCCACCAGTACGATGCGAGGATCGGCGGTTGGCAAGGTGGTTCGAGGATAACGCTGGGGATGTTGGATGACGTTGCGGTACAGGTCCAACAGCGCCTCGCGACCGTCGACCTCCTTGGGAAACCCAGCCGGGGCCAGCGGCATGGTCTGGGTGACATCGGGCGCCAGGGCCTTGGCGAGCCCGTTGAGGTCGTTGCCTTCAAGCGCGTCGAAAAAGGCTTCGACAGAAGGGGATGAATTCGGTTCGGCGAGGGCGACGGGCGAATGGTCACCCGCTCGTGCAGGAAGCTCCAGATCTCCGGTTTGAGCGTAGAGCGAAAGGTGCAGTCGAGCCAGCTTCCAGGCTCCCGCCTCGGTGACAAACTCGGCGTCGTAGCCCGCGAAGACCGTCCAGGAGGCGGTTTTGCCCTGCTCGGTGAGCACGTGGACCGCGATGCCGTCGAACGTCGCGGTGGCGCGGTCTCCGACCACATTCACCACCGGTTCGGTGAGCTGATGTTTCGTCCGGTCAAAGTGGGGCAAGAACGCGGCCCAGCCGGCCACCAGTTCGTCGGCGGGAACCGGGCCCGTCGCTCCGCCCAGATCGGCGTAGTTCACTTCGATGGTCTCGGTCATGACGGCGCGAGCATCGTCGAAGCGCCGAGCATCGACGGCGTCAAAGAGCTGATGGATGCGGTCGCGAATCGTTGCGGACATGGGAGCCTCCAAGTGGGACACCCTTGATTTCGCCTGGTCGATTGGTCCGTGCGACGACGAATGTGGGACAACTCTTGTGCAAATTCGCACAAATGGGAGCCTCGATGGACCGCGTGGACCGGTTGCTGCTGTTTCGTGATGTGGTGGAGAAAGGGGGGTTTACGCAGGCCGCTCGCCATCGGGGCGTTGCCCACTCCACGGTGAGCCGTGCGCTTCGTGAGCTGGAGGAGTCACTTGGCATGCCGCTGATGACGCGTACGACGCGGGCCGCCAGCTTGACCGAAGCGGGGGAGGTCGTGCTTGCGGCAGCGCGCGACATTGGGCAGCGCAGCGCCGAGATGGTGCATGCGCTGGAGCGACTAGAAACCCTTGAAGGGGGCGAACTGCGGGTTCATGCGCTGACGCACGTAGGGCACGCCTTGGTGTTCGCCGCGGTCCAGCGCTTTTCCGAGGCCCATCCCACCGTCATGGTGCGCCTGACGCTGTCGGATGGACCCCTGCACTTCCATCGCGATGGGTTGGATGTGGCGTTGACCGTAGGGCTTCCAGCGGCCGAGCAACTTGTGGTGCGTCGGCTGTGCGACAACGATGTGCGGCTTGTCGCCGCGCCAAGCGTAGTCGCCAAGTTTGGTCCCGCCTCCGCGCCGGAAGACCTTCTCCATTGGCCGGTTGTGGCCTACCAGAGTGAGGAAGTCACGCTCACTCGTTGGCCCTACGTAGGTCCTGAGGGCATTCGCACTGTCGAAGTGCGCCCCTCCCTGTTGGTCAGCGATGGGGTGGCGTTGCTCGAGGCGGTGCGGCGAGGGGCGGGCGTTGGCTATCTAAGCTGGTTTTCGGTCATCGAAGATCTGCGGTCGGGCCGCCTTGTCGAGGTGTTGCCCCACGTCGAACTGCCGACGTACCAGCCGGTATACGTCGTTCGCGCAGACCTTCGGCTGGTGAGCGCTCGCGTCGAGGCCTTCGAACGCGCCCTGCGTGAGGTGGTCGCCTCGATCACTCCACGGTGATCGAGAATTGCGCGTAGGTCTGAGGAACCGCTTGGGCGGCCGAGTTGATGACCTGGATGTAGGTTTGGTTGCCCTTGGGGGCGAAGGTCAGTTCCTTGAATGCGACCCCGTCGTCGCTGGCCAACAGCGTTTGGGTGCGCTCATCGGGCGAGTCGAAGACGCGGACCATGAAGTTCTGCGCGTTGAGGCCGGTGCCCGAGTTGAAATCGAAGACAGTCACGCGACTGGCGGCGCCTTGCACCACGTAGTGAGCGATGCGGCTCGGGCCGAAGAACTCGTTGCTGACGCGCCCGTCGAATTCAGCGCCGAAGGTCAGTTCGAGCGGTGCGTTGGCGGAACCATCCGAGGTTCGAATCGCGGCGACGGAAAACGTCTCGTTGCCCGAGCAGCCCGACGTGAGCCCCCAATCGATGGGCGCTTCGCTCGGCGTGTCGCGAGTTTCGAGGGTAAATTCGGTGAACGACCCGCTCGAGAGGGCGCCATTGGTGGTGCCAAACGCATAGGTGCCGCTCGAGCACGGCTGAAAGATGAGGGCGACGTGCAGGCCGGGCAGATCGGGGATCCACTGCAGGGACACGGTGTCGCCAGAGCCCAGCGAGAACTCGGTATCCAGACCTTCGCAGACCACGCGATCGGGCCGTAAGAGGTAGGCCCCCAAACAGCCATTGAGGAAGAAACCGAGGTTTCCGTCGGTGACGGGCGGAAGCGTCTCGTAGTCTTTGGCCAGGCAGCGCTGCGCCGTGTCGAGGAGGTCGGCCGGGTCGGCCTGAATCGTTTCGACGATGTCGGTATGCAGCCGGAGTCCAGCTCCGTTCAGCAGACCATCATCGGCGAAGTCCTCCCGCAGTTCCACCCATTCGTCCTGTTCCAGTCTCTCGTCCATCGCTGCGGCGGAGTAGAGGAGCAGATCCAGCTCTTCGCCATCATTGCCCGGACCGCCGAACACATCCAGGTCCTCGGGCCGGTTCGACAGTCCCCACAGCGGCGTCATTTCTGCAATGGCCGTGGCCTGGGCCGTTTCGAACTCATCGCCGGCCGCCATCAGGGTTGCGATGCGGTGCGCTGCGAGATCGGTGAACAGATTGATGGCTGACGTGCGGCCCTTCACGGGAAGCACCGCCGCATTCAACGTGAAGGATCCGTAGGAGGGTTCGCATTCGATCTCGTCCAAGACCTGACCGGAGACCTCCAGCCAGGTTGGCGCCTCCCAGGTGAGGCCGCTTAGCGAGTAGCGGCCTTCATCGTTGACGGAACCGGTGACCGATGAGCCCGTCGGCTGGCCTTGCGCTCCGAGTTCTTGGGCCGAGACCGCCGAACCTTTGAGGAACGGTCCCTTCTGAGCGGGGCCTTCTACCGTATCAGCAAATTCGAGTGGTTTGGTCGGGTCGTCGGTGGGTCCGGGCCCGGTAGGTCCAGACGTCGATGGATCGGGCGTCGTCGACTCTGGGTCGGTTCCGCCGCTGCACGCGACGAAGGCAAGCGAGACGAGCCAGGCTCGGAGCATGGGGTCCTCCTGTACTGGTGACGTAGCGGTGGCCGAGCTTGGGAACCTTCGTGAAGGCTTCGTACAGTCTTGGCAAAAGTTGAGGAACGGCTGAGCTGTGGTAGCGTCCCGTCGGGCCGACACTGCCCCCTGGAGAATCGAATGCTTCGTACCCTGCTCGTGCTTGCTCCCCTCGCGCTGACCGCTTGCTACAAGACCGAAATCACGAACTTCTCGCCGGAGAGCACGCCCGGTAAGGAAGTCCGCGTGTGGAGCCACGCGGTCATCGTGGGCCTGATTCCGCTCACCGAAGTTGACGTTCGCAAGGAGTGCGGCCCTAAGGGCGCACACCACGTTTCGACCCGGCAAAACTTCTGGAACCTTCTGCTGGCGGGTCTGACGAGCGGCATCTACACGCCGACCGTCGCCAAGATCACCTGCAACCAGTGATTCAGGAGCGCTAAGCCGTTCTTCGTAGCGGCTTAGCGCACGCGGAAGCCCAGCGGAACCACCATGGCCGCACGGGCGACCCATCCACGGCGCTCCTTTCCATCGACCACGAGCCAGAAGTCGCCCATTTGCTGTTCAAGGCGGACTTCGGAGCCGAGGCGAAGGCGCGACCGACTTTGCGCATCGACCCGAGGACTGTCCCGTAGCGGGGTGGACTCCACGGCCACCACCGCGACGGGATGTCGTCGGTGGTCGGTGGCGCCTTGGACGGCCACGTAGCCAATGCCCAGGCCTGCGAGTACCAGTCCCAATCCCCCCACGCCGGCGGCGGAGCGCCGAAGCGGGTCCGCATTGTTCGCACGCACCACGTGGGCCACCACCATGCCGGAACCGAGCAAAATGAGGAGCCAGCCCAGCGCAGCGAGTTCTCCTGGCGTCACGACCGCCATCCAGCCGGCTGCGAGCCCGACCGGTGGGGGCACGGCACCAAGCTCGGCTCTCGCCAGGGCGAGATTGTGGTTGACCGCACCGTCGCGAGGTCGCCTTGCACCGGCGGCTCGGAGATGGGCGATGGCCTGGGGGGCATCTCCTTTGCGCAGCCAGGCCGTACCGATGTTGTAGAGCACGATGCCGGAGGGTGGACCGGCTTCATCCACCTCGCTCCACGTGGTCACCGCGTCGTCGACTCGATTCTCGTCATAGATCGCCGCGCCGTCCGCGACGACGCCACCCCCGGCACACCCCAGGGTCAGCGCCCACAACAGTCTCATGGCGCCTCCCGATTGCGGATGGCCCGCTCAATGCGGTCCTCGAGGTCGCGCGAGACGGATCCGTCGCCGAAGCGCGCACGAAGGAAGGTTTGGAAGAGTCCCTGAAGCTCTTCGTCCTCGGGGTGGGCATCGATCGCAATCCGGAGGGCCGCCTCGTAAGCCGCCTGGCGGGCTTCCATCTCCCGGGGAGCGGAGGCGAGCACCTCGATGGCCGTGCGCTCTACAATCACGACTTCGCGACGCTTCTCCCACCACGCCGCAAAGCCGGTGACGCCCTCACGAAACCAGAGCAACAGGCCTGGCAAGGCGGTGATGCCCAAGGCTAGCGGGAGCCACCCCGTGAGGCGCCAAGCGTTGGCGCGACCGGACCGCAGAATCGGGCGGGGCGCCATGTCGATGCTCGCCAGCTCGAGGTCGGGCGACGCCTCGGGCGCGAAGGAAGTGACCTCGCCGGCGCCCTCGCGTCCGGGCCGGACTTCGATCGAAGGAATGCTCAGCTCGTGCGTGACGAATGCGGCTTGGCTCGGTGAGAACGTCACGAGCGTGGGGGCAGGAGGTGACCACTGGCCCGGTTGGGTGGGAACGAGCGCCCGAGTGAAGGTCGCGGCCGAGGTGTAGGCGCCATCCTGCACCTTGGCGACGACGTAGGCGTCGGTGTCGTACACGCTGGCCCCCGGCACCTCGTAGGGGGGCAACGTGTAGCCTTCGAGGGAGCCGTTGCCCGTAATTTGAACCGTCCAACCAATGGATTGCCCGACGACGGCTTGGGTCCGGTCCACTTTGGAGCGGACGTCAAAGTCTCCGACCAGGCCTGAGAAGTCGGGAGGTGGCTTGGGCAAGGGGCGCACGGTCAGCGAAGCCGGTCGGGTGGCCCATGGATCGGTTCGCACGCGACGGAAGAGCAACCTGCGTTGGGGTCCGATGGGGGTTTGGACCTTGGCGATGGCCGGGGGATGCTCCCGGGTCCCCGTACCGGAGGCGATGAGCGGCAGCGCTCCTTCGGAAACGAAGATGGAACCCTCTGGATCTTCGATGAGGAAGCTGCGTTGCTCCGGCTGACCTTCCTGGGGGAGCCGCAACCCTTCGAAGGTCGGAAACTGCCACTCCGCTCGGGCCTCCGGATTGGTGGATTCCAGACGGTATTCGTAGAGTACGACTTGCCCCTCGTAAGCCTCCTCGACGTCAAAGGCGCCGGTGGCCACCACTTCGGGACGATCTTGCTGGGTGGCCGAACGGGGACTGACCTTGATGGTGATGGCTTTGGTCGACACCTTTGAGCCGCTGTCGAGTCGAACGTCGACCGGACCGAGACGCCAATCGCCCTCACGGACGGCCGTGAGCCGGTAGGTGAACGACAAGAGCTGGCTGATCTGGCCGTTGACGACACGAAACTCGCTGGATTGCCCCTCAAATCCGACCGACAGCCCGTCTTCGTGCGGAAGGACCGGGACCTGCGACAGCCGCAGCGTGCCCCGCCCCGCAGTGTTTTCCACCACAACGAGGCGGACGCGCCCCGACTGGCCTTCCATGAGTCGCTCGGGTTCGACCTGCAACAGGACCTGTGCGGCCTGGGCGACGAAGGCGAGCAACCACAGCATCACCACGGCTTGCCCCCTGATGCGCCTCGGATTTGGACCCGCTGGCTGCCCTCTTCGATCGAATCGAGGAGTCGATGCGCCTGCCCTTCCGTGATGGGACCCGTGGGGTCGATCTCGCCGCCATCGCCGCTGGGCTCTTGGTTCGGCTCGGTGTCTCCGGGGTCTTGCACCGACGTGGGATCGATGGCGTCCGACGTCCCTGGTTCGTCGGGACGGTCTTGCGACTTGGGCTCGCTATCGCCGGACTCATTGGCCGGTTTGGGGTCGCCTTCGTCTGGCGGTGGCTCGCCACCCGCTTGTTCCTCGTCCCCCTCTTGGTCTTCACCGTCGCCCTCGCCGTCTTGCTCCTGCTCTTGGGGCGGTTGGCCATTAGGCGGGGGCTCCTTTTGCTCCTTGGCATCCTCGCCCGGGTTCGGCTTGGGCTTTGGAGGCGGAGGCGGCTGCACATCGCGACGGCGCAAGATCTCCTGCTCCACCAGCTGGCGGTTGCGGGCTGCACTGAGGTGGTTGGGCGAGTCTTGCAGGGCGCGGTCGTACTCCTGCAGAGCCCGTTCGAGTCGGCCGGCGCGATAGTGAGCGTTTCCGGCGTTGAAACGCGCATCGGGGTCTCCGCCAAGCTCCGCGGCTTGCTCAAAGGCTCGAGCCGCACCTTCGTAGTCCCCCGCGCGGTACCGAGCTGCGCCGAGCCGTTGCAGCACATCGACGTCGTTAGGATTCGTCAGCGAAAGCTCGGTGAGGTGGTCGGCGGCGCGTTCGTAAGACCCTTCGCGGAACAGGGCGTCCGCGTCTTCGAGGGGTCCGGCGAGGGCGGAGGAGGAACTCGCAAGGCCCAATGCGAGGAGCACGGCGGTGGCTGCGCCAAACCGGCGACGACCCTCCCCCAGCCAGCCCGACACGAGCAGGAAGAGGATGGCGATGCCGAGCGGCCAGGCGAAGGCTTCACGCCAGGTTTCCCGTTGACGCATGTCGCGCGCCACCGACTCGATCGAGCCGCGGATTTCCCTGTAGAGACCTTCCATGTCGTTATCGGATGCGTTGCTTTGGACGAAGGCGCCGCCGGTTTCCCGTGCGACGGCCTGGAGCGTCGAAAAATCGGGTTCGGTGTACACGATTTCGTTCTCGTAGCGAAGCGGACGGCCGTCCTGGGTGGGAATCGTGGCGCGGTCGATGCCAATGCCCATCGCATAGATGGGAATGTTCTTGTCGAAGGCTTCGCGAGCCGCGGCGAGCGCGTCTTCAGAGTTGTGGGTCTCCCCATCGGACAGCACGATCAGGGCTTGGCCAGCCTGGTCGTCGTCGTGGTTGTCGAGCAGCTCGAGGGCCTCCCGAATGGCCTCGCCGAGTTCGGAGCCTTGCGCCTGGAAGCTTTCGGTGTCGGTCTCGGACACAACGAGCTCAACCGCGGTGTAGTCCTCGGTCAAGGGCAGGCGCGGATAGGCTCCGCCCGCAAACACGACGAGGCCCACGCGGTCACCCGTGATGAGGCGCCCCAGGTCGCGGATTTCCCTTCGGGCCCGTTCGAGCCGGCTCGGATCGACGTCTCGCGCGTCCATCGAACGGGAAAGGTCGAGCAGCAAGACCAAGTCGGTGCCGCTCGTCCTCACGATTTGCAGCTGCTTGTCGAAGCGAGGACCGGCGAGGGCAAACAGGGCGAGGGCGAGTCCCAAGAACGCGAGGAGGTCTCGGATGGTTCGTCGCACGCGCACCGATTGGGGCAGAACTTGTTCAAACTGCCCGCCATGGACGAACCGAGCGAGCTGCTGGCGGGCCCAGTAGGCCCAGCCCGCCACCAGTGCACCCAGCAGGAGGACGCCCGGCCACAGCAGCATCCATTCGCATTGCGGCAACCATGTGCCGTCGCAAAGGTTCATGGTCCCCTCCGCAACACGGTGCCCGAAAGGAGCAGCTGGAGGCCAAGCAACATCACACCCGGGACGAGGAAGCGTCGGTAGAGTTCTTCGTGTTGGACCAGTTCGATGACCTCGGCGGGCGAGGGTTCGAGCTGATCGATCGTCTCGTAGATGCGTTCGAGGCTCTTGGCGTCGGTGGCTCGGAAGTACTGACCGGCTGTGACCTCAGCGATTTGGGCGAGCCCGCGTTCATCGAGGCCATCGGCGAGTCGCATCAGGGCCGGAGACCGTTGTTGAGCGCCGACCCCCACCGTGTAGAGCTTGATGTCGAGGGCCGCTGCCGCCTGCGCGGCCTCCATGGGCGAGATCTGGTCGCCGTTGTCGCGGCCGTCGGTGAGCAAGATCACGAGGCGGTCCGGAGCCGTCAGGTCCTTGAGGCGCTTTGCGCTTACCGCGATGGCAGAGCCGATGGCGGTCCGCTGGGCGCCGGCGACGCCGATCTCGACCTGGTCCATGATGTTGAGGAGCGTGTCGTGGTCGATGGTTAGCGGCACGTGGGTGAACGCTTCTTCGCCGAACACCACCACGCCGATGCGGTCATGCGGCCGTCCTCGAATGAACTCGGCCATCACGCCCTTGGCGACTTGGAGGCGGTTCACTTGGCCCGTCGACAGGCTGAAGTCGGTGGCTCGCATACTGCCCGAGGTGTCTACGGCGAGAATGATGTCGAGGCCTTCACTATCGACACGGACGTCTCGTCTGGTGAGGCGAGGCCTCGCAAGCGCGACCACCATGAGGGCCAAGGCTGCAATCTGAAGAACGGCCGGCACCCACGCCAACAACAGTCGGAGGGTGAGCCTACGGTTGCGGTCCTTCAACCGGGGAATGGCGAGCACGTTGCGCCCGGTCAGCCAGCGCTGAAGTGGCAGCAAGGCCACCGGTACGAGCAAGAGGAAGGCCGCGGGGTTGGCGAACTCCATTAGGCACCTCCTTGCCTCGGTAGGGTGTGGCGAGGTCGGGTGGCGTCAATGAATGCGCGTAGATCGGCGTCCAGCTCGTCGATCAGGTCGGCCGTGGGTCGTTCCTCCGCGAATTTGATGCGGTCGGTCGCGCGGAGCAGCCGCTTGGCCCGGGGCACGTTGCCCTTGGGAAGGTGGGCCAGGGCCCGCAGGTGGGCCAAGATCTCGGAGGTCGTCCAGGCGCTGGCCTCGAAGCGCAACGCTCCTTCACTGTACTGGCGGAAGATCACCGAAAGGGCGCGTGCTTTGTCCTCATCAGAGCGGTCAGGATCGGTGCGCACCCGCTCCCAGGCCTGCAGGGCGGCGAGATGGGGAGGAAGCGGCGGTTGTGCCACGACTTCGTTCGTTCGCCGACGGGGCCAGAACGCAAACACCAGCCCTCCGACCACCGCACCCATGGCCGCGACCACCCAAATCAGGGTGTTCCCCGACGGGGGGGGCACGGTGATGTCGTCGATTTCGCCCGCCTTGATGGGAGCGGTTTCGAGATCGAGGAAGATCGCGTCACTTGAGGCGACCACCGGCTGCCCGTCGGGCCCGGGGTAGGTCACCTCCACCGGCTGAATCTCGTAGTGGCCCTGCTGACCTGAAAAACGAAACCGTTGGGTGATGAGGCTTCGCTCCCCCAGCGACTCCGCCTCGGGCGTTTCGATGCGTTCGAACGACAGGCCGGAGCCGACCGGGACGGGCAGATCGATGTCGAGAGTTCGCGGATGTTCGATTTGAACCACCAAGACGCCGCTGCGGCCCTCGGGCGTTCGTTCGAGCGTGGCTCGCACCTCGATGGGAGCCCGTTCGATCGGAGCCGCCTCCTCTGACGTTCCACAACCCAAAACCGCGAGGGTGACCAAGAGCTTCATCGGCGGTGCCCCTCCCGGTGGAAGTGGTTCATGAGGGCCGTGAAGGGATCGGCATCGGTCGAAATCGGGACCACCTTGGCCCCGCATCGTCGCAGGTCCCTGACCCGGGACTCCACCGACGAGCGGGCCAGGAAGGAAGCACCGTCCACGAGCATGCGACGACCTGTTTCAGCGTCGACGACCTCGGTGAGGCCGAGCGCGGGAAAGGCCTCGTCAAACGGCCCATGGACGACCACCGCATGCACCTGGTGGCGACGCGCGATCGGACCAAGTTTGTCGAGGTAGTTCGGCTCGTCGAGAAAGTCGGACACCACGACGACGACGGCCCGGCGTCGCTGAACGGACTGGACGAAGCGCAACGACTCCGCCAAATCGGTGCCTCGCTCGGCGCCGCTGGCCGCGAAGGCGGCTCGGATGACCGCCCACACATGGCCTCGGTTCTTACGTGGGGGAAGGTACGTTTCGACCTGATTGGTGAACGTGACGAGCCCGACACGGTCTTGGTTGCGGATCGACGCGTAGGCCAGCCCTCCCGCGATGCGGGCGATCTGCAGGCGACGCGACGTGCGGCCATCTCGCCCTCCTGCCCCTACGCGCACCGAACCTGAGACGTCGATCACGAGCAATACGGTGGCCTGCCGCTCCTCACGGAAGACCTTGACATGGGGCTCGGTGGTGCGTGCCGTCACGTTCCAATCGATGTGGCGAACGTCGTCGCCGGGCACGTACTCCCTCACCTCTTCGAATTCCATGCCCTTGCCACGCACCGCGCTGCGGTACTCGCCTGCGAAGAGCGAATCCACGCGGCGGCCCGCAGAGACGTGGAGGCGTCGAAGTTCGCGGAGTTCCTCTGGGGTGAGCGCAGACATCGTCAGTGCTGATCCACCTTCTCGAGAATGGTCTTCACCAGGTCATCGGGCGTCCGGCCGTCCGCTTCGGCTTCGTAGGTGGGCAGGATGCGATGCCGAAGCACGTCGGGCGCAATCGCCTTGACGTGGTGAAGACCATTCTCGAGAAGGTGGATCAGCACTGACGATGTCTGCGCTCACCCCAGAGGAACTCCGCGAACTTCGACGCCTCCACGTCTCTGCGGGCCGCCGCGTGGATTCGCTCT
>JBCCQY010000173.1:0-20019 GCA_039208735.1 Myxococcota bacterium | reverse complement strand
GTCTCGAGCGACGTATCGAGTCCGTTGCAATTCAAGTCCCGTTCGATAGAGCGATTCTGGCGAATGGAGCACGTGGCATCCGGATCTCCCGTGACGTCGACGCAGTAGCTGTCGTCGGCACAGCGCACCAAGGTCCCAAACGGCGAGGCAGGGTCCGCGCCCACCAGCGAAACCAGGTCGCAGGTCGTGTGAAGGCCTTGGGGCACAGGACCCAGCAGGCCTTGCGTCCGGAAGGGCACGGGCTGCTCGGTGGCCGCATCCGGCACAGAGCAAAACCCTTGTGGCCGCTGGTAGGTATCGCCCGTCACCGGGTCCGCCGAGAGCACGACCGCCTGGAGAATCACATTGGCGAGCAGTCGGCCGCCCTGCGTCTGGCGCGTCCACCCGGTGGGGTCGGCTCCATCCGAGACCGGATTCCAGTTTGCAACTGCAATCGCTCCCTGTCCATCGACCACCGGAGGCAGGAACGCGTCGGCCAGTTCGCCATTAGACCACTCATGGACGGCATAAGCGAAGTCCCTTAAAATCAGCCCTTCCACGTGTTGACTGGAAGGCCCGCCTCGCACCCGAACGGGGTTGGCTCCGAGCGCCTGAGTGCCCCAATCGGCCAGGCTGCCCACGTTGGGCCCCGTCAGCATGCCATCATCGAGGTTGGTCGTCCACGTGTCCACAGGATCGACGGGGACGATACCGAGGTCTCCGCCAGGGGACACCTGGGGGCCCGTTCCCACCGGGGAAAGCGACTGGGTCGTAAAACGGCCCCGAATCCCGATGGTGGAATCCATGGCCGCCCCCGTAAGGATGACGGCCTTGCCCCGCTCCGACATCGCGGCCGCTAGGTCGCCGACGACATCGGCATCTACGAACGTGGTGTTGTTGTAAACAAGCAGCGCGTCGTAGTCGGCGAGTTCGTCGGCCGTCGGAACGTCCACCGCGGCATCGAAGAGGTCCACGCCCACAATCTCGTAGCCGGGCCGATACGGAAGGGGGTTGGGGACAAAGACGCCTCCCGGAAGCTCCAGGATCTGGTAGACCCCGCCCACCCCGCGACTGCCCACCATGATGGTGTCGCGGATGTCTTCAGGAAACGCCGAGTCGGTCGCCGCACTCACGAGGGCAACCCGGGTTCCCGTCAGATCGGGCGTTGCGCTTTGCGCAAATGTAGCGGGCGCCGCGAGCAGCCAAATGGCCGCCCCGACGAAATGGAAGAGCCTGAACATCGTGGAGCCTCGGGACAGGAGGTTCGAGGGAGCGACAGGTCGCTCTGCCAAACCGTTGCCCGGCAACTCACCGCACCGTCACATCAGAGGTCGGTTGCGGTGTGGCCCTCCCCCAAACGAGCCCGCAACGTGATCCCGATGCGGGTGATGCCCCCACGATAAACGCCGTTTGCAGACGGGTAGAAATAGCGAGGGTCGGCAGGACGGGCTTCACGATCCGCCCAAATGGCGAAGGCCGAATCCGTCACGGTACGGCGGGCGAACGCCTGATGGCCAAACGACAGGGCCACCGAAAGACGGTCGATCGCTGCGATGTCGACGAGCCCTGAGAACAGCAGGCTATCTGCGTCATAGTTGTTCGCCGACACCGCGGACGACGGCACGGCAGCCCGATCGTAAATGACCCGGCCTCCAAGCGTCAGCACCTTGCCGACGGCTCCCTTCGCATCCAACCCAAACCAGCCACTCGTTCGATTGTCACGGGCCCAGGGCCGAAACACGGACGCGAGCTGGGATGCGACAACGCGGTTGCCTTCGCCTTCGGCCTCGACAAAGGCGCTGGGCGCAACCAAGGGCTGGATCTCGTAGTCGGTGAATACCGACCAAAACACGACGGCCCCCATGGCCTCGAGTCGCAGCTTGTCGGTGGGACGAAACGCCACCCCGCCCTGGATTCGCCCGGGCAGGCGGTACCCGATGGTTCCCGTGCCGCTCACGCTGGTGTTGCAGGTGCCAATGGCTTCGGCAGAAGCGCGCGCGATCGTGTCGTACTCCGGCGGACAATCGAAGTTGAGCGTCAGGTCCCCTTCGTTGTCGAGGCGCATCCCGTGCTGGTACGCCAACGAGATGCCCACCCGCTCGCTCGGCGTCAGGTAGATCCCTGCCCCGAAGGTGAGCGCCGTGTCCGCGAGGTCAAAGATGGACTGGACGCTGTAGCCCGGCTGCTCTGAATAGGGGTCTTGGAACGTCTGCAGCTCGTCGTCATCGAAGCCGGCCAGTCGTCCGCCATCGAGCAGATCGGCGTAGAACGCCGTGTCGGTGTCGACCCGGTACTGGTTGCGAACCACCGATCCCGTCACGCCAAACGAAATCACATCGGCCAATTGATAGGCGGCGGCCAACGACACGTTGAGGGTCCGGATGGCACCATCGCGAACCATGAATCGGTTGGGCCCGTTGGGATCGTCAAGACCGCCCGCTCGAGCAAACGGCACGTAAAAGGCCGCCCCCAAACCCAGGTTGTCGATACCAAGGTCGGTCTGCACCCCCACAAAGGGAATCACCCCTACGAAGCCAATGCGGTCTTGGCCGCTGTAGTCGTACGACGTGGGAAAGCCCGGCGGGAGATTGTCGGTGTTGATCTCGCCATAGTTAGGATTATCCCGATCGATCCGCACCGAGCCGAGCGTTGGCGCGACTTCGACCAACACCCGATTGCCGCCATGCACCGCCAGGCCCGCCGGGTTCCACCACACGGCGGTGGGGTTGGTCGCCGCCGGCGTACCAAAAGCCCCGCCGACCTCGATCAAGTCCAGGCTCGAGGCCTGCGCCGCGAGACATCCCAACCACCACATCATCACGCTCTCCTTTCGAGAGCGTCAGCTTCGCATCACCCGGCGTGGTGTGGCTACGTCTTCGTCGCGATGGGGGCGAGCCAGGGGTGGTGCGGTGAGGGTTGCCGCGTGGGCGACGGCAAAGGAGAGTTCGGTCGCAAACTGCGGATCGATGGAATCACCGGTCGCGAGGAGCCGATAGAGCCAAGGCCCGAACAACAGGTCGACAAACAACTCGATGTTTGCCTCAGGATCGACCTCTCCCCTGGCAATCGCCCGACGGAAGATCGTGCGAACCGGGCGCCGATGCGCCTTCACATAGGTCTGACGAAAGCACGCCGCGAAGTCAGGGTCGCATTGGGCTTCGGCGAGCAACCCGCTCACCATCTGACGCTTCTTCGGAAAATCCACCCGCTCGATCCGTTCGTGCAGGAAGGACTGCAGGTCAGCCCCAAGCGATCCGGTGTCTTCGGGGACCGCCTGGTCGGTAATGTGGGTAAACGCCTCGAGCGCGAGCCGTGCCTTGCTCCCAAAGTGTCGGTAAACCGTCTGCTTTCCTGCCTGTGCTTTCGACGCCACCTCTTCGATGGTGAGGTCGAGGTAGCCCTTTTCATCGAGGACCTTCAGGCAGGCCCGCAGAATCGCCAAACGGCAATGTTCGCTCTTCTTTCGCGGCATTCATCCCACCTGTGCGACCGCTTCATATCGTGCGAGGAGCAAGCTGACCGCGGAGGTACCCCATTGCACCCTCGAACGATACAAACCGGGCATGCTGTGGACCTTCGCGATGATTGCCTGTGCCCAGTCGTCGGTCACGGACGCTGAAACGGCGCGAGCCCTCGATCAACTTTACGACGCATGGGCCCTCACCGCGCCTGGCATCCCCACGATTGACGCGGCGACGTTGATGAAAGACCTCAACCGCGACACTCCTCCGCTGCTCATCGACGTTCGCGACCCCCACGAGCGAGCCGTAAGCATCCTGCCAGGGGCCATTTCTCTCGAGGACTACGAGGCCAACCGAGCTCGTCACAACGGTCGGCCGGTCGTCACCTACTGCACCGTGGGCGTTCGCTCGGGCTACGTCGCGCGTCGGCTGGCCAAGGAGGGCGTGAACGCGACGAACTTCCGGGGGAGCATCCTCGCTTGGACGCATGCGGGGGGCCCCTTGGTCACCCCAACCGGCAAGCCCACTGACGACGTTCACGTCTACGGGAAGCGTTGGAACTACGCGAACTCGGCCTACGATCCCTTCGTGGGCGATCCCCCGCAGCCACTCCCATGAGGGACCGGCTTTGAAGACGCGGATGGGTGGGTGATCGAACAGGTCGAAGCCGCCATCGCGGAAGGTCATCGCCGAGGGGAATCCCCGGAGGAGGCCATGCGCCACCACTTGCTGGAGGGGCTGCTTCGCCGCCTGGCCCACAGCCCTGTGCGCAACGACTTCGTGCTGCGGGGCGGTCTGATGACCCGGGTGTGGTCTCCAGGACGGTCCACCCAAGACCTCGACCTGGTGGGGGACCACGATTTCGACGTCGCCATGACGACCGAACGCCTGCGCGCGATCGGCCAGGTTTCCATCGACGATGGCCTGCAGGTTGACGGGGCCGCGGTGCGCACGAAAGGAATCTGGCTCCACACTGCATTTCCGGGAATTCGGGCGCAGATTCCCGTGGGCTTCGGCGAAACCGTCATCGTGGTGACGGCGGACGTTGGCTACGGCGACCCCTTGGTGCCCCCCGCTCAAGAGATGGACTACCCCTCTCTCATCGGAGCGCCGCCCCACATTCGGGCGTGCGCTCCCGAGACCCAAGTCGCTTGGAAGCTGCACGGCCTTGCCGAGTGTGGCCCGCGGTTTCGCCCCAAGGACCTGGCCGATCTGTGCCGAATCATCAAAGGCGTCCCGCTCGAGGATGCCGTGCTCACCCCTGCGATCGACGCCGCGTTCGCTTCACGAGGCTTCAGCTACGAATCGGCTCGAACCACACTGTCCGCCGCACACTGGACCGCGAAGTCCGCCTCACGCCGTTGGCGAGACAGCGAAACCCCGGGAGACCTCCAAACCACCCTCGAAACGGTCAGAAAGAGGCTCGCAGCCGCCCTTGCGCGCCTTCCCGCGTGACGGATAGGCCTTTCGTGCTCACGGAGGTCTCGTGTCGATCGCACCCGAACTGCTCTCGGCGGTGCTTGCGGATCCGTTGGCGGATGCGCCGCGACAGATCGCAGCGGACTGGCTCGACGAGCACGGTGACGTGGCCCGCGCCACGTTGATCCGCCTCCAGCTGCGGGTGGCCCAAGGTCCCGCAGACGCTCGCGAGACCGTACGAGCCGCTCGTCATGCCCACACCCTTGAACGGCTCCACCATGCGCGGTGGCGCGCCGAATTGCCCGAATTTGAGGGCATTCACTGGGGCACCCTGGATCGGGGATTCTTCGGCACGGTGGAGGTAGACCACGTCGGCGCCTTGTTCAACCACGCGGACGCGATTCAGGCGCTTCAGCCTGTGCATACCGTGCGGTTCAAGCTAGAGGAAAGCAAGCCTGGCCCATGGGTGGCCAAAGCCTTGCCCTGGGTGCGGGCCATCCAGCTCGTAGGCAGCGACCGATCCGAGTGGTTTCAGCTCTCGTCGTCCGAGCGGTCCGCCATCCAGCGGCTGTTGGGTGACGTGCCGAGTATCGAAGCCTGGGCGAATAGCGCCGAAGACGACGTCTACGACGATTTGCTCCGCGCCCTAAAGCTTCCCCGACTGCGAACGTTCCGCATTCGAGGTCACCACACCCTCGCGACCCTGCACGCCCGGCGTGCTGTCAAGCAGGGTTACGCCCTCGAAACGCTCGATCTAGGAACGGACTTCGTCGACTACGACAGCGGCTACTTCGAGGACCCGACCTTGGGGGTCGATGGCGCCCGCTTGATTGCCGGAGCGGATGCGCTTGGCGACCTTCGCGAATTGAACCTCGATCTCCAGCGGTTGGGCAACGAGGGTGCGGAACTCCTGCTGAACCGGTTCACGAAACTCGAGCGCATCTCGCTCAACCGGCTCGAACTGAACGCGGTCACGTTGCCCGAAGGGGCTCCCGTCGAGCAACTGCGACTCGCCGACAACGACATCGCAGGCGACCAACTCGGCTTTCTCCATCACCCTCGACTCGCAGCGTTGCGCGAACTTGACCTCCGGCAAAACCCGCTCGCCTTGGCTGACGTGCATCACATCATCGAAGCCCCTTGCTGGTCTTCACTGCGCACGCTGAACCTTTCGGAAACCGCCTTGGCGGGACTGGGTGACCTGCTGGCCAGCGCCTCGCCGCCCCAAGCCCTGCACACGCTCCGGCTCGAAGATTGCGAGCTTAGCCCCAACGATGTGGCACGACTGGCAGAATTACCTTGGATCCGCTCGCTCGAGGAACTGGTTGTCCATCGCAACCTCGTGGAGGACGCGCTCGCTGCCTTTGGCGACGCCCGAATTGCCGTGCTCAACCTTGGTGAGAGCGGCCTGCTCTCGGACCATGCGCTGAACGCGCACAGCACCCTACGCAACGTGGAGCACCTCGACCTGAACAACAACCACATCGGTCCGGCGCTACCCATGTTGTTGGCGGACGCGCCCAATCTCACGGCGTTGGACCTTACCCGGGTGCCCGACCTCACGTGGAGTTCGACGATCGGAGAGGGCGCTCCACAGCTCGTGCGCCTAAGCCTTGAAGGCACGAATCTCGGTAATCGCGGACTGGCCCTCCTTGTGGAGGGTCCGCTCGGCGAACAACTCGTCGATCTCGACCTGACCCGCTGTGGGTTGACCAGCGAGGCCATCGAAACGTTGTTGGCTTGGCCTCGTTTGCCGCACCTAGACCGGCTGCTCCTTCGAAACAACGCGTTCGATGAGGCCGATCTGCTGCGACTCGCCGGTGGATTTCCAAAGCCGCTGCGCATGTTCCGCGTCACGGGCCAGCCCTGGCGCTATTCGAGCGAAACCAATGAGGAGCTGACGCGGCGGTTCGGTGCGCGTTGGGCGGAGTACGCCTGACATGCACCCCGTTCTCGCAGCGCTCGATGCTCGACGCGATCGATTGGAACAGCCTCCGCTCTCAAACCTCGAAGGCCGGTTTCACAGCCATGTGACGTTGCGCGTGCCCGCCGCGCTGCCGGCCGACCTTCGGGCCACCCTCGAACGCTTGGCCACCGCGCACCGCGCGAAGCTCACCGTCATCGAGCTTGCAGATCTCGACCGCAGGGTGGAGCGGGACGTCATGTTCACACGGTACTTCGTCGATGATCAGCCGGGCGCCGTCGCCCGCATTGCCGACGATCTCCGCGTCACGGTGACCGGCCTCCTGGAGGCTCACGTGGAGCCCATTCGCGTGAAGATCGAGCATGAAAGTCTTCCTTCCCTCGAATTCTTCGATGCCGAGCGCTACCACGAAGTCCACATCAAGCTCTCCATCGATGCCGAAGCCTTCGACGAAACCTACGCCTGGCTTGAGCAGGCGGGTCGCGATGTCGGATGGCGACCGTCGCGGAATCCGTACGAACGTCGGAACGACCAAGTGGTCCAGTTCGTCACCCTTCGGGCCTACAAGGGCGACCGCGCCGCGGTGGACGCCCGGGTTCTTCACGCCGTCACCCTCCTCGAGGTCCAAGGGCTTGTTCCGGTCGAAATCAAACGCGAAACCACCGTATTGGACACTCGCCGAGCCCACGACGCCTGGTGGGCATGACTACGAGCCGATGTTGTCGCGGGTGGTGCGCGTCGAGCTCCGAGAGACCCGCGGAGTGGAACGTGTCCGTTCTTCGGCCCACTTTTTGCGCTGACGGCGGTAACCGAGGTCGCCCAGGATCCAGGAGACCACGCTCACGAACAAGGCTCCGGCCATGGCCCACAGAAAGCTGCGGCCCGCCAACGAAAAGCCCGGCACGAAGATCGTCGCCAGGTAGAACGCGGCCCCATTCAGCACAAACGTGAACAGCCCGAGCGTGACGAACCGAATGGGCAACGTCAGCCATGAAAAGATGGGCCGGATCACGACGTTGACGAAGCCAAGCGCGGTGCCCGCCCACAGCAACGCCGACACCGACTCGATGTGCACGCCGGGCAAAAACCACGCGGCGAGTCCGACCGACAACGTGAGGACGAACCAATCGACGACGAAGCGAATCACCAGACCTCCACAGCGGACGCGCATCTCCATTAGCGTGCGCGCCACGGGGATTCGACGCCTCTCCGAGCGGTTCCTTCACGGCATCGGATCGAGGCACCACACCATTGATCCGATGACGCCCGCGCCTCGCTTGGAGTCGCCTTGCCTTTCGATCCCGTGCCCTGTGTGCTCGTCATCGCCGATCCGCCTCCGGATTGGGCCGCGAGCCTCGGACCGGCGGACCACGTCCGGGTTGTGGCCGACGTCATCCAGGCGATTCCGCTGCTGGACGCAGGTTGGCCTGACGTTGTCGCGGTGACTCAACGTGTGGTGGACCCGCTGGTCGGGCACCTGGGCCGAGCGCTTGCCATCGAGATCGTCAAAACACCGCTCGCGGCTCGGCTCGGGCCCCCCTTCACCGACGCCATTGTGGAGCCTGTCAACGCCGAGCGCTTCTGGCGACGCGTGCACGCTCACCTCGAGCTGGCGATGTTCCGCGAAGGGCGCGACCCTGCCTCACAGGACGTGGCAAGCCTCGTTCATGAGTTGCGCAACCCGGTACACGCCCTTGTCGGGGGGCTCGAAGCCCTGCGCAGGGGCCTACCGTCCGACCTCGAGACCCGCTCCGCCCGACTCATCGACGTCCTGGGCCACTCCGCGTCTCGCCTCTCCCACCTCGTACGCGCCTTTCGTCCCAAGTCCGAACGAGCCCCTTGCGCACCCTGGGATGCCGCCCAGAGCATCGCCGCAACCTTGGCGATTCTCGAGCATCGACACGAGGAGGTCACGGTCGGGGTGCAAACCGAACCGGGTCCCGTTGTGGTGGGCCATCCTGGTGAACTCGACCAGGTGATTCTCAACCTCCTCGACAATGCGATGCGCGCCGCGGGGCGCGGCGGGCGGGTCGACGTCGAGGTGACGAGCGAGCCGAGGTTCCTTGAGCTGCGGGTGAGCGACGACGGACCGGGCATCCCCGAGGCGATGCGCGAGCGGGTCTTCGACCCCTACGTGACCACGCACCGCGGCAAGGGTGGAACAGGCTTAGGGCTCCACCTGTGCCGGCGGATCGTCGGGCGCCACGGCGGCGAGTTGTTCGTGGGGGCCGGCTCCAACGGAGGCGCCCAGTTCACCCTGCGCCTACCGGTCGACCCGCATCAGGAGCCCGCGTGACCTCCCGCACGCCGTTCGATCTCGTTCGTCCCCATCCTGTGCTCTACGTCGACGACGAAGAGGCGAACCGGATCGTGTTCGAGGCCTCCTTCGCCGACCAACTCGACGTCACGTGTGTGGGTTCTGGCGAGGAGGCTCTGCGACGGCTCGCCAGCGAACCCTACGACGTGTTGCTGACCGATCAACGAATGCCGGGGATGTCAGGGGTCGAACTCTGCGAGCGCGTGCGGTCCAGCCATCCCGCCGTCGAACGCATCATCATCACCGCCTACACCGAACAAGCGGCCGTCATGCGAGCCATCAACCAAGGCCGCGTCTCAGCGTTCCTCACCAAACCATGGAATACCGACGAGGTCGTGCGAACCCTTCGGGAGGCCCAGGCCTCGGCGCACCAGGCCCGGATTGCGGGTGAGATCGTTCAGGCCATGCAGATCCGCGGGCAGGCGGAGGCCCAACGACAAGTGCTTCACGATCTCGCCAACGTGGCCAGTCGCGTGATCGGCTGTTGCGATGAACTCGAAGACCTTTACCCCTCGATGATCGGCACAATGCCGCCGCCCATCGCCAACGCCTTTGCCGACGAGCTGCAGGGCCTTCGCCAGGCCGTCGAGTTTCTCAAACAGCTCCATACGTCGGTCCCCGGGCTGCACGACCATGAACGGGCTTCCGACGTGCTGGGTCTTCACCACATCGTCCACAGCGCGTTGGCGGTTGCTCAATCGCAACTCCCCGATGGGACGTGCATCGAAGTGGAGTGTGATGCCGACCTCACCGTCGTGTGCGACCGGACGGACCTCGGGCGCATTCTCGTGAACCTCGTCGTCAATGCCGGCCACGCCATGGTCGAGGCGCAGACTCCGAATCCCACGTTGCGCATCGAAGCCACCGGCCACGCCGAGCACGTCCAGTTGCGCGTCTCCGACAACGGCCCGGGGGTACCTCAAGCGCTTCGAGACCGGATCTTCGAGCCGCGCTTCACGACCCGCCCCGCAAGGGGAGGCACGGGCCTGGGCCTGTCGATCGCACGACAGCTCATGGAAGCGAACCACGGAAGCCTACGCCTTGTGGACAACGACGGGATCGGCGCAACCTTCGAGCTGCGCATGGTGGCCCCATCGGGGCTGGTGGCCACGAGCTAGCGGCGGCCGGTCTCGTAGACCGTCTCACGCAGCTTCAGCGACAACGCCGCATCATCGAGCCCCACGAAGGCGTCCGACCACGTCAGCGGCTCGCCGACGCGCACGGAGACCTTCGCGCCACGCCGCGCCCATTGTTCGCGCAACAGAATCGAGGCCCGCATCGTGGGGCTGAACTGGCTCACGGTGTGGAACAAGCGACTGTTCGCCCCCGCAAAGTGGACGGGAAGCACCGGAGATTTACTGGAGCGGAACAGCTTCGCGACCAAGGGGTGCCATGCGAGATCGGTCACGGGACCCCGCAGCCCTACCGCGGTCGAAATCCCCCCCGCCGGAAACAGCAGCAGGGTGCCGCCTTTGCGCAACTCCTGCAGCGCCAGTCGAATCGACGACCGGTTGGTCTTCTGTGCCTCTTCGTCGGGCGCCATATCGACGGGCAACAGGTAGGGCTCGAGCGCGGGCTCACGGCACAAGCCCATGTGCAACAGGATCTTGAAGTCCCCTCGCGTGCGAGCTGCCAGATCGCAAAGGATCAGCCCATCCACGACCCCAAACGGATGGTTCGCGATCATGAGCAACGGCCCGTCGCGTGGAACATGCGCTTCGTGGGCCGGTGGAAGGTCGATCTCGATCTTCAGTTCCCGAACGACTCGCCCGAAAAAACCCGAGGTTTCGCCTGCATGCAGCGCCCGATCGTATCGGCGCCCGAGAGCCACGCGGCCGGTGAGCTGTTCCACCGCCCGGATGAATCCGCGCTTGAGGGGTGCATGTTCGCGTGTCGCGTAGGTGGGCCATCCAGTCGGCAACCCGGCCTCCGGCCGAGCGCGTAACGCCGCCGAGATCGGGCGACAACCAGCGCCGACAACGAGTCCTGCGGTTACCGGGGGGGCAGCACAAGGAGACCTCGATGAGCCAGCGGATTCGCGTGGGCGTGGTGTTCGGGGGGCGCAACAGCGAGCACGAAGTCTCGCTCCGGTCCGCACGCGCCGTGATGGAAGCCCTCGATCCGGAGCGCTACGACATCGTCCCCATCGGTATCGACAAGGAAGGTCGCTGGGTCGTAGGGGGAGATCCCCTCCTGCAGCTCGAACAACGGTCCGACCCGAAGCTCCTCGGACGAGCACCGCTCGCCAGCACCTTCGGTGATGCGGGAACCCCTCGCACGTCGCGCGGTCGCTTGCCGGACATGGCCTTGCCCATCGGGGGCGCGCCAATGGCCGGAGTTCGACCCATCGATGTCGTCATCCCTGTGCTTCACGGCGCTTATGGCGAAGACGGCACGCTCCAGGGCTTTCTCGAGATTGCAGATGTGGCCTACGTCGGCTGCGGGGTCTTGGCCGCTGCGGTAGGCATGGACAAAGGCGTGATGAAGGCGACGTTTGCCGCCGCCGGCCTTCCTCAGGTGCCCTACCAACTCGTCCTGCGCCGCGACATCGATGCCGAACTCGACGGCGTGGTGACCTCGCTACAGCAAGCGCTGAGCTTCCCCATGTTCACGAAGCCCGCGAACGCGGGGTCCAGCGTGGGTATCTCCAAGTGCACCACCGCCGAGGAACTTCGCGAGGGCCTGCTCGAAGCCTGCCGACACGACCGCCGCATCGTCATCGAGCAGGGCATTCCCGTCCGTGAACTCGAGGTCGCGGTCCTCGGCAACGACGACCCCCAGGCCTCGGTGGTAGGCGAGGTCATCCCCGGCAAGGACTGGTACGACTACGAGGACAAGTACCTCGGCGGCACCACGCAATACACGATTCCGGCGAACCTCGATCCGGCGTTGGCCACCCAGGTTCGAGACCTCGCCGTGAGCGCCTTTAAGGCCATCGATGGGGCAGGCATGGCCCGGGTCGACTTCCTGCTTCATCAAAAGACGGGGGAGCTGTTCCTCAACGAGGTGAACACGTTCCCGGGCTTCAATCAGATCTCGATGTACCCAAAACTATGGGAAGCATCCGGCCTTTCGTACGGGGCTCTCCTCGACCGTCTCGTTGAACTGGCGATCGAGCGCCACGGAGATGCCCGAACCAGGCTCAGCTAATGGCCAAGCCGATCGCCACCCCGACGCTCACCAGACTTACGAGCGTCGCAAAGGCAACGAAGGGTACGAGCATCGGATTGCGGTCGACCAGCCGCCCGAGCGACCCGAGGGCTCGGTGCTGAAGGGTGCTTGGGCACTGGACCTTGAACGAGCCATCGGCCACGCGGCGCAGCTCTTCGATCATGGCGTCGACGGAAGGGAATCGGTCTTCGGGTTGTGGCCGCGTGGCGCGGAACACAAACCACGCGAGCGGACCCGGCACTGGCGCCTGAGACGCGTGGCGCGGCATCGTCATGATGTGGGGCACGATGCGACGGCTCGCCGCATCCACCTGTTTGGCGGTCTCCTCCACACCAGGCAGCGGGTCGGCAAGGGTCAGCAGCTCCCAGAAAAGCAGGCCCAACGCAAAGACCTCACTGCGCTCGTCGAACTCTTCCCCCCGCGCCTGCTCGGGCGACATGTAGGGCGGCGTCCCGAAGACCGCGCCCTCGCGAGTGTCGAAGTCGCTCGACCCTTGGCTGATCCGACGAGACCGGGGGACCCAGGTCGGAGCCGCCGACGGGTCGAGATCGGCAGCATGCAGCGAAGGTTCCTCATCGAAGGAATCCACCAGATCGGGCGTGTCGCGACGCTTGGCCAACCCCCAATCCAGAATCTGGGCCTCGCCCTCGGGCCCTACCATCACGTTGCTCGGCTTGATGTCGCGGTGAAGCACATCGTGATCATGGGCAAACGCCACGCCTCGACAAATCTCCAGGAACAGCCGGGTCCTTGCGGTGTGGTCCCAACGGGCGTGGGCTGTTGCATCCCCCTCCCGCAGACGATTCACCAGTTCGTTGAGGGTCATCCCGTCCACGAACTTCATGACCGCGTACACCCGATTGTCCGCATCGGTGCCCACGTCGTGGAGCGGAACGATGTTGGGGTGTTCCAGGCTGCCGACCAACTGAATCTCGCGGACAAACCGCGCGACATCGCTCGGCCGGAATCGGTCATCTCGCAAGCGCTTGATGGCCACCCGACGTCCGATGTCGAGGTCGGCTGCGCGGACCACCTCGCCGGTCCCCCCGGTTCCTAAAAGGGCTTCCCCAACGAACCGTGGTTCGTCACGCGGGGTGAGGCGAATGCGCCCTCCCTGCTGGTCCACAATGGGAAGACTGGATTGGCGGCCCGTCGAAATCTCTTGGGCCGCAGTGGAGGAGTCATACATGCCAAACCTCGCGGATGTCGAGACTAGAACTGGTTGACAAGCTGCCCAAGTCAAGGTTGGTCATGGGCTGCCTCGCTGTTCAAGGCCATGTCCCAAGAGCAGCATCACCGCCTCGGTCCAGCGTTCGACGTTAGCGGGCGCCGCGGTGTCGTACGGCCCCAGATTGTCGATGATGAGCAACGCCATGCCATGCATCGAAGCCCAAATCGCCATCGCGATGGCCTGGGCATCGGACCAGGAGCCACCCATGCGCGCCAGCCGGCCTTCGAGACGGCCAAAGGAGTCGCGAGCGGCGTCCTGCAACTCCGGATGGTCCGACATCGCTTCGATCTTGGTGCCGAACATCAGCCGGTAGAGCGTAGGGTTCTTCAAGGCGAACGCGAGGTAAGCCCGGCCACACGCTTCAAGTTCCGCGTTCGGATCGCCAAGATCGTCGATGGCATCCATGCATCGCGCCAATTCGCGAAACCCAGACTCGGCCACCGCCGCCGCCATCGCCTCTTTGTTCTTGAAATGGTGGTACGGCGCCGCTCGACTCACCCCCGCCCGACGGGCCACCTCCCGAAGGGAAAGGCCCTCGACACCTCGTTCTTCAATGAGGGCCAAGGCCTCCGTGACCAATGCGGCCCGGAGGTCTCCGTGATGGTAGCCAGAACGTCCTGTCTCACTCGTCATGAAGCTTTCTTGATCTCCAGACTTGACGCCGTCAAGACTATTGATACCCTGACGGTGTCAAGTTGACGACGTCAAGATTGGGAAATTCGCTCGAGAGTTCCCCTCCTGGCCTGAAAAGGAGGCAGACGTGACGGTGGTAATCGCATGGTTCGCACTGGTGGGGTGCGGATCGGGGGCCTCGGGTGTCGAGTCCTCGATTCGGCCCGTGGTCGTTCGAACGGAGTCGGTGAGTGAAAGTGGTGAGGCGGCGGCCCGGTCCTACACAGGCATCGTGCGCTCGGCGGATGAGGCTGTTTTGTCGTTCGCGGTCGGAGGGCGGATTGCGCGGCTCACCGTCGATGCCGGCGATTCGGTCGAAGCGGGTCAGCCGATTGCCCGCATCGAGGGTGAGCGCTTTGGGCTCACCGTTGACGCTGCCCGGGGGCGCCTCGCAGAACTCGAAGAGCGCCTTTCTCAGGCCATCCGGGACCGAGATCGGGCCGCACGCCTGGCCGAAATCGAAGCGGCCGCCTTCGAGGAACTCGAGCAGCGCAAATCTGGGGTGACAGCCCTGGAACGCAGCGTCGAATCCGTGCGAGCCCAGTTGGCAGAAGCGCGTTGGCAGCAGGACGAAACGGTGCTGACAGCGCCCTTCACCGGCACGATCACGGCCCGGATGGCCGATGAGGGGGCGGTGGTGAGCCCCGGGCAGCCTGTCGTGGCCTTGCGGTCGCTCGATGCAGTGGAAGTCGAGGTGGCGCTCGTCGAGGCCGATACCTCCTCGGTGAACCAAGGCGACTCGCTCACGGTCTCGTTCCCCCTCGCCGAGCGAGAACCCGTGACTGGGCGCGTGCAATCGGTCTCGCGAGCGGCCACGACGGGCACTCGAGGATTCCCCCTGGTCGTGGCGTTGCCCCAAGACAGCGACATCGTGCCCGGACTCACGGCTCGCGTCGCGGTGCCCGCAGGTGAGAGCACGGGCGTTGTGGTGCCCCTGGCCGCGATCGTGTCGCCCTTTGGAGACCGGACCGAGGTCGTACGAGTGCTCGACGATGGCACGACGGAGTCTGTCTCGGTGCGAGTCGGGCGAGCCCGGGGCGCTTCCATCGTCGTCGAGGGCGATCTGCGTCCCGGCGACGAGGTCATCGTGGCCGGTCACATCGGACTTGTCGTGGGTGAGCGCGTCGAGCGCGCGGAGGTGACCCGATGAGCCTCGAACGTCTCATCCTGGATCAGCGGCGTCTGATCTACCTGCTCGCCTCGGCGTTGGCCCTCGCGGGGCTGGTCGCCTGGTTTGTCATGCCGCGCCAAGAAGACCCCACCTTCCCCAACCGCAACGGGCTTGTGATTGCTCCACTGCCCGGGGCCGATGCGGAGCGCGTGGAACGGCTTGTCGTCGAGCCCATCGAAGATGCACTAGCGGACGTCGAAGGAATCGAGCACATCCGAGCCACCGCCCGGGCGGGGGTGGCGGTGATGTCCGTGCAGCTCGACGACACCATCGCGGAGCCCGACCCCTACTGGGACGATGTGGAAGAGCGGCTCTTGGAGGTCCAAGCGGACCTTCCGGATGCCGCCTTGCCGATCCGCATCGATAACGAACTCACTCGTCTGCAGAGCGTGATGGTCGCCATCACGGGCAGCGACGACCGCCTCGCGTTGCGTCAGGCCGCCGAGACGCTCACCGACGAACTCCGGCGCATCCGCAACACCCGCGAGGTCACCGTCACCCCCGACCCGGGCGAGCAAATCACGGTTCGCGTCGATGATGCTGCCGTCCGACGCTACGGCCTCTCCAAAGGCCAACTCGCCCAGCAGATCGGCATCCGCACGACCATCGTTCCCGGCGGTCGGGTCGTGGATGGGGGGCGCACCGTGGTGGTCGACCCCCGCTCAGACTTTGCCGACCTCGACGCGCTCGAAGGCATGCCCATCGCGCTAGCATCGGGCTCGTCGGTGCCTTTGGCGCAGCTCGCGGACGTCCGGTATGAACCGACCCAGCCCGCCGAGGCCCTCATGCGGCTCAACGGACAGACGGCGGTGGCGGTGGGGGTCAATCCCCGGTCCGGCATCGACGTCGTGTCGTTCGGCGAGGAGGTCCAGGCGACCCTCGATCGGCTACGACCCGAGTTGGCGCCCCTAACCTTGACCGTCGTGACGAATCAGCCAATGCGCGTCGAAGGTCGGCTCGGGAGCCTCGGGGGCTCGCTACTCCAGGGCGCGTTGATCGTAGGCCTCGTCCTCTTCGCCGCCATGGGCCTACGGCTGGGCGGGGTGGTGGCGAGCGTCGTTCCCCTCGTCACTCTGTCGTCGCTTGCGATTTATGCGCTCAATGGCGGTATCCTCCAGCAGATCTCGGTCGCGGCCCTAGTCTTGTCGCTCGGACTCCTCGTCGACAACGCCATCGTCGTGGCCGAGCGAGTGCAGGCCCGGATCGATGAGGGAGAATCTGGCGAAGACGCCGCTTCGGGAACCGTTCGAGAACTGGCTTGGCCGCTGTTCACCGCGACGGGCACCACCCTCGCGAGCTTCGTGCCGCTTCTCCTCTCCGAGGGCCCGTCGGGCGACTTCACTCGGGCCATCCCTCAGCTGGTGATGCTCACACTCGTCGTGAGCTTCTTCTTCGCCATCACGGTCACGCCGATGCTGGCGGCCCAGTTCTTCAAGCCCAATCCCCGCCGAACCTTCGCCGACTCGCCGCTGCTCTCACGGCTAAGCCAGTGGCCCACCCAGTTCCCATGGACGACAGTGGGCGGTGCCACCGCGCTGGTGTTCGGCGTCCTGTTGCTGCTGCCGTTCGTGCAACAGCAGTTCTTCCCGGCCGGAGACCGCAACCAGGCCGTCTTCACCCTCGAACTTGCAGAAGGCTCCCACCTCGAAGCGACGAGCGACGTGGCAGCGGATTTCGAACGCGCGCTGCTCCAACGTCCTGAGGTGACGCAGGTCGCGAGCTTCGTAGGCCGAAGCACCCCGCCGTTCTACTACAATCTTCTGCAACGACCCCAAGCCCCTCACGTCGCCCAGCTGCTCGTCACGACGCGGTCCACCGCCGACGTTGAGCCCTTGCTCGCGTGGGCCCGGCAACAGACCCGAGATCTGGCGGGTGTCGCCTTCATCGCTCGCAAGCTCGAGCAGGGTCCGCCCCTCGAAGCGCCCCTTGAGTACCGACTCGTCGGGGACGATGTCGTTGACCTTTGGAATGCGGCGAACGCCCTGCACCAAGTGCTCCGGGGCCACGATGCCACCACCGACGTCCGCCACAACTTGGGCCAAGGCACCCCGACCCTGGCCATGGCCGTGATTGACGAAGCGACGTCGTTCTTGGGAATCGCACCGGCGACGGTGGCCCAAGCCGTTCTCTCACAGACCCGCGGGCTTCCGGCGGGATCCCTGTGGACCGAGGCCGAGCCCATCGACATCGTCGTACGCTCACGGGCCGGGGAGCGCTTCGCGCTGGCCGACTTGCCTACGGTCGATGTGTGGTCGCCAAAGGGTCCGGCGCCCCTGGCCAACTTCGCATCGACCGCGGTCGAGTTTCGCCCGACGGTTCTCCATCGCCGTGACCGTCAGCGGATTGCGACGGTCGCCGCCCAGCTACGCCCAGGCTTCGCCTTCAACCAGGTCGCGGGCGAACTTCGTCCCAAGGTGGACGAGATCGTCGAAGCCTACGACCTTGAACTGCAGATTGGCGGCGAGGCCGAAGGCTCCGAAAGCGCCAACACGGCCATCTTGGTCGCTGCGCCGATGGGTGGACTGCTGCTCATCTTGTTCCTGCTTGCACAGTTCAGCTCGTTCCGCCGCGTGACCATCGTGCTCGCCACCGTTCCCTTGGCCGCCACCGGGGTGATTCCCGGCCTGGTGATCAGTGGACAGCCGTTTGGGTTCACCTCGCTCCTCGGAGTGTTCGCGCTCATCGGCATCGTGGTCAACAACGCCATCATCTTGATCGACTGGATCGATCAGCGCAGGAAGGAAGGCCTTTCCATCAAAGACGCGGTCTCGGATGCGGTCATCAAACGCATGCGGCCCATCTTGCTCACCACGTTGACCACGATCGTCGGCATGTTGCCCTTGCTGTTCTCGTCGAGCACGCTTTGGCCACCGCTCGCAAGCGCCCTCATCAGCGGCCTGGTCGCCTCGACGGGACTCACCCTCCTGGTGGTCCCCGCGCTCTACATGCTGACATTCCGCAACGAGATGCCCAACTTTCCCCCGGGGGTTCGCCCCGCATTGGCCATGGGCCTGGCTCTCCTCCTCGTGCCCGCGACCACCGAAGCCGCGCCGCGCACCGTCGATCTGGCCACCGCAATGGATGCGGCCGCCGAGCGTCCTTCGGTTCAGGCCGCCGCCTACCGAGACTCCGCCGCTGCCGCCGAAACCCAGGCCGCCTTTGGCCAAGCCTTCCTGCCTGCCGTTTCGGGGTCGGTCACGGCCACCCGTCGGGAAGCGGACCTCGTGCTCGATGTACCGGATGCACCCATCGAGATTCTCCAGACCCCCCAAGACACGATCGAAGGGGCGGCCGTGTTGCAGGTGTCCGTGCTTGCCGCCGGAGACTGGGCTCGGTGGCAGGCCGCCCGCGCCCAACGCAACCAGCGCACCGCAGAGCGCGAAGCCACCACGCGCGACGCTCGACTGGCGGCCGCCAATGCCTGCCTCGACCAGTGGGACCTCACCGCCGCCATCCAGGCCTTGACCGACCAGATCACGGCCCTTGAACAACAGGCGCAGCGGGTTGAGGCGCTGCGCCGCGAAGGACGGGCCCTCAAATCCGACGCCCTGCAGATCGAGGTGGCCCGTCTCGATGCCGTCCAACAGCGATTTGCCCTTGAGCAACAGCAGGACGTCGCCCAAGTGGCTTTGGCGGCGGCCACCGGCGCGGAGACCGCGCTCACCTGTGTCAAGCAGGAACTCGCGCTTCCCGACCTCCTGCCCGATCGTGCGGACCGCCCCGAGCAAGGGGCGCTCGATGCCGCCATTACCGCCGTGCGCCGTCAACGGACCGCGCTGCGGGGTGACGCGCTTCCCACCGTCTCGCTCGAGGGTCGCTTCTCTGGCACCAACAACCAAGTGCTTGTGCCCAACACGTGGTTGCAGGGGTCCGTCGTCGCCGCGTGGACCCCGGTGGCCCGCGGGGCTCGACAGGCGCAAGACCGTGCGTTGACGCGCCAGGTTGCCGCGCTCCGAGCGGATCGGGATGAACTCGACCGCCAGTTCACGGTGGCATGGGCGAGTGCTCAAGCCCAATACCGCGTGGCGCAAGAAGCCGTCCCCGTGCGGGATGCGGCCCTCGAGCAGGCCCAGGAAGCCCTGCGACTGGTCGAGGCGCAGTACGCCGCGGGGCGAGCCACGATCATCGACGTGCTTCAACTTCAAGCCGCGGCGAGCCGCCAGCAGGCCGATCGCGATCGGGCCCGTCACCGCCTGATTCGGACCTACCTCGCGCTTCGCCACGCCTTGGGCGCGTCCGTCACCCTGTAGCGCCTATTGAAAGGCGAGCAGCCGTTCGTGCTGAACGTTGAGCGACAGCGGGAGGATTTGCAGGCCGTAGATGTCGGAGAGATCGGCCGAGGCGGAGCACCGCAGCACCCGGCCCGGCGCCGCCCCCGACAACTGAGCGTCACAGCCAAGGCTCGCGCACGTGAACCCACCGAGGCCGTAGTAGGTGTTCATTTCGGTCTTGGCGAGGTCGCTAAGGTTCGCCGACGACTCATCGAGCATGGCCGCGGTGTTGCAGGCGCGACGCGCGCCCTCGTCGGCCATCATCCACGCAAAGAAGAACAAACCCAGTTGCAAAGTACCCAAAAAGGCCAATAGAAAGGCCGGAAGCGTCAGTGCGAATTCAATGGCATTGGCACCGCGGCGACGGTTCATCATGGCTGGTCCAATGTGGCGACGGTGATCG
>JBCCQY010000172.1:0-20226 GCA_039208735.1 Myxococcota bacterium | reverse complement strand
GGAAGAGCGTGCTCGAGGCGAAGTCCGGGGTGGCCACGCTCTCGTAGATCGTCCCGTCTACGTCGAAGAACGTAATTCCCCCCGGGAGTAAGGGTCGATCGACCGGTGCCGCTTCGTTCGGGCTTGCAAGATTAATCTGCCAAGTTTCCCATGCGGGAAGACCAAAGAGCTCCCGCGCGGTGAATCCAGCGTCGAGCGGAAACTGATCGGTGTCGAGAACGCGAAGGTAAAGCCCATCGTCGCCGGTCGGCACCAGACCGCCGGCGGGCCGCCCCCCCGCGATACTCGTGAGATCGACGGCCTCGACCTCGGGCGTTCGACTCCCTGCTGCCAAGCGGACCATGCACGGTGCGGGCGATCGAGTGTCATCGATGGCCCAAATGGAAGCCACCCTCGGGTCCGCACTGAAGAGCAGGTCTCCGTTGTCGAGCGTGGTCGCGTAGCGTAGGCCCGCACAGGGCGCATCGACCGTCTCAAATGCCCCATTCGACGGATCGAAGAACACGAGCTTGCTGGGTTCAAGAGAGACCGTGTCTGCCACGAAGTCGTTGGCATGGGTGAAGAGCACGACCTCATCATCTCTGGGCAAAACGGGAGGAAAGCCCACGAAGGTGTCTTGGGTTGAGTCCAACCAACTCGAGATGTCGATCGATCGGACGACTTCCATGGCCGCCAAATCGAGTTCGATCGCCTGCGCCGAGAGGGGATCGACGAGGTAGGCGCGGTCAGGTCCATCAAACACCATGGCTTCGCCGAGAAGCGTTCGCACCCCCTCTCCTCCGAGGCCAACCTCACCAAGGGGCACTGGAACGCCATCTTCAAAACCAAACTTCGAGACCGTCTGCCGCTCTGCCCCCACGACATAGAACTCGGCCGCACCAGCGACGCCCCACAGCGTACCCCCACCCGAGAACGGGATTGCTCCCTCGAGATCGATCTCACCCCCATCGAGTTCGTCGGCGAAGGTGACGAAGAAGTCCTGACTGGTGAAGTCAGCGTTGAAAACGGAGGAACCAATCGCATAGCGTGGCCCTTCTGCTTCGGCCGGTGGCGTCGGTCCGGGCTCGTCCGAACACGCGGTCTGCCCAAGGAAGAGGATCGGCCCGAAAGCGAGATGAAATCTTTTCAATAGGGTCAAGCGGCCCTCCAGGGGGGAGAATTGAAAACCATTTTCATTAGTCATATGACCAATGAAAGTGGACTACCTGAAGCGAGCCACGTCGTCAACCAACGTTCTCGATTGGGGTGGCGCCGCGGTCGATTTCAGCGACTCTACGTCACCACGGGTCAGCCGTGCCGTAGACCGCGTGGCAGCGCATGCTCAGCGGACTCATGAGGCCACTCACTGGGCCTCCCAACGCGCGAGCTACCTACGAGAGGGGCCAACGGTCAGGGTCTCACACGAGATGCCTGGCCCAACGAGCGACACCACCGTCAATGTCTCGACGTGGGATGGCGCGTCGAACGGAAACCGTATCGACGTCGACACTCCGGGTGGAAGCGCTTCCCAGTTGAGGGGGCGAATGCCGTCCCCTTTCATGGCGTCCCAGACCCATTGCAACTTATCTCCGAGGCGCAGCTCACTCCCCCGCCATGAGGCGGGAGAGATTGACGAGCTGTGTCGATCGATTGTGAATCCGCATCTCAAGTTCGGTCTCACCCTCTTGGTGCAACACAAGCTCGACGCGGATGGGGGTCTTCAATGTCTGCTCCGCGATGTCCAGAAAATATCGTCGGAGGCTCTTCCGTCTCGGGTCGCTGTCGATTTCGGGCCGTTGCGACATCCATTGGATTTTCCGCCCTTCATCGAGGGTGAGGCGGAGGATGGTCGTGGCAGCATCCGGGATGAACCGTTCCCCTTGGAAGAGCCAATATTGCCCCTCGACCAGTCGCTTTGCAATGCGCTCGAGCTGTACGGCTGGGACCTGGGCTTCAACGTGTTCGTGGCTTTGGGCAAATTGCGCATACCGATCGACAACCAGTTTCTGTCCATCAAGATGGAGGTGCGTATCTGACGGTCTACAAGGTCCGCAAACATGAACCGAACCAAGCGCGGATCTCCGCCTTGCGCCACCTCAACGAGTTGGTGATGAGGTGCGTTCTCGGCGGGTTCACAAACGCCCCGCACGCATTCGCCCAGCGTGTTGGGAGAGGCTCGGACTCCACCTCAGGGCATCCGAGTGCTGCGTACGCTTTACAGGGGCCAACCTTGAGTTGTGCGACGACCTTGAGAAAGCCGGTCACCGCAGACCGATTGAGATAGTACAAGCTCGAACCCGAACATGCGGTCTCCACCGCCACTCGAACGCAGTCCGTGTCAACCGAGCAGTCCCGCTGAGCGTCCTTCACCGCCACGTTGAGCATCGCGCTTGCCTGCTCGAACGCCCCGCCACACGAGACGTTGCTCTCTTTTGCATCGTCCAACGGACCGGCACACCCGAAGACCCAAACCCATTGAAACCCCAAAGCACGCGTCCCCCTTCGAGGGTCAGCCGTTAAAGCGGGATTCATGGGCCGTCTTCCACGGGATTGCTTTCGTTCACCACCGAGCTGGATGGCGTCGCTCGTCAGATTGCGGTGCGCTCACGGGGATAGCCTCGGGGCCGCACTCGACAGCGTCGGGCGATGGGGTTGCGGAGTGTTCTGCTTCGAAGAGTGGACTTCCGCCGCTACAGGTTGCGGAGTCCAACATCCACCACATGCGGCACCTCCCCACGCAGATCTTGGGTCGTTGGCAGACGTTTCAATGCAAACCGCTCGACGGGTTGATTGCGGGTGCCGAAGGCCTCCGATTCAGCCATGCGACGTAGCGCGAAAGGCCCTCTTCGAGGGTGATTCGTCCCTTCCACTCCAGTTGTTTGAACGCCTGCGTCGGATCCGCGCAGGTATGAGGCACATCGCCTAGCTGATCGGGCTGATGTTCGATCCGAACCGGGCGGCCGGTCACGCGGGCGATCGAGTCCACCAGAGCATCGAGTCGGACCGGTCGTCCATTCCCGACATTCAGGACCTGAACGCCACGAGGCCGATCGAGCGCCGCGAGCACGGCTCGCACGACGTCCGTGACGTACGTGTAGTCCCGAGTCGAAGAACCGTCTCCGAAGATGGAGAGCGGTTCGTCGCGACGGGCCGCCTGGATGAATCTCGCAATGGCCATGGAGCGGCGCTGACGTGGCCCGTAGACCGTGAAGAAGCGCAGCGATGTCAAATGGCGAGGACCAGCCGCCGCCCATGCTGCGCAAAGCAGTTCTCCCCCTCGCTTGGTGGCCGCGTAGGGACTCAAGGGCACGTCCGCTGGAGCATCCTCACGGCACGGACCCTCGGTCGCGCCGTAAACGGACGAGGAGCTTGCGAACACCAGTTGGGGCACCGACGCCCGTTTCATGGCTTGCAACAGCTGCGCCGTGCCCGTGAGGTTGATGTCCGCAAACAGAGCCGGAAACCGCAGTGAACTCCGCACTCCGGCGCGCGCGGCGAGATGAATCACGGCATCGACACCTTGAAGAGATTCGTCGAGCGCTTTGGGGTCGCGAATGTCGCCATGCAGGACGCAACATCGACCATGCTGGCGGGCCCGCTCCAAGTTCTCCGGTTCCGGAGGCCCCTCACCCCGGTTCAGTGCATCCAGCACCGTGACTTCGTCCCCCCGATCCAGCAGGGCATCGGTGACGTGCGAGCCGACAAAGCCCGCTCCCCCAGTGACCAGAATTCTCACGAAAATGAGCTGGGGTCAGTGTTATCGGGCCCATCACCGTCTGTGCCCGGGATTGTCATGAAGCTCCACGGCTGGTTGTTCATCGGTTTGTTCACCCTTTTAGCGCTTGGCTCACCGTCTACGGGCTGTGGCCCGGAGCAGCCAGCCGGGGTCGACGCAAGCATGTACCTCGCCGCGATCGGGCCCGAGGTCATTCTCCCTGAGCTGAGGGCGTTCAAAGCCGAGGCGGAGGCTTTCGAAGCCGCTCTCGAAGCGGCGGACCGACCCGACGAGGCCCGCCCGGCCTTCGTTTCTGCCCTGCTGCGGTGGCAACGGCTTGAAGGGCTGCAGGTCGGCCCTGCCTCGTCTCCCGCTTCTCCTGGCGGCCAAGCGCTCCGTGACCGCATCTACAGCTGGCCCATCGTCGACCCTTGCGACATCGACCGGTTCATCGTGCAGGGAGCGCTCCCCGACGCCACCTTCTTCGACGATGTGCTCGTGGACAGAATTGGGCTGGATGCGATCGAGTACCTCCTGTTTTCGGGCAAGACGCAGGCATGTGGTGAAGAACTCGAAGAGACCTGGATGGCCTTGGCCCCCGAGGTCGTGACGTCGCGTCGCCTGGCCCATGCACGCTTCCTCGCGGCCGACGTGACGGCAACCGCCGATGCCCTCATCGCCTCTTGGGAGGGCGATTTCGCTGCAGCGTTCAACGCTTTCGATTCCACGGAAGCCCTGAACGCAGTGTTTGAGGCCATGTTCTACCTCGAGACCCAGACCAAGGACCGCAAACTTGGGCAGCCGCTTGGGTTGGTCGGCTGCAGCTCCGAATGTGCAACCCAGGCCGAGGGCCAGCTCTCCGCGACGGGCGCAGAGGCCATCGGCCAGAATCTGGCCGGGTTCGAGGCCCTTTACCGAGCCGGGATGGATGACATTGTGCGTGACCAACTGCGACGCAGGGAACTCGCGAATGCCATCGATGATGCGTTGGATGAGGCGCGTGGTGCGACGTCGGGGGTGGATGGCGACCTTGCGCTGCTCATCGAGACAGACCGTGAGCGGGTCGAAGCGCTGCATGCCGCGGTGAAGTCGGTCACGGACTTGTTGAAGCTCGATTTGGCTACGGTGCTGATGCTTCAGATCCCACGTGAGGTGGCCGGCGATAACGACTGACGGCCCCAAGGATCAGCCCCAGCATGGCAAGGAGCGAGAGCAACGACCCAAATCGCTGCAGGGCGGGTCGATGGAACACGAATTGGACTTCGTGTTGGCCGGGGGTGACAGGGACCGCCATGAAGTTTGGCATGACCACCTGTGGGCGCACCTCGACGCCGTCGACCGAGACGTGCCACCATGGAAAGGCCGATACCTTGAGCAAGACGTGCTCGCCTGATTCGGTCACCACGACCGATGCGGCGTAGCGATTCGGGCTGATGCGTTCTGAACGCACCCGCGAGTGGGCGGAGGGTGGCTCAAGCACGGGCAGTGGCGGAGTGTGAATCGGGCCAGGCTCGAGGGCAACGAGGTTGCGGGTGCGCCAGGTGCGTCCTACCGCACCGCGAATGCGGGTTCGAAGTTCCTTCGGATCGCCAGACCACACCGCGGGAATGCGTATGATGTCGAAATAGCCAACGTCGTCGAGTTCGTGCAGCCGGTAGTCGCCTCGGGATGGTCGAGCGATCCAGCCGTCTCCGGGTGGGGAGGCGCTCCGTGCGATGCGGAGGTCGACCCCAAACAACTGTGCATGCTCGACCGAGTGGTCGAAGTACTCGACGAAGTAGGTGCTGTGCGTCGCATGGAAGGTCGTGGCATAGGACATGAGGCCCGGCCGTCCCGTGAGATGGGGCAGCAGGTCGCGATGCAGATGGCTGCCCGTTCCAAGCGGCCCATCGACCACGAAGCGTGCGCCAGGGCGAGTCATGTGTTTCACGAGTTCAGGGTAGGCCGCTGCGAGCGACAGGGGGGCAAGTTTCCGACGCAACCACGCTCCACGATCCGCCATCGTTCCGACGAGCAGAAGGGAGGCAATGCCCAGGGCCCACAGCGAGCCCCATCGCCGGGCGATGGCCTCGATTCCGCCCTGGATTCCGGCGGCGAAGGAAAACAGTGCGGCGGCCTGGATCCCGACCGTCCATCGCGACGCATTGAGTTCCCCCACGACGGGAAGGGCTCCAAAACCAGGGCCCCACAAGGAGCGCCCGCCGGCGAGCGCAGCGGAGGCTAACGAGATGGCCCCAACAAAGCGGGCGCTTGGATAGCGATGCACCAAGGCCAAACCGCCCAACGCGCCAAGCGTCATCCAAGGAAATCGATCCGCATCGAGCAGGTCCCCGCTCAAGATCCAACGCACCAGCTCGGCAGCGTCACGGCCGTTCTGGGCCGCCGTGCGCCACGGGATGCCGCCCGCGGCCTCTCGGTACGCAAGTGCATACCCCAACCATGGCGCAAGCACCGCAAGCCCGAGCGTGGCGGCAAGCAGGGCCGATCCCCAGCTTCGACGTCGGGGTGCGACGAGTCCGATTGCCGCGAGGGCAGCCAACAGTGCGAAAATGGGATGGGTGGCCGCGAGCATGCTTCCCCAGGCTGCCACCCGGCAGACCTGACGAAGGTCAGGTCGATCGACGAGACGCGCCACACTCGCGACGGCCCAGGGCAACACGACAAGCGCACAGGTCTGCGCAAAGAGGCCGGTATGCACTACGTGGGTGGGGCCGAGGCCCACCTCTCCTGCGTCCTGAACAAAGAGGACGCCAAACGCAAAGACCAAGCTTGCAAGACGCGGTAAGCCGAGAGCCCGGCCGCCTCGGTACCAGCTGATGGGCAGCAGCACCAAGATGCCAAGGAGGAGGAGCCGAAAGGCTGTCGTTGGCGCGAGCACCGGACCGAGCAATCCTACCACAGCGGCCACCAGAAACGCGGGAAGCGGAGGGTAGGCCACAAAGAGCGGCACGCCTAGATTAGCCTGATCGAACCAGAGGTCTGCGCGTCCATGGGAGAGTTCCGTCCACACGAAATGGCCGACAGCCAAGTGTGAACTCAAGTCGTCGCCACGAGCCGGACCTGGCTGTTGCAAGAGGGGCGCGGCAAGGGCGATGAAAACCAGGCTCCACATTGCAAGGACGCCCGTTGCAACCCTTCGAGAGAGTGGCATCAGTCTCGGACGACGACGTCGAGGTAGCGGTCGGCATTGGCGACCCATTCGGCGGAGGTGCGGCCCCGGTGCACGTGGTCCGCCGCATCAAGGGCGGTCCTGACGGCGTGATCAACGTTGCAATGCAGGTATAGGCCCTGTCGCCCAATGGGAAGGATAGGCCCGAGGTTGGGGACCGTGGCGAGTGCCGATCGCCATCTCGCGACCCAGCCGCGCGGATATAGCGGGTAGACACGAGGCTCGAAGGTCTGAATCAGCGGAAACGAGCCCGGATGGAGGATGCCGGCCTCGGTCAACTGCGCGAACAACGCCGTGGCTCGATCCGAAGTGGTGAAGTCCACGTCCTGCCCCCAGTTCCCCTCCGGGATCTCGATACACAAGATCGTTCCATCGCGATGACGGAAGCGTTCGGAGAAGCGAGCGGGTAGGCTGACGCGTCCGAACCAGAACCGCGGGTCGGGAACATACCAGGTGTCGATGGATGGATCGGTGAGCCGAGAATCGTGAACCACCGTGTGCAGCAGGTAGAGGCCTCGATGACCCCACTCACCGCGGAACGGGCCGTTGGCAACGAGGTCGCCGAGATGACCCGAATACAAGACGGGTCTCGACTGGGGTTCATGGGGGTCGAAGGGCACCCCAAACCGAACCTCGGTCCCGAGGGCGCGGACCCGATCGAGGGTGGAGCGCAACACCTCGTGCATGCCATCTCGAGGGTAGAGGAAGGTCGGTGATGTGCGAATCCGTCCTCGGAGCACATCAGCGGGGCGAGAGGTTGACACCCGTTGCTTTGCGATGGTCTGCGACATGGTGTTCGGGTCCACACCCCAGACCTTGCGTGCATAAGGCTCGTAGAAGTTTCGATACGCCACGCGCCCCACGCGTGATTCGACGAAGTCTTGAAAGCCCCGATCGGCCTCGACCCCATTCGTTCGGTCCCGTTCCCACATTCGAAAGCGGTGGAACCGTCTCCGTCGAGTCAGGAATCCCGCCAAGAAGGCCATCGACGTTCGCAAACCAAGGCTTCGAAGAAATCCTCTCAAACCAAGGGGATAGTTGGCATGCCGGCCTCCGATGACGATGCGACCCCTTCGGGGCCTCGTCATCCAGGGAATGCGACTCATTCGGTCGAGCACCGCTCGGCCCTCGGCGTGCAGTCGATGCGATCCTCGGTCGCAGGGGACACCGTCCACATTGATGGGAGCCAGCAATCCTCCGGCTTCGGGGCGCGCTTCCCGAAGCTCCACGGAATAGCCCATCTCGTTGAGGCGCAATGCCGCTGCAAGCCCGGCGATTCCTGCTCCCACCACCAGAAAGTCTGAACTCACCTTGAAGCCACCATCACGGAGCGGCCGAACCGCTGCCGGAGCCCGAGCCGCTGCCGGAGCCCGAGCCGCTGCCGGAGCCCGAGCCGCTGCCGGAGCCCGAGCCGTTGCCGGAGCCCGAGCCCGTATCGACGGGCGTGCTTGGTCCGGTGTCGGTCGTGCCCGAGCCAGAACCGGATCCCGATCCGTTGCCCGAGCCGGTCCCGCTGCCCGAGCCGGCCCCACTGCCCGAGCCGCTGCCACTGCCCGAGCCGGAACCTGCTCCCGAACCCGCTGCTGGACACTCGCACTGCGACCAGCCGGGCTCGATCACGAGGCAGGTCTGAGCGCCCTGTTCTCCACCTGGGCAGGCGCAACTCTGAGTCTCTCCGGTGAGACAGATCGGATCCGCACGACACCCGATGGAAGCCGCAAATACAGAAACGAACAGCGTCCGATACATCTTCACCCCGCGATGCCACCTAACGTTGAGCCGTGGACGCTCAACCGCCATCCAGATGCCGTGTGCTCGATGCTTGTCTACCCTACATGAAAATGAATGTCATTTTCATGTAGCTGGTGAATCCAGCGCCACTGATCCATAATGCTAGCGCACTCCCATGGGGGTTCCCTTGCCTTCTGCTCGGCTGCTGGCGTTCGCGTTCGCGACCATCGCGTGCGCAGAAGAAGAGATTCAAGACAACCCGACGCTTCCTTTGCCGTCTAACACCACCACTCCGACCGCGGACGAGGGGTTCGAGCCGACCCATGTGGGTTTCGACATTCGATTTGGAATTGACGAAGGCGGCAACATGGTCTCCTTCGGTGAGCCCGGAGGGGAGGTCCGGCTGCCCCTCATCGTCATTCAATTCGCGAGCATCGACTATCTTCAGGGCAAGGCCCCGGAACAGATGTGCTTCTTTCTGGCTGCGATTCCCGAGGAACAGCGTACTCCGCTTCTCGTCACCGAGCACTTCCCCAACCGCGATGATGCACCGATGCATCAGGCGTACCAGTTTTCGCCAGAGACTTGGGCGACCGACTGCAATGGGAGGGTGAACGCAGCGTTGTTCGGTGCGGACGCGATGGGATTGTTGGAGCGCTGGGATGATGCAACCTTTGAGCTTGGCTTCGCGCCGCTCGAGGCAAATGGGGCACTCCAAGAATTTGTGGACGGCCTGGATGAGCCACCCGAGACGCTCAACAGCCTTTTTGTTGAGTACCTTGGCTGGGTTGACGAGGACAGCACCATGGAGGCGGACGCGCTCAACCTTGGCCAAGCCATTGCATTCGATCCGATGACGGGCGAATACCAGCTTGAAGACGGCAACTTCGTGCTCGACGATGTTTCCGAGCGTTCTGTCCAAACGAGACTGACCTCCACCTTCTACAACAATCTGGTGTTCACCTTTCTTGCACTCGACAGTCTCTGAGCCTCCGACGTTCGGGTGGCCTAAGCTTCCGTCCTGAACCGGGAAAGAACAGTAGGAAATTCGTGACTACGAGGTCATGCAAGTCGTGCGAGGTCCAGACTGTGGTGAACTCTATAGAAGAGCCGACCGGTGGAACCCAGCAGAAGCAAGCCATCACGGTGTTCTGGTCCTGGCAGTCCGACTCTAACCCCAAGATCAACCGGAATTTCATCCAAGCGTGCTTGGAGTGGGCGTCAAGCGTGTGGCGAAAGCGCGGACGACCTTGGTGGCTTTGGATCGGGACACCCAGGGAGTTGGTGGAACACCGAATATCTCCGAGACCATTCTTCGCAAGATTGCCGCGGCAGAGGTTTTCGTTTGGGACGCCAAACTACTGCCGTCTACCGACCCAAACACGGGTCCGAATTCCCCTCCGATCGACGCGCCGCCTGCTTCGGCTGACGAGGGTTGCTCCGTGGGCCTCGACGTAGGTTCTTGCGCCCCCGATTTCACGCTGCTCAACGCCGACGGCGCCCCGGTGTCGCTGGCGGATCGCGTTGGCGATCGGCTCGTGGTCGTTGGCTCGTCGCTTTGGTGAAGCCGCTGTCGGTCCCTGGTTCAGGGACTTGCCGCCTGGTACGACGAGACCGATGACGTGAACGTGCTGAACATCATCGTAGAAGGGGTTTCACGGGCTCCCGGTGAAGTGGAAGACGCCGCGGCGTGGCGCGACCAGTTCGACCTTCGCTGGGAGGTGCTCGCCGACACCGACGAGGAGTGGGTGATGACGTGGGGCGATCCGGGTTCGCGTACCTACTCCCAGCACAGCTACACCGTGCTCGATCGCCAGGGTCGGGTGACGTGGCAGGACTTTGGTGAGGACGCGAATGTGGTTTCTTCGATCGCGGCGGCCGTAGACGCCATTCCGTAGTCGGACTGGGCCGATCCATACGGTGCTCGTGGCTCGGTCTGATCCTCACTTCTTGGACGGCGGGGAATGCGGGTGCAGGCCGGGAGGCTTCGGCTACGAGCGCTCGACAGAGCCGTAGGTCGGTTCCTCCCAAACGTCACCCTACTCCGTCGACGCGGCGGATGGTGGCGGGTCGGTTGCCAGATCTTCGAGTGCCTCGCGCAGCGCACGATCTGTCAGCATCCCTGGTAGGAGGAAGTCGAGGGCCTGTCGAAAGACGCGGGATCCTGCCCTGTCGATGTCGGGGAAGTCGTCTGCGCGCTCCCAGAAGCCCTTGAAGAGCGAATTCACCACCAGGAGCGTGGCGTCCACATCGATCTGCGGCTTGATGACCCCGGCTCGCTGGGCATCGACGAAGCGCTGGCGAAGCTTCGCCATCATCTCCGTCGTTTCGGACAGCTGAGGCAAGCAGCCTTGCAGGCGGGCCCACGACTCGAGCCGACCCTCGAGAAGGTGCTCACCAAGCCAGTCAAAGAACGTTCGTAGGCCTTGCGTGAAGAACCGGACGTCCGAGGGCTCGCGCGCCCAGTGCGCGGCCAGCACGTCGTCGTACCGCTCGGCGCTCCGGCGCAGGACCTCATCGAACAACGCGTCCTTCGACCCGAAATGGCGATGGATAAGGGGCTGCGAGATTCCGACGGTCCGGGCAATGCTTCGTAGACCAACCGCATGAAAGCCGTCCTTTGCAAACGCAAGGGTCGCGGCATCGAGAATCGCATTGCGGGTGGCATGGGCACGTTCGGTTCTCGAGTTTTTCTTCATACGCACCAGTAAAACGCGAAATCGCTCTCTGCGAAATCGTTCGACGTTTCGGTGATCGACTGATAACCAAACGGCGAATGAACCGAAGGAGAGCAAGATGGAGCGTTTGGGGATCAGCATGTGCGGCCTTCGAGGTATCGGTCTGTTGCTCATCACCCTTGGGGCGTGCACGGATGAGCCGTCGGGGACCAACGTTGATGGGACTCCCCGGTATGCCATCGGCATGCGGGTCTTCAGCCCTGACTTCAGTGACGAGAACTCCTTCATCGGCTTCACCGAGGACCTCGCCACAGGGGCCGTCGACCTCTCCGACGCCATCGAGATTCCCGGCCAGGCAAGTCTCTTTGCTCCACAGGGAACCGGGGACTTCTACGTGACGAGCGCGGAAGAGAGAAGCCTGCAATGGTTCCAGTTCGAGGAAGGTCGACCCGTTGAGGTCGGTCGGTTGGGGCTCAGCGGTTTTGGGATCTCCACGTTGTCCGGGGACGTGATGGTTTTCGACGGAGCCGACCGCGGCTACCTGTTCGACATGCTCTCAGGGCAGGCGATCGAGGTCAACCTCGAGGATTTCGAGCTCGTTCGAGCAATCGACCTAAGCGACTGGCTCGACCCGACGCTCACCTCGTTCATCGGCGGGCTGCGATTCGTGCCTCGCGACGGTGAGTTCGTCGCGGTGGTCTACGGAACGGATCTGGTGCAGCAGGTGGTCTCGGATACGGCCCAGGTGGTCTTCTTTGACCCAGCAACAGGCACCTACGAGCTTCAGCCTTCTCCGTGCGCCGGCGTCCACTACGGGATGAGCGCTTCGAATGGCGACCTGTTCTTCGCCAGCGACCCGTGGGTCGCGGCCATTCACGCGGTGGACGACGCGAGAGCGCCCGCGCCATGCATGATCCGAATCCCAGCCGGTACCCGGACGGTCGCGACCCAAACCATCGAGCTCAATGCGCTCACGGGCCGACCGACCGGAGGTCTCATCCCGAGTGGACCCGACACCGCCTACGTACGTGCGCTCGACGTGGAGACGTTCCCGATTCCCGACAAGGCCACCGGCCTTGAACTCTTCGGAGCGCCGTTCTGGCAGACCTGGGAGATCGATTTGCGTCAACCCGACGAGGCCGTCCTCGTCGATAGCGACCCTGAACTCCTCCCAGGTGGAATTACGTGGTTCGAATCCGAGGAAACGGTCTACCAGAACATCTCGAGCCCGGACTTCACAAGCACGACCCTTTCCCGGACCACCGACGGTCCGGGGCCGTCCTCCGGGATCGTGGTTCCGGGGCTGGCGCTCCAGGTGGTTCGACTTCAATGACTTGGCGGTCTACGAGGCTCGCGTCGCGCCGCGGTTCGCCTTAGCGGATGAGGAACAGGACGACTTCGCGGCCCGTGAACGCCATCAAAACGTCGTCGAGGCCGTCGCCATCGACGTCTCCACCACCTGCAACGAGCGCCGTGCGTCCATCCGAGGGATTGGGGGTGCGAAGATCGGCGTCCGCCAGTTCGAGGGTTCCCGTCGCCACCGGACCATGCAGCAGATAGGCCGTACCCTCGTTACCGGAGGCACCCACGAGAATGTCGTCGAAGCCGTCTCCGTTGACGTCTCCCGCGCCGGCCACGCTGAATCCCGCCCTGTCTGAAGCCACTTCTCCGAGCAGCTTGGTGTCGCTCAGCGCCGCCGAACCGTACACGAGGTACGCCGTACCGGTATTGCTCTCCTTGCCTTGGTCCGTTGAGTTCGCACCCACGAGTAGGTCGGCGAATCCATCGCCGTTGACGTCCCCCGCTCCGGCCACTGCGACGCCCGCGAAATCCCCGAGCGCCTATCCGGCCAACTTGATGTCGGCGTTCGCCAGACTGAGCGTACCGGAAAGATTGGGATCGCCAAAGATGACATAGGCCACTCCGGCGTTCGAACCGCCCTCGTCGTTGAGTCGCGCGCCCAGCGACAGGTCGTCGATTCCATCGCCGTTCACGTCGCCCGTCCCGGCCACCGCCTTAAGGCTGTCGTTGGCCGCCTCGCCGAGATCTTGACGTTCGCGCTTTGGATGCCGATGGTTCCCGTCACTGAATTGCCCCCGAACACTACGTACGACGCACCAGCTCAGTCTCCCCCCTCGGAATTGTCGCGTGCGCTGATCACCGCTGGCCTTCGGCGCTACGCGCCTGCAGGCCGACGCGGTTCAGCTTTCGTCGCTGACGCTCCTGCAAGCTGATCAGCGGCAAGCGAAGCTTGCGCGAGTCTGATCACCAGATCGTCGAAACCGTCGCCGTTGAGGTCGCCGGCCCCCGCCAGTCCAACCCCGAACTCGTCGCCGCTGACTTCACCAAGGAACCTGGCGTTGGCATCTGCGAGGTTGAGTGTGGTGTGCAGCGAGGCGCCTCCGTAGACGAGGTAGGGCAACCCTCCGGTCCCCCCACTCGACGCTCCGATCAGCAGATCCGCAAATCCATCCCCGTTGAGATCGCCGGCGCCAGCCACCTTGCGCCCCGCGGCGTCAGACGCGTCTTCGGCGTCCACGAGATCGAATGTGTTTGGCAGCGAGCTGGAGCCGAAGAACAGGAAGACTGCGGCATTGGCCCGACCGTCGCCACACTCAGCGAGGGTGCAGTCGGCATTGCAATTCGTGGAATCCCCACCGTCGTCGCAAATCTCGCCCGCGATAACATTGAACACGCCATCGCCACAGACCGGAAGGGTGCAGTCGGCATCACAGACGGCGGACTCACACTCGTCGTCGCACTCTTCGCCGCTGCTCGCGTTGACGAGCCCATCCCCACACACGGGCAACGTGCAATGGGGATGCGACGAGCTCGCCCTCGGCATTGGCGACGGAGGCGCGTAGAGCATCGCGGCGCGCCGCCGCGGCCGGTGCCGGCGCTGCTCGTGAGGGCATAGCCGCAGGCGCACTCGGCGACGCCGGTGAGCGGCCAGTCGGCATCCGCGGTCATCGGGATCGCGAGGCAGAAGCACCCAAGGGGAGGCCGGTGTCGATCGCGATGAGGGCGGAGCACTTGCCGACGAGCATGGTCCAGCGCTCACACGATGGTGTTCTCGGGTGTGGCGTTCATCGCGCGCCTCGCCGCCCTGATCCCACCGCAGCGCGCCCATCGGATCGTCTATGGCGGTGTGCTCGCGCCCACTCGGCGTGGCGAAGGGCGGAGTCGACGTCGGCGTCGACTCGCCTGGGCCGAGGTGCTCCGGCGCGTCTTCGGCGTCGACGGTCGGGAGTGCCCGCTCTGCCACCAGGTGATGCGCCTGCACGCGCTCCTCCCAGGGTGGCGGGCGACGGACCGGGTGCTGCACTGTCCGCGCAGGACCGCCGCGAGGGACCACTGCAGCTGAGCCCCTGAACGTCACAGAACTGGCTCCATCGACGTTCGCACACGAACGTTCGCGCGCACACGTGCTCCTCGTGGTCAAGGCGGTGAGGGCCGTGCCCGGGGAGCGGCGTCGCAAGGTGTTTTCCCGGGCCGGCTTTAGAAGACTATCCCCTGAAGGGCTACGGGCTCAACCGCTTCGTGCGAGCGACCGCTGACCGTGGCCGTGCAGGCGGTGGACGAGATCGCCGCGGGGAACCAGGGCCGGCCCGACCGCTGCTCGTGAGTTCGGGGCCCTCGTCCGACCATTCGTCGACAGCGATCGACCGTTCGTCGACGAAGAAAGATGGTTGAAAGTGATTTTTAGAATCAGTAAACCAAGGTTTGGCGATTGTGGGCCCGCTCGTGGGCCGGCCACACCCTCTGGAGACTCGATGACCCTGATCAACCGCATGTCCTGGGCTGCGCTCGGTGTGGCGCTCGTTGCCTGCACCGGCGAGGTCGAGACCGACGCCGACTCGACCGCGCCGCCGGCCGAAGACGAGGAGCTGCTCGTCGCATGCGCCTTCATTCTCGGAACCGATGGGATGACGGGGCTCATCGGGGCGATCGACTCGCTCGACGCCGACGGCACGTTCGATCCGACCCAGGCCATCCCGGTCAACGATGGTCGGCCGATCTGTGCCACCTACGGGGGAGCGCTGTTCGCGACAAGCCCGACGAGTCCCGAGCTGACCCGCTACGACGTCGTCGACGGCACGCTGGTTCCGGGTACGACGATCAGCTTTGCCGGCCTCGGGATCGGGCCGCTCCAGGGGATCAACTCCGAGCTCTTTCAGTTCGTCGATGACGAGCGGGCCTACTTCGTCGACAGCCCGAGTCGGCAGCTCGCCGTCTTCGATCCATCGAGCATGGAGCTGCGCGGATCGGTCTCGCTCGACTTCGACCCTCCGAAGGGCCTGAGCATCCTCGGGGTCCGCGGAACCATCCGCACCGGAGACGAGCTGATCGTGCCCTTCAGCTTGTCGAACGATCAGGGGATCACGGTCTCGACCACGGTCTTCGCGATCGTGGACACCACGACCGACGCGGTGACGTTCGAGACCTCGACGAGCTGCGGATCGCTTGCCGGCTCCCAGGAGACGGCGTCGGGGTCGTTGGTCTTCACGTCGAACGAGGCGGCGGGGGTTGCGGGGCACTTCGGCCTGCCCGGCGCCTTCCCGGCGTGCCTGCTCGACAAGGCAGCAGACGGCACCTTCGCGAACGCTACGGGGATCGATCTGACGGAGATCGCGGGGGGTGACATCGCGGGCGGATTTGCACGGGGCCCAGGAAACACGGCGTTCTTCAACGCCTACGACGAGACCCTGGTTCCGCTGCCGAAGAAGCCCGACCTCGGGGCAGTGTTGGGGGCGGCGGCGTGGACGGTGCGGCGCATTCCCGATCTCGACGACCCCACGACGTCGGAGCCGGTGCTCGGCGTGCCACCGGGGGCCGGTCGGCTGCAGTGGATGGTGGTCGACGGTCGGAGCTTCGTGATTGTGCTCAACGCCGATCTCACCACGACGCTGTACGACGTCACGAACACGGATGGGGAGACGCCGGCGGTCGAGGCGCTTCAGGTCCCCGCGATCCTGTACTCGGCGTTCCGAGTCCGCTGAGCCAGACCGACCGAGGGTCCCTGGCGGGATGCGAACGTGTCGATGCGGTCGTACAGCTCGGCCATCGACGTGGTCTGGTTGCCGCCGGTGGGCCCGATCCTTGAACTGGATCCGATCCCCATCGAGCAGCGGATGCACCTGGACCGAGCTGTGGTAGTTGATGCCCTCGGGCGGATGGAGTGGCGTACCGCGCAGATCGCGCCAGTGTTGCTCCTGGTTCAGGATCCGGTGCAGGCAAATGAACGGATGGTGGACCGCCACCTGGTCGAATCCGACGATCGCCCAGTAGTGGAAGTTATCGTCACCGCTGAAGCGCTCCTGCATCAACAGGGTCTGATCGTAGAGCATGCCGAGCGTCTGCCAGGGGGGTTGAGCAGGGCTCCGCGATGTTGAAGACGGGGCGCTGCGCATGCACGTATCGCACGATGTCCTGGGCCAGCTCGGGCTCGACGTGGAGCGCGGCCCGTCGCAGGATGGCGTCGTCGGGGTACGCGATGGTGGCGAGGTCGACGGCATCGGTCATCAGCCACCGTACGCGCCAACCATCCAACATCGATGAACCAGTCGCCCATGACGGGCCGCGACCGGACCGTTCTACTGGGCGCGCCTTCTCGTCGATGCCTCCAGAATCCGTCGCGGACGCCATTGAAGTGCCTCTTCGACTGCGTCGTCGGTGGCATCGAGCCAGTGTTTCGGCAACTCACGGTTGTGGTCCGGCCACGGTCCCCATCTGCAGTTCGGCCAGTGTCCCCCCGAGCAGCTCGGACAGGTTCCCCAACTGCGGAAGTCGCCTGCGCTCGCATGCCGTCGACGTCCTTCTGGACGGACCTTGGCCTCGACGCCGAGCGCCGCGGCAAGGACGTGAACAGCATCTCCGCTATGGCCGTGGGCTTCCCGAGAGGGAACGTGAACCATCCCCTCCCGCGCTCCGGGCTGGTGACGAATCGGGGAACACCAAGGACCCGAGCGGATTCAGCGACACAGCTTCATGGTACCTCCTGCCCGCGAAACCCAAGAAATCTTTCACGATCCCGCGTCAGTACACGCGCCAGGTGTGTCTTCTCCCGCGGATTAGAGGAGCCCGGCGAGCCAGTCCTCGACCGCGTCCTGGAGCGCCGACTCGGCGTACGCGGTCCACGCCTCGGCGTCCTGTGCGTCGGACATCACCAGCACCCAGAACATCCCGCCCAGTAGGGCCCGCGCCGCCACTTGCGGATCGGGACTCCGCCGTAGCCGTCCGGCTGCCTCCCACGACGAAACCACGCTCGTCACGGCCTGGACGGCCCCATCCGCCACGGCGTTCCGCATCGACGACAACCGCGGATCCCGCGCACCCTCGGACAACAGGACCCGGAATAGGCGTGCCGCAGGGCGGTCGGGATGCAGCCGTTCCAGGAACAGGTGCTGAAGGCCCTTCGCAAACGCCTCAGGCGTGGGATTCGGATCCGCTGCGACGAGCGTGGTCAGCCCCCCGGCCATGATGGGGTGCGCCTCCCCGACCCCGCGCAGCAGGTCGAGCTTCGTGGGGAAGTGGTGGAACAGCACGCCCTCGGAGACCCCGGCAGCCTTTGCGATCGACCTCGTCGACGTGCCGACGTAGCCATCCGCCGCGAACCGTTCGAAGGCCGCGCGCAGGATGCGTCCCCGGGTCTGTTCGGCTTGGCGCTTGCGCTGATTCATCGGTTGAGGCTAGCAGACCGCTCCCGGTTGCGCGACGTCCACGCCGCCCACTCCGTCGGTACCCGGTCCTCCGGGAAGATGGCGCTTACCGGACAAGCGGACACGCACGCTCCGCAATCAACGCAGCGGACCGGGTCGATCGCCAGGTGCTCGCCGGCATCGACGATGCAGTCGACCGGACAGGCGCGCTGACACGCCCGGTCCCGCGTTCCGACACAGGGAGCGGTGATGACGTGGGCCACGGTGCCTCCAGATTTGTCGAGTGTTACTCGTTGAGTGATACTCGATGAGTATCACTCAGTCAATGGAGACGTTCATGCCACACGCGATCGACCCCTCCCCTCCCACACGTGGCCTGCTGGATCGCCTGCTTGCGCCCGTTCTGGATCGGTCCTTCGATGGGCTGGACCGCATGCTCGACCTCGCGGATGCCAAGCTTACCGGGCGATTCCGCCAGGTGGAGTCCGACAGCACCTCCCCACCGCGGCATCGCTTCACAGCACGCGAAGTGAAGTTGCGGGACGCCCACCTCAGCCGGCTGACGTTCGCGAAGATCCGACGTCTGGCACCGATCATGCCGGACCTACTCTTCCGGATCCTGCGGAGCGGACGGTTCTATCGGAAGGATCTTCCCACCGGCCGCACCGAGGCCACCCCGGCGTTGCTGGACGAGCTCGAGGCGATCGCGCGATCCCATGGCGCGTTCGACGTCGCCTACCTGAACGACATCCTCCCGAGCGAGATCTTCGCCGGACACGCCGTCCCCGCGCCGGGCGTCGTCCTCTACGCCGTCGAGATGGACCCGGAGCCGATCGCGCAAGCCCCCAGCTTCGACACGTTCGTGGAGGTTGCGAAGGGCTACGGTCGGCTCGCGCGCATCGGGGACGCGCTCGCGGACCATCTTCAGGCCCGCGGGCACGCGGCCTACCCGGGTACCGCGCTCGGCGGGGTGACCGACTACGTCGCGCTCGGGGCTCGGGCAGGCATGGGGGGCATCGGGTACCACGGCATGCTGATGACGCCCCATGCCGGGGCGCGGATCCGGATCGCGACGGTCTACACTTCGCTGCAGGGGCTCCCAGAGCGGACCGACGACCACGACTGGGTGCGGGATTTCTGCGATCGGTGTCGCAACTGCGTGCGGAGCTGTCCGCCGGGCGCCATCCACGCGACCCCGCGCGACCGCGACAATGGTGTGGGGACCGCGTGCATCGAGCATACCCAGTGCCGGGACTACTTCGAGCGGGAGTACGGCTGTGCGGTGTGCATCCAGGTGTGCCCGTTCACGACCGCCGGCTACGCGACCGTACAGCGCGGTCTCGCGACCGTCGACCGTGGAACTGTGAAGGACCAGCGGGCCTTTCGGGTGGCCATCGTGGGCGCGGGCGCCGCCGGGACGTACACCGCGATGCGGCTGCTGGAGAGGTCCCATGGCGCGCGGATCGACGTGCTGGAGCGCAACCCGATGCCCCACGGCCTCGTGCGCTACGGGGTCGCGCCCGACCATCCCGAGGTGCGCAGCAAGGGGGAGCGTTTCGACGCAGTGTACGCCCATGACCGGGTGTGCTTGCTCGCCAACGTGGCGCTCGGCCGGGACGTCGACGCCGCGACGTTGCGGGAGGCGTATGACGTCGTCGTGTACGCGACCGGGGCGAACCGGTCCCGTCGCCTAAGGGTAGACGGCGAATCCGCGTCCCGCGTCGTCCCTGCCTGGGACTTCGTGCGTTGGTACAACGCTCATCCGGAGCACGCCGACCTGGGGCCCGCCCTTGACCATCCCACCGCCGTCGTCGTGGGCGGAGGGAACGTGGCGCTCGATGTCGCCCGGATGCTGGTCGCCCCCGTCGAGCACCTGGCCACGACGGACATCGCGGCCCACGCGCTGCAGGTCCTGGCGCGCGAGCGGATCCGCGACCTCCACCTGCTGGTGCGCGGCGGCGTCAGTCGCACGTCGTGGACCCCGCGCGAGCTGCGCGACCTGCTCGAACAGCCGGGGTTGGCGGTTCGGATCGCCAACGGGACCCTCGACCACGACGCAGATCCGTCGTCTGACGCCTCGCGGAACGCCGCCCTGCTGGCCGAGGCCACCGAATGTTCGCCTGCGTCGCCGGCCGTCGTCCTCCACGTGCACTTCACGACCGAGGTCGTCCGCTTCGACGCCGTAGACGACGCCCTCGACGTGGGGCTCTCCACCCAGAACACCCTCTGCGCCGGCCTCGTCGTCCCTGCCATCGGCTTCGAGAGCACACCCTTGCCTGGCGTCCCCTTCGATTC
>JBCCQY010000171.1:0-20476 GCA_039208735.1 Myxococcota bacterium | reverse complement strand
TTCTTCTGCGGTCGCCACTTTCCAGGCTTTGGCGTAGCGTTCCCAAGTGTCACGGTGGTCCATTCAGCCTCCCATCGGCTCGGTGGTTGAGCACCCTTGAACCGTAGAAGCCGTCCGGCCCTGCGCGCTTGACCGTCCGTGCGAAGTTGTCAGTCCTCCGACACCGTTGCAGGGAGTCGCCCATCGGAAAGCTGGATTTCGATGTTCGCTCCTGGGGCGACATCCTCGACCGAGCGCAGCACGCCGTTGGGCCCGTGGGCGATGGCGTAGCCTCGAGCGAGCACGGCGGTTGGGGAAAGCGCGACCAGGCGGTCCCGTTGGGCCTGCAGGCGTTCGGTGCTGCGGGTCACTCGCCGTTGGATGGCTCGATCGAGCCGCTCGGTCAGGTCGCGGTGCCGGTTTCGTGCAGCCTCGACCTGGCGTGCAGGATGCTTCAGTCGACGGGTGAGATCCGTGACCCGGCGCCGCGCTTGCCCCACAAGCCGCTCCCAACGCCCTGCGAGGGCCAGGGTCGCATCATCGATGCGCTGGGTGAAGGTTCGACAGTCCGGCAGCACGAGGGCCGCGGCGGCCGATGGCGTGGGGGCAACCGCGTCGGCCGTCAAATCCGCCATCGTTGTGTCGATCTCGTGGCCCACCGCACTGACCATGGGGATGGGACTACTGGCGATGAACCTGGCTAACTGTTCATCTTGGAACGGAAGTAAGTCATCTTTTGAACCGCCGCCTCGCGTGACCACGATGACGTCGGCGCGACCGTCCTCGAACAACGTCTCGAGGGCGAGCACGACGCTGGCGGCCGCTTCGGGACCTTGCACCTTACAGCCCGCGAGGTGAATGCGGGTGGCGGGCCAGCGCTCTGCAGAGACGGCGAGGAAATCTTGTAGCGCTGCCCCCGTGGGCGACGTGGCGAGCCCGACGATCGAGGGAAACCGGGGCAAGGGACGTTTGCGGCGGGGATCGGTGAGCCCATCGCGCTCCAATCGGGCACGGATCGCCTGGAGCTTTCGCTCGTGTTCGCCCTGGCCGGCCGGTTCGATGCGGTTCGCATAGAGCTGGTACTTGCCTTGGGTCGTGTAGATGCCGAGTCGACCCATCGCCACGATGCGGTCGCCTACCTTGGGCTTCTTGGGGGTACGCGCCCACTCGCTCTTCCACACCACGCAGGGCAGGACGGCCTCGCCGTGACGAAGGGTGAGGTAGGCGTGCCCCGACATCGGAGTCGACAGCTGCGAAAGCTCACCCTCCACCGCGACACGCGGAAACGCCCGCGCCATCAACCGGTCGAGTTGGCTCACCAGGGCCGAGACGGTGACGGTCTTCATCAGCGCCACAGCAGACGGGTCATCGCCGTCCGTTCGATGACCAGGATGCGCTCTGCCTGCTGCACGACTTCGGGTTGAGCTGCCGCCAGATCGGTGGTCTCGGTTGGGTCATCCGGCAGCAGGTAGAGGCGCTTGTCGCCCTCGGCATCTGCCCAGTACTTGACCCCATTGTTGCGCAGTCCGAGCAGCCAGCGCCCGTCTTCGGCTCGCCCGACGAGCGCACACGACATGGGACGTTTCCGGTTCCCCGTCGCATAGTCCAGGAGGCTGATGCCCTCGCTCGTGTCGATGGGCGGCAGTTCGAGCCACTCGCTCACCGTGTTCACCACGTCGAGGAGCCGGACTTGGGCCTCCACACGGTGAACGGCAAACGTCTGACCGGGCGCGTCGATGACGATGGGGACGCGCACGACAGGCTCGGTCAGCGTTCGGTTCGGGGGCGTGGTGGTCGTCACCCCGTGGGTCCCCGCCACGACGAGAAGGGTCCGGTGACGCACCTCCCGATCTTCGAGCGCGCCCACCACCGCTCCGATGGCGGCGTCGAGGTTCCCGATCGCTTCGGCGGGATCGTCTCCTATCCGGGCGCTGTGCAGGGGGTCATCGAGGTGGATCCAGGCCACGAACGGGCTGTCGCCCTGGCGGCTGAGCCACTCGGTAAAGCGAGCCACAGTGGCCGCGGCGTCGCGGTGGACCGCCCCACTTCCCAATGCCGCCTGCAAGCGGCCCAACACGTCGATCGAGCCAAGCCAGGCGCTCGGCGTCAGCGCGTCGTCCAGCAGGTGAAGGTCGTCACCGATGTGCGAGTCTGCCCCCGCCGCTTCACTGCTTACGAAGCCCGCGGTCCGCCATCCTTCCTGTCGAACGACCGAAAACAGCGTGGGGTATCGGGGCGAGAGCACCTGGGCGTCCGTGAAGACCTGATGGCGCAAGGGATGGAGTCCCGTGAGCACCGTGGCGTTGGCGGAACGGGTTTCCGGCGTGGGGGTGACGCCATCTACGAAGGCGATGCCAGACTCCCGCAGCGCCAGTCCATCGAGAATGGGAGCCTGCTCGAGGGCGTCCGGCCCGAGGCCGTCGACCGTGATGATCACAGCACTCAGATCGTCTTCAAACCCGGCCCGGCCTCCCGTGTCTCGGCTCGCAAAGCCAATCGTCGACGCGATGACGAGACCTGCACTGCCCACCCAAGCCAAGATGGGCCAGCCCCAAGGTTGGTGGCTGCGCTCGACCCATCGGAACCAGAAGCGAGCGTTGTAGTACGCCAGACCCGCGAACCCGATCGGCATCGCCGCGAGGGCCAAGGCGCCGGGGATCGGATCCCCTCGGCCAATGCGTTCAGCCGCTTCGAACCCCAAGTACCAGCCTGTCAGGGCCAAGGTGGTGATCGCAGCCTGCCAGGCCCAGCCGATCACGGGGTCGGCATCGGCGGCTTGGGCGCTGGGGCGGGCGAACCACCCCGCGCCCACAAGCCCCGCTACGGCCAAGGCGAATCCGGCCATGACCAGCACATCGACGACCCCAAGTACGAAGAAGCCTCCGGCCGACAGGGGGAGCTTCAGGGTGCTCGCGAGTACCGCGGCTTCGAGGGCACCGGCGACCGCGCCAAGCCCCACGGCCTGGACGGTTCCGAAGGCGAGTGGCCGGTCGGTATGGAAGCGGGGGGTGTCGTCCATGGTCTCCTCGTTGACCTCGTGCTCTCGCGCCTTACCCTTGCCCACACGGGCGTTACAGGTCCGCCACGCGGAGGAGACATGGATCGGGCAGAGGAGGTTGCGCGGCGGCGCACCTTCGCGATTATCAGCCACCCCGACGCAGGCAAGACCACGCTTACCGAGAAGCTGTTGCTGTATGGGGGCGCGGTCCACACCGCAGGGGCCGTCAAGTCGCGCAAAGCCGCTCGTCATGCGCTGTCGGACTGGATGGAGATGGAAAAGGAGAAGGGCATCTCCATCACCAGCTCGGTGCTGCAGTTCGACTTCGATGACAAGCGGTTCAACCTGTTGGATACCCCTGGTCACGCCGACTTTTCCGAGGACACCTACCGGGTGCTTGCCGCGGTGGACTCCGCCATCATGCTGATCGACAACGCGAAGGGCGTCGAGCCCCGGACGCTCAAGCTCTTTGAGGTCTGTCGGCTGCGCAAGCTTCCGGTCATGACGTTCGTGAACAAGCTCGATAGACCTGGGCTCGATCCCCTCGAATTGATGGACCAGGTGTCCGAGAAGCTCGACATTGCGACTGCGGCGCTGAACTGGCCGATCGGCGATGGTCGAGACTTCAAGGGCGTCTACGATCGGGTGCGGAACAAGGTCGTGCTGTATGAACGGCAAGCCGCCGGCACCGAGGTCTTGCCCGAGTTGGAGTGCGACCTCGACGATCCTCGTGTGGTCGAACGGATCGGGGAGCATCGGTTCGAAGAGCTACAGGAGAATCTCGAGCTGGTGGCAGAGGCGGGGGATGCCTTTTCGCTCGAGCGCTACCTCGCCGGAGAGATCACGCCGTTTTTCTTCGGTTCAGCGATGACGAACTTCGGTGTAGGCCAGGTGCTCAATGCGTTGGCAAGCCTTGCGCCGCCTCCCGTGCCCCGGCCCACCGTGGCCGGAGAACGCGCCCCGATGGATGAAGCGTTCTCGGGTTTCATCTTTAAGATCCAGGCAAACATGAACCCGCGTCACCGCGACCGAATCGCGTTCATGCGCGTCGTGAGCGGCACGTTTGAGCGTGGCATCGAGGTGACGGTCGCGCGCACGGGCAAGTCGCTGCGTCTGTCGAAGCCCCACACCTTCATGGCTTCGGAGCGTTCGATCGTGGAGGATGCCTCTCCGGGCGACATCGTGGGCCTTTACGACCCCGGCGAACTGCGGTTGGGCGACACCCTGTTCGTGGGACCCCGGGTCGAATTCCAGGGCATTCCAAGGTTCGCTCCCGAGCACTTTGCGCGAATCCGCCTCAAGGACCCCACGAAACGCAAGCACCTCACGAACGGCCTACGGCAGCTGTCGCAAGAAGGCACGATCCAGCTGTTCTACCGGCCGGGTTTGGGCCAGAGCGACCCCTACCTTGGTGCGGTGGGGTTGCTCCAGTTCGAGGTGCTCAAGGTGCGGCTCGAGAACGAGTACCACACGAAAGCCGAGCTTGAAGGGGCTCCATTCTCGGTCGCGCGCTGGGTGACGGGGTCGGACGAAGGCCTTGCGTGGTTGAAGGACCGCCCCGACTATGTGTTGGTCGAAGACCGCTATGGGCAACCCGTGGTGCTAAGCCAAAGCGAATGGCCCCTCAATTACGCCCTCAGTGAAGCGCCGGGGCTCGAATTGCTCGACGTCAGCCCACTGTAGTACGCGCGGGCGGTAGCCACCCGACATGGGTGCACTGGCGGAGCAAGCCCACAAGAACCGGGTCGCCATACCGCCGGGCCAACTGCAGTGGCGAAGCATCGGCGACTTCCCGATGCGGGTTGGCCCCGGCCCGTAACAAGGACTTCACAATGCCTCGTGCACCAAGGAGGATGGCCAGGTGCAGCGATGCGAATCCCGCGTCGTCCGTCGCTTCAAGGTTGGCTCCTCGCGAAATTAGGCAGTCAACAGCTTCGGAATGACGATTTGACACTGCGGCATGCAGGGGGCGTATGCCATCATAGCAACCTGGGGTCACGCTTCGCGCATCGATGGAAGCCCCCGCGGTGAGCAGGGCATCGATCACCGCGACGTGCCCATAGGTGGCTGCGACGTGGAGTAGGCGGAAGCCCTGAGCATCGATGGCGTCTGCCTGCGCTCCTTCGCTGAGGAGCCTTTGGAGAGCGGCTATGTCGCCGAATTGGCAAGCTTCGAGGAGCGCTTGTTCTGCGAGAGGCTCCCAGCTTCGGGAGGTAGGGGCGACTGCAGGGTCGAAAGAGGTGCTCATGAGTGTCCCGCCAACATCCCATTGTGCCACGCCCAACCGGACCCGTAAAGGACCAAAAATTGTCACAAACATTGTTGTGGAGGGCGCTCTTCACGGTGAGTGAAGGAACTTGACGGGGTTGCGCGTGGGCTTTCGACCTGACGACGGAAGGTCTGATGGACGCTCGCAACTGGTTATCGGACCGGCAAAACCGAGCCGGCGTTCTTTTTCGCGTAAGTTCGTTAACGAGCGTTGCAGACCCGCCACCTTTCTTGACGACTTGCGTAGGTGTGTTGCTGATGGACTACCAGACGCTACTCGATCGCATTCTCGATGCAGTAGATAAAAAGGCGTATTTCACGCCGACTGCCCATCGGAAAGCATCGAAGGGGGACCATGCGTTGCCCCGACTCGACGCGCTGCTTGCCGCGCCGGGATTCGACCCTGACGAAGTGCGCACCTACATCCATGCCGAGTATCAAGCCGGAAACATCAACCGTGTGCTCATGCTTTCTGCATTGCATATGGTCGCTTGCCATCCGGGTGTGGCAGAGTGGGAGGAAGCAGCTCGGCTCGCTGGTGAGCAAGAGCTTGCAGCCCTCGAACTCGGGGGTCCTGACCTCGATGCCAACTTGGCCTCCGTCGACCGTCATCGCGGCGTGCTTGCGTTCCTTAAGGGCCACTACGATGTGGCGCTGGACTACTTCGCACGCGCTTTTGAACGCGAACGTTCGCCCGAGAACTTCACGAACATCCTCGCAACCATGTTGCGTCTTGGGGAGGAGGACGAAGCCAACGACCTCCTACGGGATGTTGAACAGGCCTTTCCCGCAGCCCTGATCCGAGAAATTCGCAGAAACATCGATCACGACCCCGACCTCGCCCTCCTTCGCAGTGGAGACCACCCATGAGCACTCTCATCATGTTCCTGACCTGGCTGTTGTCCCTGGTTGGTTTCCAAACGTGTGAGAACAACGGAACGATCGCCTTAGGCGATCAGTGCCCGGACGTTGCCTCCACTGTCACAGTGACTCCTGCGACGTCGTCCATGCACCAGGACAAGACCGTCGGCTTCATCTCGAATGGGCTGTGAGCCATGGACTGGAGCGACATGGAAGGCGTTGATGTGAGGAGGCAGCTCCGGTTGCTGCTGGCCGATCGCCGGTCAACAGAAGCCCGTGAGCTGTTCACCCTGTTGTCCCGATACGCTGCGAAGCGGGTTGCGGCTGTGTCTCGCCACTGTGGCGGGGCACTCGCTCCCTCGGAGCGTGAGGAAGTCGTCGCGGAAGTCCTGCTGCAGCTGCTGCAGGGGAGTCTCGCGAGCTTCCGAGGCAACACGGTGCCTGAATTGCTTGGGTTTGTACGTACGGTCACGGATCGCACCGCCTGGCGAACCATCCGCAAGCGGGATCGGGAACGGAACCTGCTGGCCGCCAACGCGATGGAACTGACCGAGGATTGGACGGCTCGCTTGCCGGCGCCCGACCACGGCTCGGAGCCGGTCGCGGATTCGCCGCTGTCCCAGGAAGACCAGACCTACCTCATCCGATTGCTTCAAGCCGGATCGAAGGCCGAGTTGGCCCGGAGGGCCGGGGTCTCCCGAGCTGCCGTGACCCAGCGCGTCCAACGAATCCGCAACCGCGTGGCGGATCTCACCGCAGATGCCCAGATGCGGCACGAAGTTTGGCTTAGTCAGGCGGCGCGTCGCGTCGTGACCGAGGAATCGGGTTAACCACGAGCCTCTCGGCCTCACTACAGAGGTCGGAGGCGACGTTGGACGTCCGACGAATCCTCAATCGCATTCGCGAAACCGTACGGCAGAGCCCGTACCTGGTGCCCTTGTCGGCCGCAGAAGGTCCGCAGGCAGCGGTCTTGGAACCGATCGTTCGCGCGATCGAGGATCCAGACTCTGACCCGGATGAGCTGCGCCAGCGGATCCATCAACTTCATGCCGCCGGTCGGATCGATCGGGTGATGATGTTGTCGGCCCTTGGTGTGTTGGCCGCAAGTCCGTTGGTGCGGGACTACCCCGAGGCGGCTCGCTTGGCGGGCCAACAGGAACTCGTGGCGCTCGATGCTGAGGGCGACCTTCGACGTCGCTACCTTGCGAGCGCGGACCGCCATCGAGGGGTCCTGGCGTACCTGCTGGGGCACTACGAAACGGCGCTCGACTGGTTCGCCCAGGCCCTGCAGCGTGAGGCTACGGCCGAGAACATCGGAAATGTTCTTTCGACCATGATCCGACTGGGCCGGATTGAAGAGGCCATCGAGGTGAGGGCGGGCGTCACGAAGACCTTCCCACCCGAAGTCTTGGCGCAGCTCGAACGGCGTGTGGCCGCCGACGACGACTTGGTCAGGCTCCGCGAAAACTAACGGGGCAACAGGAACAGGTTGTCGACGAACCCGTCGGGACCGGATCCGTTGTTCCGCACGACATCACGAACGAGCACCGCCGCTTCGGGACCGGTGACGTCCCAGCGCAGTTCGGAGACCCGCAGCTGACCCGAGATGGTCTGGAACTCTACCCGATCGGGAACTCCGAGCTGCTCGACGAAGCAGCGAGGCCCGATGTCGACACCAAGTCCGCCCGGATCGGAGCCTTCGAACCCCGATTGTACGCGTAGGTAGGCGGCGCGATCGTCATCTCGAGGAAGCTGGCGTCCGGCAGGGGCCACGAAGACCGCGGACAGGCGGTCTCCAAAGTCGCACTCGTACTGTTCGCCCAAGGGGTCGATCGGGGTGCACTCGGTGGGCCCGAAGGTCGAGACAAAGGCATCGAATCGGTCTTCAACGCACCGCTCCCCGACGCAACCCGTCCCGAGGTCGAGAAGCTCGCCAGGCGCACGTTCTACGCAATCTGGCAAGTTGAGTAGGGCATCCTCGACGGTCGGGTCGGGATACCGGGGTGGAGGTGGGTAGCAATGCCCGTCAGGACCGAGCGAGAACCCTGGCCGACACGGATCCACGGCTTCGTCGGGGGCCCCATCGCAGGCCAGCCAGGTCAGCACGAACCACACACATCCCTCCGAGCGCCCAGGCGGCTCCGTAACGCAGTATGACCGACCCCTACGACGACGTCGCCTACCCTGGACAGTGCGTGCCGCTGGCGCACCCGAGCCGGCTGTTTGTGGCCGCTCACCTGCATGGTGCGACGCCGGCCCCCGTCGCCACGGCGCGAATCCTGGAACTTGGCTGTGGCACGGCCGATCATTTGCTTCCCCTTGCGGCACGGCTTCCGAACGCGCGTTGCGTGGGAATCGACCGGGCGGCGACGCCCTTGGCCATCGCACGAGAACGGGCGCAAGCACTGGGCGCAACCCTCGATCTCATCGAGGTGGACCTGGCCCAGGCCGATGAGGCGTTGGCGGCTCCCGATTTGCCGGAACGCTACGACTACATCATCGCCCACGGTCTGTATTCGTGGGTGCCCGAGGACCTTCAAACGCAGTTGTTCGCCCTGGTGGGGCGATGGCTCGCAGACCACGGCGTAGCCTACGTAAGCTACAACGCATTGCCCGGCTGGCATCTGCGAGGGATGGTGGGCCAGATGATGCGGTTTCACGCCGATCCCGATGCCCCCGCGGATGCCCGCATCGATCAGGCTCGAGGCCTGGTGGACTGGCTGGCCGACGTTGTGCCGGAATCGGACCCCTATGGGGCTTGGATTCGCAAAGAAGCCGATCTCATCGATGAACAGCCTGACGGCTGGCTGTTTCACGATCTTCTGGCGCCTCACAACCATCCGGCGTTGCTGACCACCGTGGTGGCACAGGCTCGCGCCCACGGGCTTGGCTACCTGGGGGATGCGGACTTGCCCGCGATGTCGCTCGCGAGACTCCCGAAGGCGCTTCGCGAGACCCTGGCCCGACTCGGCGACGACCCCGTCACCCTAGAACAGTACCTCGACTTCGTATTGTGTAGGAATTTCCGGCGCAGTCTGTTCATGCGGGCCGAAGTGCCTCGCACCAAGGCGGATTGGCCGCGTGTCACCGACCTCCATGTACGCGGCCTTGTGGAAGCGGAGGGGTTGGTGGGCCAGGACGGCACAGAGGCATTTCGCAACCGCTCGGGAGACGGGTTGCGCACCGCCCAGCCGATTCTTCGGTCCGCCCTTCACAACCTGATCGATGAAGGCGTGCGGGCGATTCCGTTCGCCGACCTCGAAGCTCGGGTACGTGATGAGGTCGGGGACACGCCGGACCTTCAACGCACGCTCGCCCGACACTTGTTGGTGGCGTTCCACCATGAACTTGTCGACCTGTCGGCGGGTCCGGTGGGCGGTCCGACGGCCGTAGGAAGGCGGCCGCAGGTCGATCCCGTCGCACGCGTTGCCGCTGCGTGGGGCCGAGTCCCCAATGCGCACCATCGTTCGCTGCCCGTCGACACGCTCGATCAGCTGCTGCTACGCCGGGCGGATGGCACCCGGCTCGTGACCGATTTGGTCCGTGAGGCCTACGCAGATCTTCTCGAGGGGCGGGTGCCGATGCCCGAGGGCGGCCCCCCCATCGACGATGCGGGCGAGGTCGCGGCATGGCTGGAAGCCACCGTACCCAAGCGTCTGGCGCGCTACGGCAAGGCGGCCCTGTTCGTGGAGGAGGTCAGCTGACGTCGACGTAGACCGTGTCGCCGTCGATGCCCGCGGGGTACGTGGGCAGCCCCCTCGGCTGCGGACCTGACACCTTCTCGCCATTCCAATCGTACACCGCCGCGTGACGCGGGCATACGAACTGCTCTCGGCCGGGAATGTAGTTGATGGGCACTCCCTCGTGGGTGCAAGCTCGCCGCATGGCGATGACGCAGTCGGTCTCGACCCGAGCCACGATGACTTCACCCACCGAGGTGGCAATGCCGACGAAGCCTCCGCGCTTCGCGAGTTCTGGGTAGTCCGAAAGCGACAACGCCAGGCGTTCGGGGCCCGTCGGAGCGGGGTCATCACAGGCGCCGGGTTCGGTGGGGGTCGCCGGGTTGGGAGACCCTGAGTCGTCGTCGGTCAGCCATACGGGGTCGACGGGGGCGCAAGCCGACATCGCGGCACAGCCCGCACAGAAGTGGCGACGGTTCATGGCATCCTCCAGGCGTGCCGATCGTCTACCACCGGTGCCGCGGATCGAGGACGCCAATGCGCGTCAAGAAGCGGCCAGGGGCCATCGTGGACCCCGAGATCCGTAGGGTGGTGGCGGGCACCCAACGGCCATAGCCGGTGGCATGCCAGCCAGGACCGGGCCGATTGCCTTCTCGGAGCAACTCGATCGTGAACCCTGGCGGTGGATCGATGGTGAGGCGGTCCCGTTCGCCGTCGTGGACCACAATCCCCAGCCCCTCGATTCGCGCGGAGAGTCGAGGGTGGAGCGGCCACATCCAGGTGAGTTCGACCGGTCCGTGTCCATGCACCTGATCGTCGATCAGCAAGGTCACACTTACCAATCGGACTTCCCTTGCCAAGCGAAGCCCTTGCTCCGCGTAGCCATCGTGGCTGGCCAACACGCGCCCTGCTTCGAGGTCGACCTGTTCGAGTCGGGCCTGGGCTCGGCGACGCCACAAGAAGGGATGGGCGTGCGGGAGGCTCGGCGTGCGATTGAGGGCGGTCAAGGTGGCGTGGGCCCACGCACTGCGATGGAACGCGCGCACGGCATGGTCATGGTAGGACCCGGTTCCTCGGCCACCGATGGCGGGGCCGTCGGTCAGGTGCAGCCAGAGGGCCAGCTGATCGTCGTGACCATGGCCGCCGAGGTGGGGTTCGCCGACCGGTCCATGGTCAAACGCCACTACGCAGCCTTGGTCCCGCAGGACGGTGAGCCCGGCCCTTGGGAACCGGTGATGGCCCTTCGGAGCAGGCGACGGTCCAAGGACCGACGTCAGCCGTTGCACGACTTGATCGGCGTAAGGGGTAGGATCGAACGGGGAGTGCGGCCAGGCTCGTCCCCCATCCGCATCGCCCAGGGCCAGCGCTTCGCCGGTGGCATCTTGCAGGCACCTCAGCGCCCGAAGTCCACGACCCAGCGGCCCTGCGAGTGAGGGGACGTCGCAATGCCACGCGATCCAGCCCAATTCGAGGATGAAGCACAGGTAGTGTGTGCTCTGTTCAACGCCCAAGCCATCGGCGTGCAGCTGGTCCCGCAGCACTGCGCCGAGGGTTTCTGCTTCGGCCATCCAGGCGGGTGCATCTTGGCAATCTGGCAGCACCGTTGCGGCGACGGCCAGCCCGACCAGCTCGCCCACGCGATGGTTGCGAGCCGAGGTTCCCACCGAGGGATGCCTTGCGACGTAGGCCGCATGGGCGGCGATGGTACGAGCCAACGCGTCTGAGGGTTGGTGATGAGCGAGGACGGCGAGCGAAATGAGGCGCAGGGCGACCTCGAGAGCACTGGTCCAATGCAGTCCTTGGCCTACCGGATGGCGCGCGACAAAGGTGAGCGCCTCATCGGAGGCCCATGGTGCACCTTGGGCCGCCCACCAAGCCAGATCCTGGAGCCGTGCGGCCTCCCACCGGACCCGAGGATCGAAAGGAAGATCCAGCACATCGACGTCGTGCGCCGAACCCGCCTCGGGGCCCTCACAGGCCGGCCGGTCGGGGTTGGCGCGCATGCGCGCGAGGGGGCAGGGCGAAGGCACGTCGAACGTGACGTCCGCCTTGGGGATGGTCGGGAGCGGCAGAGGAGCCAAGGGGCCGGGCCGAGGGGGCACGGGCATTTGTACGCGATCGAGGAAGCGGCGGGCGAGCCCCCGGACACGAGCCGGCCATTCCCCGACGTGGGTACGGCGCAGCCTGGCAATGGCAAGGGACCACCTCATGTCGGCACTCGCCAGCCCGCGGCGGCTGCGGCAGTAAAGTGCAGGGCGTCGAGGATGGCTCGTTGAAACCGCTGCCGTGGCGATCGAACAAACCGGGCGGCCCACTCGAGGCCCCAGCGCCGTGACCATTCGGGAGCCCTTGGGGTGGCGCCTGCCCAAACGTCGAAGGCCCCTCCGACCCCGAGGACTACGGTACCGGGCCACTGAGTGGCGTGCGTCGCAATGAAGTGCTCGGCGCGAGGGGTGCCGAGGGCCACGAGCAGGAGATCGGGGGGAGCCTTCGCCAACGCTTCGGTCGGGGCAGGTCCATAGCCGTCCACGGCCAGCACCACCTGAATTCCCTCTGCGGTCAGCTGGTGGTGGACCGCTTCGACGATGGCGGGTCGAGCCCCGTACAACCCAACCCGCCACTTCCCAGCTCGGGCTCGGTCCAGCAGGCCCCGGGCCACGTCGATCCCTGGGGCACGTTCCGGCAGCGGCGTGCCTAAGCCGTGCGCCAACGCCACGATGCCGATGCCATCTGCGCCCACGGAACCCGCTTTCCGCACGGCAAGGCGCAACGCAGGGTCCCTGTGCAACGCGACCCATTTGGCCGCATTCATGGAGACATGATGGTGGGCGTTTGGGCCACCGACGCAGTTCGCCAGGGCGTCGATCCACTCTTGGACCGTCGCACACCCGACCGCTACGCCTCGCACATCGACCGTATCCATCGTTTCGCCGTCACCCATTGACGCTGTGGTTTCAACCTCCTCAAGAACGAAGAAACATTGCCGATCCGGCGGAGAAATGTCGATCCGCTCGGGAACGGTCCATGAATGCGGTTAAGACCAAGCCAAATCCAGAAGCGCGGTTCGCCAAACCGGATCCTGAAGGGGGATCGTCACCGGTCGGATGGGTCCTTTGCACTCGATCGGGGCTCGATCTCCTTTGGGGGCCTTCGAGCCTCGGGTTTTCGATGGGCCAGATGGGAACGGTTGGGCTGATCGCTGCCATGATTGCGAGGATTGCCACGAGCCCGCGGCCCTGGAAGGTGCCCGGGCCGGCGTTCGCGTTTGCCGCATGGGTTGGATTCACGCTGCTTCGTACGCCGTTGGATCGGTTGGCTTGGGTGTACGCGGGACACTGGCTCGGACCGCTGATCCTTGGCCTGGCGGTCACCGTGCGCCCCCCACCGTTGCTGCGCCTGATGCGACCCGCGCTCTTCGGCGTGCTGTTCACGCTTGGGGTGGCGGCCTGGATGGCTCGGCCTTCGGGTAGCGGCTGGATCGTGCTTCACGGGTGGTCCCGATTGGTGGGCGGCCACGGCAATGTGCATACGCTGGCCGCGACGATGGCGCTGGCCACTCCGCTTGCGGTTGGGTTCGCCTTGCAAGCGAAGCGCCCGAGCGACCGTGGACTGGGGTGGACGGTCGCCATCGCCGCGGCCATTGCGCTCATCCTCACCTGGGTCCGAGCGTCGTTGCTGACGGCGCTTCTCACCGGAACCGTCGCCTGGATCGCGCTTCGTCAATGGCGATGGGCGATGGTTCTGGTGGGGGTTGGGGGGATCTTGGCGCTGGGTTCGGGCCGATTTGCGAGCCTGTGGAAGGCGGCGCAAGGCCAAGCCCCGTCCGGAGGGTGGGACAAGTTGGGGTCCTCGCGGGTCGAGATTTGGCGGCACACCCTCGAGGACTTCGCCAATGCCGAGCCCGCGGTCTGGCTGTTCGGCCATGGGCTCGGGGGCCACCTGGCGAGCTACCGACATTTCGAACCTCATTCCGAGGTTCTCGCCCTCCTCCTTCAGATGGGCGGGATCGGTCTTGCGATTGCACTTTGGGGCTGGTTCGCCCTCGGCTGGGCGCTTCTTCGTCGCACGTGGACGACGCCCGAGGCTTGGGTCGCGCTGGGCTTCGGGTGTTGGGCGTCCGCGACGGTGCTGGGTCCCGCCTCGAACGACCTCGTCACTCGGACGACGGCGTGGTGGTGGATGTGGGCGCTGTGGGCGGGAGGGCTGGCAGCCAGCCGAGCGCGCGTCCCGTCTCGGCGACCGCCGGCGTGAGAACGACCAACAGGGCTACGCGCGCGGGGATGAAGACCTTCGCGCTGACCCACGCCAGGCCGAGCGTCGCGGCCTGTCCGGCGCTGTCGCCGATCTCGAAGCCCTGCTGGAGCAAGAGGTACACGATGGCGACGTTCGCGGCCGAGATCAAGAGATACAGCACAATGGCGAGGTTGCCGTACTCCGACACGATGCGTGTGCGACGGGCCTCGGTTTGGCTCCACCACGTCTTGAAGCGTTCGACCATCACCACCCTCCGAGCCGCAGGACCCCTAGCACTGTGGCCACGGCTAGCGGGATTGTAAGGTTATCGTCCAGTCGGCGGGTGACCACCTCTGCTACGGCGCCGGCGACCCCGCCCGCCAACGCGCGCAAGGCGAGGACCGGGAACGCGGCAGGGTGCAGCCACAGGCCAATGCCAAAGGCGGCGAGGGCCCCCGCCGCGACGAACGCGAGTGAACCTTCGAGGGTTCGGCCGCGTCCCACCGGCGTCCGACCAAAGTTGCGACCGATGATCGCGGCGGCTGGGTCACCGAATCCCAACACGGCCAAGGCCATGATGCCGATGTCGACTGGAAAACCGATGGCTAGGATCACAAGGGCCGTGGTGTACCAGGTCGCCGAATTCACTTCGACGGACTCATGAGGATGGGCGACCCTTGCAAACAACGTCATCAAGAAGCGATTGATGCCGGGCGACCATCGACGGGCGGCCTCCATGGTCCATGCCGCGGTCATACCGGCAATCGCCGCGCCGATCCGCAAGGATGGCGTGGTCAACACGAACTGGACGAGTCCAATGACGACGAGTGCGTTCGTGACGTGAAAGCCATTGCGGAGAAGGTTCCCCGGTCGGGTTGGGGTTGCGAGTCGCGCGGTTGCGGCAGGAAGACTGACCCCTTGGCTCCGCAAGTCGCGAAGCCAGCGCGCGAACGCCGGGCGGAGTTGAGTGCTGAACTCTCGCCAACGCCGAAGGGCCTCGGCCGTTGCCGTAGAGTCGCGGGGCGCATAGCGAAGCGCCACCTCACGCAGCTCCGCAATGTGCGCAACGGCGCTCTTGGAGGCTTCGCTCCCCGCCTCCAGCAGCGAGGCCATGGCCTTGATGAGGCGTTGGAGCCGAGCGTGAAGTTCGCGGAGATCCGCGGGCAGTCGAACCGCATCGATGTCGACAAGAAGGCCGTGAAGTTCGACGGCCAGGTCGCGGGGTTGCAGCACCATCGTGGTCATGGGGATCCGGTAACGTTCCCCTTCCTTGCCCCGCCGCCACCTGCGCTCCCCTTTGGTCGCGTTTGGTCAGACGACTGCGGGTACTCGCGAGCGAAATCCCTCGATGACCCTGTCCTGATCGGCCTCGGAGAGACTGGACCCCGACGGAAGGCACAGGCCTTGGGCGAACAGGTGGTCCGAAACCGAGCCGCCATAGCGCTTGCATTCCGCAAACACGGGTTGTTGGTGCATCGGCTTCCAGACGGGGCGGCTCTCGATGTCGAGGGTTTCGAGGTGCTCGCGAAGCGTGTCGCGGTCCACGCCGAGCGAGGCCTCATCGATGAGGAGGCAGGTGAGCCAGGCATTGCCCCGAACCCCGGGGGCGTCTTCGAGCCAGGTCAACCCTGGAAGGTCCCCCAACGCGGCCCGGTAGCGGTCGCGAATCGCTCGGCGTCGGTCCACTCGAAGGGGGAGCTTACGGAGTTGTGCTCGTCCGATCGCAGCGAGCAAATTTGATAACCGGTAGTTGTAGCCCACCGTGGAATGTTGGTAGTGCGGGGCTGGGTCACGGGCTTGACTCGCGAGGAACTTCACCCGGTCGACGAACGCCGGGTCACGAGCCACGAGCATGCCGCCACCCGACGTCGTGATGATCTTGTTTCCATTGAACGAAAACACAGAGACGTCGCCAAACGCACCTGCGGCTCGGCCGACAAGGGTGGACCCCAACGCTTCGGCGGCGTCTTCGACGATGGGGATGCCACGGTGCTCACACAGGGGCGCAATGGCCGAATAGTCACAGATTTGGCCATACAGATCGACCGTGATGACGGCCTTGGCCGGCGTTCCCGCTTGTTCTAGATCGTCGAGGGCATGCGCGAGAACCGCAGGATCGAGGGTCCAGGTGGCAGGATCGACATCGACGAATACAGGTTCGGCGCCGACGTAGCGAATGGCATTCGCCGTAGCGGCGAAGGTCAGGGTGGCGGTAATGACGAAATCGCCAGGGCCGACGCCGAGTTGCAGCAAGGCGAGATGCAGGCCAGCCGTGCCAGAAGACAAAGCCGCCGAGTATAGCCCATCGCCAAGCGAAGCCGCAAGTTCAATTTCGAACGCGTTCACGTGGGGGCCAAGGGGCGCGATCCAATTCGAGTCGAAAGCGTCGAGGAGGAAAGAGCGCTCTTCGGGCCCCATATGAGGGGGGGAGAGGTAGATCCGAGACATCGCAGGCCTGTGAACGGGGTCGGTGCTAAGCTAGCTCCACGGAGGTATCGATGGGGGAAACGCGAGCCGGAAACGAGGATGACGCCGTCCGCCTCCGAGTAGGGCTCCGACAATGGGTGCTTGGTCTCGATAAAGCAGCTCTCATCGTCGTTGATGGTTGGATCAAACACCAGCTCGACGAACTGTCGCGGCGCCCTCGGCGCCCCATGGTAAGGTTGCCGGACGCCGACGATGCGTTGTCGTTCACCGGCGAGAACTTCTTGACCATCGCGAGCCGAGTGCGGCTCTACATCAATCGCCTACCCAAGAGCTATCTCTTGGTGCTGCAGCGGTGGCTTGCCGCGAGCATGCGGGAGCATGACGACGACTGAGGTCGTTTGCGTCGTCGGGCTAGGCTACGTCGGGCTCCCTCTGGCCGTCTGGTGGGCTGAGGAATCAGGATCCCCGGTCGTTGGCTACGACCATGACCCCAAGGTCGTTTCGCGCATTGCATCCGGGCAAGCGCCCCGCGAACCGGGGTTGACGGAGCGCCTTCGGGCGGTCCTGCAGGGCGGCCGACTGACGGTTTCATCGCTGCCCCCCGAGCGGGTCCACGTGGTGGCGGTGTGCGTGCCCACCCCCTTGGATTCGGATCGAAAGGCCGATCTGTCCTTTCTGCACGATGCAGTGGCGACGGTCGCTCCTCGAACCGCTCCCGGAGCGTTGTGGTTGATCGCATCGACCGTCCCGGTAGGCACGACCGAGGCAGTGGCCGCGAAGCTTCGGAGGATCGATCCACGGGCTCGCGTGGCGATGTGTCCCGAGCGGGTATTGCCGGGACAAGCCTTACATGAACTGACCCACACGCCGCGGCTCGTCGGAGGGGTCGACGAGGCGTCCACCGAAGCTGCACGAGCATGGTTCGCTGCGCGCACCCGGGGCCCGGTGGTGCCGACGACGGCGGCGCTCGCGGAACTCACAAAGCTTGTTGAAAACGCGTCTCGCGACGCCGAACTTGCCGTGGCGCATGCGGCGGCTGAGATTGCGCTCGAACACGGCTTGGATCCTTACGCACTGCAGTCGCTGGTCAATCTCCATCCGCGGGCGCGAATGTTGACTCCAGGGGTGGGGGTGGGCGGGCATTGCTTGCCTGTCGATCCGTGGTTTCTCGTGGAGCCCGAGGCCGCGACGGGTTCGTTGTTTGCAGCGCTCCGACGGTTCACCGACGGCGTGCCCGAGCGGTGGGTCGAGCGCATTCGCTCGGCCTATCCGTCCCTTCGTCGCGTTGCCGTGTTGGGCCTTTCCTACAAGGCGGAATCCGACGACCTGCGAAATGCGCCTGCCCTTCGACTCGCGCGGGGCTTGGCCAAGCACTACGACGTCGTGGTGACCGATCCCTATGTCGAGGCGCCCCCCGATTTGGTGCACGTCTCCTTGGACTTGGCCCTCGATGCTGAGTTGGTGGTCCTTGCGGTGGCCCATCGCGCGTTCGTGGAGAAGGGTCCGCCGAAGCGATCTGGACAACACGTCATCGATGCCTGCGGCGGCTGGATTAGCAAGCCGGGACCGGGCCTCGGTCCGGTCGAGGGTTAAGGCTTGGCAAACGGTCGAGAGGTCCGATGTATACCCGATTGTTGCTGCTTCGCGCAGTGACCTCGGCCCTGCGCCTGCTTCCGGGTCGGGGTCGCTTCCTCATGGAACCCATTCGGCGATCCACACGTCGCTGTCCGGGCACTGTCGTCATCAATGACTTCGACGGTGACATAAAAATGGAACTGGAGCTTGCGTCGGAACTCGACGGTGCCGTTTATTGGTACGGCTCGGTCGATCCTGGCCTTCTCAAGTGGCTCAAGACCGCGTTGCGTCCTGGCGACACCGTCCTCGACGTGGGGGCCGGGGTTGGTGAGGTGACCCTTGTTGCGGCCAAGCTCATCGGCCATTCCGGCCGGGGGGTTGCGGTTGAGACCGACGAACGGCAGGCGGACCGGCTAGGCCGGAATCTGGCCCTCAACCGATTCGATTTCGTCGATGTGTTGAAGACGCCTCTTGGGGAGCCCGAGTTGACGACGGAATCGCCTAAGGAATCGTCCTCGGTGGATGCGTTGCTCGACGAAGGTTGGTTTGGGGAGGTGCAGTTGCTTCGCATCGCCCATCCCGAGCCGTTGGCGGTGATGCGTGGAGCGGCGCAGGTCATCGAGACCTCACGACCCTACGTGGTGATCGAGGGCCCCGTTGGGGCGGGTCAGCCCGGCCGAGAAGCCCTCCTGATGCTCGAACAATCGGACTACAAGTTCTGGTCGTTGGATGCGCGCGGGCGAGCCAAGCTCGTGCAGCTGTCTGGATTGCAGGGTGAACATCGGCTCGTCGCGGCGCCCGCTGCACGTCCGATGGCCTAATCGCGCGTCGGTCATGACCGGCGGCGGTCGCCGCGATAGTGGCTCTCGCCGATGTAGGGGGAGCCGTGGTTTCGTGGATCGTCGGATTGGCCGGGGCCCTAGGTGCAGATCTCGTTGTAGGTGGACCGTTCGCGGACTTTTCGGACGTCGATGACGCGGTCGCGAACGCAAACAACGGGGATCGCATCCTCCTTGCACCGGGCACCTATCGAGGCTCGTTCACCATCAACAACGAGCGCATCACCATCGAGAGCCTCGAGCCGCAAGCGGCGGTGCTTGAACCGACCACCAACCTTGGGTTCGAGATCCAGGGCGGAAATGCCGAGGTCGAGTTTCGCAATGTTGTGATCGACGGCCGCAATCAGTTCCCCGCCATCACGATGACCGACGGGGCGATGGTCGAATTGCGGCACGTGCGTATCGAAGACATTGAGCGGGACAGCATGAACAACCGGGATGGCGGGGCCATCCGGGCGACCGGCAACAACTCCACCCTCATCATCGAAGATTCCGAGTTTTCGAACGGGCGAGCCGGCGATGACGGTGGATTCATCGCCATGGGCAACAACACATCGCTCACCGTGGACCGCACCTCCTTCATCGGGGGCGAAGCGAGTGACGACGGGGGCGCCATCTATTGCACGGCGTCGAACCGATGCGTGTTCACCGAGGTCTTCTTCGACGACAACATGACAACCGCGATGAATGGCTCGCCCGCAGGGGGCGCTCTGTGGGCCACGGCGGTGGATGATCTCGAAGTGGTCCGGTCGGTGTTGTGTCGTTCGTCCTCTCAGGTTGGCGGGGCCATCTTTGCCTCCAACTCCGAGCTGGTCCTGCGAAACTCCCTGCTCGACGCCAATCAGGCCACCAACCAAGGTGGCGCCCTCTACATCGTGCAGGATCCCAAAGCCGCCACTGCGGATCCTCCGGCGATTCGCTCGTTTCAGAACGTCTATCGGGGAAACACGGGCGAACTCGGCGGAGCCGGCTTCATCACCGGTGACGCGTTTTGGCAGGGGCACGGCGACATCTACCTAAGCAACCGGTCCACCACGCCCGACATGGACGAGCAAGACATCTTGCGTGGTGAAGGCGATGCCACCGCCCTGATCGACTACAACCTGTATTTCGACATTTCGGGCCCCAGCTTCACTACCTTTCCCGACAAAGGCGACAACTACGTCCGCAACTTGTTGGAAGACGTCGACCCACGCTTTGCCAATTCCACGGTGTGTGATCCCTTGTCGGTGGAGTTGCAGGCCCAGTCGCCGGCCATCGACGTCTACAATCGGGCCGAGAACTACCCCAACGGAAGCGGGACGGTGTTTCCCAATTCCCAGCTCGATGAGCCCGATGGGTCAGACGCTGACCTTGGTGCGTGGGGCGCGGCGAGCCAGTGGACCGATGACGATTCCGACGGTTTCGTCGGGGGGATTCAGGATTGTGACGATGGGGATGGGGCCATCCGTCCTACGGGCACCGAGGTGGTGGGCAACGGGACCGACGAAAATTGTGATGGGGGCGACCGCTGCCACATCGTCACAATCCTGAATCCCCCCGACGAAACCGTCGGAATCGTCATCGGTCCACTGGCTCGCCGCGCCCCACGCACCAAGGTCAGCGTCTGACCCATC
>JBCCQY010000170.1:0-20926 GCA_039208735.1 Myxococcota bacterium | reverse complement strand
TCGCAGGGGACGTGAGGGGCGACATGATCGCCACTCGCCAGGGCACGCCGTGAAGGAGCAGCTGCTCGTAGAATGCAGTTTGCAGTTCGTCGACGTGAGGATCGATTGCTTCGTCCCACTCGGGATCGAGCACCCAAATGATGTTGACGCTGTTGTACGCCGTTTGGGTAAATTCCTCTTCGATCTCGAGGTCGGGCACCGTCTCGACCACGCCGGGCGTCACGACGCCGGAGTCGCTCGTCCCGGAGTCCGAAGTGCAGCCGAGCGTCGCGAGGCCGATCACCACGGCCCACGCCGTCCACGTCTGCTGGAACGCCTTGTTCATGTCGTCACTCCTGGAGTCCGGCCGGCCGCATATCCCATCTTGTGCAGCCGAGCCGTGACACGATGCCCGGAGCGACGTCGGACCTTCAAGCGAAACCCGCTCCGCTCACTCCGGGGCGCTGAACAGGCAATCGGTAGGCTTGCCCTGGCTCCCCGCGGGCGCCATCACGTATTGTCGTCCGTGATCGGCTCCCCAGCACTCCACCAACGCGATGGAAGTGCCGTCCGCGCTGGTGGTTGTGACATCGGCCCGACCGCCGCCAGATGCGTCCCATTGCAGCACCACGTCGAACGTCTCGAGGCTCCCGTCCTCATCGCGGTCTTCTTGAAAGGTGGTCGTCGCGATTCCACCGGCTGCGGTCGGCTCAAAAGTCAAGCCGCCTTCCTGGGGTACACCGGCTCCGTTGGCGACGTTGTCGTAGGTCGTCAGCGTGACCCCTTCGGGCTGGAAGGCATAGGTCAGGGCCACCCGGCCCAAGGGACCGGTCTGAATGCGGATCGGCAGGGCATCCAGCGTCTCTTGGTCGATGCCAAACGCCTCGACCGCGGCGTCGACCGCACCCAGTCCAACGTCGTCGGCATTGAACACGAGTTCGCCGCCGAGCGGCTGATCACCAGAACCAACCTCGATGATGCCCGAAAGCTCAGTCGTCCAGGCGTCGTCGTCGAAACGAACCCGATCGGGGTCGACCTCCTGCCGTTCGATGCCCCACGCGTACCGATCGCCCTGCTGCTCGACCCAAAGCTGGTCCGCGATGCCATCGATGATCCAGGGGCCCCACATCACGGCTTGATCGTCACCGTCGTCGCGAAAGTTGGGTGGAAGCGCGCTGATCGCTTCGAGCAGGAGGAGCAGTTCGACGTGCCGTTGGTTGGTCGCATTGGCCTGTTCGAAGAGCCACGTCGCCCACTCGGATGGTTCCTTGCTGATCCCCCGCGGGAGCAGATCCTCTTCGGGCAGGACCACACGGCTGTCGGGCAGGACGTCCCCAAAGACGGGCGGTGGGGATTCACAGGCCACGAGCCCGAGTGTGGCCAAAGCAACAACCATTCGCATTGCGCACCCTCTCTGTGTTCGACCTCTCGGCTCGCATTGGGGAGCATTGAAGCGCGAAGGACGCATCCGGCGTTACAAGGCGGCGTGCTGTGGTTGTCGCTGATCGGGTGTCAGGAACCGTTCGATGCCGATCGCCATGACCTGCGTGGCTTTCGCATTGCGGCGATCTCGGTGGCGCCTGCCGGTCCGGGCGAACCCGTGCAGGTTCGGCTGGCCGCGGTGGTGGAGGGACGGCCTTGGTCCACCGAGCCCATCCGCGCCCAGTGGGGGTTCGTTGAGGAGCCAGAGGCAGCATCCGAGCCGTTGATCGAGCCGGAGGCGGAAGGGCCCGTCCCCACATCGCTGGTTCGGCCCGACAAGGACCACCCGGGGTGGTTGGCGTTGCAGGCCGAGGTGGACGGAGCCACCCAGGCGGTCGTGGTTCGCGTGCCTCCCGCTGCGGTGCCTGCGACCGAGCTGTCCGGACTTTCGATGGCAAGCCTGCCTTACCGCATCGCCAGCGTGGAGCCCGACGCGTTGCAGCTCAACGCACGTAAGGACCAGGCCGGTGGCGACGAGAGGCGGCGAATCGCGCCCGGAGGATTCGCTCGGTTCAGCATCGTGGCGCCGCCCGAGCGGCCTGGAACGATCCGCTGGATGGGCACTGGAGGATCGTTCTTCGAACTTGATCCGGTCACGACCGACTGGGTCGCCGGAGATCTGCGTCTCGACGACGATGAACTCGAGGGCAGTCGGGACCCAGAAGCGGCGGGACCGGTCACCATCGTGTCGCTCTGGCTAGCCGATGAAGACGACGGTACCGCTTTTCGGGCCGATGACTTGTGGATTGGCGAGCCGCCCCCAGGGCTATTCACCAAAGGTCGGTTCGTGCCGGCTGAGTCACCTCCTTCCGCCTCTTGGATCCGCGGTCGCCTCGAAGCGGATGAGACGTCTCCCACAGGGGTGCGCTTGGTCGACGCGGTGGCGCTTGACGGTCCTCCCGAAGCGTTTTCGACGGCCTCCTGGGCCTGTGCGGCGGAGGTCGATGGTGCCTTCGATCCGACCTGGCTGCTCGAACAGCGCTGTGCCGTCGCGGATATTGACGGTCAAATCGCTGAAATTGAGGTCGACCCATGATGCTGTGGTGGAGCCTCACCGCCATGGCGGTCCCCGTCGAGATCGTCGTGCGAGAGGACGCCACGGGAGATCCCACTGAGGCGACCATCGAAGTGATGGGCACAGGCGACGCCGTTGCTGTCGACGACCGCGGTCGAATCCTCATCGACCTGGATGGAGCTGGACCGTGGGTGCTTCGCGTGTCTTCGGAGGGCCGTGAAGATCTGCTGTATGAGGTCGCCACCCCCTTGCCTGAGCGGGTGAAGATCTGGCTGCCCCCCGCCGATCGCCCGGTCGAGATCGTCGTGGAAGGCCTCAAATGGTCGGCCGATGTGTCACGTCAGGTGGTGGACGGGGAACAGGCCCGCGAAACGCCAGGTACGCTCGACGATGCCTTTCGGCTGGTGCAATCCCTGCCCGGCAACGTGGTGCAGCGCGAGTATTCGCCCACCTCGAGCGACTTGTCGGTTCGGGGTTCGCAACCGGGCGACAATCGCTACTATCTCGATGGCATCGAGGTTCCCTACCTCTACCACTTTAACCAGTACGCGAGTGTGTTCCCCGCCTCGCAGATCGGCCAGCTCGAACTGCTCTCTTCGACGTTTTCCGCCCGGTATGGTGATGCCGTGGGCGCGGTGGTCGAGGCGCAATCGAAGCTCGAACGTCCCGAAGGGGTGCATGGGTCTGCTTCGATGAACTTCGTGACGCTGGGTGGCGACCTACGGGCTCCGCTGGGCGACCGATGGTGGGTGAGCGTGGCCGGGCGACGCTCCTACCAAGATCTCGCGGGGGAACAGACCACCCAGTTCTCCTCGTGGCCCACCTTCTACGATCTGGTGGTCCGGGCCGAGCAGGGGACGGAGCGCCGGGGGGTTGGTTTGTTCGTGGCCGCAGCGGGAGACGGCTACACGCGGGCGATCGGTGAACTCGACGTCCTCGATCCTCTCGAAATCGAGGCCACACCCGACCTCGAATACGACGAAGGATTCACCGTCGTTGGTGTGCGTCGCCAGGTGGAACGGGCCCGGACCGCGCTGCGTTCCGTTACCGGCTACGTGCGTCATCGTCGTGATGCGACCGTTGCCAACTTCGGTAATGAGCGACTCGCAACCGACCAAATTGCGCATCGCACCGACCTACGGCTTACGCCGCGACCCGGCGGAACGCTGATGTTCGAGGTGGGCACCGAAGTTCGGGCGGGCCTGTCCCAACTCGAGGTCGACGAGACCGACCTGGGCATCCGAGTGGCGGAGGAAGCTCCCATCTTGGCCCGTGGACGAGCGGTCGACGACCGTCTCACCCGGGCCCAGGTTGGGGCCTACGCCACGGCATTCGTAGGGTCCCCACGCGTTCGGGTGATGCCCGGGGTCCGGGTGGAAGGAGATTCGGCCACGGTGACGGTTCGAGCCCAGCCCCGTCTTGCAGCCCGGGCCCAACTGACCGACACGACGATGATCAAGGCGGCGACAGGACGGTATGCGCAGTGGCCGCGCACCGTGGATCTGATCGCCCAGGGCGACCTCCCGGTCACCGAGGCCTGGCAGGCCACGGTGGGCATTGAACAGGCGATCGCAGGTCGCTTGGAACTCGGTCTCGAAGCGTACGCGAAGTGGATCGAACAGCCCACGTTTGCCGTGCTCGATGCGCCGCTCGAGGTGTTGGAGACCGGACGGGCTCGAGGGATCGAATTCACCACCCGCTACCGGCTGCGTGAGCGGTTCTTCTTCTCCGGGTTCGTAGCCCTGCAGGAGTCCACGGTCGTCGACAACGATGGGGTGCGTCGCCCAACGGTTAGCGATCAGCGCGTAGCGGCCGGACTGGTCGCATCGGGGGAGTGGGGACGGTACACGCTAGGGGCTCGCTATAAGGTCGCCTCCGGGCTTCCGTTTACGCCGATCACGGGCTCGATCTACGACGCGTCTGCGGATCGGTGGTTGCCCTTGGTGGGAGCCCCCAATGCCGATCGACTGCCGACCTACCACAAGGTCGACCTTCGGTTTGCACGTCGGTGGACGTTCCGTGGTTGGGCGCTCGATGCAAGCGCCGAAATCTGGTACGTGCCACCAGCCTCGAATCAGCTCTATCCCGTGTGGAACTTCGATTATTCGCAGCAGGGTTGGGTTGTAGGCCCCGGACTCCTGCCCCTCATTGGCGCTCGCGCAACTTGGTGAGCCTGCCGTCAGATCTGGTGGCGGGCCTGTCGCTCCTCCGATAGCGCTGGGACCATGCTCATCTGGTGGTCCAGTCTGGCTTTTGGTGCGCCGACCGTCGGTGCGATCGTCAACCCCCGTGTCGCGGTCGATACCGCATCGGATCGCGACGGGGAAGACCCGTTGGCCATGCACACCTGGGTGCGAGGCTTCGTGCGCGATGAAACCTCGCGGGGGGACCGCTGGTTCGTTGAGGCTTGGTTTCAGCACCATCTGCTGCTGGGGCAGGATCCCGGCATCCAGGCGCCCGACAACAACGAGGCGTTCTACGAACTGTCGCTTGGTCCCACCGGGGTGGACGTTCGGCTTGGTGGCGAAAACTCGCCGGTTCGCCTTCGCGCAGGCGCATTGATCGAGAACACAGGCCAGCTCGAGTTGTTGCCCGTCAACGACCTCATCAACCCTGTAGATGGGCGCATTGGACTGCTGACGCCTCGTGAATTCCAGCGTTTGCCGGTTCCCCTGGCCACATTGAAGATCGCCAAAGGCCGGTTCCGGAGTGAGACGACCTACGTGCCCTTCGCGACGCCAGACCGCCTCTGGCTCCGGGAAACGGACTGGTCGATCCTGCGGCAACGGATGATCGACGACTACCTGGCCGACATCCAAGGGCCCGTCGACCTCGAAGAGGGCGAGTTTCCTGCGGGCTTCGGCGCTGCGTCTCAGTGGCGAAGCTTCGTCCAGTCGATCCGGCGCAACAATCTGCGAGAGTCGAACAACACGAGCTACCGCCGGGGGCGGGACTTCGCGACCAACACAAACAACCTGCCGCAGGCGTTCGTGGGCGACATCGTCCAGCAGTTCCGCTACGACGGACCCGGTTTCGACATCGGCGTGGTTGGCGGGCGCATCCGAAGCCGCTTTCCCCAGGCGGTCCTTCGTGAGGACCTTCAGCTCGCGCTGCAGGATCGAGATGAGCTGTTCGCCCTCATCAACGACGGGCTGTTTGGCGATGCAGGAGCCCGCGTCTCACGTGCCGAATCGATCACGGACAGCACGCTCACGTTCGATTGGCCGTACTCCTGGATGGCGGGCGCCGACGGCTCAACCATCGTGGGTGATGTCGCGTTGCGGGCCGAAGTGGGCTTTCTAAGCGACCGGGTCGTGCGACAGACGTGGGGACGGTCGCGGACCGCTCCGCAACTCGCCGGCGGCTTGGGCATCGACATCACGCGAGGATCCGGCTTTGCGATGTCGATCGAGGGTCGGGTGCAACGCATCTTTGTGGATGCCGCCGACGAGGATGAGTTGGTCTTTTCACGGCCTCTGCAGGTGCAGGTGGCTGGTGGATTCCAAGGGTCATTCGCCCAAGAGCGTTTCAAGTGGCAGATCTCGGGAGCCATCGACCCCACCTTCCTCGAAGCGTTCGTTCGTCCGACGCTCGCGTGGCGGGTCAGTCAGGCTGTCGAACTGGAACTTGGGGGCATCATCATCGATGGGTTTGAGGTTGCGCCTCCCGAAACCCTCGAAGATGCCCTCACCTACGAGGGCGGAGCGCTGTCCTACTGGGCGCAGAACGATGGCGTCACGTTTGGCATTCGCTGGGTGTTGTAGCGACTACCGGTCCTCTTCGTCGGTGCAGTCCACCTTGTAGCCGCCCTGTTCGGCGGCCTGCTGGTTGAACTCCACCCACTCTTCGAGGATTTGGCGCTGTGCGGCGGATGGCTTGTGGCGCCGAGGCGCTCGGGCCATGGCGCCCTCTGCGATCCAGCCGGCCTCCTTCGCGGTCACGATCCAGTCGGTCCACGCCGCGAGCTTGTACGCGCCCACAACCCCGTGTTGGCGGGTTTCCCGGCGTCGATCGGGCTCGGAAAGCTCCAGGTACATGTCCCAGAACGCTTCTTCTTGGGGGTGGCCTTCATCGGGAATGTCGTCGAGGCCGAACCGGCGCGCGGTCCGATAGAGCCACCGCTGCGTATCGGGCGGCTGCACCTGCTTGTCCATGACGCCGACTTCCACCATTCGCCACACGATGTAGTCCGTTGCTGGCGGGTCGAGATCGAGGACCGCGTCACCATTCACGGACCGCAGCTCGAGCCAGCGACGGGGCATCGGGTGTTCCGGTTCCGACGGGTTCTCGGGGTCGACTTCGACATAGCCACGCTGAAGTTTGTCGCGGATGAGACGGTCGAATTCACGCTCGGCGGCCATGAAGTCTTCGTGGGTCTTGTACTTGACTTCAGGGTTGCCCCCGATCCGACCCGAGCGGATCGACAACGTCTCTCCGCGCCGATTGACTTCCCAGAACTTCGCTTGATTCCCCTGAATGAATTCGAAGCGCCGCACCGACAATCCACACCTCCAACGTGCGACCGCCGACCTCCCTTTTGGGAAGCGATGCGACTCCGATCCGCCGCCCGGGTGGGTGCACCGCAGGACCGCGGAGACGCCCTGACTCGGGTCGGCGGTCGCCAACCTTCAGACTACGGTAACCAGCCCGGCAACACCTGGCTTTCCGCCTTCTGTAGGATGCCGGGCATGACGCCTGCTTCGATGCCACCTGCAGGTGCCCGCTTTGGCCCCTACATCCTCGACCAATCGCCACTGCCGGCCCCCGCGAGGGTGGGGTGGCCGGACCTGTTCGAAGCACCCGCAATGGCCTTTGGGCAGCCGGTTCAGCTCGTGATGGCGCGTCGTGACAACCTTGAAGCGTCCTTCGTCGAAGGGGCTCGTCGGGCTGCGTTGGTCCGCGTGCCCGGACTCCAAGATGTGCTGCAAGTCGGCACCACCGAAGACGGCCTGTGGTGGGCCGCCTTGTCGCCGTTTGAGGGTCGGTCGCTCGCGGTTGCCCTTGCCGATCGGCCCGTCACGACTCGGGTCGCCGCGGCGGGCCGGTGGATGGTCGAGGTGGCTCGGGTGCTATGGGCGCTCGAACAACAGGGGCTCGCCCACCACGCCATCGTCCCCGACGCGGTGCAGATTCAAGGAAACGACAAGGTCTTCCTGCGAACCTCGTTCGGGCGTCCCTTCGCCGTCTCTTCGTTTGGCCCGATCCACCCCGTTGGCTCGGCCTCCGCGTACCATGCCCTCGAGCGGTTGGCCGGCCTGCCCTATGACGGCAAGGCCGATGTCTACGCGCTGGGTGCGGTCTTTTACGAGGCGCTCGCGGGGGTGGCCGATCTTCCGCGGCTCGGTCTTGCCGGCGAGGACGTCGTCGTGGAGCGACCGGCCCCCCTCACCGTCCGCATTCCCGTGGTTCCATTGGGGTTGTCAGACCGCATTGATCGAATGATGGACGTCGATCCGGAGGCTCGACCCGACGCCCGGTCCCTTCTCGAGACCCCGATCTCTGCGTGGGAAGGCTCGGCGGAGTGGCCGGTTCCGCCCTTCGTTTCACCAGGGCCATGGGTGAATCCGCTCTTGGGGGCGGGGTTGGGCGATGAGGCTGCGCGCATCTGGGTGGTCGAGGGGCCGACGGGGTCGGGAAGGGCCCGGTTGTGTGAGCACCTCCGACGGCTCGCCTATGCCCAAGGGGCTTGGCCGTTCACCGTCACCTGCCGGTATGGGCGCCTTGCACGAGGCCTACGTTCGGTCGAGACGTGGGAGACGCTTGCGCAGGAGCGGCCGGTCGTGCTTATCGTTGAGCAGCTCGAAGCCGTGGATTCATCCACCGCAGCGGTTCTCGAAACGCTGGCCGAACGCCGGACCGTGGCGGTCGTGATGATCCACGAGGCGCGTTGGGCGACCCCTCGATCGCGCGATCTCGTGATGCGGTTGCATCGAGACATGGCGGCGCGCGTCTTGGTGATGCCAAGGTTCGAGCCGGACGTATGTGCACGGATTGCCGCGGGACTTGGCGCGACCGTCGACCCGGGTTCGCTCGAGCGGCCGATGTCACCACGGGCGGTGGTCGAGCTCGCGTGGCGCCGCACCCCGAACGGCGCTCGACTCGGCCTCCCGCCGGCGGACGGCTGGGCCCTCGTCGTGGCTCCTGAACCCCTGCCCCATGCGGTGGCGGCCTCGTTTCTAGGCCCCGTGACGCCTGGGGATCCCTGGCTTGTGGTCCGCGACGAGCACGTCACGTTGGCCGGACCGACCGCCCTTCGACTTGCGGCTGCGCGGCTGGAAGACCCTGCCCGAGCGGCGGAGGCGCTGGCGTCGGTGTACGAAGACGAAGCGCCGGACGCCTATGAGGCGATAGCGGTGCTCAAGGCCCGGGCCGGAATGGCAGACGCCCTTGAGGCCGCCGAGCGGGCCGCGATCGATGCGGTGGAGCGTGGGGACTGGCATGCGGCCAAGGACTGGTTGGCGGCCGTAGATGACCCTCTCAGCTTCGATCTGTGCGTGGCCTCCGCGCGGTATGCACTTGCCCGACGCCCGGTCGAGGATGCCGTCGCGCGGATCGAGGCCGTCGAAGCACGGGTCGATACCCGCCGGGAACGGGCGTGGGCGCGGTGGCTTCGCGTCGAACTTGCGCTTCGGGAAGGCCAACGACGCAAGGCCCTCGTCAAGGCGCTTACGCTCACATCGGGCGACCCGATTCCTCCGACCCTCCAGGTGCGTGCGTTGGCCGCGATCGTCGAGGCTCGACTCGCCTTGGGGGAACGCACCGAAGCAGCAGAGGCGCTGACCCGTTTGCGGGGACAGCTCCCCCACAGCGATGCCTCGCTCGATGCGGCCCGGGTGGCTTCGACGGAAGCTGCTTGGGCGGAGTCAGAGGGAGCATGGGGAGGGGTCCAAGCGGCCTGTGCGGTGGTGCGTCAGCGGGCAAACCGACACCGGGCGCCGCAGTTGCGCGGACTGGCCTGGCAACGCGAGGGGCGGGTGGATTGGTGGCGGGGTGATCTTCCGGCTGCGGAAAAGGCCTTTGTGGAGTCCTTGCGCGCTTTCGACGAGGCAGGCGATAACAACGGCATCGCGACCACGAAGGCTTTGCAGAAGCGTCTCGCTTGGGAACAGGGGCGCGGGGAGGAGGGCTCTGAGGTGCCGCTTGCCGTAGTCATGCGTCAGGCTCGGTACGGCGAACGCCCGTTTCCCGAGCTGCCCGAAGAAGAGAGCCACGAAGCCCTTTTGGCCAGGATTGAATGGGCGATTGGGGTCTACGGTCAGGGAGATGCCGAGGCGGCCGTCGCCCGAGCCCAGCCCGCCATGGCATTGGCGTCGGCTCGTGGCTTTGGGGGGCTCGTTCGCCATGCGGCCTTGGTGCTGGCTGTAGACGGCCCCCTGCCGCATTGGGACCAGGTTCGGGAGGAGGCTCTCGCGACCCCCTGGGCCCTGCACCGGATTGCGGCGGCCGAGCTACACGCGCATCGGGTGGATACCTCGGCCGCGTGGGATGCGTTGCGACGGCAAGCCTTGCGTGCGGCGTTCCCACCCGCTCGGAGGCTTGCCGAGCGGAGGCTCGGAGTAGGGGAATGACGCGGACCCTGGTGATTGGTGATGTCCACGGTTGCAGCGACGAACTCGCGCTCATGGTGTCGGGCACCCGACCTGACCGCATTGTTCTCGTGGGCGATCTCTACACCAAAGGCCCCGATCCGGTGGGGGTCCACAAGCAGATTCGCGAACACGCCATGGAAGTGGTGCTTGGCAATCACGATCAACGACTGATCGATGTGATGAAGGGCAAGCGAAAGGACGATTCGCACGGCCAGGCGGTTGTAGAAGCGTTGAAGGAAGCGGATGCGTCCTGGGTCCAGTGGATCTCCGACCAACCCTTGTTTCGCGAAGTGGATGGGTGGACCGTGGTCCATGCCGCGCTGCACCCATCGGGCAAGTTGGATCGAACCTCCCGCAAAACGGCGCTGTCGCTTCGTCGATGGCCGGATGACGCGTCGTCGGACGCCCGTTGGTGGGAGGTCTACAAGGGCAAGCGGCGGGTCGTGTTTGGCCACGATGCACGCCAGGGACTGCTTTTGGCCCGGCCAGACTCGCAGGGGCGTCCAAAGGTGGTGGGGCTCGATACGGGCTGCGTCTACGGCGGCGAACTGACCGGCATGTGGCTCGATGATGGCACGATTGTGCAGGTTCGCGCGGCGCGAGCCTACAAACCCGTTCGTGGCTTCAAGAAAGGAGCTGCAGGGCGGTTCGCGACATCTGACGAGCCTGCATGACCAGCGCCATCGCGGAGTCCTGGGTCATGGTGCTCTTCGCGAACTGAGCGCTTTCAAACATCACATCGACGTCACGGATTCGGGATTCGGCCTCGGCCGCGTTGAGCCGCATGCGATCGGCCAGGCGGTAGCCCCCCGTAATGCGATTTTGGGTGGCGCCGAGCCCCGAACGCAGGCTGTTGACGAAGTCGATGGCTTGGTCGACCGCTCCAATGGCCCCGCGAGCGTTGGCTGCGGTCAACACGTCGATGCTTCCTGCGTCGACACCCATGTTGGGGCCATTGGCTCGCAGGTCGGACAGGTAGATGTTGATGCGGCTGTTGGCTGTGCCGTCGATGCCAACTTGAACCTCGTAAATTTGGCCGTCGGTATCGAGCAGGCTGACGCCATTCCACTCGGTCATCGATGCAACCCGGGTGATTTCGTCGGCCCGAGCCACGAACTCGTCGTCAAGGTAGACGCGCTCGTCGTCATCGAGGGTATCCGAGGCGGAATACACCGCGAGTTCGCGCATGCGTTTGAGATTGCCGCTGACCTCTTGCAATCCCGACTCCGCGACGCTGATGAGTGAGATGCCGTTCTCACTGTTGTGCATGGCCATCCGTAGCGAAAAGCGACGGGCCTTCAATTGCGAAGCAACGCCGCTTCCGGCTGCATCTTCGGCGACACTTGACAACCGGTTGCCGGTGCTCAACTTGCGCACCTGGTCGGGTGACTCGCGTACCGCACGTTGGAGAATCGAGGTGGCGCGCATCAGCGCAATGTCAGTTCGGAAGGACAGCATGCCCTGCCGCTCGGATCTGGCGGACGGGAATGCGAGTTGGCTGTGACCTTGAACGAACGGTCGTACAGGTTTAACCCATGGCGGGTTGCGGTTCGGACCAGCTGGGCTCCCCCTGGTCGCTGACCAGTGGGTCTTCAGGGTCGTCGAACTCATCGGGAAACATCGTCTGCCCGGCCTTGGGCACCTTCTCAACGAAGTGATCGGCAGCCTCGAGCACCTTGATTCCGAGGGTCGGCGCGTGCATCACAGGCTGGAATGCCGAAAGTGCGTCCAGCAGCTCCGTCGTGGACTGCATCCGAAACTCAGGAATCCGCTCGAGCATGGCCGCGACGAGCGGCGCAAGGGGAGCGGGAATGGGATCGAAATCGATGGGCTCTTGGACTGCGGCGCGCATGCCCACGAGGCAGGTGGCTTCGAAGGGTCGGTGACCTGCGAGCAGTTCGTACAGGATGATGCCCAGTGACCACAAATCACCCGCTTTGGTGATGATCATGGACTCTGCCAACCGCTCGGGGCTTGCGTAGGCAGGGGTTCCTGCAAATCCAGCGGGGGCGAGTTCACCCAGGCGCAGGGCAAGACCAAAATCGGCGAGGTGGACCTTTACCTCAGGGCTGATCAACACGTTCGAGGGTTTGACGTCATTGTGCACGATACCCGCGCGATGGGCGTGATCGATGCCGACGACCAACCCCTGAAACAGCACCAGAGCCTCACGGGGATTCAAGGTGTGACGGCTCGCAAGCTGAAACAAGGAGGCGCCTTCGATCAACGGCATGACGTTGCCGAAGTAGCCATGAAGGTCGATGACTTCTTCGATGGGCACAATCGGACCGCCGATCGCGGTTTGGAGTTCGGCCTCACGACGCAATTGGTCGCGACGCCTGGAGTGGGCGTGTTGGAGCACCTTTAAGGCATGCCAGGTGCCCCGACGGCGATGTTGAACGGCGTACACGGTGGCAATGCCGCCGACGCCAAGGCGGCGTCGAACCCGGTATTCACCGAACAGTGAACCAGTAGCGAGAGACATGGGGGCAACGAAGGGGGAAAGAGGGAAGGCGGCGGAGGGTGGGAGGAGAAGGGGTCGAATCGAGGAGGTCCCTCATACGATAACGGCATACTGCAGCAACCGTCACGTTTGTCTTGAATGTCAACCCGAACTCGCCTTCACGAAGCGGATGAAAACTCGATCTTGCCGTATCCGTCGCGTTACGTCCCGTGCGTGCCCAAGACGATCGCTTCGCCTTCCACGTTTGTTGCAGCCCCCATCAAAGGGTCTCGGTTCACGGCCACCATCGCGCCATGCACGACGTCCGATGAGGCATTGGCGGTCGTCGCGGCAAATCGCGCGCGGTGGCCAGACGCCTCTCATCACTGCTGGGCGTTTCGGCTCGCCTCGGGGGATGGGCGGAGCCACGATGACGGTGAACCCGGAGGTTCCGCGGGACGACCCATCCTCGCCCAAATTGATGGCCACGATGTGGTCGATGTGGTCGTGGTGGTGGCGCGTTGGTTTGGGGGAACCAAACTGGGGGTGGGCGGCCTAATCCGTGCGTACGGTGGTTGTGCGGGTCAGGGACTGGATCGCGCGGAAGTGGCGGATTTCGTCGAGATGGCCGACGTGTGGATCCGCTTTGGGCATCCCGACACCGGTGACGTTCACCACGTGTTGACGACCCATGGGGTGGAGATCGTCGACACCACCTACAGCGAAACGGTTCGCATGAAGATCCGCCTTCCACAGGCGATCCGCGAGACCGTATTGCAGGCCCTCGCGGATCGCACCAAGGGGCGGGTCAGCGAATCTCCTGCAGCTTGATCACCTGCAGCTCTCCGGCGCGAAGGCTCCGGATCGCGGACACCGCCGCTTTGCCGGCCGCAAGGTTGGTAATGCACGGAATTCCGTGCTGTAAACCGGCGAGGCGCATTGCCATTTCGTCGTACTGCGCCTTCTTTCCAAGCGGGGTGTTGATGATCAGGTGGATCTGACCGTTCTTGATGTGGTCGACCGCATCGGGACGGCCCTCGTGGACCTTGAACACCCGTTCGCACTCGATGCCGCGTTCCTCAAGGAACTTAGCGGTACCACCGGTCGCGTAGAGCTTGAATCCAAGGTGCCGCAAGGCGCCTGCGATGTTGATGCTTTCCGGCTTCTCTGCATCCCGAATCGACAGGAACACGCCACCCTCGGTAGGCAGGCTCATGCCCGCCGCGATGAGGGCCTTGGCGTAGGCTTCCCCGAAGGACCAGCCCACCCCCATCACTTCGCCTGTCGAACGCATCTCTGGGCCGAGCACCACATCGTGTCCCTGGAACTTCCGCCAGGGGAACACCGGGGCCTTGATGAAGTACATGCCGGCCCCTTTGGGTTCCGTGGGCAGGTCGGCAAGCTTCTCGCCAAGGCAGAGGCGAGTCGCGAGGCGGGCGAGCGGCACCCCGGTCGCCTTCGCGACGAACGGCACCGTGCGACTGGCTCGGGGATTGACTTCGAGGACGAACACCTGGCCCTCGACGATGGCGAACTGGATGTTCACAAGCCCGATGACGCCAAGCTTCTTAGCGATGGCCTCGGTGTAGGCGGTGATGCGCCGTTGCTCTTCGTGAGCCAGCGCCACCGGAGGCAGCACGCCCGCGGAATCACCCGAGTGGACCCCTGCCTCTTCGATGTGTTCAATGATGCCTGCGATGTAGACGTCTTCGCCGTCCGAGAGCGCATCGACGTCGTATTCGCGGGCCCCCACGAGGTAGCGGTCAATGAGCAAGGCTCGTGCTTCACTGGTGCTAATCGCGTCGCCCACCACCCGGCTGAAGTCCGCTTCGTCGTAGCAGATGGCCATCGCCCGGCCCCCAAGCACGTACGACGGTCGCACGAGAAGGGGGAATCCGAGTCGGGCGGCCACCGCCGACGCCTCTTCTTCGCTGTGCGCGACCGCGGACTCGGGCTGGGGAATGTCGAGTTCCTGGAGGAGGACCGAGAACCGTTCGCGGTCTTCGCACAAGTCGATGGCGTCGGGCGAGGTGCCCAGAACGGGGCCAATGTCGTGGGCCAGCTTCAGTGGCGTCTGGCCACCAAACTGAAGGATGACGCCTCGGGGCGTTTCGCGATCGAGCACCGCACCAACGCGCTCCGCGGTGCAGGGCTCGAAGTAAAGCTTGTCGGCCGTGTCGTAGTCGGTGCTCACGGTCTCGGGATTGCAGTTGATCATCACCGAGGTGAGACCCGCATCTCGCACGGCAAACGCCGCGTGGCAGCACGCGTAATCGAATTCGATTCCCTGGCCGATGCGATTGGGACCGTTGCCGAGGACCACCACGCGGTCGGTCTCGGAATCCCCAGCTTCGTCCTCATCCTCGAAGGTGCTGTAGAGGTAAGGGGTGTAGCTTTCGAATTCGCCCGCACACGTGTCGACCCGCTTGAAGGTGGGCACCACCCCTTCGCGCTTGCGTCGCTCGGTGACTGCAGCCGTCTCGCAGCTGAGCAAGCCGGCAATGGTCTTGTCGGGGAGGCCCATGCGCTTGGCGCGCCGCAGTTCATCGGCACTTACCGTATCGACGAACCGGCCCGTGAGGCTCTGCTCGACGTTGACAATGGCGACCATCTGATCGAGGAACCAGCGATCGATCTGGGTGAGCTGCTCGATGTCCGAACTGTTCCAACCGCGACGCAGGGCCTCGTAGATGACGGCCAAGCGGTCGGGCGTGGCTGACGCCAAGGCTTCGCGAATGGCCTGGTCGGAGTGGCCGCTTACGTCGGGGAAACCCCCTTCCAGGCTGTCAATGGCCTTGAGCAACGCTTCGGGGAAGGTGCGGCCAATGCCCATCACCTCGCCCACCGAACGCATCGCAGTGCCGAGTTTGCGATTCGAGCCCTCGAACTTTTCAAAGTTCCAACGCGGAATCTTGACGATGATGTAGTCAAGTGCGGGCTCGAAGCAGGCCGGCGTGACGCGGGTGATGTCGTTGTCGATCTCGTCGAGGGTCATGCCAATCGCGAGTTGGGCCGCGATCTTCGCAATGGGAAATCCCGTCGCCTTACTGGCAAGCGCACTGGAACGGCTCACCCGCGGGTTCAGCTCGATGACGATGACTTCGCCGGTCTCGGGATTGACGGCGAACTGAATGTTGCTGCCTCCCGTCTCGACGCCGATGCGGCGAATGATCTTCTGCGCAAGATTCCGTAGGTTCTGGTATTCGCGGTCGGTCAGGGTCAACGCGGGGGCGACGGTGATCGAGTCGCCGGTGTGAATGCCCATCGGGTCGAAGTTCTCGATGGAACAGATGATGATCACGTTGTCGGCGAGGTCGCGCATGACCTCGACCTCGAACTCCTTCCAGCCCAGCAGCGACCGTTCGACGAGGACCTGGGTGACCGGAGAAAGGCGGAGTCCCTCCGCAACGATGGCGCGAAACTCTTCGATGTTCCAAGCGATTCCGCCGCCAGCGCCGCCCAATGTGAACGACGGGCGAATGATCGCGGGGAGGCCAACCTGCTCGAGCAGGACTTCGGCTTCGGCCAAGGTCTTGGCGGTGCCGGACTGGGCGACCCCGATACCGATCTCGACCATGGCGTCCTTGAACCGCTGGCGGTCTTCGGCCAAATCGATGGCTTCGGGGTCGGCTCCGATAAGTCGAACGCCGTGCTTGTCGAGAATGCCTGCCTGGTGCAACTCCAGGGCGAGGTTCAGGCCGACCTGGCCGCCCACGGTGGGAAGAATCGCATCGGGTCGTTCCCGCTCGATGATCTGGCGGGCCGCATCGACGCTCAGGGGCTCGACATAGGTGGCGTCGGCCAAGCGTTCATCGGTCATGATGGTGGCGGGATTGCTGTTCAGCAACACCACCCGATAGCCAAGGGCTTTGAGGGCTTTGACGGCCTGGGTGCCCGAGTAATCAAACTCACAGGCCTGGCCGATGACGATCGGCCCTGACCCGATGACGAGGATGGCGCTGCCTTTCGGCAGACGGCGGTTCGATGTCATTTCGCATCCTGCACGAAGTCGAGGAACTGTCGGATGACCACTCGACCGTCGTGCGGTCCGGGGTGAGCCTCGGGGTGGTACTGCACCGCGAACACTTTGTGTTCGTCGTGCCGGAACCCACTCACCGAGTCGTCATTGAGATGAACGTGAGTGACCTTGCCGCCCGCCTCTTCTAGCGAGGCCCGGTCGATGGCAAAGCCGTGGTTTTGGCTCGTGATTTGTACGGCGCCGGTCGCCTCTTCTCGCACGGGCTGGTTGGCCCCGCGATGGCCGAATTTCAGCTTGTAGGTCGACGCCCCACAGGCAAGTGCAAGCAGCTGTGAGCCGAGGCAGATGCCCACCAGGGGCTTTTGACCAAGCGCCGAGCGAACTTGTTCCACCACCTTGGGCAGCGCGGCAGGGTCGCCCGGGCCGTTGCTGATGAGCACACCGTCGACGTCGCGCAGCCAGGCTTCCGAAGGGTCGGTCAGCGGGTGGACCCGAACGTAGGCACCTGCATGTTGCAGGAGCGAAACGATGTTGCTCTTACAGCCCCCGTCGAGCACGGCAATCCGGGCCGAGGGGGTTTCGGGGTCATGGGCCACATAGGCCTTTTCGCAGGTGACCTCGGTTGCGAGTGCGCGGCCTTCCATGCCCGGCCACGCGTCGAGATGTTCCCGAAGTCCCTCGACGGGCGTGCCGTCGGTGCTGATGACGCAGCGCATGGCCCCGTGGTTGCGGAGGTGTCGCACGAGCGCGCGCGTATCGACGCCTTGCATGCCAGGAACACCCTCTCGAATCAGGTATTGGTGTAAACCACCCGTCGACCGCCATGAGGAGGGCCCCCGGGTCAACGAACGCACGACAAAGCCGGCCGCCCAAACCTGGCGGCTCTCAGGGTCCTCTTCGTTGACACCGGTGTTCCCAATATGGGGAGCGGTCATCGTGATGACCTGCTCCGCATAGGAGGGGTCGGTCAACACCTCCTGGTACCCGGTCATCGCGGTATTGAAGACGGCTTCCCCAACTCGGGTCGTGGATGCTCCAAAGGCATCACCCGAGAATTGTCGGCCGTCTTCCAGCAACATGATCGCGCCCACTGCTTCTCCCGACGCGCGGATTTACGCTTCCCCGGGGCGTACCACTCCTCGACGACCATTGCCACCGGGTTGGGCGGGCAATCTTAGACCGGTGTTAGGCCCAGGTGCACAAACGGACGGCTGCCACGGCGAGCAGCGGGATGTAAGCCAGGTTCGCAAGCCAGCTTACACGCAGATACCATGGAGGGTTCGTGTAGAGCGCGAGCAGCGCGGGAGCGGTCGTCTCGAGATTGGGTGTTTTGAAAAGGAGACGTTGTTCCTCTGGATCAGGCTCTGCAAATCGGTGGAGGAGCAACACCAAGGGAACGAGCACGATCGCTCGAAGCAGCGCGCCTACCGGACCGATGGCCGTCATCGTGGCCCCCACCAGCGCGCTCGTCGCGAACGGCCCGGTCAACAAGGGGTGCAACATCACGACCACCGTGAGTACGGCGAGCCCGGTGAGAAACTCCCACCGGCTCTCCTGGGACATCACGGTGAACAGGCGGAAGTCGGTCGTCACGGGTTCGGGGTCCCACACTTGCAAGCCCACATGTGCAGCCCGCAGCAATAGGACGGGGACCATCACAACCGCTAAGCCAACCGCTTCCGGACTGGGGATGCTGGTTGGACCGCTGAGGGACGGCCAATCGGCGATGACGAACGGCCAGCTCGCGAGGACGAAGAGTTGGCCGACGAGGTCGAGGGCGTAGACCGTTCCCGCCGAACGCATGGAATGTTGGGCAATCTTGATTTCGTCGTCTGACACGGTGGGGTCATCACGAAGGAATCGAACGGCTCGCCAGCTTGCAAACCACTCATCGCCACACACGGTGAGGGTGACCACCAGGCTCACGCCGAGCAAGACGGTTGCGAATGGGATCAATCCGCCCGCACCCACCAACAACGCCGAAAAGACGGTGGCCGCAAAGGCCCGCCAACTTAGGCCTTGCGCCAACCGGGCGATGGGCAAGGCGTGGGCGGCAAGCCAGTGGGAACGGATGTTGAGGGCGTGCCCCAGTTCGTGGGCAGCAATCGCCAATTCCGTCGCGCGGCGCCCGTGCCAGGTGGGAGCCGACAGGCCGATGGCATCGACGCTCGGCCAGTACGCATCGAGACCTGGTGCACCATGCACCTCGACCCCAACATCGAGGGCCGCACCCTCAATCTGCCGCTCAAGCCATGCGCCGGCCGCTTCATCTCGTAAGGGGCTGCGTTTCGGTTGGGGACCAAACCGATGCCATAGCAATCCGACTGTCGAGAGTACAGCCGGAAGGCAGCAAAGAACGATCAGGCAACCCATGCCGAACCACATGCTCACGAAGGACTCCACCGTTCGGTGCCCTATCGGTGACCACATGGCCGGATTTTGGTTCCCAGAGGTTGGAATGAGCGCCAGTCATCCCTTCGCGACTACCTCACCCGGCAGCGCGAAGGGTGACTGGCCACTCCCTCCGTCCAAGGAGCTGAATTACGCGATGCTGATAACGCGTCGGGAGAAGGCTTCTGCGCGGGGCAGCGTGAGGTGGAGAACCCCTGCGCTCATCTCTGCGGTAATGCCCGTCGGGTCTACCTGGCGGGGCAGCGTAAAGATTCGTCGATAGCCAAATCGGTCGTCGCGCGGCGCCTCGACCCGCAGCTCCAGGCCTTCGACTTCGAGCTTGACCGAATCCTTGGCTACGCCGGGAACGTCGAGCCACAGCTCGAGGCCGTTCTCCGTTTCGGCCACATCCGCCGCCGGACGAATCCAGTCTGCGGGGCGCTTCACCGTCAAAGGCGTTTCCACCTCGGGCGTTTGGACGTCAGGGGTCACGGGGAGATCAGGGTTCGTGTCAGCCATGCTGCACCTCGATGCGGCGGGGCGTCGCCTTGGGGGTCTTGGGAATTCGGATGGTAAGAACGCCATCGGTCAACGCCGCTTCGGTTTGCTCGACGTCGGCCGTTTGGGGGAGCGTCCATGTACGGTCCAGTTGGAATGCACGCCGCTCACGATGGCGGACTTGGGTCCCGTCCGGCCATGAAAGCGAACGCTTCGCCTTGAGAGAAAGGTGGCGGTGGTGTACCGCGAGTTCGACGTCCTCTTGGACCAGGCCGGGGAGATCGACGGAAAGCGTGTAGCCTTCGTCGTTCTCGGACCAGCGAGGGGTCGATGTCAATGGGGTCGCGCGAAGTGCGGATTCCATTCCTAACAGTGCGTTGACCTGGCGATGCAAAGCTTCAGCCTGGTTAAACGCGCGATCGATGTCAACCCATGGAACGAGCATAGTCATTCTCCCAGGATCGATTGGATCCCAACGTCGTTGGAGGTTTGTGAGGCGACGGGCGGGGTTCTCGTCCGTCGCCGGTGATGGTTGAAATGGAATCACGCCACGGCGAACGTCAACCCCTCACAGACTCGTCGGTGAGGTAGCGAGAAGACCTAGGCGTTTACGAGGTCTCGCAGACCTTCTCGAGTACCGCGTCGACGTGGCCCTTCACGCGCACGGGCGACCAGACGTGCTGGACCACGCCGTCCGCATCAAAGAGGAAGGTCGATCGGATGATGCCCATCGACGTCTTTCCGTACATCTTCTTTTCGCCCCACACGCCCCAAGGTTCGAGGATGACGTGGTCTGGGTCGGACAGGAGCGGCATGTTCAGATCGTGCTTATTGGTGAAATTCGACTGCACCTTGACCGAGTCCGCGCTCACCCCAACGACCCTGGCCCCCGCCGCCTCGAATTCGGACGAAAGGTCGCGAAACGCACACGCCTCTTTTGTGCACCCCGGGGTGTTGGCGCGAGGATAGAAGAAGACGACCAGAGGCTTGCCACGGAATGCATTCCAAGGCACCTCGTTGCCGTTTTGGTCGCAGAGTGTGAACTCGTCGACCGTGTCTCCCACCACGAGCATTTGTGCCTCCTTTTCATTCGAACCCTGGGGTCGTACTTTCGAGAGGAGGCTCGTGTCGAAGACGCAGCCCTTCAGAGATGACGGCGCCGGTCCGTATGGGGGTTAACCTACCAGTCGAGGAATCGAGGCTCGATGTCCGACGCGCGCAAGCACTTCGAGCGAGCGGTCCAGCTCCAGACTGCCGGAGCCTGGGCCGAGGCACTCGCCGCATACCAATCCTGTCTAAACGAAGACCCCACCCACGTCGATGCTGCCATTGGCATCGCAAGGCTGCGTGAACTGCGTGGCCAATGGTCGTACGCGACCGAGGCCTGGCAGGCCGTGCTGGAGCGGGTTCCCGACCACCGGGAAGCTGCAACGGCCCGTGCAGAGAGCCTACGCCAGGCAGGCTGCTTCCACCGAGCCCTACGCGCTTATGACACCGCGTTGAGACTCGACCCGAACAATCTGTACGCGTTGGCGGGCAAAGCGGAATGC
>JBCCQY010000169.1:0-21069 GCA_039208735.1 Myxococcota bacterium | reverse complement strand
TGCTGGCCTTCGGCGCTACATCTGCAGGCCTACGCAGCCAGCTTTCGTCGCTCCGCTCCTGCAAGCTGGTTCCTGCTGGCCTTCGGCGCCACGCCTGCAGGCCTACGCAGCCAGCTTTCGTCGCTTCGCTCCTGCAAGCTGGTCACTCCTCGGTCTCTCGAAGTTCTGCTTCGAGTTGTTCGATGGTGGGGAGTCGGCCCTCCAGCTCGGCAGGGAGAGACTCCATAAGCCTCGTCTCCCAATTGGCGATGCTGATGGGCTTCATCAGATCGCGGAGGGCGTACTCCACCACAACGTCGCTTCGCGACTTGCAGAGCAGAAGCCCGATGGTGGGCTGGTCCGTTTCGTGCCGCATGAGGTCGTCGACGGCAGACAGATAGAAGTTCAGCTTTCCAACATGTTCTGGAGTGAATTCTCCGACCTTCAACTCGACCACCACGAAGCAGCGCAGGTGCAAATGGTAGAAGAGCAGGTCGAGGTAGAAATCTTCGCCACCGACATCGAGATGGATCTGACGTCCTACGAAGGCGAAACCGAGGCCCAGTTCGATGAGAAAATCTCGGATGTGGGCGACGAGCCCGGACTCTAGATCGCGCTCTCTGGCATCGTCAGCCAGGGTGAGAAAGTCAAAGACATAGGGATCTTTGATGATGTGCTCGGCCAGATCGGACTGAGCGGGTGGCAAGGTCGCCTGGAAGTTGTTGGGAGCGACGCCCTGGCGCTCGTGGAGTCGCCGTTCAATGTTCAGGACAAGCATGTCTCGAGACCATCCGTTCAGGGCAGTTTGCTCGACGTAGAACTTGCGGACTGTGGGCTCTTTGACCTTTTCAAGGAGGCGGACGTTGTGTCCCCACGGAAGTTGTGCAACGGCCTGTTGCACAAAGTCCTCCTCGGGCCACGCCATCGCGAGTTTTCGCATGTACTTGAGATTTCGGGTGGAAAATCCCTTCATCTCGGGAAACGCCTTTCGCAGATCGCCGGAAAGCCGATCGATGACCTTGGCTCCCCAGCCTTGCGTCTCCTGCCGAGCCACAATCTCGCGGCCAATGGTCCAGTAAAGCAGCACAAGCTCTCGATTCGCCGACAGCACGGCCTTGATCTGCGCTTGGCGAACTCGCTGCTTGAGCACGTTGAGCAACGCTGCATAATCGGCGGCGGGAATCTCTGGAGAGGACATGCCCGCGAAGTACCTTGCTACTCCTCGACGGGGCGGAAATCTGAACGGGAGGCTCTGATCCGGAGCGTTCAATCAGGAACGTCGAGTGGCTGGGCTGAGTGCGAGCGAAGGTTGCCTACCGGCGTGGACTTGGTCGGAGGGAAGGCGCGCCGTATCACGGGAACTCCTCGACGAAGCCACACCTTGCGACCGAGTCTTTCGCCATTCGAGAGGGCGTCCGGAGCAGCTGCGCAGCGTCGCGTCGACATTGCTGTTGGGGTTCTTAGGTCCAACGGTCTCGTAGTCCCTCTCGAGCAAAACCCCAAGGGAGCGGCGGCATGCGGCTCTATAAATGACGATTATATCAATATTGACGTAGTTGTCATTACTGGGTATGCAGGAGGCGTGCCCTGCGAACCCCCTTTTGAGACCTCGGAGGTCTACGTGAGCCGAACGCTGCCTTTGATCGTTGCTGTTTGCCTTGGACTCGTCACGGGATGTGCCGCTTCGCCGGCCGATGCCAACCCCGATGAAGCCCATGGTCACGCCCATGGGGCGGTCGTTGAGCCTCGGGCCGAGGTTGCACCCCTGATCGACTACCCGCTGAACCCCAAAGCCGGAACCCAGATTGGACTTGTCTTTGAGGCGTACCTTAGTCCCCAGCAGGAAGCCGATGAAGAGTCGGACACGCCGGCCGCCGCACCGAGTGTCTTTAAGTCGACTAAACCTCCTACACCTCGCGAAGAACGTCCTGGACGAGGTCATGGCACGGTCGCCTTCACCAAGGACTTCTCGCGAGCCTACGCCCACCTCGCGGTGACGGACATCGATCCCAAAGAAATCGTGATGGCACACATCCACTGTGGAAAGCCAGGGATGCTCGGCCCCATCATCGTGGACTTCGGCAAGACCGGTGACGTCAGCGAGTATTTTGCCGATGGCGTTCTAAGCTACGAGATCACGAACCGAGACCTCGAGCGCGTCATCGAAGACAGTTCGGGGGTCGTAGGGGCGTTCACGGGCGGCTGTCCGATCAACTGGGCCATCCCCAACGATCGCGTTCGCACGATTGCTGGCATGGCGGTTGTCGCGGGGGAAGGACAGCTCTACTACAACATCCACACGGCGAGTCAGACGTTTTATGGCGATATCCGCGGGCAGTTGCATCCTGTGCAGAACTGGCAACAGGCGACGGCCTCGGCTTCCACAACACCCTAGCGAAACCGCATTCACAATCTTGAAAGAAGGCGCGACCTCATCCGCGGTAGGCCATGATGGTGCGAGGAGCATGCCATGGCACCAAATCTCGTCTTGTGGGCCTTAAGCTTGGTGGGTTGCTAAAGCTCGGTTCTCTATTCGGGCTCGCTCGGCGTGAATCCAGGCGGGCTGCAGGACGCCAACCTTGTTCCAGAACTGATTCGAGCGGGGGAAATCCCCAGCACCGAGCACTATGCTGCCGAGGGTCTTCTTTCGGAACACGATTTGCCGTTTACTGGGACATCCTGCGCACAAACCCTCTGTCCTGAAGTTCGAGCCGCGTTCGTTCGTCCGGTCGACGGATCGGAGCCAGCCTTACTGGCGCACATCGGGTTTACGACCGCCCTTACGGACATCGAGCGGCCGCCTCTGTCGTTTGTGTTCACCATCGACATCAGTGGGTCGATGGGAGGGCGCCTCGCACGGGTCGTTGCTGCCGCCGAAGCGATGGTGCCCCAGCTTGATGAGCTCGACGAGCTGGGCATCGTCACGTATGGTTCTTCTGCCAAGACCCGGATGCGCCTCAAAGCAATGGATCGGCGCGGTCGTGATGATGCCCTGAGGATTCTCCGTGGTTTGGATACGGGTGGTAGCACCGACATGGAGTCGGGCATGCGGAAGGCCTACGGCTTGCTCGATCGGGCTGCGAACCCCGGCCGCGTATTCTTGATGACCGACGTTCAACCCAACACCGGAGAAACTTCGCGAGAGTCCTTTCTTGGCCTCGCCCGTCAGGGCGCAGAGGTCGGCCACGGCATCACGGTGGTAGGGGTGGGAAGCGGACATGGGCTCCGAACTCCTCGATGCCATCGCGAAGGTGCGCGGTGGCCATGCCTTCACCCTCTTCGACGAGGAGGACGTCGATCGGGTGTTCGGTCGGGACTTCTCCCTCATTACGACCCCTCTCGCGTACGACTTCGTCGCTGACGCTGAGGCTGCCTCGGACTGGACCCTCATCGAGCCCTTCGCCGTGCCCCTCGACGGAGATCGCATTTCCTTGGGGGCGAGTGCGCTGTTCGCTTCCCGCAACAACGGTGGGATTGGTGCACTCTTTGAACCTCTCGAGCCTCTGGCCTTTGGAGAGGAGCGGATTTCGGAGGCCGCGGTGCTTCGGCTTGCCTATACGACGCCAGGCAATAAGCGAATCGAAGACCGCGCTCCGCTTGAGTACCAGCTCGGTACCGCGCACCAGATCGACGGCGTGATGGCGGACGACCTTGGGGTCTTCAAGATGGCCATCCTCCGTGACGAAATCCTCGCCCTCGATGCAGCGGCCGCCATGTGTGAGGGGGGCCAGTCGGCCGAGGAAGCCCTCACGGTCGTAGGAGCGGCGCAGACGCGGGCCTCGACGGCGGCGATGCAGCTCGAGGACCCAGGTTTGGAGGTCGAGGCTCAGCTCCTTTCCGACCTTGCTACGTTGGTCGAGGCGCCCGCGCCGAGCTGCGCCCCGCCGGATCGCTACCTGTATTGAGCAAGATCCGCCACAAAGGAGGGTCGATGCAACAAGGAGACGTGATCGCCACGGGCGACGGACGGCAGCATTGGGTGGTGGGACTGACGCCGAACGGACCCCGCACCGTTGACCTCGGCGCCCCACCAGGTCCCCATTCCGCCACGCTTAGCGTGCCCATGCCCGAACCGTTTCAAGGGGTGGTCCAGATCGCGGGCCCTGGAGAGGAACGGGTGGGGGTATGGCCTCCCCGTCGATCCGTGGTTCGTGATGACGAAGGGCCCGAAAACCCGAGGCTCCTGCTCGGCATGCTCTGGCCAGATCTGCAAATGCAGCTCCGCAAGGGACGGGTGTACGCGGTGGATGCGCCCTGGACGGATCTCGCCGAGCGGCAGCGGTCCATGGGTCGAACCATCATCGTCGCGGGCCATCGCCACGCGGTGTGGCATCGCGTCTCACCGGAGTGGGTGGTGGTGTGGGGAGAGACGGATGGCGCGGCGGCGCTCACCCCGTTCGCGGCTGTCTCGCTTGGACTACGCGCCGCCGCAACCGGACGAGATGTGGTGGTGGTGCTCCCCAATGCGCAAGTGTGGCGGCACGCGGTGGCTCGACAGCCTGAACTCGGTTCGTTCCCCACGCTCTGGGAGTGGTTCGTTGGGGAGGCGGGACGGGTGGGGCGGGGTTCTGTGACGCTGTTCGTCTGCGGAGTCGGTCGGGCTCCGGGCATCGACCATCGGCTGGCACTCACCCCGTTGTACCTCGGCCGCGCCCCGGTATTGGGGACGTTCTGCCGGCCAGTTCGGAAGTTGGAGGCCATGGGACGCCTGGGGCACGCGATGTTCCGCGCCGCCCAAATGACCACGGACGCAGCAAGGGTCCAGCAATGGCTCTGCGCCGACGCACAACCTGGGAGGTACCTTGACCCCCTGGTGGCGTTGCTCGTCTTCTTGGCGCTCCTTAAACTCGATCTCGACACGAAGACAGGGTTGGCCCTCCGCGGGCCTCTTGCCAATGCCATTCAGGCGAAGCCCACGTGGCTTGAGGGCCTTCGTTCGGCGCGGCGCATTGAGAAGGCCTCCCTTGCCGAGCTGTTTGCGCTTGCCACAACCGTGTCGCAGGACGTCCCGGCTTGCTGACGGAATCAAGGTCGAAGGGCTTCGGGTAGTTGCCGCTCCATGGTGTGAGCCGCTCGCTCCGCTCGGCGTGGCAGCCGATGTGGAAAGTCATGCGGCCAGAGGGCTGCGTTAAGCCAGTCGTGGGAGTGAACGCGTGAATCAAGGCTTTGACCCTCTGTCGCTCATTATTGGGCTATTGCTTGGCACGTTCTGCGGCTGTTGTGGAATCGTGATTGCCATGGTGTTTTCGCGCCGCGACTACCTCCCAGGTGCAATCATTGGGTTTGTTCTGCAATCGTTTCTGTCCTTGGTGCTTGGCCTGGTGTCCAACCTCGAGAAGGTCGGATTTGAACAGTCGCTTCCCGATGTTCCTTGGGATCTTGTCGGAGTGTTCGTGGTGATCGTAGGATCCGCCTCGATACTGGCCGCAGCAGGACTTTGGGCCTTCGGTGGAACGGATGATGATGAGGACGACGGATTTAACTCGTTGGCATGAACTGTATCGAGTGGGCTGGGGCGAAGCGCCGCCGCAGTGGCTCGCGCAGCTTCCTACCAAGCGGGCCTTTCAGGCGTTCGAATCGGAGCACGAGGGCCAGTTGATCGCCATGCGTCTAACATGGGCAAGACAAGCGGGCTTTCGGCGCGTTGTGACCCAGAATGCCGAACTCCGGCCTGGCATCTTGGCATTGAATCTTGCGCTGGGCTTTGAAGTGGAGCGAACCGAGACCATTCGCGGCCGAGTACAGCACTTTCTCTTCTACGAGCTTTAGAATCAGCACGATCGTCCGCCCCAACGGGCCACGAAAGTGAGGGTGACTCCGATTGGGGTTCGTGGTCTTCTACGGCAGAATACCTGGGCCGCGAAGGAGACCACCCATGATTACATGGCTTTCGTTTGCCGCCCTGGCGGGTACCCCCGACCGGTCCGATTCCCTCATTCAAGAGGCCGATGCACCCGTTGCGCTGCGCCTGTTCGCGGATCTTGGAGCGACGGGCCAGTTGTCGCACCGGCTCCAGTTCGGCAACGACGGCACCGAAGTACGGGTGCCGGGCGATCTCGGACAGGATCTGTTGTACCCCTTCGTGAGGCTTCAAGCGGACCTCGACCTTGGACGGGCCCACCGTCACACGGTCTCGTTCCTCTACCAACCTTTGAACTTTCAATCCGTGGTGGCTCCGGCCAACGACTTGACCGTCGGGGATCTGGTGTTTCCGGCTGGCGATGCGCTGCAGTTCCGGTACAGTTTTCCGTTCTACCGGCTGACGTGGATGTACGACCTGGCGGCCTCGACCGAGCGCGAAGTGGCGTTTGGCGTAGCCCTCCAGATTCGCAATGTGAGCATCCAGTACGCCTCGCTCGACGGCTCACAGGCACTCGCGAGCCGCGACGTGGGTCCGGTCCCGCTACTTGCGGGGCGCTTTCGGGGTCCGGTGTCCGATCGGTTGTGGTGGGCCGGCGAGGTCACGGGGTTCTATGCACCGGTTTCTGTGCTCAATGGCTCAGATCTGCCGATCGTCGGCGCGGTGGTCGATGCAAGTGGGAAGATCGGTCTGCGGACGCGTGGTCCTGATGTGTACGCCGCGCTTCGGTTCATCGGCGGCGGGTCCACGGGCACTTCGGACCAACCCGATCCGTTCGCTGGGGATGGGTTCCTCTTCAACTGGCTGTACCTGGGGACCCTGTCCCTCGGGGTTGAACTGCGCTGAAGCGCTGCGCGATCCCGAGTGTTCATCTCGGCGGGGTTGGGGTACCGGACCCCGTGGCGTTTCTGACGAAGGTGGGCGGGTTGTTCCTTTGGGCCATGGGGCTTGGCGGTTGTGTCAAGGCCGAACCGATTGAGGAACGAACCACAGACCCCCTTGACTTCTTGCCCGTCGAAGTCGAAGATCGGCTAGAACGCTTCGTTGCTGGCGTGAATCTCCCCTGGCTGCGCTACGGACACGACTTCGGGCGGGCGTGGGGCAATCGTGGCATCCGAACGCCGGACTCCCGAGAGCAGCTCGAGGCCGACTTTGACGCGTTGGTCGGGGTTGAGGTGGTGCGCTGGTTCCTCTTCGCGGACGGTCGGGCACTTGGGCAGAGCACGCCCGATGAGGTCCTTGCGGACTTTGATGCCGCGCTCGAGGTTGCGGATGCCAGAGGCATCCAACTCATGCCTGTCCTTTTCGACTTCTACTGGTTTGATCAAGCGAAAATCGTCAACGACGTGCAGCTGTTTGGCCGTCGTGAGATGGCCTTAGATCCCGTGCTTCGCCGTGACCTCATCGAGACGTGGATCGTCCCTTTGCAGCGCTACGACCACGATCCTCGCATCTTCGCGTTCGACCTCATAAACGAACCCGAATGGGCTCTGCTGGACGGGCTGCATGCGCCGCTGGTGGCAGACCCCGTGACCCTGCAGGAGATGTGGGACTTTCTGTTCGACGTGGCCCTTCCGCTGCGGGGCGGACGTCCGCTCACGGTGGGGAGTGCGAGTGCAGAAGACCTCGCGGCCATCTGGTTGGACGCCCCACTCGATCTGCTCCAGGTTCACCACTATGACGTGGGTGAGTTGCCATTGGTGGATGAATATCCAACGGATTTGCCGATTTTGGTCGGAGAGTTTCCCACCGATCCGTTGGACTTGCAGATCCGCCTCGAAACGTACGAGGCCCTTGGGTACGCGGGTGCCATGCCGTGGAGCTTCAACGCGAAGGATGAAGCTGCGGACCGGGCGGCCCTTGTGGACCACTTCAGCGAAGAAGAGCGTTCACCGCGCCTTCCAGCGCGAGGTCCCGGCCTTCACTCAACGCCTCAAGCGTATTGATCGCCTCGATGGTGGGAATGATGCCAATCCCTTCATGACTGACGTCGCGGGCGTCTCGCCAATCGCCGATCGACAGGGAGTAGAGCCAGCCGTTTGGTAGGTCGCGGGTCACCACATCCGAAAACGAACCTGTCGTCGTCTCGCCCACGTGGACCACCTGGGGCAATTCGGTCATCGCCAACGTAAAGGACTCGCCGGCGCTCACCGTTCGGGTGTTGGTCACGAGGGCCACCGGACCGGTGTACCCACAGTCTGCGGGCTCAAGCGACCACCGAATGGGCTCTGAAAAGTCATCGCGGGCCGGGCCGTTGCGGATTCGGATGGTCAGGAAGGGCTGGGGTTCGGTGGCGAAGCAACCCGCCAGCTCGGCCGCGATACTGTCTGTGCCGCCTGGGCTATCTCGAATATCCACCACCACGCCGTCGGCATTGGCGAACGTTTCGAGCGCCTGACTTAATTCACCGACCGAACCTAAGGTGGAGAAGTCCCGAATGAAAATGTAGCCGATGCCTTCTTCGAGCCATCCCCACACAAGGGAGCGCTCATCGACCGGATCGCGCAGCAGGGTGTCGCGAATGAAGGGGAGGTCGAGTTCCTCTTCTTCGCGGGCCGGCGTATACGAGGACCAAAAGTCGCCTTTGAAATCGAATAGAAAGACGTGGTCGTCGTTCAGGGGCCGGAGCAGATCTTGCATCACAGCGAGGAGTTCCGCATCTGTCATGTCGTCGCGAACCTCGGGGCGAAGCGTATCGTAGGCCTCATCCCAATCCAGGTCCGGCCGAACCACAAACCCTCCGTAGTGGGCATCAAAGTCCGCCCAGAGTGCGTCGAAGGAAGCGGTTGGCGAAGCGTCTGGCGCTGGGAAAACCGTGCATCCGACGAGCTGAAGCAGGGCGATCATGCATCACCTCCCCGTCCGAAGCGGAGCCCCGCATCGAGGGTCCAAGAAAGGGCTGTCAGTCGATTCGGTAGGCCATAGGTCAGCCACTCGGAGCGAAGCCCCAGCATCCAATCCAGTTTGTCCGTATCGTGAAACAGCGCAAACCGGGCCCGAGCCGACGGGGCGCGGGCCACGGTGACAAGTCGCGTTCCCTGGTCGAAGAAAGCAGGCAGGTCAGCCAGATTGGGATCGACGGGGTCTAAACTATAGTTGTGCCGACTGAGACTCCCGACGACGGGAAGGCTTGCTTCGACCCACCATCGCCACGGGCGAGGGGGACCTTCGAGGCGGAAGGCCGCATCGAGTGAGGTTTGGCCCAGTCCCCAGGGGTGGTAGGCGATGCCATCGATGTAGTCGAAGCGTGCATGGGCCGCTCCACCGACCCACAGCGACGTTGCTCCGATCGAGGCAAGCCGCCCAAGGGCACCGCCTTCGAGTCGCGCCCGAACGAAGAGGGTTCCCCGGTCTGTCGCACTTGGGGCAAAGCTCGATCCCACCCCCAGTTCACCGTCGGCGAACGGTCGAACGACCGGCGCGCCACTGTCATAGCGAAGGCGCCCTCCCGGGGCGTGTCCCGCGTAAGGCAGCGGAGACTGGTGTTGATCCAGCAACTGTAGGTTTTGATAGCTCAATCCCACCGTCAACTCTGCGGCGACGGCCAGCGAACTCATCGCGATCCACATGAACACCTCCCAGCCTCCAGGACCCCGCCGAGGCTTCAAGGTGTCACCGGAGAGGCGTGGATCGTGGGAGGTGTCGAACCTACGAGGGGAGGAAACTGTGTGGGGTGGTGGCCATACGGGCCGGCCCTCGGCTTGCCGAGGGCCTACGGCGTCGCTTTCGATACAATCCCAAACACAAGCTCGTCGTAATGGTCACCAGTGCGTTTCGATGTGAAATCGCGGGAACGTCCAAATGGCTTGACGATCACACTGTCGCCGAGCGCGAGTGCTTTGTCGAACCCCACCACCCAGGTTTCATCCACCGCCACATACACGTACCCGCCCGCAGGACGTAGTGCGGTGACCGTGCCTTCGAAGGGGGCTTGGTCGCTTCGGTCGATGTTGAGAAACGGGTTCATCACGGGTTCAACGACGTCCGCAGGGGTCAATCCACAGGCGACCAACAGTCCGATGATCAGACTCGCGCAAGCTTTGCTTGCTGCTGTTCTGATTTCGCGCAAGCTCCGCTTGCCGCTGATCAGACTGATCACAGTTCCCCCCCGTTTGCGAACCACTTGCTATCGCCAAGCACCACGGTGTCGTTGGATTCCAGCAGGAGCTCCATGCCACGGCTCCATTGCACCGGCAGCTCTTCGCGAGTCGCCTCGTAAGCCTGGTGTTCGCCACCGACGGTGATGTCCCAGAAGTCCGCTACGGCCTGGGCATGCGGTTCGGAGACGACGAATCGGAGCATGGCTTCTTCGCTCTCCCAAACCGTCATCGTCCACCAGTTCAGGCGGCCCACGTTGCGGAAGGCCGCACCCAACCAACCTTCTGGCTCGTTTTCGAAGAGGTGGTCGCCCACGGCGTTGGCATGGTCGCCGAAGCGCCCTCCGGGGCCCGGCAGGTTGCGGACCTGCAGGTGGGTGAGCCCAACGATAAAGGTTTCGCCTTTCGCAACGAGTTCGCCGGTCTCGGCGTCAAAGCCGGGGCCCTCCAGTGGCGTCTCTTCGGGCTCGGGCGTGGCACAGGCAACCAAGGCAAGGGCAACGAAGGTCGCAGGAATGCGATGCATGGGCTCCTCCTCAACCGTTTGACAACGGCTCGTGCCCATCACGGTACCCACGGCACTCTCGCGCCGGTAGTCGCTGCAGACGGACGGGGGGTCGCAAGAACGGAACCCCTCTGCACTCGCAGCCCTTGCCGAGCCGCATACGTAGCGGAACGGCAGCAGGGCTGGAGTTTGGTGACTACTCGACCGTCAGGTCGAAGTCAGCCGTGATGTCGGTGTCACCCGCGATGGCGCCGATGCCCGAGGCGGCCACGGTGTCTTCGAGGCCGGCAACCTTCACGACGGTTCCGTCTTCAGGCGGCAGGTGGCGAAGCGTAACCGTAAACGTATCGCTGCCGGTGTTGGTGGCCGCAATTTCGTTGTCGAGACCGATCGGGAGCCCGCCCCCGTCCATGTCGGAGTAGGTGTGGGTCACGATGGAGTCGATGGCGCCGCCGGTGAAGAACACCTGGTGCTCATCATCTTCGTCCATGATCTCGAGCGTGACGTCCTCAATGGGATCTTCGAGCTCGTTGAAGAACTCGACGCCGAGGTCGTAGGTCTCACCGTTGGTCAACGCAATATCGTCGATGGTGACTTCGCCGTTCAGATCCAGGAAGTCCGCCATGATGGCGGCACCACCACTCTGGGGAGTGAAGGTCAGGGCCACGGTCGTGAAGACTTCCTGGACATTCTCTTCAGGAGCGGTCTCGACGCAACCGATCGCGAGCATCGCCACGGGAAGCCAAGTGAATCGCATCATTGGTACATTCTCCTCTTCTCTGGTCAGAGATCGAAACCGAGCCGCACCCGCACGTCACGACCAGGAAAGTCGGCGTAGTAGCGGAGTAAGCTCGTATAGTCGCGGTAGCGGGCGTTCAGCAAATTGTGGCCTTCCATCCCGATGCGGACCTGGCGAGAGCCGAGCTTCACCGCAATCTCGGCGGACGCGCCAAGCAATGCGTAGGCCGGTGGGGGGGGCGCGAAGTCGGCGTTGAGGTCGGTGCGGGTCTGCCGTGCCACGCCGTCCACGCGCACGGCGAGGCGCACATCGCGCATGCCAGGGCCGAGGTACGGACGGGTGATCAGCTGGACGAAGCCGCGGTCGGGGGGGGTGCCAATGAGAAACGCCCCGGTGCTGCGATCGAGGGACCGCACGATGGACCCGCCAAGTTCTAAGCCCACCTGGCCGGTCGGACCGAGCAAGAGCCGACCGTCGGTGCCCCAGAAGGCGGCGGGGATGGCCGCGTACGTGTAGCGGGGGAACGTACCTTGCCGGGTGACGTCGAAACGCACTTCCCCATTGTCATTCAACGCAGGTGCGAAGTAGATGTAGTCCTGGACGAGGCTACCCCAACCCGACACCTCGCCTTCGATGGCAGGAAGGCGAAGGCCCAGCGTGCCAGAGGCATTCCACGTGGTCTCCACACCGAGTTGCTGATTCCCAACGGCATAGACCGGAAAGGAAGGGGCCGAACCGATCAGGTAGAGTTCGTCGGCGGCGGGGAAGCGGTTGGCTTGGGAAAGGTCGAGTTTTACGTCGACGGCGTCGGGCACAGCGCGCCAAATCGCACCGAGAGAGACCGACCCCGTAGTCCAGGCTCCAGGGCACCGGAAGCGCAGCACCGGTTGTGGGCAATCCTCTGCTTCAACCACACCTTCGCGTACGGCTCGTTCGAGACTCAGTTCGGACAGGAAGCCCGTACGCGTGAGGTGGTCGAGTCGAGCCCCTACATCGAGTTCGAACCGACCGTAATTGAGGCGTTCGTTTGCGAACGCGCTGGCCCCAAAACCGAGGTAGTTAGGCAGCAGCTCGATGCCGCGGAAGATGTTTTCCTGAATGATTCCCTGTACGCCGAACATCGTTTGCGCTGCCGCGCCCAGTAGGTCGTGGGGCTCTGGCTCAATCGACGCGTCAATGGAGTGGGTGCGCAGCAGGAAGTCGTATTGCGGGCCATCGATGCTCTGACGCACGGAGTCGAATTCGAGGCGTCGATTGTTCTGGAAGGCGTAGGTGGCTGAGAACGTGCCACCCCCCGCGAGTTCATGCTCGAGGTGCAAGGCAGCAACGTCATGTGCCACCTGCTGGTAGGGGCGTTGGAAATCCCGCGTCACCACCCAGGCGTCTGCCGTGGGAGGTCGATCGGCCTCGAGACGCGCGCGGAACTCGTCTGGAGTGCCTACCACCACGCCAAAGAAGACGCCGGACCGCAGGTCGTAGCGGCGGTAGGTGAGACGAAGGGTCGTGCGGTTCGCCTGATGCTGAATCGCCGCCCCGAGGTTGTAGCTCCGGCTTGCCGTATTGCCGAGGAGATACAAGGGGGACCGCTGGGTAGCCCCGTTGGCCACGTTGCCTTCGAGTCGGAAAGACCACGGGCTGGTATCGGACGGTACGGCGTCGAGACGCAGGGCAGCGTAGCCTCGCAAGCCGTTCGTGGCGCCTTGGAGCAACACCTTCCCCCCGACACCCGCTTGGCGGCGCATCGGTGGAGGCTCCACGAGCAAGACGCCACCGATCGCATCGGGACCGTAGCGCGTGCCCGCAGCCCCCTTGACCACGCTGATACGGCCCGCGGAAAACGGGTCGATCTCGGGCGCGTGGTCAGGGCCCCACTTCTGGGACTCGTGCCGGATGCCGTCGTTCAGGAGGAGGAGGCGTCGTTCGGTTTGCCCCCGAATGATGGGCTTGCTCGTGTCGGCGTTGGCGCGGCTCACCACCACGCCGGGCACCTGGGCCACGGTTTGGGCGAGGTCGTCGCCTGCGGCCCGCTCAAGGTCCGTCTCGTCGAGGGTGGTTCGGGCCTTGGTGTCGTCCCGGTCGTCGTTCCCAATGACCAGGATTCGCTCGATGGCATCGTCGTCGTCGTCAAAGGGCGGGGCGAAGTGGAGTCGGACGAGCGCCACCCCCGACACGGGAATCCCTCCGTGAGTGGCGGGGCTGAACAAAAGCTCTGATACGGCTCGGGTTGCTTCCGCATGGAAAACCGGGTCGCCCGACACGACCTCCGCTGCGGTCACCCGACCCGTCGAGTCCACCGCCACATGGACTTCGACATCGCCGTGCAGGTCGGACGCCTCAGCTGGGTAGCGCAGTTCGACGGCGGAGCGCAGCTGCGGGGGCACGTCCGTGACGTCATCCTCCACCGCTTCGCCCGATGGAGGAGCCCCGCTGGCCACAATGGACCACCACGCAATTGTCAGCCCCAAGAACATGGAAGCTGCTGTAGCTTTCTGCATCGCAAATGTAAATGCAATTCAATTGCATTTAGCTTGTGTCGCGCCGCCCTAGCGCAGGCGAAAGACCTCACCGTACCTACGTCGTATACGACGGGTCGACGAGGGCGGCCGCGAGGCGACCACTCTGCCCGTCAGGAGGTAGGGATGCCGCCATCAGCGGCCGTCAATGCACGTGGATGGGGTTCGTCAGCTGTCGGACCATTCCGCGTACGCCTTGTCGCCACAAGGAGCCAAACGTCAGGGCGGCGAGGCCCACGGCGGACACGGCACCGAGGACTCCCCAGCGATGCCCGTGAGGGGCGTCGAGCGTCGTCAGAGCCGGTACCGAGATGCCGATCGCATCGGTGGTCCATCCCACCACGATGGCGGCGATGGTGAGCGTGATTCCGAACCGGAACGCGAGTTGGCGTCCGTGAAGCGAGGCCAGAATCCCGAACGTCGTGACGTTCGTGGCCGGTCCTGCGAGCAAGAACGCCAAGGCGGCTCCTGCCGACAGACCCTTCTGCGTAGCCAACGCAGCCAGCGGGGTCGCACCGGACGCGCACACGTAGATGGGTACGCCGATCATGGCGGCCAACGGAACCTGCGCCACCGAAGGCAACGCGGCAAGAACCTCGTGGTCGAGTAGCGGCTCTGCCAGTGCGGCGAGCACCAATCCCACTAAGATCCAAGGCAGGGTGTGATCGACGAGTTCGACGAGACCGTAGCGTAGGCCTTCTCGGATGCGCACCCCAAACCCACGTTGCAGCATGATGTCGGCGTCGATGGGCTGACTCGCAGGGGTGGGCAACCCACGACTTACGACGACGGCGACCACGACCGCGACGACGAACGCAGCAACGACACGCGCAATCGTCATGGGAATTCCGAGGAGCGGTACGGACAGGAGCACCGCGTCGATTCCGAGTTCGGGGGTTGCAACGAGGAAGGCCAATCCTGCGGTGATGGGTACACCCTTTCGAATCAAGGATTGGTACATCGGAACCACCCCACAGGAGCAGACGGGGAGGGGGAGCCCAAACGCAACCCCTCGAAGGGCCTGGGTGCCTACGCTTCCCGACAGCCAGCTCGCGCGGGCGGGGTTGAGGAACACGGAGACGAGACCCGCCAGGACAAACCCCACGATCAATGCGGGAGCGCTCGTCAAGGTCAGCGATAGGAAGGTCCGACACGACGCCTGGAGATGGGCAAGCAGGTCGGAATCTCCAGACAGCATGGCGAGGCCCGTTACGGTGAGGACGCCCGCCACCGCTCCCACTGCGCTGGCCCTCCGATTCCACCGCTCCTCTTTGTCGTGGCCACCACAGTCATGGTGAGCATGCCCTGCGTGGTCGTGAGCATGCGTTGCCGGAGCGTCGATTCGGTGCGCGATGACGACGTGAAACAGTCCGCCGACGATCAAGCCTTCGGTGAGCGCGTGAACAAAGCGCGGTGGGTCGATCTCAACGCCCACATTGAAGCCGACCACCGTGAGGGCCGCCAACCCGGCCAGCGCCACGGCTCCGTGCCACGGGCGGCGCGCTGCAGTCACCACAGCGAGGGCGACAGGCAGGCGATGGGCGATGACCGCCGCCCCTACGGCGGTGGCCAATCCTGCATCGAGCAGTCCCAAAGCTGCCCCATCGATGAATGCGTGGCCCGCGAGCAACACCACCGCGGAGCCCGCCCATAAACCTCGTCGGCCCGTCCGATGAAGCCACAAGGGCACCGCCATGCCAAGAATGATTCCGATGAGTCCAGGAAGTCCGCCCTCGACCACGGCATGGGGCCCCAGGTGAAGCAATACGATTCCGGACACCACCACCAAGACGAAGCCGTCAAGGGATGCGCGAAGCCAGGCATTGCCGCGAGTCATCCAAAGGAGCACCGGGGCTGCGAACAACGCTCCCACGGCCAAGATCAAGGCAAAGACGGAATTCTCCACGGGTCTCCCGACCGTTGGATGTCAAAGGCTCGAGTCTTCTAGCAACTGGGTTGCAATAGCACCGTGCTGATGAGCCTGTGGTTGAGGCATGGAGCGGGTGGGGGGCTCGTGTTTCTCCGAGGGCCCATGTATGCTCCTTGGGCAAATGGCTCGTTTCCGGACTCGCCCGAGCTTCCTCGGAGAACGCATGAAGATCATCGCCCTTGTCGGCCCGTTTGGCGCCGGTAAATCGACTGTGGCTATGAACCTGGCGGCTTGGTTGGCCAAGCAAGGGCAAGCGCCCGATCAGATGGCGATCGTGGTCAATGAGGCCGGCGGATCGACCGAGATTACGACTCCGCATTCAAAGGTCTTCTCCCTGCCCAACGGCTGCTTTACCTGCCAGGATGAGGCGGTCCTGCAGCAAGCGCTCCAGGAACTTGCCGAGAACGGCACCCAGGTCGTCCTGATGGAAGGGTTTGGGATCGTCTCTGGAGATGAGACCAAGGCTTTTTTGCGCAAGGTCCCGTATCCCCACCTCATCGTGGGCATCCTCGATGTGGCGAACTGGTCGCAGAACCTCGTGAACTACGGCGAGCTTCTTCCGACCCACCTCCGGGTGGCGGATGTGATTGTGGCGACCAAGCAGAGTGAAGACGTCTTGCCAGCCGACATTCAGGCGTTTCTCGAGGACCACCACGTCCATGCAACGGTGACCCGAGGCCCCATCGATGCGTTTCCGGCGACGCTCTGGCCAGCGATGGCCGTTGCGCTGGAGGCACAGCATTCACCCCACGAGCCAAGCGGGCACCACAACCACGACCATCATGACCATGATCACCAGCATGATGACGACGACCACCATCACGACCACGACCATGATCACCACCACCACCACCACAACACCCACGACTGGCAGCCCCAGGTGCTCGACCTCACGTCGCAGGCAACGTTGGTTCGACTGAAGAGCGTTGCTCAGGATCTGGTTTCTGCCGGTAAACTACGCTTGAAAGGGCGTCTCAAGGGCAATTCGTTCAACGTGGCTCCCGGTGCTACCAATTGGCAGACCAAGACCGCAACGGAGCCTGGTGATCTAGTGATTTGCTACTTGGCTCCCGACACCGAGTGGCCAACCGAACTCCTTGGCTTGGTCAACTCACGCCCGGAAGCGAGTCGCAGCCACCAGCTTTTGCGGGTTGACACCAACGTTGAGGCGACGGTCTCCGCACTCCAGAAGGGAATTGAGACGGTTCGATCTTGGGAGCCACGCATTGGTGGCTTAGCGGCAAGCGGCAAACAGCTGGTCACCCATCCAGAGCAACTTCAGATTTGGAAGGAGATGGCACGACGTCCTTCGGTGAAGGCCGACTGGTTTGCGCCGACCATGGAGGCTTGCCTGGAGTACTGGGTGAAGTGCGCCGGGTGGGTCATCGAGAACGCGTCATCGGTCGACCCTGGCCACTTGCCCACGCACCAGCGCGAGCTCGGGGTCTCCCTTGCCTGGTGGACGATCGAGTTTGCCGACCAGCTCCCAGAGGAGTTGGTGGAGCGGGTTATTGCCGTTCAGCCCGCCGCGCTGGTCGAGGCCGGACTGCGTGACGTCGCAGCGCTACGGTCCGATGGGTTCTGGCGCTACTGGCAGGGCCTGGAGCTGCTTCGGGCGCTCCGCTTCCGTTTGCGCAGCTACGAAGACTCGGCTCGGCAAGGCATTCTAAGCGCCGCCCAACGGGTCATCGAAATGGCGCAGACGGGTGAGGAACGGACTGCGTTTCAGGCCGAGTTCGCCATCGCAAACTGACGCGCCCCTGAGCGCCCATTGCACGAACTCTGCACAGCTTGTGCGCCGAGAGTGACGCAGTCGACCCGGGCTTCCCCGGTGGTTTCGATGCCGCCCTGCTCGGGAGCCTCGCTGCGAGCGGGCTGTTCGCCGGTGCCATTTCGGCATGCTGGGTCTTGCGCTGCGTGTTCCAGGGCCGCCCCGCGTGGGTACACCGGCTCAACAGCTGGGACCTTGCGTTGCACCCACTCGATTCGGTCCACCAGCTGCTCGCGCCTTTCGTCGACCCGGGTTCTCACATCGAAGCCTGGTCGTTGACCCTGGCGTATGCGGCGTTGGTCTTTACGTGGGGGATGGCCCTCGAGCTGCTGGTCCCTTCCAGCAAGCCGTGAGGCCATGGAAGCGCCCCCCCGTCGGTAGCGTCAGCCGACGCCGCTGAACTGAACGTTCTCGAAGACGAGCGAGGGCGAGCGCAGCGAACCGTAGGGCCACGGATCACTACCGACCTCGGCCAGCCGTTCGAAGATGGAAAGGAGGTTGCCGGTGATGTTCATCTCGCCGACGGAGCCGGCGCGTCGACCATTCTCGATGGCAAACCCGCGTACCCCATAAGAGAAGTCGCCCGTCGTGGGGTCCATGTTGCCGCCCAGCCAGCCCGTGACCAGGTAGCCACGGGATGTCGCGCCGATGAGGGCTTCCAGATCGCGCTTGCCTGGCGTGATGACCTGGTTGCTTGGACTCCCCGTGGTGGGCGTCATGCTGAGCTTCTTGGCGTAGGTCGTGGACAGGTAGAGGTTGTGGAGGGCGCCGTCGCGAAGCAACGGCAGAGGCTTGGCCGCAATGCCTTCGTTGTCGTAGGGCCTCGAGGAAAGCCCACGGACCACGAGCGGATCGTCGATGACCTCGAGTCGAGGACTGATCACAGCTTTACCGAGGCGGTCTCTCCACATGGAGCGGCCTTGGTGCACGCTTCCACCCTGGGCAGGCCGGAGGAGTCCTCTCACGAGCCGGCCCCCGGCGCGGGGATGGACGATCATGGTGGTGTTGGCCGTCTTGCCTTTGCCGGAGCCCACGCGTTCCGATGCCCACTGGACCGCCTGCTTGGCGACGGCTGCGGCCTCCGGGAGGTCCGAGACGTGGCGGCCCCCGGCCCAGAATCCACCTTCGGGGCGTTTGTCACCTTCATCCTGAAGTGTCAGCGAAGTGCTAAGCCAAATCGAACTCGACTCTGTGCTGCCGGAAAACCCGTTGCTGCTCACGGCGACCGACATGCCTTGTCCCGACGAGACACTGCTGTTCGCGCTGATGAGTTTGGGGGTCCCTTGGACCTCCTCCTGCATCGCACGGAGCCAGGCCACGCGTTGTTCTGGCGTCAGTTCCGAGACGCGCGGATCGAGCAGCTCCAAATCGACGTCCGAACGCCCTTCAAACAGTGAGGGGTCGGGAATCTGTCGGTCGGGGTCGGGCTCCAAGGCTCCGGTCAGCTCAACGGCGCTGCGCACGAAGGATTCGAGACGGTCGGCACGGAGATCGGTGGTGTTGTGAGCCCCATAGCGGCCCCCAACCCAAACCCGGAGCGAGAGGCCTCGGCTTGTGGCCTCCTGAACCTTCTCGAGCGTGCCCTCACGCATCTCCAGATCGACCTCGCGCTGGCGGGTGGCCGAAACCCAGACGTCGGCTGCGCCGGCGTTGAGAGCGAACTGCAGGGCCTGTTGAGCACGGTCGTTGAGCCAGGCGGCGCCTTCCTTGTCATGCATCGCTGCCCCCTACATTCAACTTGGAAACCAGCACGCTGGGCATGCCTTGACTGACGGGAACCCCCTGGCCGTTCTTGCCGCAGGTCCAACCACCGGTGTCGAGCTTGAGGTCACTCGCGACCATCGAGACGTTGCGAAGGGCTTCGGGACCGTTCCCGATGATGTTGACGTCCTTGATGGGGGCGGTCTTCTTGCCGCCTTCGATGAGCCACCCGTTCTTGATGAAGAAGGTGAAGTCCCCGGCGCCGATGTTGACCTGCCCGTTGGTAAAGGTCTCGGCGACGATGCCGTACTCCACCGTCGCGATCATCTCGTCGACGGTGTGCGGACCATTTTCCATGTAGGTCGACCGCATGCGCGGCATCGGCACATGTCGGAACGACTGGCGGCGTCCTGAGCCGGTGGGGGAAACGCCGTAATGCTTCGCACTAATGCGGTCGTGTAGGAAGGAACGCAACACGCCGTCTTCGACGAGCAAGGTGCGACCGGCCGGCGTGCCTTCATCGTCGACGTTCAAGGCGCCGCGCTCACCCGGCTGGGTCCCTTCGTCCACCACGGTGACGAAATCCGGAGCGACCTTCTTGCCGATCATGTCGGCATAGATCGAGATTCCCTTGCGGTTGAAGTCGGCCTCCATGCCGTGCCCAATGGCCTCGTGCAGCAGAATTCCGCTGGCGCCTGCGGCCAGCACGACAGGCCATTCACCGGCCTTGGGCCGCACCGCTTCAAACAGCACCATCGTCCGGTCGCAGGCTTCCTGACACACCTGGTCCACCCGGCTGTCGTCGAACCACTGGATGCCACGGCGTCCCGCGAGGGTACTTCCGTTGGACTGTACGTCCTCGCCGCGGCGAGCCGTAATGCGAACGCCGAGGCGGGAGCTTGGCCGCTCATCGATCACAAGGTTGCCACGCATGTCGGCGACGAGCACACGCTCCTCACCGTCGCTCAAGTAGACGCTGACCTTCTCGATCGACGGGTCCTTCGCACGAGCTGCCGCCTCGGTACGCCGGACGAGATCGAGCTTGTCGGCGATGGCCACCTCGGACCACGGCACATCGAGCTGATACCGGTTGCCAAGCGCGTGCGGCGTGAGGTCGGTGGGGGCCGAGCGCGCCGCGCCTTGGGCAATGGCTGCAGCGGTGCGTGCCGCCTCGCGCATCGCGCCTTCCGTCAAGTCCTCGGTGTAGGCGTAGCCAACCTGATCTCCCACCACGACTCGAAGGCCGACCCCTTGATCGATGGAAGTGAAGGCGCGACCGATGCGCCCGTCTTCCATGGAGAGCGATGAGGACCGGGAGTGCTGGAAGAACAACTCACCGTGATCCGCACCTCGAGAGCCAAGTTCTGCGAGCACGCGGCGGATCATATCGGCGTCAATGCCGAACCAGGCGAGGAAAGGGTCGGTCGGCAGAGGACCGTTGGCAGAGGAGATGGGCCCGTCTTTCGCACACGCGGCGAGAAAGCCCGGCATCGAGAGGGCCGCAAAGCCACCCGCAGTAACTTGGAGTACGCGGCGGCGAGTGGGTTCGGACATGCAGGTTCTCCTATGGGAAAGTGGAACTCGCAGTTCCGCCACGGTACTGCAACCCGATTGCGATAGCAATCCGGACTAAAGCGGCGGGAAGGGTCCCAAAACGCCTGCAACCGACCGTCGTTCGTCGGTAGTCGCGCCCTCGAGGCCTAGATAGGGATGCTGCGCCGCCACCGTAAGGTAGCCGTGACCGCCCACATCACGGTACCAGTGGATGCCACTGACCTCTGCCCCTGGAGGCACTGTGAGCACGCGAATGGGGTTGGTGTCTGGCTTTTCGACGTCGAACGCCCAAAGCACATTGAGTTCGTGGCGCGACGTGTCTTCAGCCACCATCAACAGGCCATGGCCCGGCAAGTACGCGATGTTGTCAGGATTCGCCATTTGATCGATGTCGCAACGAACCCCATCCTCCGACGTGAT
>JBCCQY010000168.1:0-21150 GCA_039208735.1 Myxococcota bacterium | reverse complement strand
GATCTTCTTGACAGAAGTGTAGTGACGTCCGGATGCGGGAAATCTGCACGTCCGGATCTGTGGGGGGCCGTCGGAGTGACCCGGCGGTCTACCCGACCAAGGCCAACCCCCAAGTACTAAACGGCGTATTCGGCCGTTCTCCATGGTGAACTCGAGTCCCCAAGAGCCGAGCGCTCGAACCGACCGAACCTCCTCAAGGGCTACGGGTTTTGTCCAACTCCGGTGCATTTCGATAGACTTCGCCGTCACCTGGACCTCCCGTTTTGCCTGGAAGGCCATCGACACGGCGTAAATGCCGAGGCCCAGCGCCCAAACAGCAAGCAGCTCCGTAATAGAAGCAACATCCTTGATTCTGCCGGCGAGAATCGGCAATAGGGCTGGAAGGGATGCGAGTGCCAGCCACCAACCCACGAGCTTGCGTTGTTCGCTACTTCCTTTGTGCTTCAACACAAGTGACGTATGGGACCACTGGACCACGAGCGCATCTGGAAGGTCAGCGAGCAACTCATCATCCATTCCTAGGGCTCCGTGCAGACCATCACTAACTCGTATTGCCTGTAGGCTGTAACTACGAAGAGATGAAGCGCCTCGCCGCCGCCGTGCTACGGCATGGAACCACAGTTCCCTCCTGAAACGGTGATGTCCAAGCTGGGATTCGCCTCCGCCAACCGGGTTATCAGCGGGTCATCGCACTGAATCGCGTCCATAGTGAACGGCATCTTCACGAGGTAAAGCTCAGGAAAGCTGTAGGTTTCAGCCGACGGATTGTCGAAAACTTGAAACCTTCCACCTACAACACGTAATTTCGGAAGTTTAAACTGGCGTAGTTTGGGATTCGATCTGACGGATAGCCACAGGCCCGTGGTTTCTAGTGATGGCAAGTTCAGATCAGTCAAATGCTCATTACGCTCTACCCCCAGATCGGTGCCGACATTCCGAAGCTTACCTGCGTCAAATGATGCTAACGCGCTCTGGTAGACGGACAGCCCTTCCGTAATCGTCGTCAGGGCAGGAAGGGATACGCTCGGAGGGCTGCCACGGCCGATGATGAGGCTCCCACGGATTTCTCGCAGCTTGGGTAATGACACCTTTTCTTTTGTGATAATCGAGAGGTTGCCCTCGACCACCTCCGTGCACTGTAAATCCGATGAGGAGTCGACTCGAACCCCACGCCTTCCGCCACGAACGTAGGTAGAACATTCGGCGTCATGCTCTGGACCTGACGAGCTTCTGCTACACGCTGAACTCGAGGCTATGATCAGGGAAGCAAGAATGGCTATATCTAGCCTTGGCATTACATAATCCTTCGAACACAGGTCGGGCGATTCAGTGTGATGTTAATGCAGTATTTCGACTGGGAGTACCGGTCATCTTCTCCCGTGTGAACGATGACCTCCGCGTGTTGACATGACGTGATCATCGTGCCGGCGGGTTCCAGATTCGAGCCTGGCGGGCACTCTCCGTCGTCCATCGGGGGTTCGGTCATGAACAATTCCACGACACCTTCTTCGTTCGCGCGTCTGACTTGCACTACGCAGTTGGTAGCCGCCTCGTTCCCTCTATCAGCAGCTTCGGTTTCGCAGTAGGCTTGGCCTTCAGCTTGAAAGTTTGACATGGCTTGGCTCTGCTGGGCCTGAGCAAACGCAAATCCTGTTGCGGCCGCCCCACCCAAGGCAAGGTACAGGGAAGCGGCCGCGATGGCTGGGCCGGCGGGAGTCGCGATGATCGCAATTGCGGCGAAGGTTAGTGCTATCCCGGTCCATGTTATTCCCGTTTCGGTATAGCGCTGCAAATCATCCGCCATTTCATCAAGCATTTCAACTCGCACTGACCCGCATTGTCTGAGAAATTCGATGCGGACTCGATCCCCATAAGGTTCACAGGCGTCCTCGCCGGTGGAAGATGCAATGGCAACGTTGGCTCCTTCATGATCGGTGCCAGTCGTGAACCATCGTTGGCCTGACTCCCCCCTCGTTTCCCACCAACTCGGCTCTACTCCCGAGATCCACATCGATTGGGGACCGTATGTATGGGAAGTCATCCCATCATCAACTGAGGTCCTGATGTCTTCGGTGTGCTCCGACCAAATTTCGTGGTTTGGAAGGTTGTAGTTTGCCTTGGTGATCAGAGACCAGCCACCGTAATAGTTCGTTCGAAGCTCCTCTGACCGCACGATAACTGGTTCGCCATTAACGTCGGCAATTCGCAACCAGCTTTGGCTGCCGTCTTTCTGCTCGACGTACAACACGGCGCCAGGCGCAAGTGACTCCCATGCCTCCAGGGCCGCGTAGGTTGCCGATGCGCCAGGCACGAAACCATAAACTTGGTAGTACTGGACTGATCTTTCTTCGAACCCCAGTTGCTCGTAGAAGAAGAGCGAGTCCTTACACTCTCCCGCGAACCAAATCCAACCCATTGGGCAGTAAGAGGAGTCACTGGCCTGTCGTCCATTATCTGGGTTGGGGTTGAGGGCGCCGCCATCATATGCCTGATTATTCAGGTCATCTGAGCCATGTGGAGTGTCTGTGTTACCGGGGTCTTCCGTCGCGTCATCGCTGGGATGGCTTACCCCTCCTCCGCCGGGCCCTACTGTGCCTGCGCTACTCGCTACAGCTTGTGAAACGGGCTGTAAGCTTAGAACCGTGAGATATGGTAGGAACCCTAATGCCGATGCCGTCATCAGCCTTCCGAGGAACGCACAAAACCATATTCCGCAAGGCTTCCAAGTCGATGATTTACGTTGTTCCACTTTTCTAGTACCTCTGTGTTGAGTTTTCTTCACGTGCGACGCACCAGCCGATGCCGCCGAACGGACTTCGTGCCAGTGCAAGCGGCATGCACATCGAATGAGCAGTTTCTAGCGTTGCGCAGGCCGACATTCGTCACAAGCGTGCGGTGGATGCACCGATAGGTGAAGGTTCAAGGCCGACGACTTGCCGACGACAGTCGTCGGTCGACGTCTGTCACTTACAACGATGCCCGGCAGCTTGAACTCCTTGGATTTGCCACCACGCTGACCCATCGAGTACACCGACTTCGAAGAATCACGCGGCAATTCCGTCAGGACGGTGACCTTCGGTGCGATTGCACAGGACTGTTCCCTGACGAATCAATGGGGGTAGCGAGCGGGCACTTGTTCCACTGCACACAGCACATGAGCAAGCTAGACTCGGCAATGACGCGAGTTCCTTGGCCGTATATTCTGACCTGGCTTGGCCTCGGCCTGCTCGTTCACGTTGCCTTGTCCGTTTCGTACTGGCAGCTCGTCGCCCCTCGTCACAAGGCCCTGCGCAGTGACGCCGTCGTCGCCCAAGCGCCAACGCACGTCCGCGTCTGGATCACCGGAGATTCGCACCCCCGAACCGCGATCGACCCGCGAGGCCTCGGCCCTGCGGTGGTAAACGCCGCCATTGGCGGCCAGCACATGACAAAGTCGTACTACCGAACGCGCACGCTCATCGAGCGTCATGACTTCGATGTGGACGTGATGATCGTGCCGCTCGACCCTGTGACGCTCACGAGTTGGAACAGCCATCAGTACGCCCCCGAGATGGTGTGGGGTCAGTACGTCGACTTCGTTGAACTCGCGGTGGTCCATAGCGACCCGTTTCGCTACCTCGGCTACTGGCTCGAGGCGCACGTCGTGCCCTACATGGGCGAGTTGCGGTCTCTCAATCAGATCCGCACGGGCCGCTACGGATTTGGCGCGGGGCTGCCCAACGGCAACTACGGTGCTCAACCCCCTCGGATCCGGCGGCAATCCGCCATCGAGTCCGCCGAGGCTCACCTTGCCGGCGGCAAGCTGGTCGATCCCACCCAAGCCTGGGCGCTCCAGCAGTTGGTGACGTGGGCCGAAGCACGCGGCATTCGGCTGGTGTTCATCCGCTTTCCAGCTGCGCGTGCCTACGCGCTAAGGCTTGGCGAAGCCCGACACGCCATCGATGAGACAATTGTGGGTTCGATCGTGGACCCCGAGCGCCACCTACTCCTCGACCATGAGAGCTTGTTTTTCGGCCGCGATGGACTCTTTTCAGATCCCCATCACCTCAACGGGCGTGGCCGCACGCTCTACACCTTTGGCCTCAAACGGGTGCTCACCGAGCGTGGCTACCTCACCGACGCCGTTTCGGACGAGCCTCCGCCCTTGCGTTGACCGGGTCTTCGGGCCAGGCATGCTTGGGGTAGCGGGCCCGATTCTCCTTGCGAACCTCTGGCCACGTTCGCTCCCAAAAACCGGCAAGATCGTCGGTGATCTGTTGGGGCCGGCCATTGGGTGCGAGGAGGTGGAGCCGCACCGGTACCCGTCCGCCACCCACACGAGGGGTGTCCGCCTGACCAAACAGTTCCTGCATCCGAACGGCGAGGACCGGAGGGCCATCGTGGGCATAATCGAGCTTTCGCATCGACCCTGAGGGCACCGAGATGCGCTCGGGCGCGAGCGATTGCATGCGTTGCCACGTCGCATACCCGATGGCATCGCGCATCGCTCCTGCCCAATCTGCATTTCGGAGGGCTGCCAGCGACCGAAGCCCAAACCCAATCGTCGGCACGAGGGCCGCCAAAAATGCATCGCTGGGCTCGGGAATCGCGTCATCAAGGGTGTGCGCGAAGGCCACCCGGTGACGGAGTTGCACGAAGGCGGGCGTGTCTGGCAGCGCTCGAGTCAGGTCGCTCGCTGCAGCCTTTGCGAGCTGTTCGCCCGCCGCATGAGGATCGAGGGGCGCGGGATGCGCGGCCAAGACAATGTCGCCATATCGCCGTTCGTGGCGGGTCTGCACCGTGCCCGCGTCCGGGTCGAAGTGGGTCTGGGTGTCTTCGATGACGGGCAGATCGTCGACGTCAATCGCACACCAGTGCCGTACGAAACCTTCGGTCCCCTGATCGTCGACGTCCAACGCAATGACGTAGGGCGAATCAGGGAGGTCATCGGGCGTAAAGCGGACCCCTCGTCCGCCGACGAGCCGCGCCCGCTCGGGAGCGTGAGGCCGTCGTTGGGCGACCCGGTCGGGCCACGCGGCCAGGGCTGCTTGAGGCAAGGCGATCGAACCGCCCTGTTCGGAGGTGAGTCGACCGAGCTGATCGTAGGCCCGTCGGATGGATCGTGGAGGGGCGCTACGCAAGCGTTCCACGGCTCGTTCAAGGTCGGCGGGCAATGCCTGACGTCCTCCGTCGCCGAGCCACGCTGCCACCCATCGCGCATCGTCGCCGCCCTCCAAGACGAGCCTGGCGAGCCGCGGATGAAGCGGCAGATCCGCCATTCGCCGACCGAGCGAGGTCAATCCACCGGATTCGGTGGCGCCTAGGGCAGCCAACAAGTCCTGCGCTGCGGTGAGTGTGCCCTGCGGCGGCCGTTCATACCAACCAAAGGCCCCGGGAGAGGCTCCCCACGCCAGCAACTGCAGCACCACGCCGGCCAGATCCACACGGTGCACCTCAGCCGGTTCAAAGTCGGGACGCGAGGCATGCGATCGCTCTGACCACAAGCGAACCACGTGGCCGGGTGCGGTTCGGCCGGCACGACCCGCCCGTTGGTCGGCACTGGCTTTGGAGATTCGGATCGTCTCGAGGCGGTCGAGCCCGGTCGCCGAGCGAAACCGAGGCGCACGCGCAAGCCCCGCATCCACGACCACCCGCACGCCCGGAACGGTCACCGAGGTTTCGGCGAGGTTGGTGGCGACCACTACGCGACAACGCCCACTCGGGTTGGGCTTGAGGGCCCGATCCTGTTCGGCTGCGGAGAGTCCGCCATGCAAGGGAAGAACGTCCACCTCGGTGTGGGACTGCAGGGCTTCGACCGTAGCCCCCACCGAACGCAGGCTGGGCAAGAACACCAGCACATCGCCCTCGGCATCCTCAAGAGCATGGCGTACGGCGGCCGCGGTAGCTCGGCCCAGTTCACGTGCCGAACTCGCCGGTCCGATATCGGTCGGCGTATGGGCAATGGTCAGGGGGTAGGTTCGACCTTCGGAACGGACGATGGGAACGTCGCCGATGAACCGCGCCACCGGTTCAGGGTCGAGGGTCGCCGACATGACAGCGACGACGAGGTCGGGCCGAGCATCTCGGCGCACCTCGGCGAGCAGCGCAAGCGCGAGATCCGACGAAAGGGATCGCTCGTGAAACTCGTCAAGTACGACGGCACCGACGTCCTCCAGGAAGGGATCCGACTGCAGACGGCGCAGCAAGATCCCCTCGGTGATCACGACGACGCGCGTTTGGGCGTTGGCGCGACGATCGAAGCGAACGGCGTAGCCCATCCGCTGACCCAGCGGAGTCCCATCTTCGCTCGCGAGCCGGGCCGCGGCGCTGCGTGCGGCAACCCGACGAGGCTGCACCACCAGGATCTGCCCGGAGAGCATCGGCGACCGGTCCGCGAGAATCCGCGGGACACGGGTCGTCTTGCCGGCGCCGGGAGGGGCCACGAGCACAAAGCCGCGGGACGCGTGCGTCGCGGTCCACAGCTCGTCCAGCACGGCATCGATCGGGAGGTCCACGACCGCTCGGTTAACCGGGTTCGTGGCCTCACCGACGCTCCCCGACTCGGCGTACCCGTTGCAGCTTGGTCCTTGGTCTCTTGAAGAGCCCGTAGGACAGGGCGGCATGGCCGAGGTTTGGCGCGCGCGTCACGTGGACGACGACCAATTGGTGGCCGTCAAAATCCTGCTGCCGCATCGCGTCGACAAAGCCCATCATCGCGCTCAGTTTGCGCAAGAGGCGTCGGCGCTCCGCATCTTCCACCACCCGCACGTGGTCAACGTCCACGATCGAGGAACGGTTCCGCAGTCCGTGCCCAACACGCGACTTCGCGAGGGCGCTCCCTATGCGGTGCTCGATTGGCTCCCCCATGGGTCGCTGTGGCGGTATCGGGGGCGAATGGCCTGGCCGGCGCTGCAACCGGTGCTTCGGGCCCTTCTCGATGCGTTGGGCCATGTGCACGCTCGTGGCTGGGTACATCGCGACCTGAAGCCCTCCAACGTGTTGATCGCGCCTTCCCGACGCCCGGTCCTCGCGGACTTTGGACTTGCGCATCGTCGCGGTCAACCCCTGTTCATGCGAGCGGGTACGCCGTCGTACATGGCGCCCGAACAATTCCAAGACACCTGGCGTGACTTGGGGCCGTGGTCCGACCTGTACGGGTTCGGTTGCCTGGCGTGGACGCTCATCGCCGGTCAACCGTTGTTTCCTCGCCAGGCGTGGACCGCGGTCCGCGAGGCTCATCTTTCGGCTCCAATTCCCCGTTTGCCCGACCACGACGGCCCGGTCGAACTCGAAGCGTGGTTGCGTGAGCTGCTGGTCAAAGACCCTGCCCGTCGCCTGCAATGCGCGGCCGACGCGGCAGCCATCCTGGATGCCATGTCTCCGGTCGAAAGGAAGGCCGACGATTCATTTCCTACGCTCGACCCGATCGAGGTTCCCCCCGAACTGCTGGTCGCCGAGTCCCACGCCGTTGAGTTCGAGGCGGACCCCGTCTCAGCCAAACCGGCGGCGGACGTCGGGCGCCACGAACGGCCTCCACCCGCGGTTGTGACCCCGAGCCTTCGTCCCGAGGAGCGCGCGCCGCCCCTGTTGGGGTTGCGCCCCGTCGGCGGGACCCTGATTCGTGAAGGCCCGGTCGAGGGCCGGACCAATGAGCAGCGGGCGCTCTGGGATGCATTGGTCGAGGTTCATCGTGTGCCATTGGCAGGGCTGGTCCTGGTGAATGGTCCGCCAGGGGTCGGGCGAACCCGGCTGGTCTCTGATTTGGCGCATCGGGCCCACGAAGTCGGTATGGCGTGGACGCTGGGGGCCAACCGCGCCCAGCTCGCGTCGCCGTCGCTGCCTGCCTTGCTGCGGGCGCACCTTGGCCTCGAGGAGGCGGAAGCGGCCGACGATCTTCGCGTTGCCGAGGTCGCACGTCGCCACGGCACGGCCGACCCCCGCGACCATGCAGCTCTCGCGGCGTTGGCGATGGGCGAACGGCCTTCTGCAGATCTGCTGGCCGCGCTGGGGCGGCATTTGGCGGCGTTAGGGGCGCGCAGACCTGTCTTGGTCATGCTCGAACCCGATCCCACCGAACAGGAGGGCCTGGAAGCGTTCGTGGATTGGGTGGTCGCCAATCGGCATCGGCAACCGACGCCCGTGTTGGTGGTGTGGGTCGCCAACGACCGTCGGCTCATGGCGCGATGGTCGGGACGACCGGGCGTTCGTCGCCTTCCGGTGGGACCCCTTCCGGCCCGAGTAATGCGCGCCGTGGTCCGGTCCTGGATCGGGCTGCCCGAAACCGAGACCGTACGCCTGGTGCGCGAGGCCGCGGGCCACCTTGGGGTCGCGCGGGCCCTGGTGCGGCAGGCGGCCGAGTCGGGCTCACACGCGCCACTGCCGGCAGAGCCCGCCGACATCGCACTTCTCGCTTCGATCCCCGACGCACTGGCCGAAGTGCTCGAGCTTGCCGCCGCCATGGGCCAGATCGTCTCACTCGAGGCTTGGCGGGAACTCGCGGCTCAACGCGACGTGGACCTCGATGCCGAGGCCATGGAGCGCCTGGTGCGCGCCGGAATCATCGAACGGGGGGCCCACGAACGCCTTCGCTTTGTGACGCCGGGGCGTCGACGGGTGTTGAACGACCGTGCCCGTGCGGCAGGCCGCACCGAAGCGAATCATCGGTTGGTGGTCGATCATCAGCTTGAGAACCCACCACGGGGGCGCTGGACGTGGGGCGAGCAACTCCTCGAAGCGGGCCGGGTCGAGGAAGCGGTCGATGCCTGGATTGTGGCCGCCAAGGTGTATTTGGGGCGTGGGGATCCTGCGGGGGCCGCGTGGCTCATTGAGCGGGCGCGGGCGTTGGCGACCCGCGACGAGGCGGTGCGCGTTTTGGGGGCTCTTGCCCAGCGGGCGGCGCTCGAAGGCGGATGGGCCATTCCGGCAGAGCCCGAGGGCTTTTGGCCGGCCGTGGGGGCGTTTCTCCAACGGGGCACGCCGATTCCTGCGGTGTCGTTTGCGGCGGGCCGGTTCTGGCAAGGACGTGCGTTGATTCGTGACGGCGCCTTTGACGAGGCAAAAGCCAAGTTTCGCTCTCTTGATACCGAGTCTGGACCGTTTGGGGGATTGGGCGCGGTGTGGGCGGCTCGCATTGCCATGTGGCAAGGCGATGTGGGCGCTTCGACCCTTCTCGACGGAGTCGGGGAGCGAGAGCGGTGGACCTCGGTGCGGTTTGCACGGCAGGCCGCGGAGGCAGAGCTGGCGAGGGCAGCCGGTCGTCGGGACGAAGCGACGGTTCGGTTCGAAGCCCTGTTGAACGAGCTGAGGGGTTCCGGAGGAAGCGATCGGGTGCGACCCCAGCTTCAACTCGCGGTCCTTCACGTGTTGGCAGGGAGGTACGCCGAGGCAGAACCGCTGGTTCGAAACGCCACCGTCGAAGCGATTCGAAGAGCCGATCAGAGCCATCAGCGCTTTGCACACGCGGTGAGTGGGCTGGTGGCAGTGGGGCTGACCGATGCCAACCGACTGGGGGAGGCGACCGACGTCCTGTCCGTTCCCGGACCGGCAGATCCCGAGGTGTTTGCGACACTTGCGCTGCTCGCCGAGATGTTGAAGGCGCAAGGGCGTTCGACGCTTGGGATGTCGCTTGGCGACCAGGTTCAGGCGTGGGCCAGGGGTCCTGGACGCGCGGTCACCGCCCTGCGCTGGTGGGTGGTCAACCCGACTTGAAGGTCCGCGGATCCAGCGCGTATTTGCGCACCCGCAAGCCCATCTGCCGTTCTGTGATGGCGAGGGCGCGAGCTGCTTTGGCCATGTTTCCCCGGCTCGCCTTGAGCGCATCGATGACGAGGTCTTGTTCGACCCGATCGAGCTGAGATTGCAGGCTCATGGGGGCTTCTGACGTTGCTTCAGCCGGTAGCTGCAGAGTCGGTGGCAGGTGGTGGCCCAAAATCACGTCGTCGCGGGCCATCAACACCGCTCGTTCGATGCAGTTTTCCAGTTCCCGAACATTGCCGGGCCAGTGGTAGGCCATCAGCATGTCGATAGCCGAGGTGGCGAGCCGCTTGACGGCCTTGCCATGGGATCGATTGAACGTCTCGACGAAATGGTCGGCGAGGAGCAGCACATCCGACTTGCGGTCGCGCAAGGCCGGCAAGCCGATCGGGAAGACGTTGAGTCGATAGTAGAGGTCTTCTCGAAACGTCGAGCCGGCGACCATCGACTCGAGATCGCGGCTGGTGGCTGCGATGATGCGCACATCGACGTCCACCGAATGGGTGGATCCCAGGCGTTCGATGACTCGCGACTGAAGCACCCGCAGCAACTTGACCTGCATGGGGATGGGCAAGTCGCCGATCTCATCGAGGAACAGCGTCCCTTGGTGTGCAGCTTCGAATCGGCCCACGCGACGTTGTTCGGCCCCCGTGAACGCCCCTCGTTCATGGCCAAACAGCTCGGCCTCCACCAGCGATTCGGGAAGTGCGGCGCAGTTTACGGCGACAAACGGTCGGCGAGAACGGGGGCTGTACTCATGGAGCGCCCGGGCCACCAGTTCCTTTCCCGTCCCGCTCTCGCCTCGCAGCAACACGGTGGTCGGGCTGGGCGCAACCCGGCCGATGAGCTCAAAGATCTCCCGCATCGCTCGGGACGTGCCCAAGAGCCCTCGAGGCTGAAAGCGATGCCGGGGGGTGTCGCTTGCATGCCGTTCGCGCTGTTCGATGGCGTCTTGCACGCGGCTCGAGACGAGCGAGGCGACGAGTTGCAGATCCCGCGTTGCGAGGTGGTGGGCCTTGGGGGACGCAGGGACCCGAAATCCTGATAGGACGCCGAACACTCGGTCTGCTGCGGCCAGTGGAACTGCCACGAAGGTGCGCTCCGGGGGAACGCCTGCACCGGATTTGTCGAGCACCAACGGATCGGAGGAGTCCACCACGCAGGCCTCACCGGTCGAGGCGACCACGCCGGTGCGACCTTCGCCGAGCGACCAGCGGGCGCGTCGCGCTTCGGCCGGTGTGAGGCCCAGCGCGGCTTCGATGAGGAGTTCATCGCGAGCGGGGTCGAGCAGGGCGATGGTGGGGCGCTCCCATCCCAGACCTTGGTCGAGGCGCCTTAGGACGCGGGCCAACAGGGCGTCGAGATCGGTGCCCTCTCGGCATGCTTCATCGATGTCCGCAAGCAGGGCGAGCGTTCTCGCTTCGTCCGGAGCCTTCACGACACCTCGGACGAATCGGTGGGTCCGGGCAGCGGAACGGGATCATGGCCGCCTGGGTAAAGCGGGTGGCAACGTAGAATCCGCTTGATTCCAAGCCAGACGCCGTACACCCCCCAAACCTCGATCGCCTCCATCGTGTAGGCCGAACACGTGGGGGTGTACCGGCAGGACGGCGGCGTGAGTGGGGAAATGTAGGCCCGGTAGAAGCGGATGGGCGCGATGAGAATCCAGCGAATCATGTCATTCTCGGTGGAGGGAAGCGGAGTTCGGGCAGGAACGGTAACCTTCTGAATGTCCAAGCTTCAGACCTTGCTCGAAACCTATCGTCCCACAGAAGAACGCCCGCTCGTCGTGGTCACGGGAGCAGGACTCTCCGTGGCCTCGGGCATTCCGACGTTTCGAGGACCAGACGGCTATTGGACGGTGGGCTCGGAAGTCTACCATCCCCAAGACATGGCGACGGCGGCGGCGTTCGCGGAAATGCCGCAAGAGGTTTGGCGCTGGTACCTCTATCGTCGCGCCGTGTGTCGCGCCGCGGAACCCAACCCCGCTCATCAACAGCTTGTCGCCTGGGAAGAACAGTTCGGCGACGGGTTCGCGGTGATTACCCAAAACGTGGATGGGCTGCATTATCGTGCGGGGAGTTCCCGTGCTCGAACCTATGAAGTTCACGGTTCGATCGATCGAATGCGTGACACCGTTACCGGAGAACGGCTCGACATTCCCGAAGACATCGTCATCCCCGATCGGGACACGGCGCTTGAAGACGAGACGTTCGCTCGTTTGGTGAATCCCGCCACCGGTCATCCGACCCGTCCTCACGTCCTGTGGTTCGATGAGGTCTACGATGAGGAGAACTACCGGTTCTATACGGCCATCGGGCAGGCCACACGGGCGGCGATCTGTGTCGTCTGTGGCACGAGCGGGGCCGCTGCGGTGCCGTACCATGCAGTGACGGCCGCGGTGCGCAACGGAGCGGTGCTCATCGATGTGAGTCCCGACGACAATCCGTTTCGTGAAATCGCGAACGAGTATGGTCGTGGCGTGGCCCTTGAGGCGACGGCAGTGGACGGTCTGGCAGAGATCGCGGCCGCACTACCGTGACCGCAGTGGTGTGAACCATCGGGCTATGGGTTGGCAAGACGGAGGTTTTTGTGCCCCTGCCCGGCCATTTGAACCCGGCGACCCTCGATCCCCTCAGCAATGTGGAGTGGACGCCGACGTCTGCGATGGACGAGGCGCTCGACCTGGCCCGTGAGGCGCAAAAGGTCTGGGGTGAAGTCCCCTTCGAGGACCGTTGTGCCCGGGTTGTCGCCATCGCAAAGCGCATCTTGGCCCATCGGGAGGAAGCGCTCGCGCTGTTGCAGGAAGAGACCGGTCGGGATCCAGCGGAGAGCCTCCTTGGCGAGGTCGCCTTCGTGCTGTCCTACGCCAACGGCGCCGTCGGAGTCGCCAAACGGGCCCTCGCCACCGAGCGGGTGCGCCTCTCGCCCGTAGATTTTCCGGGCAAGCGCGCGGTGATCGAGGCTGTGCCTCGCGGAGTCATCGCGATCATCGAACCCTGGAACTATCCTCTGCTCCAGTTCTACAAGCCACTGTTCCCGGCCTTGTTATCCGGTAATGCGGTGATCATGAAGCCGAGTGAACACACCCCTCGCACGGGGGCTTGGTTGGCCGAACAATGCGCGGCCGAACTCCCTCCCGGTGTAGTTCAGGTCGTCCAGGGCGATGGGGTCGTAGGGGGGGCATTGGTGGCTGCCGATGTCGATGCCGTCGTGTTCTGTGGTTCTGTGGACACCGGTCGGCGGATCGCCGCCAAGTGTGCTGAGCGCCTCATCCCTTGTTCCGTCGAGCTTGGCGGCAAGGATGCGGCCATTGTCCTAGAGGACTGCGATTTGCAGCGCACCGTGGCCGGGGTGCTGCAATGGTCGATGCACAATGCAGGGCAAGATTGTTCGAGCATCGAACGGGTCTATGTGGTGGAGGCCATCGCAGATCAGTTTGTCGACCAGCTCGCGGCGACGGCCAAGCGTTTGCAAGTCGTGCCTCACGGCCGTGACCTCGGGCCGCTCCAGAACGAGGCGCAGCTCAAGGTGGTGACCGCACACGTCGCGGATGCCTTGGCCAAGGGCGCGAAGCTTCGCGCCGGCGGTGAAGCCACCGGCGATGGCCTGGGCTTTGCGCCCACCGTTCTCGATGCGTGCACCGATGACATGTTGGTGATCACCGACGAGACCTTTGGGCCGGTCGTGGCCGTCGTGCGCGTACCCGATGAGGCGTCGGCCATCGCGAAGGCCAATGCGAGTCGGTATGGATTGTGCGGCTCGGTGTGGACGAAGAACTTGGCTCGCGGTGAGCGAATTGCGCGTCAGCTCGACGTGGGAATCGCCCTCGTCAACAACCACAGCTTTCCGGGTTCGGTGCCGCAAATTCCGTGGACGGGAACCAAATGGACCGGCACGGGGACGGCGGCAAGCATCCACGCCTACCCCACGTTCGTACGGCGTCGCACCATTGTGATCGACAGCTCTTCGAGGCCTGACGTGTTCTGGAAGCCGGTGGATGGCTCGCTGATGGAGCTGGGGGATGCGGTGAGTGCGTTCGCGCTCGGCGCGTGGACCCAAGTCTTCCGCTTGATTAGCCTTGTTTCGAAGCGTGTTACCTCGATCCGGTCGTTTGTCGGGCCGAAGCGATGAGGCTCCTCTTCGCGCTGCTCTTCGTGGCCTGCACCACCGATCCCTACCGGGACTGGCCGGCGAACACCGAGGTGTTTCCTTGGGTATTCACCCCCGAGACCGACTTAGAGCCCTACGAAGAGGTTCGCTTCGAAACCGAGACGTGGACGCCGTTGGTCGATGCCAAGGAAACCGGTCTGTACGTGCTGAAGTCGATTGAGCATCGACCTTCGGCTCCGGACGAAGTGATCACGCATTTTGAAACGCGCCCGACCGCCCTTGATCGGACGGATCCCTGGCTTTCGTTCGCCGGCGACATCATGCGCATTCCGAACTTCCAAGACCCCCCCATGGCGACGGTCGAGGATCTGGTCGACGGTGGGCTCCGCATTGGCAATCTCGAAACCCCGGTTTCACCATTGCATCCGACCGATCCGAACGCGCTGTCACAGAAGTTTGGATTGTACGCATTCAATGCCCCGGTGGCGTTTTCGCGCCAGCTCCCCTTCGATGTGCTTCAAATCAACAACAACCACTCGTTGGATTTGGGGGATGAGGGGTTTGTCGCCACCCAAGAGGTGCTCGAGGCCCAGGGCTACACGACGGTCGGGCTGGACGACAACCTGGTCTTGGCCGAGATCGACGGCCTCACGGTGGCGATCCTGGCCTACACTTGGGGCAGCAACGTAGATGCCGCCACGTCCTCCATCGACCTGGCCATCGTGCCCTTTGGAAGACCCGACGCTCCGGTGGAGCCGGGTCGGATCGCCGATGACATTGCGCGGGCCCAAACCGAAGGGGCCACGCACGTCGTGCTCATGCTCCACTGGGGCTACGAATACGAGTATTACCCCGACCCCCGGTTCTTGCAGTGGGGCCGTCGGCTCGTTGAAGCCGGTGCTGACGTGATCGTCGGTCATGGTCCGCACACGCCACAGCCCATGGAACAGTGCGCGGTGAACCGTCCCGAAGTGGTTCCTGGGGTCGGTACCTGCAGCGTACGAACGCCCGACGGAAAGCCACGTGACGCCGCGATCCTCTACTCCCTCGGGAACTTCGGCACCCAGCTTGCGACGCTGCCGCTTCAGGTCGGGATCGTCGGTCACGTTTCATTGGATCGGGCGGGTGGGGTCAGTGGGATGGCTTGGGAGCCGGTGGCGTCGGTTCAGGATCCGGAGGGAGGTCGGGTGGTTCCGTTGGATGGTCGATTGACCGAAGACGGCCTTTCCCGGGAGTCAGACCGTCTCGATCGATTGATGGGCGCATCGGTGCGGCGCACGCGATAGCATGCGCCCGACGCCGTAGGGAGGACCGAATGTGGCTTGGCTGGATCGCCGCGGCCCACGCTGCCGCGCCTGGCGCCATGATCGCACAGGGCGAACAGCAGACCGAAACCGAAGTGCTGCGCCTCGAGTCCAGCATGAACCGACGTCATGTCATCGCGGTGACCGACACCACCGTGGTTCGTCTGGTCGGTGAGGGACGACAGTTTTCGCTCCAGAGTGGTGGGATTTTTGCGGCGGATGTTTCAAACGCGGGAATCGTGGCCCTTGCCCATGCAGGGGGAGTGACGGTTCACGGCGCAAATGGTCAGGAGACACTGCGTCTCACGGGCTACTCGGGTCGTGTGCGCGACCTTGCGCTCTCCTCGGATGGAACGCTGCTCGCGGTCGCTGCGACCGACGGTGTCACGCTCCACCGAGCGGCCGACGGAAAGCAGCTGTGGACGCGGTCGGGTGAGACCTTTGGGGTCACGTTCAACCGCGAAGGGTCTCGGGTCATTGCCGCCATTGAGACGGGCAACCTGATCCTGCGGACCTTCAAGGGTCGCGTGGCGGGCGGATTCGACCAAGATCCCGCAATTTGGTTTTCGTGGACGCCCAAGGCGCTGTACACGCGTCAGGCGACCGGTGCCCCGCAAGCTTGGGACCCGGCCACGTTTGCGCCGCTCGACCCGATTCCCGTCGCCCCGGGAGTCAACGAGGCATCCGCACATCCCTCTGGCGAATGGTTGCTCGTCGATGGTTGTGTGGCGGGCAGTGATTTGTGCTTGGGAGCCAATGTCACCGCCTCGACGTTCTCGGCCGATGGTGCGCTTTGGGCGGCGACTGGCGATCGCGTTCGCCGGTGGAAGGAAGCCCCAAGCGATGCGGTGGAAACCGCGTTCTCGGTGCCTACCGGCCAGACGGTGACCGGGGTTTCGGCCACGTCGAACGGCGATTGGCTCATCGTGACGAGCGACGGTCGTCTGACGCGGGCCACGCCAGCTGGCGATGTCGTGTATGAGGTTCCCGTGCCCGAGTGCGGGTCGCCCTGCCGGCCCGTGGGGGTCGGGGCGACCGAAGGCGAAGTGTGGGTCGCGTCGTCGAGCGGCACGGTGGCTCGCTACGACGGGGTTGGACAAGCGATCGGCAAGCCGCAGCGGTCGAAGTCGGTGGCCCTTGGTCGGATGGGCAATGGGGCTTGGGTTTCACTCGACAAGAAGGGGCGGGCCCGCGTGAGTTCGAAGCCCGGCAAGGGCAAGCCTAGCTACGCGATCGAGCAGGCCCAGGCCTTGGCCGTCGGTGAAAAGGGCTACGCCGTGCTCGCAGCCGATCAGGTCCATCCCTTCAAGGCCGACGGCACGCCTCGTCCGGCGCCGCGTCTGGGCCCGGGCCGGTTGCCCCGATCGATCGCGGTGGGCCCTTATGGATTGGGCCTTGCGGTCGTCGATGACGCAGGAACGCTGCACTGTTTCTCGGCCGATGGGCGGCCCATCTTTCGCACGCCTCTCAACTTGGGCGACGAGCCGATGCCCATTGCCTGGTCCGACAACGGCCAGTGGATCTATGTCGGAGCGAGCCCCTTGACCGTGATCGATGCGCGGCAGGGTTCGTTTCACTCCCAGCTCGTGATCAGCCCGCGTGGTTTGCCAAGTCATGTTGGCAGCAACCCCACCGGATACCTCGGGGTGGTCGTCGGGGATGAAGTGAGCCAGCTGCTTCGCGCCCTGCGGGTCTACGATCCCACTCCCGAAGAGCCGGCCCCCGAAGGTGACGAACCGGGTTGATCCCGTTACCACACTCGCCTGCGGGTGCGTGCGTCGGGCACGCCACCCCAACGAATCGAACCTCGCCGGCGTCCGGTCGACGCTTGGCCCTCCAATCGGTGTGAACGGCATGTCGCGACGCAAGAGTTCTCCCCTACAGCCTGGTGAAACCGTCGACTACAAGGACTTCCGCAAGCTTCAGCGGTTCCTGACGGAACGGGGCAAGATCCTTCCCCGCCGGGCCACGGGCCTCACCGCCAAGCAGCAGCGCCAGATTGCTCGCGCCATCAAGCGGGCTCGTCAGGTTTCGCTGCTCCCGTACGTGAAGCGGGATTGATCAGCGGCAAGCGAGGCCTACACGCGCCCGATGGGCCGCACCGCGCGACCTTGAATGCCGCGCAGCGAATCCCCAAGTTCGCCTCGCATCCGTCGAGCAGCCGCCCTTAGCCGAGCCACTTGCTCGGGGTAGGACCGCTTCACGTCCGTCGTTTCCCCAATGTCTGCCTCGAGATCGAAGAGTGCGGCGGGCACCGGAGGACGGCGTCGAGGACTCGGAAACATCCACTTGAATCGGTCGTTGCGTACCGCTTCGAGCCGGCCCCGTGCGTAGTAGTACACGTGTTCGGTGGGGCTTGGAGCACCATCGGCGAGGACCGCCCATGCGTCGTGTCCATCGATGGGGGCGACCGGCCTGCGAACTCCGGCCTGTCCTAGAAAAGTGGGCAGCAGGTCGAGGGCGGTCACGAGGCCTTTGCGCACGGTTTTCGCGGGGAGCACGCCGGGCCAGCGCCAGAGGCACGGACTACGAAACCCCCCTTCGAAAGCGGTCGCCTTCCCGCCTCGTAGCGGATGAGCGCTGGGCTTTGCGGGCCCTTCGAGCCACGGCCCATTGTCGGACGTGAAGACGATGAGGGTCTGTTCCGTAAGGCCGAGTCGGTCCAGATGATCGACCAGCTTGCCGACATGCGCATCGACCATCTCGATGACGTCGCCATAGCGTCCACGAGCGGAGCGACCTTGGTACTCGGGGAGCACCGCCCACGGTTCATGAGGGGCTGAGTAGGCAAGGTATAAAAAGAACGGTTGGTCGCGATGGTCGGTGACGAAGTCCATCGCCCGACGGGTGAACACATCGACGAGAACCGGCTCATCGTCGAGTCGTCGAAGTCGGGTGTGGTCGCGGAAGAGGTGGAGCGGACGTTGGTTGGCGCTCCAAGGAATACCGAAGAACGTATCGAATCCGTGACTCAGCGGATGAAACGGTGGGTGATGCCCCAAGTGCCACTTGCCCACGCAGGCCGTGGCGTAGTCGTGTTGTTTGAGGCGCCGCGCAATCGTCTCTTCGGTGGGCGAAAGACCTGTTCGCGAGCGTGGCGTGAGCACGCCGACCCCACGCTTAGCCCCAAACCCGATCCGTGGCGGGTAGCAGCCGGTGAGCAGTGCGGCGCGTGAGGGGGTACACACCGCCGCCCCGACGTAGAAGTCGGTCAGGCGAACCCCTTCGCGAGCCAATTGATCCAATGCGGGAGTGCGAATGGCCCCGTACGCAGCCTCAGGATTCGGGGGCGTATAGTAGCAGCCGAGGTCGTTGTAGCCTTGATCGTCGGTCAGGATCAGGATGAAGTTGGGGGGACGTCGAAAGGCGCCCAACCCTGCGAGCGCGGCTGCAGCCAAGCCCCCACCTGCGGCGGCGAGCCATTGACGACGCGAGGGGGTCCAAGGATTGGAATGGGGCTTGGTTTCGTCCACCGCTCAGCACGTAAGCCGGAGTCCGAGCGAAGCCGAGGACCGCGAAAGTCGTTAACGGTGCGAGATGAACCCTGCTGACGCCGCCCTACGACTCGACGATGTGGCCCGTGAGATCGACCTCATCGTGTATCGACTCGAGCAGCCTTCCGCCGAGACGACGGATTGGGAGAAGGAGCGGGTGAAGCTGCGCCGTGAACTCGAGTTGATGCAGCGGCGGCTCGAAGATCTCGCCCGTGAACTAGATCATCACTGATTCCAATCCCCGGCAGCAAGGTTCCCCGTAAAGGTGAAGAGCACCTCGGCTCGAACCGTCGCGGGAGCCCAAGGACGATGATGCGGCCGTCCTCGTGAGGCCAAAGGTCGTGGTGAACGCGCCTTCGGCAGCCAGGGCGAGGACGAGCGCGCGATCGGAAGTCTGCAAGGTAGCGAACCGTATGGGGCCGAACCCCGTCGTCGCGATCGGCGGGCCTCTGGGTTACTGACGAGACGTTCATAGGTGAACGTTTGTGTGTAACAAGATCGGACGATCGCAAAGCTTTCCCCAGGTTGGGGCGATCTCGGGCCCAGATTTCGTCGACTTTCAAGGATGGTACAGAATGATGGGGCGTGAGCTTGCTTGCGGAGCAACCTGTGGAGAACTTGCGGACGGCCTGGGGACGCCTGCGGACAATCGATGCGGATTTGCGCATCGAACTCCAGGTGGGGGTGCTTTTGGGTTTGTGGGGGAGTGTGGACAACCCTCTTGGTGCAAATCGGCGGGAAACCACAAGATGTTGGGGTTGTGCGGCCGGGGTGCCACTAGATATTGTGTCCAGGTCGCGGAACGGAGTGGGGAGAAGCCTGCACGACGTCCGCCGCGTCGTACGGTCGGCCTTTTGGCTACCCCCACCGTCGACCCCCCAACCAACCACATAGACCCGGGCCGGGATGCGGTATGCACCCGTGCTGCACGGGGACTTCCGTCCGCTCCCGGACGACTCGCCGAGGTGACTGCCCATGCGCGTACAACGCCGATTCACTGACGCCCAGATTTCACCTTACGAGGGACTTTCCTTTGAATCCCGGCGGTCCGAGATCCGGAATCCAGACGGAACCAAGGTCTTCGAAGCCGACGGGGTGATGGTTCCTTCGGGGTGGAGTCAGGTCGCGACCGACATCCTGGCTCAGAAGTACTTCCGTAAGGCCGGAATTCCGGCGAAGACCAAGCGGGTCTCTGAGAAGGGAGTACCTGAATGGTTGCAGCGGTCCGTGCCGGATAGCAAGGCCATGCGCAAGCTGTCGGACGCGGAACGGTTCGCAGGTGAGCGGGATTCCCGGCAGGTTTTCGATCGATTGGCGGGTTGTTGGACGTATTGGGCCCACCGTGAAGGTATGTTTGACAGTGAAGACGATGCTCTCGCCTTCTACGATGAGCTTCGCTACATGCTCGCGCGTCAAATGGTGGCCCCCAATTCGCCACAGTGGTTCAACACAGGGTTGCATTGGGCATACGGCATTGACGGTCCTGCACAGGGCCACCGTTATGTCGACCCCAAGAGCGGCGATACGGTCGCTTCAACGTCGGCCTACGAGCGTCCGCAGCCCCACGCTTGCTTCATTCAGTCGGTCGGAGATGACCTCGTCAATGACGGTGGCATCATGGACCTGTGGATGCGTGAAGCGCGACTGTTCAAGTACGGCAGTGGCACGGGCACGAACTTCAGCGCGCTTCGAGGTGAGGGCGAGCCGCTGTCGGGAGGCGGCCGTTCAAGTGGGCTGATGAGCTTCCTCAAGATTGGCGACCGTGCGGCGGGTGCCATCAAGAGTGGAGGCACCACGCGTCGCGCGGCCAAGATGGTGTGCCTCGATATCGATCACCCCGATGTCGAGAACTTCATCACGTGGAAGGACACCGAGGAGCAGAAGGTCGCGGCCATGGTCACGGGCAGCAAGACCAACGAGCGCTGCCTCAATGCGATCCTGAAGGCCATTCATATGAGCCAGGAACCGGGTTCCATGGCTTACGATCCGCGCCACAACCCCGGGTTGGCGGAAGCGTTGCGGGAGGCGCGTCGTAGCGCGGTCCCCGACAACTCGATTCATCGGGCGATCCAGTTCGCTCAGCAGGGCTACACGCACATCGAGTTCCCGGTGTTCGATACGGATTGGCAGTCCGATGCCTACCAGACCGTGTCAGGTCAGAACTCGAACAACTCGGTTCGTCTCACGAATGCCTTCATGGATGCGGTGCTTCGTGATGAGCCCTGGCGCCTCATTCGCCGTACCGATGGTGGCGTCGCCAAGACCGTCCCTGCTAATGAACTATGGGAAAAGGTCTGTGTTGCTGCCTGGGCCTGCGCGGATCCGGGGGTTCAGTTCGACTCCACGATCAACGAGTGGCATACTTGTCCCGGAGATGGACGAATCAACGCCAGCAATCCGTGCTCCGAGTACATGTTCCTCGACGACACGGCCTGCAACCTCGCCTCACTGAACCTGCTGACGTTCTTCGATGCCGAGGCAAGCCGAGTCCAGATCGATGAGATGGT
>JBCCQY010000167.1:0-21276 GCA_039208735.1 Myxococcota bacterium | reverse complement strand
CCGCCGCCTCCGTTCATCGTGCTTCATGCAGGAACCGCCGACGAACAGGCCATGCGACTCGAAACGGATGTGACCATCGGTCGCGGTCGCGCTTGCACGGTACGCGTGAAGGACTCCCGCGCGTCACGTCAGCATTGTCGACTCTTCGAGCGGCAGGGCGCTTGGTACATCGAGGACCTCGGGTCGGCTAACGGTACCTTGGTCAATGGGGACTTCGTGGCCCCAGAGATGCCGCATCCGCTGCATCCCGGAGACCAGATCGTCGTGGGTTCGGTGCACATTCGCTTCGAACGGGATGCGCACGAAGCGCAGTACGCGTCCTGAACGCATGCTGATTTGGCTCGCGGGGAGCTGCATCGCCCCCTTCGCGCCCGACCCGGTCCCGGTCTACCCGACCGTGGTGTTCGACCCGGGAGCGGGCGACGTGCCGTTGCCGACCGACCTGTTGTGGGACGGCCGGCTTGCGTTCCCCGTCGATGAGGCCACGACCGAAGCCGAGGCTGATGTTTGGTCTCAGCTGAACCAGCTTGATGGGTGGTCGACGGCTTCAGCGGTGATCTTTGAGACCAGTCACCCCGTCCGTTCCGAAACCGTTCGGCAAGCGGTTCAGATCTTCGACCTCCGGGCCGAACGACGAATTGCCGTGGAACCTCGTGTGGACGGCACGTCGGTGACCGTTCCCGCCCCTGACGCCGGTTGGCCGCGCGGCGGCGAACTTCTCGTGGTGGTGCAGGGCGGCCCCGATGGGCTGCTGACCGAGGCGGGGCCCGCGGGGCCGGATGTGGCCATGGGCTATCTCGCAGCGGAAACCCCCTTGACCGACCACCCCGATGCGTTCGTGGGGACGTTCGAGGAACGGAAGCAACAGGCCCAAGAGTTGGAGGCGATTCGGGTGGACTGGGCGTCCCACTTCGAGTGGGTCGCGGCACGCGGCATTCCTCGAGCAGAGGTGGCCGCCCTCTGGCCTTTTCATGTGACGGCCCGCGGCGAAGTGGCCATGGACGCGGACAGTGGGCAAGTCCCCCTCCCGGCGGACCTCTTGATCGACCCGGTCTCGCAGCTTGTCGACCTGCCGCCAGATCCCGAGGATGACGTCCTACGGCGAGACGCGAAGGCGGTGGTCAACACGCTTCGCGGTTTTTCGATCACGGGCCGCCTGCTGTTCGATGTGCGGGCCGATCTCGATCCGGCTCAAATCACCCCCAGTGCTGTGCAATTGTGGGAGTTGTCCAACCCGCCCACCCCGGTTCCGGTCACCGTTTCGGCCTGGCGCGAGGACGGGCCCTGCAGTCCGCTTCAGGTGGGATGTCGGCATGTCGTGATCGATCCGGGTCCGCAGCCCCTTCGATCCGGCTCCACCTACGGAGTCGTGGTGCGACGGGGCATCACCACGCGGGATGGGCAACCCCTTGCGCCCATGCCCACGGGGATGTTGCTGACCAATCCCTACCCGCTCGTCGATGAAGCCGGAAGGTCCCAGGTGGCGAGCGTGGCCGACGCGGATGCCCAGCGGCTCGAACCCACACGCCGGGCCTTGGCCCCGTTGGTCGAACACATCGGCCGAGACGATATCGTGACTGGCTGGACAGTAACCACCCTCGATCAAACGGATTGGCTCGCCGAGACGGTAGACCTCACAGAGGCCCTACGCGTCGATCCTACCCCCACGGTGACCCGTCGGCGTCCTGCGTCGTCGCTCCTCGAAGACGACGCCCTCACCGACTTGTTCCCCGGCCTTGTCAACCCGGCCATTCCGCTGTATGCACCTCGCACCGACGGGATCGCAGAGGTGATCGAAGGCACCCTCCTCACGCCGTACCACCTCGACCCGGTGACACGTCGGTGGCGCGATGAGCCTGTGATGGAGTCGCTGCCCTTCATGGCTACGGTGCCCGAGGGGGTGTCGCCTAACGAGTCCGTGCCCGTCGTGATGTTCGGCCACGGGGTGACCACGGATCGGCGTTGGTTGCTGACTGTGGCCGGCCCGCTGGCCCGGCGGGGGTTCGCGGCCGTGGCGATCGATTTGCCGTTTCACGGGCTGCGCACGGTGTGCGTCGATCGCAGTCTCGTGGCCGTGCCCAATCCGTTCCCCGATGTGCTGCGCGATGTGACTGGCCTCAACGACGACCTCATTCAATGGCCGCCCTGTCCTTCAGGAGCCGATGGCACCTGTGCTTCGGATGGTCGTTGCCTGGATCCAAAGGGTAGGCCCGAGCCCTTTAGTGCGTTGCCGTTGGTCGATCTTCAGCCCGCGTCGGGCGCTGCATTCCTCGATACCGATGATTTACCCCATATTCCCGACCACTTTCGACAGGCGTTGGTCGACCTCGGTGCCTTGCGGCGGTCGTTGCAGCGCGCGGACTGGGAAGCCGCGTTGGGCCAGCGTATCGAGACCGATCGGTTTCGCTACCTCGGTCAATCGCTTGGGGGCATCCTCGGCGTGGTGTACGTCGCATCGGACCCGACGGTCTCGCGTGCCGTGTTCAATGTGACGGGTGGGGGCCTCGTCGATGTCTTCGAACAGAGCACGTTCTTTGCCCCCCAACTCGAGGCGTACCTCAACCGCATTGACGTGGCCCCGGGCACGTGGGAGCACGAACAGCTCATCCACGTCGCTCATTGGCTGATTGATACCGTGGATCCTCTCGTTGTGGCCCCGAACTACGCCGACCTGCCCGTCGCAGGCCTCATTCAGATCGACCGCATCGATGATGGAGTCGGGGACTTTGTGATTCCGAATGCCACGTCTGACGTTCTGCAACGGGCCACCGGGTTGCCCATGTCGGAGTACCCCTCCGTGTTGCACGGCGACCTGGCCATCCCGGTGGTGGGCGATGCGATGCTCGCTGAGGCAGCGGATTTCTTGGTGGAACCGTGATCGGCTGGATGACCGCAACCGCGGTGGCCGGGGGATTTGCCGTAGCCCAACAGGGGGCGCTTGCGGGAGGAACCGGTCACGCGGGCTTGGCCCGTACCGAAGATGCCGCGCTCGCATGGCTCAATCCCGCCGCTCTGGCCGATGGGGAGGGGTTTCGAGGCGCGCTGGGACTGGCGCTGGCCGCGTCGCGCTCGGAGGCTCGACAATCGGCAGGGGCCTGGGGGGTCACGAGTTCCTCGCCGCTTGGACTGCCTCCCCACCTCTACGGAAGTGTCTCGTGGAAGCGGAACGTCGTGGGGCTCGCCGTGCACACCCCGTTCGCGGGAGGCCTTCGGTGGCCGGACGATTGGCCGCTCGCCACCCAGGCGGTTGCCTCGGCGCCTACGTTCGTGCGCATTGCCCCCTTTGTGGGCCGTCGGATGGGCCGGTTTCGCATGGCCATCGGACCGCACATCGACGTAGGCCGGTTGCTTGTGTCACGGCGAACCGACCATGTGACCGAGCTGGGGTGGGCCCGCATTCAGCTCGCCGGCGCCGGGTTGGGGTTCGACGTGGCCACGTGGGTGTCGGTCTCGGAGGCGGTTGCGATCGGTGTCACGTACAAGAGCCGCACCGCGCTTGCGCTTTCGGGATGGGCAGATTTCGACGTGCCTCCCTCGGTCGCACTCCGCCTTCCCGATCAGCGGGCGACCGCAGCATGGCGTCTGCCGGATCGGCTTGCGGTGGGGGGTCAAGTGGGGTGGACGCAGGGCGAAGTTGGGTTCCGCATCGTCACGGACGTCGAGGTTACAACTTGGTCGGTGAACCGCGTGCTGACGTTTGACTTTGAAGACCCAAAGACGCCGGACACGACGCAAGTCAACCGATGGCGTGACACCTTGGCCCTTCGCGGTGGCCTCGAAGCGACCGTGGCGGCGTGGACCTTGCGCGTTGGGGGGTACCTCGATGGACTTCCCGATGCGCCGCCCCCCAAGTCGACCCTGAGTCCCTCGTCGCCCGATGGTCTGCGACTGGCCGCTACCCTCGGGGCAGGCTTCGCCCCGCGACCGGCGGTGCGCATCGACGGGTTTTTGGAGTGGCTTCGCGTGTTGGCCCGAACGTCGACCGCACCCGAGGTGGACGCCGTGTTTCGCACCCGAGCCCTCGTGACGGGCCTGACCGTGACGGTGTCACCATGAGCGGTCGTTTCTGGTTGATGAAGTCCGAACCCACCACCTACGGGATCGATGATCTACGTCGCGACGGGGTCACCACGTGGGAAGGCGTCCGGAACTACCAAGCGCGCAACTTTCTGCGGGACGAAGTGAAGAAGGGCGACCGCGTGTTGTTCTACCACTCGAGCGCCAAGCCGCCGGGGGTCGCCGGGATCGGCGAGGTCGTGCGCGAGGCCTACCCAGACTCCTCGGCTCTTGACCCCGCTCATCCCTACTACGACGCCAAATCCGATCCGAAGGCGCCGCGTTGGATGATGGTCGACATCGCCTTTGTCGAGCAGTGGCAAGCGATGGTGCCACTCGCCGCGTTGAAGGCCGACCCTGCGCTCGAAGGACTGCTTGTGATCCAGAAGGGCCAGCGGCTCTCCGTGATGCCCGTCGAGGCCGACCATTACGCGCACATTCTGCGGTTGGGTCGGGCCGGAGGCCTCGTCGAAGGCTGACCTGGCCTACCGTTCCATCGCCGTCCCATGGCGCCCCGGATACGAGAGTTCAGACGGACGGACCTCTCGTGAATCTCGCGTTTCTCCTCACGCCGGTCGCCGACGTGGTGTGGTTGCCAGTGGCCGCCACCGTCCGCGAAGCGATCGATAGTCTTCGAGCCTGGCGCTACACCGCCGTGCCGATCCTCGACTCGGAGGGGCGGTACTCCGGCACCGTCACCGCTGCGGATCTGCTGTTTCACTTGGTCGAGGTGGGTCAACAGGGCACGCTCGCAAACCTTCAACGGCGACGCGAACACGTGGCGGTCAGCATCGACACCGATGTGCGGGCGGTGCTTGCGGTCGCTGCGGACCAGAACTTCGTGCCGGTGATCGACAGTCGAGGGGTGCTGATGGGCATCGTGACGCGTCGCGCGATCCTGCAGCACGTCGAACGGCGATGGACCGAAGATGTCCTGCTGCCCGAGGGGGCGAGCAAGCGATAAGAGTTTGCACCGCGGGGAGGGCCGGTGTCCGACGGCGTCGTCCAGTACAAATTCCTCTCTCTCGTCGGAGAGGGCGGCTTTGGGAAGGTCTACCGAGCCCGGTTTCAAACCGGCGGGTTCTCGAAGGACGTGGCGATCAAGCTCCTTTCAGACCCCTCGCCGCCCCAATCCCTGCTCGAACGGTTTCGTGACGAAGCCAATATCCTGGGACTCATCCGAGACCGTGCGATCGTACGGGTGGAGCCTCCCGTTCAGATCAGCGGCCGTTGGGCCGTGGTCATGGAGTTCGTCGACGGGGTTTCCTGTGGGCTGATGCTTGGGCAGGGGCGTTTGCCGCCCGGCGTGGCCGTTGAAATCGTGGGCGAGGTCGCTCGCGCGCTTCACGCGGCGTACCACCAGGAGGGGCCGGAAGGCGAACCCCTGCAGCTGCTCCATCGGGACGTCAAACCCGAGAACATCCAGATCACGCCGTCGGGCGATGTGCGCCTTCTCGATTTTGGTATCGCCAAGGCGAATTTTGCTGCGCGGGAGTTCAAGACGCGCCACTCCCTGGGCGGTACGCCAGGCTACATTGCACCCGAGCGACTGAACCGGGTTGAGGTACCCGAAGGCGACGTGTTCAGCTTAGGGGTGGTCCTTCACGAACTGATCACCGGGGACCGGCCGAAGCATCCCCCCACAGTCGAGGTCGACACCCAGGTTCAGCTCGAAAGTGAAGATGAGATTCCCTACAGCGGGATCCAGGTTGACGACGAAGAACTCGAAGCGCCCGAAGACCTGCGTGATGACCCGCTGGTCATGGCCGTCCTGCGGTTGGCGGCCTGGATGCGTGCCTACGACCCGAGCACCCGCCCATCGGCCCGCGAGGTCGAGGAAGCGTGTCGCCAGTTCCGACTCAAACTCCCGCCTCCGTTCTTCCGCAACTGGGCCGAGGCCAAGGTGCCGCATCGCATGGAACTCGATGCGGACGAGATGGTGGGGCAGGTCCTGCACACCCAGCAGGGAACGTCCACCCCGCTCGTGATCGGCCGGCCCCTTACCGACCCCGGCGGCCCTTCTACCCAAGCCCCCATCACCAATCCAACCACATCGAACTTCTTTGTGGCGTTGCTTGGCAGTGGGGTCGCCATGATGATCGTCTTGGGTGGCGGCGCGGTTCTGGTGGCTCTGCTTATCGGCGTGTTCCTGGCGAGTCGCGGGTCCTCCGAGCCGATGGTGGACGGTACGCCCGCTCGGCCCTTGGCCGAAGTCGCCACGCCCGAGTCGCAGGGCACGTCCGATGCGCTGCCCACGCCGGAGGACGACCCGCAGCCTGCGATCGATCCGTTGGCGGTCGAAGCTCCGGACAAGGTGACGAATCCACCGGAACCGCCATCGGACCCTAAGCCTTCGCCGGTCCCCGTCAAGCCGGCCCCTACGCCCGTCTCCACGCCCGAACGCCCCGTGATTGTGTTGGGCGCATCGGCACCCGAGGCGGCGCCCGCTCAGGTCGACGAATTGCAGGTTCGCGAGCGTCCTACGGGACGCCTAGTGCTCAAGACGGTACCGGGTGGTGCCACGTTGTACGAAAATGGTGAGCGCGTGGCGCGCAGCGGCAGGGGGTACGAGTTTCCGATTGGCTCGCACACGGTCATGATCGAGTCAACCACGGGCGAGCGTCACAAGTTGGCCTTCACATTGAAGTCCAATGAGCAATTCACCGTCTGCTACAACTTCGACACCAATCGTCGGTGTGACGGATCGAGCGAGTAAGGAGGGCCTCGTGGGGGGATTTATCGTCTGGCAGGCGCTTGTCGCCAATGGAGCCCAGGCGGCCGTACCCGTCGTGTTCGAGGGGTTCGATGCGTCGGAGGCGCTCTCCCGAGTGTCGGAACGTACCGGGCTGCCTGAAACCCAGCTTGTGGCTCTGCCTTTAGAACAGTTGCGTCAGACACCGCCCGAGGCCCGAGGCGACGCCGTGCTGCGGCGCTGCGCCACGACACCGGTCGCCGCGGAGCCCATTCGTACTGACTTTGCGAGGGCCAAAGCTGCGTTTGTCAAGGGTGACCGTTTCAAGGCCATGGACTACCTCGACCTTGCCGTGGCGAAGATCGGCTGCCTATCCGAGGTCGTGGATCGCAAGGTTGCGTCCCTGGTCTTTGTGTTCCGTGGCGCCTTGATGGTCACGTCCAACGACGATGCGGCCATCAAGACGGGCCGTGGAGAGCTGCGTACCTCGGTAGAGTTGGTTCGAGAACGGACCTTCCCCGATTGGTTGCCGCCCGAGGCGCAGCCCGTGTTCGACGAGGTGCTGGCTGAAGTGGAGGCGGCCGACAATGCGCCTTTGGCCACGCTGAAGGTGATGCCTCGCACTACGGTGAGTGGGCCTTGGGTCAACGGCTCGGAAGTCGCTACGTCGGTCGACTTGCGGCCTGGGCTGCACTTGTTGCAGTACAGCACGGCCAAAGGGATTCGTTCGGGATGGTTGTCGATCGGAGGCCCCGCCGAGGTGGTACTCCCCGGGCAGATTCGGGGCCCGGTGCTCGACAAGATGCGAGAGGAGACCGGCCGCGTCGTCGTGGCCGCCATGATCGAGGTGGCCGTCGACGAGTTGTCCGCAGCCTACGTTACTCATGACGGTGGCTTATGGTTGCTGTCGAAGGAGGGCGACCGCATCGAAACCACGGTCGTGGAGCCGCCGGCCGAAGGACCTGCGGAGGAACCGGTGACAGAAGAGCCAAAGAAACGGCGAAAGAAGGGAAAGAAGCGCCGCTGATCCATCGCACACGGAGGAGGCCAAGTGAGGGAACGTTGGCTACTCGATTTGGGATCTCCCCGACGGATGGCGCTCTTTGCCTGGGCGTTAGGAATCGGGCTGCTCCTGAACGCGGTGGCGGTTGGATGGGCGCTGGCCGTGGTGCCTATGGACATAGCGGTCGACCCCTTGCAACCTTGGCTTCCCACCGTGTTGTTCGCTGGCGGGTTCCTCCAGATACCCGCGGGAGCAGCGTTGTGGCTTGGTCGTCGTCGGTTGGGGGTCGGGCTGTGCATCGGGGCATGGTTCGTCGTGACCCTCGGCGCTGAGGTGGTAGGGGCCGAAGTCGCCACGATGACGTTTGTGGCGTTTGCCTACAGTGCGGGCATCGTGACTTCGGTGCTGTTCGAACGCCGTCGGGCCATCCTCATCGTTGGGTTTTGTGCGGGATTGGCCTGGGCGAGTGGTTTGGTAATTCGCTACGCCGTCCTAGGGGAATGGGTGGGCGCCGATTCCAACACCCAATGGGCGCTGCTGTTTGTGCCTCCGGTTCTCCTCTTCACGATTGCGATACTCGTGGAAACCGCCTTTCGCCTTGCGATGAACACGGTGTTTCGCCTCGACAAGACCATGGTCGAGCTGGAGGACGCGCGTCGGACCGCCGAAGTTGCAAGCCGAGCCAAAAGCACGTTTCTGGCTAGTATGAGCCACGAGCTACGGACGCCTTTGAACGCGATCATTGGCTACAGTGAGCTCGTTCTTGAAGACCCGGCGAATGAAGGTTCGGTGCGAAAGGACATTGGGCAGGTGCGTTCGGCGGGACAACACCTGCTGGGCCTGGTCAATGACGTCCTCGACATGTCGGCCATTGAAGCGGGAAAGTTTGAGTTGGATCTTGAGGTGATTGGCGTTCCCGAGTTGTTCGAGGGGGTTCGGACCTCGGTGCTGCCCTTGGTCGAGAAGGGCGCCAACCAGCTCCAGATGTCGACCGTCGACACCGTGCCTCCGGTCTACGTCGACGTACGGCGGCTGCGCCAGGTCATCATCAACCTCGTGAGCAACGCAGCGAAGTACACCGAACACGGCACGATCGGCATCCAGGCCGCGAAGGTGGGGCGAGGCATTGCGATCGACGTGACCGACACCGGGACGGGCATGGATGAGAAGCATCTTGCCCAGGTCTTTGAGCCGTTTGTGCGGGATCGGGGGGCCACCGTGCCCGGGACGGGCCTTGGGCTCACCATCGTGCGCGAACTCATCACGGCGATGAACGGACGCGTGGTGGCCCAGAGTGAGCCCGGTCGGGGCTCCCGATTTCGGGTGTGGTTACCGGCCGCACCCCGTGTCCATGCGCGACCGTCCCCGACCCCCGTGCCCTAGGCCGCTCGCCGACGGCGTAACCACGGCAGCAACAGGAGGAATCCGGCCGCTCCGGTGAGCGGGGTTCCGCTGGCACAACCACACTGGCGTCGGCAGGCTTCTTGAGGGTCTACGCGGATTGGCTGTACGACGCCGCCCACCCGGTAGCCGTCGGCGGCTGCGTCCACCCGGACCAAGCCGTCGAACGTGTTGTCGACGGGCAGACCCGCGCCCCAATCGGTGTCCCAGACGCCGTCGTAGTCCAAATCCCAACGGAACGATGCGTCAGGATAGGCCAAAGCATGGGCCCGAAGTTCGACTTGGCACTGGTCACCGGACCGTTCGCCATGCACCGTGACCGAGACGGGGGAAGGCACCGGCGGCTCGGGTCGGGGGTCATCAAACACCGCACCCCAGGCTTCGAGTTGTCCAGCTCCAACGAGATGTTCAGGCTCCCCCGTGGGGATGGCCGCGTCGATGAGTCGCTGGCGGATCTCGTGGGCCGACAGTGTGGGATCGATGCGACTCACAAGCCCGGCCGTCGCTGCAACGTGCGGGCTCGCTCCGCTGGTGCCCCCGAAGCGACCGAATCCCCCAAGCAGGATTTCCGAGCCTTGGGCATTCGGGGCAAAGGGGTCGTCAGGCGCCGACAGGTCGATGGTGCGAAGTCCATCCGGACGAGGACCCTCCCCGCTGTAGGTTCGAACCCGTCCCACGTCGCCGCTGAAGTCTGGCCAGCGGCCACCATGGGCCGCAACGGCGAGGCAGTGGGGATGGGTCGACGGGCCAAGCATGGTGTTCGCGCGGACCTCGTGCTCCCACACCGCACCTCTAGACCACCAGCTTGTCCAGCTATCGATCAAGAAGGCGTGGACGGGTTCTTCGACGCCTTCGAAGCGACACGTCAGCGAATGCTCACCTACTTCGAGGCCCGACGCCGTGATCTCGAGCGCATCCCCTGGACCGTCCACCTCGACCCACGTTGCGCGATGATCGATGCGCCCCACCTCGTGGGCCTTGCCGTCGAACGTCACGGGAATGGCGTCCAGGCCCTTCAGTTCAAGGCCACAGGTGACGTCACCAAGACCGTTGGGGAACAGCAGGTAGAAGAACACGGTGGGGTCAGGGACATTGCGGTCGGTGACGAAGCGAAACGCGACGTCTTGGCCCGCCACGACGTCTTCGACGGTGTGGCGGCCTGCATCGGCGAGGTTGCCTGCGGGGCACACGTGAACCAGTGCGTCGTCGTCGACTTGTTCTTCGATGAGCTGCTCGATCGGATGCTCTCCGCCGAGGACCGTGTCCCACAGGTAGTTGTACTCATGCAGGACGACCCGGGCGCCTTGTTCGGGGGCCCAAGACATGAACTCCAGGATGTCGGCGTCGGAGGAAACGGAGCGGTCCATCAACACCACGTCTGCGTCGGGGGCCAGGCCGACCGTAGGCCGCTGCAGGGGGAGCTGACCTCCGGCCAGGATGCCCGTGACGCTCGTGCTGTGGCCGATGAAGGCCCCGGGTTCGTATTCGACGAGTTCCGCGCCTTGGTAGATCCGCCCGCGGGCCCAGAGCGCCTTAATGATGGGTGACCCCAGCCGAATCAGCCGCTCTTCGAGATCGAGTACTCCGTTGCCATTGGCGTCATCGGGTACAAAAAGGGGCTCTCCAAACGCGGGCTTGGTCGCATCGCCGATGTCGCGTTGCCCATCGTTGTTTCGGTCGACGTAGACCCAGTCGTACGCGGGGTCGAGTTCACCATCCAAGTTTTCTGTGACCTGCTCGAACACCTCGAAGTCGAAACGCGTCGTCCAACCGTCGAGGACTCGGGCGATTTCTCGGTTGCCAATTTGGCCATCGCCGTTCACATCGATGGCATCGACGCCAGATTCGAACGTCCCGTTTCCGTCCACGTCGACCCAAGCGTAGGAACCCGCATCCGCCCGGTAGAAATGGGGGTGGTAAATGTCGATGCCCGCGTCGATGTTGGCGAGCACCAGACCCTCACCGGTCGACCCGACTTGCGGGCGACCCACCGCTCCGAGCGCACGTGCGCCCACTTCATGACCCGTGGCATCGAGCGGCGGGGGGGCTTGCTCGGGGTCCATGGACCGCGCCAATCGAACCCGGATTCCAGCCTCGTCGACGTCTTTCAACGTGGCTTCAGACGCCCGGATGACGAGGGTGCGGCGTGAACCCACGAGCGTTCCCGAGGGCGTCCGCCGAACCTCTGCCCCGAGGCTCGTGAGCTGTGTGGCCACCGACGTGCGATCCACCTCGTCGACGGAGACGATGGCGGACAGCCTACCCAGAGCGTCGGTCTGTGCATTCGGATCGAGCAATTCGGGTCCTGCAAAACCGATACTGGCGAACAGCGCAATCAAGCTCCCCTCCAAACTCTCCCAACACAGTGTCGTGTGGAAGGGCAATGCGCACGTGTCAACGACCTACCACAAGCTGGGCGGTCCGGTGGTAGGGCACGGTGCCGCCGTGGCGCTCGACCACGGCGCGAAGTCCCTCGAGCAGGTGCTGGCGGCGCGCCTCGGGAAGGGTCAGCGTGTCGGAGTGCGTGGCCACCAGGTCGACGAGGTCGTCGGCCGTGTAGGTGGCTACCCAATGATGGTCGCGTTCCTCGACGGAGGAAAACCAGGGGCTGTCGCGAAGGGCTTGAGCCTCGGTCCGAGGCAGGTGGGTCGGCAACGCGCGAGGGCCGTAGACCTCACGGTAGACCGGCTCGCTAAGGGCGCGAAAGGGGCAATCCAAGCGGTGCCGGTGCTGGATGATCGCGACCGCTCCGGTCTCGTGGAGCATCGCCCGGGTGTGTGCATGGCGGATCGCGGGGTCGATCCAATGCCAGGACTGAGCTGCGATCACGGCCGCAAACTGCCCCTCGGCGGGCACGGATTCATAGGGGGTCGCGACCCAGGTCACGCGATCCCCGAACTTTGCCTTCCCAATCGCGCGCATCCGCGCCCCTGGTTCGACGGCCGTGATGACGAGGTCTCGTTCGAGCAAAGGAGCGGTCGCGATTCCGGTGCCCGCTCCCACTTCGAGGACCGGGTCTCCTGGAGCGAGGCCACACAACGCGATGACCTCGTCGAAGAACCCGGTGGGATAGCGCGGCCGCGCGCGGTCGTAGCGCTCAGGCAAAGCCTCGAAGGCCATCTTTCGCCGTTGGCGCTCGATCTTGTTCATCGCTACAGCGTGGCGAAGCCGAACGAGAAGGCCACCGAAGGCAGCAACAAGGGCAACGCCACGTTCTCCGAGAATTCATCGAAGTGATTGGTGTTGAGCGAACCGTAGGTGGCAAGACCGATTTCCACCATCGAGTAGGTGCTCTTCGCCTGGCTTCGAATGCCGACTTTGGCGTTGAAGCCGCTGCGGGTGCGCGTAGGGCCTGACGACTTCGGAGGGTTAAACCTGGGCGCGTCGTTGTTGTCGGTGACGTTCGGGTCGGGCAAGTCCGCGAGGCCACCGCCCTGGGCGCTCAACACGTGGAAGCCGGCGCCGATGAACAGGCCGCGACCCTTGTTGTTCGGGTAGAAACGACCACCAAATCCGTAAATGGTGAGGTCGGGCGTTGCGTTGAGGGACGCCTGGTCCTCGACCGCCAGCAGCGCAGTTCCCGCCAAGGGGATGAACGAATAGTGGGCGTTCACCGCAAGGCCCGGCCCGATGGGCAGCGGAAGAAGTCCCTCTGCCTCGGCCGCAACGCCGTACGGTAGCCCCACCGTGACCCCGAGACGAAGGTGGCGGGCTCGCTCGTTGAGCCGGAAGCGCTCAAGCAACTCGCGCGCCTTCTGCCGGTCCTTTTCGACGCCTTTGCCCTTCAGGTACATCCCGCCGAGGGTCCGGCAGCTCTCGTAAAACCCGTTTCCGCAGGCGGAATCGAAGTGGCGAGCCGCAATCTCATTGTCGAAGCTCGTCTTACGGTCAATGTGCACTTCGGCCAAGCGCTCGCAACCCGGCCCGTATTCGCCTTCGCAGGACCGATCGAGAAGGACGTACTGGGTCTCTTCCGGCTCACCGGTGCGCGGCAGCTCGTCTTCTACCAGCCAATAGCAGCCCTCGGGGTCGCCGTTGTTGCAGCCCCGCGTGAGGTAGGCATCGGCCGGTTGGTCGTTGTCAACGCGGCTTTCGTTGGTCTCAACGATTTGCCCCATCTCGGAGCATGCGTGCGCGTTGCCCAACTCACAGGAGCGGTTGTACGCCTCAAATGCCCCCTTGACGGTGGACTTGGCCTTGACGAGCCGGTCTCCCAACCCTTCGCAGCCTTCGGCCGAGTTTTGGACACACGCTTGATCCCACAACTCCACCTTCTCGGGAGCGTCAACCCGCTTGGCCTTGCCGATGCGGCGCTGCTCGGCGCCGGCGACACAGCCCGAGGTCAGGCCTTCGTTGCACGCCGACGAAAAGAGCAGGAGCGCATCGCCATAGGCCTTGGTCTTGGGCTCATGACGGACGAGCAAGTGGCCCGCGCCCACACAAGCGCGCTGCTCACCGGTCTTGCAGCTGTCCATCAGCTGGGTTTCGGCCGCCACCACGCGCGGGTGACCGATGCCCCAGCGGTCGACGTACTCCCCAAGCTCGATGCAACCGTCGATCGCGCCAAGGCTACAGGCGCGAAGGAAGGCATCAAAGTCGTCGACCGTCGCGGTGGGGATGGGGGAGGTCTGAAGCAAGCGCCCCAATTCGACGCAGGCGGCGGCGATCGGCACATCTTCGTCCTGGCACTCCCGGACCGTTCGGGCCGCGAACGCCTGTTCGCGCCGTTTCGTCGCTTCCGCACAGGCATCGGCACGGCCGAGCACACACGCCTGATCGAGGTTCAACAGGGCCAACTCCGGCATCTTGCGCGCGTCGAAGGCCCTGGCGAGCAGCACACAGCTCGCACCGATGTCTTCGATGCGCTGGAGGCGCTCGCCGAGGGTGCCTGTGCTTTCGAGTTCGCAGGCGTATTCGAGCAAGCCAAACACGACGTCATCGGGGTTCTCGGGATCGAACTCGAACCGAGCTGCGGCGATGGTGTTGCAGGCATCGACCTTGCGCGACAGGCAGGCCTTGACGCCGGGAGCCCGTGAGGGCTCCTCCAACGCGACAGCCTCGTAGCACGCCCGGTGTACGCCGTTGGCGCACGCAATGCCGAACTGGCGCAAGGCCTCTGCCTTGGCTCCCGCTCGGGACTCCAGGTCGGTCAGGATGGTGAGTCCAGACGCCAGGCACGTTTCTGGCACGCGCGGCTGGCACGAGGGCAACTTCGGCGTGCCCTGTGGATAGTCGATGGCGTAAACCTCGAGGCCCGCATCGGTGTTGATGAGCAGGTGGTCTGCGACCTGACCCCGATAGCTCGAGACCCGAGCGGCCTTGGCAAAACGCTCCTTGGCCCAACTCCGATTGCCCCCAATGATGCGAGAGCCGGTATCGATGGTCCAGTTTGCGTCGGACAGGTTCCAGAACACCGAGGGGATGGGCCGGTCGGTCAGGTCTGTCGCAGAGACGCGGAACCAACGGCCTTCATTGACATCGAAGGTCCAGGTACCGCGGTCTTCATCCAAGAGAATGGGGGCTCCCGTCCAGTCTTCTTTCCAGGTGCTGACGGGGCTGAAGTCCTCGGGCCACGGCACGGTGTCAAGCCGCTTTGCGTGAATGAGCGACGCGCGTGGGGCCACGAGCAACACTTCGGTGGGGACGGGGTCCTCGCCCTCTTCGGGCAGTTCTGCGGTGTCGAACAGCAGCTGCACGTCACGGGCCGGACCCTTCGCCACGCGGCGTTGCACGGCCACGGCGTCGGTCATGGGAAGCCCGTCGACGGAGAGCAACTCCCAACCGGGCTTGGCGCCGGCATTAGCGAGCCCCGATGGCAGGTTCTCCGCCAGGACCCAGGTGCTTTTTTCGTCGTCCAACACTTCGAAGGGGATGGCGATCCCGGGGAGGGTCGCCGCCCCCGCTACCGCCGACAGCAAGATCCACATGGCATCTCCCGCTCACTCTGCGGGGAACCTACCACTCACGCCGCCGGCGGGCAGTGGCGGGCCGTTACAGCAATGCGACGTCGATTTCGGTCATCGATTCCTTGCCCGCAGCCACCTTCTTCGAGAAGAGCGCCGCTTCGGGTAGGACCTGCTGGAAAAAGAACCGGGCCGTCTGCACCTTGGACCGACGAAGTTCATCGTCTTCAGGGCGAGGCAGCGCCGCGGCGACTTGCTTGGCCCACATGAAGGCCAGGGTCACCGTCGCGAACTGGTTGAGGTAGTTGTTCGCCACCGCGCCCACGAGTTCGGGATCGGCCATCGCTTTGGCTCCCAGCTCCATCGTGGTCTGGGTGAGGCGCTGCGACTCCTTGCCCAGCGGCTCGAGGAACTCGGCCATCGCGGGCTCGCTGGACGACGAAGCAATGAACTGCTGGACTTCGTCGGCGAACACTCGCAACAGGCGGCCTCCGTGCATGGGGAGCTTCCGGCCCACCAGGTCGAGCGCCTGAATATGGTTGGTGCCTTCGTAGATCATCGCGATGCGCACATCGCGAAGGTGCTGCTCAACCGGCCAATCCTGGGTGTAGCCGGCCCCGCCCATCACCTGCATGGCCTCGCTTACGTTGGCGAAGCCACGCTCCGAGCCGTAGCTCTTGATGATCGGGGTGAACAGCGCCACGAGGTCTTCGGCCTTCTGCTTGGTCGCCTCGTCTTGGCTGTGATGGGCCACGTCGAGCTGCATCGAAATCCAGGCCACGAGTGCACGCATGCCCTCGGTCGTGGACTTGACGTTCAGCAGCATGCGCCGAACGTCAGGGTGCACGAGGATGTTGTCCGCCGAAGCGTTCCGGTCCTGCTTGGATGGATCGAGGCTGCGGCTCTGACGGCGATCCTTCGCGAAGGCGAGGGCCGACTGGTAGGCGGCTTCCGCCAGGGCCACGCCTTCGATGCCCACGTTGAGGCGGGCGTGGTTCATCATCACGAACATCGTACGCATGCCGCGGTTGGGCTCCCCGATAAGCCAGCCCTCGGCACCTTCGAGGTTCATCACGCAGGTCGGTGAAGCGTGGATGCCCATCTTGTGGTCCGTGCTGCCGCAGAAGATGGGGTTGCGCGTGCCGTCGGCAAGGAACTTCGGCACGAGGAAGGTGCTGATGCCCTTGATACCGTCCGGCGCCCCGGGCAGCCGCGCGAGCACGAGGTGGATGATGTTGTCGGTGAGGTTGTGCTCCCCGAAGGTGATCCAGATCTTCGTGCCGGTGAGCTTGTGGTGGTCGCCGTACGCTTCAGCCTTCGTCGTCAGCAGGCCCAGGTCGGTTCCGCATTGAGGCTCGGTGAGGCACATCGTACCCGCCCATTCTCCTGAAACGAGCTTCTCAAGGTACGTTTCCTTGTGGTAGTCGTCACCGTAGGCGATGATCGAGTCGACCAGGGCACTCGACAGCCCGGAGCACATCGAAAAGCTCTTGTTGCAGGCGATCAGAATCTCACCGCCGAGCGTCGCGACCGAAATCGGCGCGCCCACACCGCCATGCTCCGGCGAAAAGGGCATACCGACGTACCCGTTTTCGCAGAATCCCTCGTAGGCCTCGCGGTATCCGTCGGGCAGCGTGACGCTGAAGTCCGATGGATCATGCTTTACGCCGTGCTGGTCACCGACCGCGTTCAGCGGCAGGAGCTGCTCGACGCAGAAGCCACTGTAGGCCTCAAGCAGGCCCATGGTGGTCTCCAGATCGAACTCTTCGAAGTTGGGCAGCGTGGCCACAACCTGGTCGTACTCGAAGGTCTCGAAGAGGAACTGGATGTCCGCGAGGGGCGGCGTGTAGTGGTTCATACATGCTCCATGAGGACGCTATCGGCTGCTGAGTGAATACCCATTCACTCGTATCCTTAGCGATTGCACAGCAACATCGACCTGCCTCGTTTTGCGGCTGGGCGATCGATACGCATGGCCCCATGCCCACACTCGAAGCGACGTTGGACCAGGCTTGGCAGCTGCTCACCCGAGGGGTCGGGGATCGTCGCCATGGGTTTCACTGGCCCGTGGTGTGCAGCCACCATCAGGGAGAGGCCCACGGGCGCATCGTGGTGCTGCGAGGCATCGATCGGGCTGCCCGCGAGGTGTGGTTTCACACCGATCGTCGGTCCGCGAAGCTCGACCAACTCGACGGGCTGTCCTGGGTCTTCTACGACCCAAAGTCTCGCGTTCAGCTCAGGCTCTACGGATGGTCGACGATGGCCGAACCATCGGTCGCGGACGCCGAATGGGATCGGTTGCCGTCCACGTCGAGGCGAACCTACCGGGTGGAGCCGGCGCCCGGAACGCCGCTCGAGGCGTACAGCTCAGGCTTGCCTCCTGACGCCGAGGGTCGATCGGGCCGCGCATCGTTTGCCGTGGTGGTCACCGAGGTGGAACGCGTGGAGTCCCTGAAGCTGGGCCGGGAGGGCCACGAGCGAGCCCGGTTCACCTGGGCCGAGGACCGGTTCGTGGGCACCTGGCTCGTGCCGTAGCCCTCAGCTGATGCCCTGAATCGACTCGATCAGAGACCGGTTGTGGCGATCGATGGCGGTTCGTGCAAACCCGATTTTCACGCCCTTGGGCACGCCCACGGCCACCGCGAAGCGCTTGCTATGGGCGGGGGCGCGTACGAAGAAGGTCGAGATGTCGGTCTCGAGAATGAGCTCTTTGAACTGGTTGAGGGCCTCACGAATCGCATCGTTGCGGCCTCGTCGCTGACCGTCGGTCACGATGCCCATCACCTCGCCGAACGCCGCAGAAATGCGGTCGGCATCCGATGCGAAACGGTCGGTAGAAACGCCAAGCGTCAGGCTCGACTCGAGTTCGAAGCACAGGGCAAAGTAGCAGCCGTCGACTTCCTTGCGGATGTCGTCGAGGACGTCCATCAGGCTCATGAGGGCTCCCTTACGGTTCGTGGAGGATATTGAGGGCGCGGTCGAGGTACTGCTTGCTGATCACGCGCAGCATGCCGAGGTTTCCGCCCTCGACGTCGCAGGCCACCATCACCACGAGCGTGTGGTCGTGGTCCATGGTCATGAAGAACGTGTGCGACGCCAGGTCGAGAACGACCGAGTGCATTTGGCCGGCGATGCTCTCGGGCAGCATCGTCAGGAAGCTTCGCATGCGATCGAAGATGCGCACGTGACTACCGGACATGTGGTCCCGGTTCGTATCGGGAAAGTCGGAATCGACACCGAGCATCAGCCCGTCTTCGAAGCCGAAGATGCCCGCTGCCTTGAACCCTGGCACCTTTGTACGCATGGATTGGCAAAGGGCTTGGTAGGGATTGTCGCTCATGCAAGCTCCGGTGGGCCCGGGGGGGCGGCCGAGCGAAAACCTAACAAAGCTCGCGTTAGAAGCGATCCGAAGCAGTTAACGAATGGCGGCTCCCGCTCCAAGGACGAAGGCGAGCAAACCGCTGTCGGCAAATGCGCCGTCCGAACCTCCTTCGAAACCGCCGCCGAGGCCGCGCAACACCAAATAGGGCTCAAAACCGCGCTCGTCTTTGAGGCCTGCGCGGAGATTCAGCTCGTAAAACCCATCAAACGCACTCTCCAAAGGCACGGGGAGGGCCGAGAGTTCGGCTTCGAAGAACGCGCCTGGGGTGTCTCGGCGAAGGCGCACGAGCACGGAAGGCACGGGTCCGAACTCCTGCTGCGAAACGCCTCTTGAGCCATCAGCTGCGAAGAACACAAGGCTCGAGGTCCGGAATTGGAGGTTTGCGCCCAGGCCCAACGTCCAATCTTCGGCCTTCAGCACATCGCGTTGCCAGGTGGCTCGGAAGAAGGAGAACCCAAACCCGATGTCCATTGGGGTGCCGGCCGCGAACGTTTGATTGCGGATTCGCCAATCCCTGGTCGTGACCGATCGGGTGTTCAGCTCGAGCGGTTGGTAGCTCAACGAAAACCGATTGCGGCGTTGGGGCCCGTGGGCGAGGTCGAGGCGGAGTCGAACGGAGGGAAACAGCCGATCCTGGCCGGCTTCCTCCGCCAGGTCGAGCGGGGTGCCCTGGCGGCCAAGCTGCAGGTCGTTGATGGCGATCCAGACCGTGCCGATCTCGGCGACAGGCTGAAGCCGGGGGGCGCCCAGTGCCGCCGCCACGATCAGGGTCGCCATCATGGGGTCATCTCGGCCGCGAGCGTCTGCACTGAGGCGACGACATCGGCCATCACCGTGTCATTCGCGGGGCCTCGCCACTGCTTGGCCACCCGACCGTTTGCATCGACCAAGAGCGCTGAAATCGTCGATCGATCGTCAATTCCGAGTTGGTCGGCAAACCCCTGTGCGCCCGTGAACAACGTCACCGTGCGAGCCCGGGCCGCATCGCTTGGGATGCCGCCGCGCATCCAGCCGTCCACCCGGCCCTTGATGAGGCGATAGAACGGTGCCACGACAGGGTGCTCGACGATCGAGAGCGAAGGCTCGGCCTGCGTGAGCGCATCGACATGGGTGAGCCAGGTGTTGGCGACCCGCTGTTGCTCCCGGGTCCACACCAGCAACACCAACGAAGTGCGTCTCTCATACCAGCCGGGATACGCTCGGTCTTCGCCGAGAAGGTTGTCGGCGGCGATGTCGGGAAACGGAAGCCGTTCGGGCGTGGGAAGCAGCTCGCCGGGAATGGGAGGGCTCGCCAGCGCCAGAGCAGTTGTAAGCCAGGGAATCATTGAATCTCCAAGAGAAGCCGGTGTCTCTTGGTGTACAAATCTGCATAGGAAATCGCCAGGTTTTTTTCTCTGGATGAGGAACGGTTGTATCAATGGGTCGAAAGAAAGGCAGTCGTAGCGCGGGTTATGAAGAGAAGCGGGCCGAACTCGCAACGCGTGTGTTTCGCTGCATCATGGACGACGGCGGCATCTCGCTGAACGCCATGGCGGACTTCACGGGCGTGTCGCGACCAACGCTGCGGCACTACTTCGGCGATCGCGATGGAGCGGTGCGAGCGGCACTCGAAACCGCGTCCGAGATCGGCTCAGGCTACGTTCGCCAGGTGCAATACGCGGAGGGCGATACCGCGGCAGAGGCGCTACGCAACGCCCTTGAGTTCCTCGTCGTGGGGTGGCGAGACTATCGGGTGGGTCGTCTGCACGAGGTGGGGCTCAAGGTGGGGCTCGAGGACCTCCAAACCGGCCGGACCTACCTCGAAGCGATCTTCGAGCCCATGCTTCGTGGCTTCGAGAGTCTGGTGCTCCGGTTGCAGAGCGAGGGGAAGATCGCGCGCGACCGAGACCCTCGCACCTTGGCGCTTGCGGTGGTGTCGCCAGTGGTGATGGCGTTGCTTCACCAGGGACCGCTTGGCGGTAAGGAGATTCGAGCCCTCGACATCGGACCGGTGTTGGAGGAGGTCATCCAGATGGCGACCGGTCAGCGGCCTTCGTAGCCGACCTCGGCCTCGAGGCGGTCCATTGCGTCGGTCAACGCGGTGAATGCGGTTTCGGCTGCCCCATCCAGCGATCGGTCGAGGAGGTCGGAACCGTCGGGATCGATGAGGTCGCGGGGGTCGATCCGGTAGAGCGCTTCGCTGTTTTTGGTGCGGACGAGCTTATAGTCGCCATCGCTCACCATGCGTCGGTTGATGCCGTCGTGGGGACCTTCCCCGTGGGGCAGAAAGGACTCGAGGTAGATCAGGTCGGCTCCGGGAGCCTTCGGATCGGCGAGGAGGGGCAACCACGATTGCCCATCCAGCGTACGGACCTCATCGCCCACATCGAGTTCAAGGGCATCGCGGGGACCGGAAAGTGGCACGCCTGCGATGGCAGCGACGGTGGGCATCACATCGGCCACGTGAACGAGCGCATCGGACACGGCGCCAGGTTGGGCCACGTGGGGTCCCGTCACGATGAGAGGGACGTGCACACCACCTTCGAACAGGCTGTGCTTTTGACGGTCGGGATCGCGAGACCCTGAGACCGCATGCGAAGGTGTTCCGTTGTCGCCCATGACGATGACCGTGGTGCGGTCCCACTGCTCGTCGAGCGCATCGACCAGCCGTCCGAGTTCGGTGTCCATCGCTTGCAGCACTGCGTTGTACTGTTCGACGTCGCTTGCATCGGGGGGTAGAGGCCCGCCAAACAGCTCGGCGGGAGGTTCGGTCCATGGCGTGTGAGGCGCGTTCAGGGGAACGTACAGGAACCGGGGTACGGGCAGGGTATCGAGCTGAACGAGGGCTGCGACTAGGGTG
>JBCCQY010000166.1:0-21408 GCA_039208735.1 Myxococcota bacterium | reverse complement strand
CGTCGAGGGTCGGGTCGGTGCCCGTCTGGTTGACCTCGACGCCGTCGGTCAGCCCATCGCCATCGGTATCGTCAAGGAGCGGGTTCGTCTCGGGAACCGCGTTGACCTCGGCCCCGTCGTTGAGTCCGTCTCCGTCAGTGTCGATGTTGTTCGGATCGGTCATCCGAACATTGACTTCTTCACCGTCCGACAGCCCGTCACCATCGGTGTCGGCGAGCAACGCATTCGTCGGTGGCGTCGAATTCAGCTCGAAGTCGTCGTTCAGGCCATCCCCGTCGGTGTCGGCGAGGGCTGGGTTCGTGCCGAACTGGTTCACCTCGGCGTTGTCGTCGAGGTTGTCGCCATCGCTGTCGGTCAGCGTGGGGTCGGAGCCGTAGGTGTTGACTTCCTCGCCGTCATCGAGGCCATCGCCGTCGCTGTCGGTATCGTTCGGATCCGAGCCGAACTGATCGACCTCCGGACCGTCTTCGAGGCCGTCACCATCACTGTCTCGGTCGTTCGGGTCGGTGTTCGTATCGTTGACTTCACGCCCGTCTTCGAGCCCGTCGTCGTCGGAGTCCGCATCGACCGGGTTCGTCGCCGAGGTCGAGACTTCCACGCCGTCGAGCAGACCGTCGCCGTCCGAGTCAGGGTCGAGCGGATTGGTCGGGAAGAGGTTGACCTCTTGACCATCACTAAGGCCATCCGCATCCGTGTCGCCGACGAGCGGGAGCGTACCGTGGATGTTGACCTCGTCACCATCACCGAGCCCGTCACCGTCGGTGTCGAACACGTCGGCCCGGGTGAGGGTGTCGTTCAGCTCGACGTTGTCGTCAAGACCATCGGAATCGGTGTCGGTGCTCGACGGGTCGGTGTTGAGGTTGTTGACCTCATCGCCGTCGAGCAGCGTGTCGCCATCGCTGTCGGGGTTGAGCGGGTCCGTGTTGTAGACGTTCAGCTCCTGCCCGTCGTCGAGCCCATCCGAATCGGTGTCGGGCTCGTTCGGGTTGGTGCCTTCGTTGAGTTCGACCTGGTTCGAAACCCCGTCACCATCGTCGTCAAGCGCGCCAGCATCGTCAGAGGCATCGAGGGGGTCGAGGCCGATGCTCAACTCGAGGCCATCGCCAGCCCCGCCCCCATCGGTGTCGACCACCTTGGGGTTCGTTCCGGCCGCAACTTCGGCCCCGTCCGTCGCATCGTCGTCGTCGGTATCTGGGTCGAGCGGATCCGTTTCGAGGTTGTCGACCTCTTCGCCATCCATCACACCGTCGGCGTCGGTATCGGCGTCCGTCGGGTCGGTCAGCGTGTCGTTGACCTCGCGTCCATCATTTAGTCCGTCGTCGTCGGTGTCGGCGTCGATCGGATTGGTCGGCCCCATGACTTCGACCGAATCATCCAGGCCGTCGTCGTCGGTATCGGCATCCAACGGGTTGGTACCGAAGTCGTTGACCTCGGCACCATCATTTAGTGTGTCGTCATCGCTGTCGGCATCAAGCGGATCGGTGGAGGTCGTGTTGACCTCTTCCCCATCTTCAAGCTCATCCCCGTCGGTGTCGGCATCCAGGGGATCGGTATTGGTATCGTTGACTTCTTCGAAGTCGGTCAACCCATCGTCATCGGTATCGGCGACGAAGGGGTTGGTCCCAAGCTTGTCTTCTTCTTCGTCCGTCAGTCCGTCGCCATCTTGGTCGAGGCTCGGAAAGCCAGTTTCGCCCGTCGGGTCATCGACCTTGACGTCACCCTCGCAGGACATGAATGCGAGGGCAAGCATCGCGACGAGCGCACGCTTTGTTCCCATGAGTGTGCTCCTGACCAATTCGGTCAATCTGGTTGTCCTTAAGCTGCTCCGTGCAATTTCCACGATCCACGGTCATTGCCTCGGGCGCGTGAACTAACGCCTGCGGACCTGACGCACGGATGAGAAGCCGGACACTGATTGACCAGGTGGTCTAGATGCGAGTGCTGGTCGGCATCCTGACGCATGACTCAGGTGGTTTCACGAGCGTCGCATTGTCAAGAGATTGTCCAGCTGACACATTCGTTGCGGGCTCGACCCCTAACGGTCGTTTTCATGTGGCCTGGTCGACACCGGTACAAGCGGCTACCGAATCGGGTGCTGCGAACCCTCGCCGTCTCGAACTACCGGTCGTTGCGTGACCTTTTGGTGCCCTTGGGACCGCTCGTGGTCATCACGGGCGCAAACGGATCGGGAAAGTCCAGCCTCTATCGCTGTCTCACCCTCCTTCACGACGCCGCCCACGGCCGCCTCGTCCGGTCTCTGGCTCAAGAGGGAGGGCTGCAATCCACGTTGTGGGCGGGTCCTGAGACGATCAGCCGCGCCATGCGCACCGGCCAAGTGCCCATCCAAGGCACGGTCCGCACGAAACCCATCCACTTGCGGTTGGGTTTCTCTTCGGACGACTTTGGCTACAGCCTCGAACTTGGACCGCCCCCAAGGAACACCGCTCGCGCCTTCGACCTGGACCCTGAAATCAAACGAGAGGTGATTTGGGCCGGCCCCTCGCTAAACCGCCACAACGCCCTTGCCGATCGACAGCGACGCCTGTTGCTCTCGGCCGACGACGAGGGCCGGTGGACCGAGGTCGAGCGCGACGTTCCGATGTTCGAGAGCCTGCTGACCCGCATCGCAGACCCGGTGCGCACGCCCGAGGTGCTGGTGCTGCGCGAACGCATCCGGGAGTGGCGCTTTTACGATCAGCTTCGGGCGGACCGGGAAGCCCCGAGCCGACGACCCCAGGTCGGCACCTGGACTCCGGTGATGGCGGCAGATGGCTCGGACCTTGCGGCGGCCATCCGCACGCTGCAGCTCACGGATCACGATCGGGCGTACAAGGCGTTTAGTGTGGTCATCGACGATGCGTTTCCGGGGTCTTCGGTTCAGATTCATGAAGACATGGCGTTCTTGCGCCTTCAGATGACCCAACCGGGCATGCTTCGTCCGTTGTCGGCCGCGGAGTTGTCGGAAGGGACCCTGCGGTTCTTGATGCTCGCTGCAGCCCTACTTTCGGCCTACCCGCCCGATCTGTTGGTCCTCAACGAACCGGAATCAAGCCTTCACGTCGATCTGTTGCCGGCGTTAGGGCGCTTGATCCGCCGAGCCGCCGAGCGCAGCCAGGTGATGGTGGTGACCCACGCGACCTCGCTTGCCGATGCGCTCCTCGAACATCCCGAGGCCCTGCATCACGTCCTCGTCAAAGACTTCGGGGAGACCCAGCTCGAAGGGCAAGGCCTGCTCGACAAGCCCTCGTGGCATTGGCCAGCTCGCAAGTGAGTCTCAGCGGCCCTTGGGGTCCTTCACAGTAAAGTCAAAGACATCGGGCCGATGGTAATGCCCCGTGACATCGAGGGTCATCGCTTCAGCGTCGACGCGCGACAGGTCGAGTTCGGCGAGCAAGGTCGTGTCTTCTTCGAAGACCGGTTCGACGATCGTGCTGCCATCGGGAGCAAAGATGCAGCTACCTCCGGACAACACGAAGTCGTCTGGGTCGCGGTCCGTGGGCCGTACTCCGGCGGGCAAGTCCTTCACCCGACCGAGTTGCCCGGCCGCCAACACGTAGCAACGCCCTTCAAACGCGTAATGCCGGCTTGCAAGCTGATGGCGGTCATGCACCGTTGGCCACACCGCAATGTGAACGTGCTCGCCCTCTTCATGCAGCGCTTGCCGCGCCAAAGGCATCCAATGCTCCCAACAGACCAGCGACGTCACGCGGGTCCCGTCCACATCGACGGCCCGCAGCCCCCGACCGTCCCCCGGCCCCCACACGAGGCGCTCGGTATACGTAGGCACCAACTTGCGGTGGTGGTTGGCGAGCTGTCCGTTCGGCGTGAAGGTGAGCAGGCTGTTGTACAGCGTGTGCGCCCCAGGCCCTCGCTCCACCCGTTCGTGGACCCCTACGACCAGCGTGATGCCGAGTTCCCGAGCCAACGCCGACATGCGCTGCGTGGCCGTTCCCCCGACCACGACGCTGTTTCGACGGAGGTTAGCGAAGACTTGCTTCACCGGTTCGCTGTCCCAAAGGGCCGCTCCCGGCGTGGCGTCCAGCCACGCCGGATAGCCTGGTACAAAGGTCTCCCCGAGCGTCACCAGGTCCGCTCCCTGCGCCGCCGCATCCCGCGTCCGGACCTCGAGCCGCTCGAGGCAACCCTCGAGGTCGTCGAAACGAGGGGTCGTCTGGACAATCGCCACGGTGATGCGGTCGCTCATGTCACTCCTCGGGGGGCTGGAACACGCCACTGCCGAAGTCCACCCGGAACGGCACACACCACAAGGTGATGAGGTTCCAGTCCTCGAATGGGGCATCTTCGGGAATATCGATCACGAGCGTGTCGTTGTCGAACTCAGTGCCCACCAAGTTGTCGGTCAGTTCGAAGTCGTCGGTGAAGTCCCCCCCTGCAGGAAGCAGGAACAAACGCGCATTCACCCCTCCACCATCGTAGGTGAAATCCTGCAGCTCGATGGTTTGTTCATCCACGATCACCGCGCGCCCTGCCACGTCGTGGGAGAACGTCTCGAACACGGCTTCCCACCCTACTCCGGGGATTTCGGTGTCGTCGACAACCCCATCGCCTTCACCCACAGGCCCACCACAGGCCACAAGGCCCAGGAACGCGACCCCACTGAACCACACCGACAACCCACGCATTGACGTCATCACGGCCTCCTAGTGACCCGACATCGGCCCACGCGCGGCGTTACACAACCCAGGCCAGCCGGGCTGATGATCTCACGATAGGCCGCTTTTATGGTGATGTGGCTGATCGGAGCGGTGGCGTGGTCGGGAGGCTTGGTCCCTACCCGCACACCCGACGTTCGAACCCGTCGCGCTACGTCGGCGGTCGTTCCCCCTGCGCGCTGGGAGCCGGTACGCTTCACCCTCGCCGAGATCGACTTGCGTCACGCGGGGCTCACCGGTCAAGAAGGTCCCACTCGTCGTCGCCTTCTTCACGATCTGCGATCGCGCGGGTTGCCGGTGCTGGGGGCGGAGGCCTCGGGGCCCGATCGTACGGTTGAGGCCCGATTCGTCCTGCTTGGCGAGGTGCGACGAGCCTCCGATGCGACAGCCACGGTTCGCTGGCAGCTCGTCGATCGCCGTGATGGAGTGGTGACCTTCGAAGCCCGCACCCCGGTGCCTCAGGTCCCCGACCGCCCCCTCGCTCCGTTGGAACAGGGCCTTCAACGGCTCGTCGCCAGTGCAGCCTTCGACCGTGCGTTGTTGATCGCAAAGCGCCGTCAGCAGGCAAGTGACGGCCCGTTCGTGCTGCGTCGTTGCCTCACCCCGGGCACCCATGGCCGAGCCCGCGTGGGGCGTGGCGGACGTGCAGGAGCCGCGGTGGTGGTGAGCCCCGATGGCTTTGTGTGGGCCGCGGCCCACGCCATTCCAGTTCCGCCGGCCCCCATCGTCGTAAGAACGGCCTCCGGAACGACCGAAGCGCGCTGGCTGGCCGCGTCGGCTGAACTCGATGTGGCCATGCTTGCCGTGCCCACCGGGCCACAGACCCCGTGCACCGAGGTGGCTACGCAAATCCCTCGGGCTCGTGAGCCGGCCCTCGGTTGGCATCCCCGCCAGGGTCGTGTGCGCACGCGACTGCTAGGCTTTCGGCTCCATGAGACACCGCGCACCTTGGTCATCGAAGCCCCCATGTTGCCCGGCAGCTTCTTGTTTGACGGCAAGGGGGCCCTGCTTGGGCTGCGAGACTTCTGGACCACCGAGCCCCGGGTTCGTCCTCACGACGCGCTCTCCGAAGCGCTCAACGTGACTTGGGGCACGAGTTCTTCGGTGCCAAGCCCTCCGGATGGGGGCGTTCGAGAACCCGATCCCATCTTCCTGCCCCCCGTGTCGCGAACCGAGTCCGACGGGGGGCTGCCGTAGGCAGCGATGGACCTACCGGCGAGACCGCCTGCGGCGCTGAGCGGTCGCGCGAGGATTGGCGCCGGCCAGCAGGTTGGCGAACAGCCGCATGGCGCCAGGGATGCCTTCAGGGAGCTGTCGGAAGAAGGACAATCCCGTGTAGATGAAGGTGCCTTTGCCGTGCGCGGCGACCAGGGTCGATCCCAGCTGGGCGTCCTCGCCAGGGTCGGCCATGCTGAACAACGGGACGTAGGCATCGTCCCAAGACTCCGCGAAGTACAGCCCACGCTCTTGTACCCACCCCTCAAAATCGGCTTCGGTCAGGCGATTCGGTCCTAGGATCATCGGATGCTTGGGATGTTCCAGGGTCACCAGAGCCATTTCATCGGTGACCCGCCCCCGACCTACCTGCAGCGCGGCCGGACCAATGGCATCGGAAAGCGTCGTCCAGCGTCGTGACGTGTTGTACTGGACGATCAGGGTGCCACCACCAGCGACGTACTCCAACAGTGCGGATTGATGCGCGATCAGACCAGGGCGCGTATTGTAAGCCCGTACGCCGAAAACCACCGCATCGAAGCCTTGCAACCCCTTCGCGGTCAGTTGGGTCTCGTCTAAGATTTCGACGTTGTAGCCCACCGACAGCAGCACCTCGGCCACGTCGTCTCCGCTACCTGGGAGATAGCCCACCCGCGTCACGGCTCCCCGATCGAGCGACACCGGCGTCACGCGCAACGCAGCCGTCGCCAAGACCGTGCGCTCGGGCACGTGCGGGTATGCGATGCGATGCCGTTGGTAGGCAGGTTCACCGGCAATTCGCAGCGTCACGGGGCCCGCCGTTGCGTCGTCAGAGGCCATGATCCGCAAGTGGACGACGCGCTCCGGTGCCTCTGGCGTGAGCGTGACGGGCCAGGGCGTGGGCGTCACCGTGATCCCCACGGGCGCTTCGATGGTCCATGCCGCAGTGAGGGCATCGGTTCCTTCGGTCAGCGTGGGAGCGGTCAGCGTCACGGGAACCTCCACCGACCCGCCACGGGGCACGAGGACCCCGCGTGCGCCAAAGGTCGTCGTGAGCCTTGGCAGCACCTCGAACGGGCGCAGCACTTCACCGCGAACCCGATCGGTGATGGCGTGGACCACCGTCACGTCGACCGCCTGACGAACGCCGGCAATGTCGAGGGTCATGGTGACGGCAACCGGCGGACGATCCGCGATGAGCCTCTGTTCAGGGTCGTCCACGGCGTAGCGCGTAGGGGTCGGCGACGTGATGAGCCAATGGGGTTGGCTGATCGGAGCATCCGCGTCGAGGACGAGCTCCACCGTCTGTTCGGCTGGGTGTTTGCCGAGCTTCGCCGTCCAGGAAGGGATTTCGGAGGCGAAGCTTGGCCCCTCGACGCCTCGCAGTTCGACAGAGCCCTCGCGTCGGGCCGCGGCCCGCAAGACGACAGAAATGCGGTCGCCAGGCGCGGCAGCCATCACCGACGTGCGAGCAGAAAGGTAGATCCCAGCGCAGTGACGCATGAGCTGTTCCACGTCGCGCTGTTTGACCTGGCGCCAGTGGCCATCCTCCAAGGCGTCCAACTCGCGATGGAGTCGGGCCAGCAAGGGCAACACGGTCTCGGGGGCCCGAAGATCAAAGCGCTTGCCGATCTTCTCGAGCAAGGCGGTCACTCGCTTGGACTGGTCGAAGCGAGACCAAGACAGATCGAGGCCCCCGAACGGATCCCCATCGACCACCGGCTCGCCCGCGGTCAACGTGAAGTACTCGTCGATAACCCCGATACGGGGAGCACTTCCAAACCCCTGGGACTTGTGCTGGCTACGCGCACGTGCGGCGACCTCTCCTGCGGATTGCCCGGCACGGGGGTCGTAGGTGCCTACATCGACGCCCATCCAGGCCTCGGGAATGGGGTCATCCTCCTTCAGGCGCCAGGTGCTCTCGTTGCGCAGCAATCGACGGGCCTGCCACGGCGGCAGCCCCGGCATCTCGTAGGTGGGATCGGCAGCTCGTTCGAAGGCTTCCGCCGCTAACCTCGCCGAAGCGGTGTGGTGACCGTGGCCACCTCCATCGGCCGAAAAGCGCGTGACGATGATATCGGGGCGAAACGTCCGGATGGCCCGAATGACGTCGTCCAATGCCTCATCACGGCCCCAAAGGGCCAGCGTTTCTTCCGGTGACTTCGAGTACCCAAAGTCGCGCATGCGGGTGAAGAGCTGCTGGCCCCCGTCGATGGCTCGTGCAGCGAGCAATTCACCGGTGCGAAGCACCGAAAGCCGCTCCGTCCGTTCCGAGCCAATCAGGTTCTGCCCGCCGCCTCCGCGGGTCATCGAAAGGTAGGCGGTTCGCAGGCCACGCTCGCGGCCAAGCCAATGGATGAGCCGAGTGTTCTCATCGTCGGGATGCGCAGCCACGTAGAGCACGCTGCCCACCACCCCAAGCTGGTCGACCTCGGTCAGCAATCCGCCGGCATCCTGGCCAAACGCCACCGCCCACGCGCCGATCCACCACGCCACGCTAGTCGTCACTGGCTCCTCCTGAAGGTCCCGCGACCGCGGCCCGCAGACCTATCACTTCACGATCGCGACAAAGCCCTCGCAGGTTCGGCAACCCCCGCATAGAGTCGGGTCTATGGCCGACGATTATCCACTTAGGTTCGCCCGACTCGACGAGATGGATCGCCTCTTGGAGATCGAGCGCGAGGCGGGCACTCGCTTCGTCGAGGTGGGCATCGATGACTCCCAATTCAGCGGAATGGACCGGACGCTCATGGCGAAGTCCATCGACGCCGACCGCCTGTTCGTCCTGGCTGATGAGGCAGATGTGCCCATCGCCTTCGCGCTGTGCGAGACCCACGGCGATGCGCTCCACCTCCACGAACTCGGCGTGATGCCGCAGCTACAGGGTCGAGGCCTTGGGCGTCGTCTCCTCGGCCATGTGGCGACCACGGCGCGCGCCCAAGGGGCCCGACGGGTCACCCTCACAACATACCGAGATGTCTCGTTTAACGGTCCGTTCTACACTCGCTACGGCTTCGTGGTGTTGCCGCCCGACACGTTGCCCAATTGGCTTGCCCAGATCCGGAAGGAAGAGGCCGCCGCAGGCCTCGATGTGAAGCCCCGGATCGCCATGGCCCTGGACGTTGCGTAGTAGGGTTTGGTCCCATCGAGGAGCGTACAATGGCGCTCGGATTGAAAGTCACCAAAGTCGCCGAAACCGCCTCCCGGCTCACCCAGCGTGTGGCCGAACGGTTTCCGGAGTCAAGTCTGCTCGCGCTGTGTAAGGCATTGCAGTCCACCGCAGAGCAGACCCGACGCCGGGCCAATCGGATCGCCCGTCCGAATCTCTGGCTGCGGATGCTCGTCTTGCTGGTGATCGGCGGCGCCTTGGCGAGCTTTGGCTGGGTGGTCAACCACCTGATCACCACCAACAGCATCACCTTGGAAACCACGAGCCTGGAAGCTGGCGCAAACCTCATGATCCTTGCGGGCACGGCCATTTGGTTTTTGGTCACGCTCGAACAGCGCATGCGACGGCGTCAGGTCCTGGAGCGCCTCCACGAGCTGCGCTCCCTGGCCCATATCGTCGACATGCACCAGCTCACCAAGGATCCCACGGTCATCCTTTCCAACGGCGCGCCCACCGCCTCGTCGCCCGCGCGGAACATGTCCGTGTTCGAACTGGGTCGCTACCTCGACTACTGCACCGAGATGCTCTCGATCGTCGGCAAACTGGCCGCCGTCTACGGGGAGCGCACGCGCGATACCGAGGTGGTAGCTGCCGTCAACGACCTCGAGACCCTCACGACGGGTCTCGGCCGCAAAGTCTGGCAAAAGATCATGCTGCTGCACGACCCGGACAGGCTCCGCAGCGGTCCCAGTCCCCGAAGCGTCGACCTCGCACAGCAACCTACGCACATTCGTAGCTGACAGGGCAGACGATCGCTTCTGGACGCGGTACTACGATCGGATGCGTCTGGAGGTCTGCATGCCGAAGCCCCACGAAGCCCGCAAGGTCGAAACGGATCCGCGGCCGACGCCGTCCGAAATCCCGCCCTCACGACGTGACCGGCTCGAACGTGTGATCGAGCGGGTCCGCGATGATGCGAACGACCGCCCCGAAGACTACCTCCGGGCCACCGAAGTGCCCGGCGGCGGCGAATAGTCCACGGCCGTGCTCGACCGGCTGATGGGCGCCGAGACCGAATACGCCATTCGGTTTGAAGCCCCGGTGACGACCCCTCATCCCGGCAATGAGGAACTGTTCGAACGCATTGCCAGCGCGGCGGGGGACCTTGTGCACACCCGCCTCGCCGAGGCACAAGTCTCCACCCGGTTCTTCACCGAGAACGGGGGCACCTTCATGTTCGAGCACGTGCTGCCCGACCAAGAGGGTGGACTGTTCGAGGCGGGCACTCCCGAATGCCGAGGCCCTGCGCAGGTCCTCCTGTACCAGCGGGCACAAGACCAGCTGCTCGCCAACGCGGTTCGACTCGCCGAGGAACGGCTTAGAAACGAGGGTGTCGAAGCGCGATTGGGATTGCTTAAGAACTGTCGAGACGCGCAGGGCAACGTGTACGGAGCCCAAGAGAGCTACGAGGTGTTCGTCGCTCGAGGGCCCAGGCTTTGGCTTTGGCGATTGGCCCTGCTAAGCGCGGCTCCCTTGGCGCTTGGCGCCGCTGCCATCACGCTGACCATGCTGGTCACGACCCTCCTGTTGGTTGTCGTGGTGTTGTTTGTGGCCACGATCGTCGCCGCTCTCGCGGGACGGGATGAGCCCGATGTGGACGAAATACCCTCCCGGGTTGCCTCGGTGATGCAGGATTTCGTCATCTTGCTTTTTCAGCCTTCGTTTGTGATCACAAGCAGTGCAGCCAGCCTGCTCGCTTACCGGCCCTACCAACGTCGAGCGATGGGGTTCTTCGTCAGCCGGTGCATCGTCAGTGGAGCAGGCACTCGCAAGCCGGACGGCCGCTGGGCGTTGTCCGAAAAGATGGCGGACCTTCGCCGGGTGATGCGACTCACGATCGGCCGACATGACCGAGGGCTCTTTGAAACGGGGCACCTCGTCAAACCCTTGCAATGGCTCGCCTTGCTGCGTTGGCGGAGCTTTGCCGACGCGTTCGCGAAGCGCCAGCGCCTGCAGATCGGCATGTCGGACGCCAACCGATGTGACGTCGCCGAGTACCTCAAGCTGGGCACAACGGCCCTGGTGCTCGACATGGTCGAAGCGGGGGTGCTTCGTGATGCCCCGCGCCCCCGCGACCCCGTCGCCGCCGCCCGTGCGATTTCGGACGATGCCACCCTGCAAGTGCGCGTTCCATTGCGCGGCGGCGGGGAAGCCAGCGCCCTCGAGCTACAGCGAACCTACCTCGAACGTGCCCAAACCTGGATCGAAGAGGTCGCTGCGCCGGTCGAGGCGCATCAGCTGGTGAAGTTGTGGTCGCAGACCCTCGATGCGCTTGAATCCGACCCGAGCCGCCTGTTTGGCCAGCTCGACTGGATCACCAAGCAGACCCTGGTCGAACGCGCCGGACCACTGGACCACGGTGCACAAAAGAAGATCGACCTGCGCTACCACGAACTTGGAGAGGCGGGGTACTTCACGTGGCTCGACGGAGCCGAGCTGGTGACGAGACTCGTCGAGCCCGAGGACATTAGAGAGGCGATTCGAACGCCTCCGGTGGACAGTCCGGCCCGTCAACGAGGTCGCATCGTCAAGGCACTTTCCCAATCCGGCCAAAGCGCGCGAATCGGTTGGAAGCGAGTCCATCTCGGCCGAGGCCTTCAGGGCCGCATCATTCGCCTGGATGAGCACCGCCGCAATCCCCGAAACCCGAATTCTCACAAATAGAGAGGGACGCTCACTTTCGACGATCCGACAAGGCCGTCACCACCCGAGGAACCGATGCGGCGGCACTATCTGACGGCCATCCTAGCGGCGCTCGCGTTGCCCGCTGCGCTCTTTGCCACGCACCCAGGGGGGCTGGACGCAGGCCCCGTGGTGGCCGACGAACCCGTTCCCGTCCCCCCTCCGCCCTCCGTGCCCGAGGAGCCGACGTTTGAGAGCCGTGGCGTACTGACCAACCTGGAGCGCGCGGTAGGGGCTTCCGTGAAGCCTCGGTGTGATGACGGCACGGACGTGGTCATCGCCCAGGAACTCTCCGAGTCCATGCGCAGCACCGCGCGGTTCTCCGAAGAAGAACTCCTTGGCGTACTGTCGACGGTTCCCTCGCGACTCCCGCGTGACGGCCGGCTCGGTCTCGTGGGCTTTGCCCAGCGTTCGTGGTCGGATGGGCAGGGCACGGTGGAGCCCGATTCGGCCCCTTGGGTGACGCTCGACGACCCTGTCGACAACTTGGTCCTCCCCACGGACATCGAGGCCACGTTGGGACGCTGTGCGAATGTGGCGCTGGGCCTCGAGGTCGCACTCCGACAGCTCGAACAAAGCCCTTCACGCACGCGAAGCCTCTGGCTCGTCGTGGATGGCTTGCACGACTGCAATGCCGAAGGGCGATTCACCTATGCCGCGCTCGATCGGTTCGGGGATCGGGCTGAAGCGTCGGGCATCGACCTTTCCGTACTTGTGATCGATGGATGGAGTTCACGCCGTGGACCCACCCCGCTCGCGGGGCTCGTCCGTGGCGAGGGCCGCCTGACGCGCACACCCGCTTGGGAGCTTCAGGCCGGTATGGACGCTCTGGCCTCCGCGCTCCCCACCGCCCGATGCCCCCTCTAGTCAGCTTAGATTGGCGATCTCATCCAGAAAACGCGTCGCGTACTTCTTGATGATCGCGCGGCACAGGCCAAGGTTTCCGGAACGAGCAATGGCCAAGCCATGATAATAGTCAGTCCCAAGCATCCGAATCAGCAAATAGACCTGATCTGTGGTGATGAGGATGTCTTCGGTGCTGTGGGGATCAAGGCCGAGCAGTTCAAGGGCTCGTTTGTTCGTTTTGACGACCTCGGCGTAGCTCGCCGACGCGACGGAAGCATCGAAGTTCGGATCGACCGACCCTCCCCCGATCGACATCCCAGACTCGATGTGGACAATGTCGGTCGAGACGAATCCCGGGATTTCTCCTCGAAAGTCATCGATGATCGACTCGATGCTCATGGCAACCTCCCCTTTGGTCCGGAACGGGCTAGCCAGCCGTACCCGCTCGCAACGTAACGCTCGCTTTTTCGGCGAAGACGCGAACCCATCCTAGCGGGGCCCCCTCGGCCGCGACCACAACAATCATCTCTCGGCGATCGAGGGGACGGATCATCACCGTACCGCGTTGACCGACGACCACGTGTTCCTCGACCTCTCCAAGCTCCAGAGCAACGCTTGCTCGCTGGCCAATGCCGTGCAAGCGAGCTCCGACATCGCCAACCTGCGAGATGAACGCTGGGTTTGCTGCAACCGCAACCACGAACCCGTCGAGGGTGATGACCGCGCAGCCCACGATCCGATCCGAAGCCACCAAGTCATCCAGGGTTTGCTGAATGATGGCCATCCGTGCTGCTTCATCCATGTCAGCGCCGCTCCCCAAGCTGCTGGTCAACCTCGCTACACCATGACTGCAACCGAACCACGAAGTCCACCTGGCCGGCTCGTTCGAGTTCACCGAGCAACGCGTCGAAGGCGGGTAGGGCCATGGCATCGGGCGCGTACGCCAGTCGGTCCACGCGGCCTCGTACCGCTTCAAGGGCCGCGACGTCGGCGTTCCACGCGGCATCCGATAGGGTTGCGCCCAGCCCCCCGAGCGTCCGTTCAAGCTGTGCCACCACTTGGCTTGCGAGAGCGGCGACGGGCGATTGAGCCGCCGGGGCGATCTGCCCTGCATCCACGAGGGCATCGAGGTCGGACTCGGACAACCAGTCGTCTTGGGGGCCCGTCATTGGGAGTCTCCGGGGTCGAAGAGGTGGGGGTGGAGCTGGCGAAGTCGCAGCAGATGCTGCTGGGCCAACAGGTGGTGAGGATCGAGGGCCATCGCCTCTTGGAACGACGCGATGGCGTCGCGGATGTCTCCGCTGCGTACCTGAGCGCGTCCCCGCGCCAGGACCGCGACCGTATCGGGCCGCGCAGACTCCCGGGGTGGCGGCTCGGTATCCGGTGCGTCAAGAGCCAGCGCTCGCCCTTCATCCAGCCACCCTCGCACCACGTCGACCACCTTCGAACAAGGCATCCCCTGATGCTCCACCACTTGAGCGAGCGTCCGGGAGCCGTCGAGCGCGTGCCATAAGGCCGCTTCCGCCTCATCCTGGGGTGTAGGGCTGGTCGCGCGAAGGTGTTGTGGCCCCAGTGAACGCCACTCGTCGAGCCGCCGACAGGCCTCAAGGAGGAGCACCATGACCTCGCCAAGCGGGCCCTGGCCCGGCTCGCTGACCTCTTGGACGTAAAACGCGAGCTGAACCTGCGGAACCAGAAAGGTCTCGTAGAACGCCAGAAGTCCCTCTAGGCTCCCGCAGGAGGCTCCCACCGGCAAGCCTTCGAAGCACTCGATGGTTCCTTCGACGGCAAGTTCCGACTCCACCACCAAGCGTCCGGTGAGCCACTGGGCCGATACGAGCTGCAAGACGACCGACAAGTCACAGTGTTCCGCACGCGCCCGAAACGCTTCAGACATTCGGCCGACCTCGCTGAACCCGCCGCTTCAGGTCCTCAAAGACCGAGGCAAGAATGGCATCGCGCGTGGCTTCCACCCCATCTCCTTGACGCGCACTCGCTGGCCGCACAGGGCGGCCCAGCGGATTGAAGTGGCGAGCCAGTTCCGCCTCCGGCATTGCGTCGACCAAATCTCGCTTGTTGAGTTGGACAACCAGGGGTACCTCTTCGACGGACCGGCCGTAGCTACCGAGATCGTTGCGCAGGTCATCAAGCGAACGTTCGTTGTCTCGAAAGCGCATGGGATCGCTATCGACGACGAACACGATTCCATCAACCTGGTCGAGGATCAGGCGGCGGGTCGACGTGAAATAGGCTTGCCCGGGCACCGTGTAAAATTCAGCCCGCAATCGGTAGTTGGCCACGCGCCCAAGATCGGCCGCGAAGTACTCGAAGAAGACCGACCGTTCGGCCTCGGCCGAAACCCCCACGAGGCTGGTCCGTGCCTCGGCGTCGGATAGCGAGTGCAACTGAATGAGGTTGGTGGTCTTTCCACTATTTCCTGCCCCATAGTAGACCACCTTGCAGGTGATCTCGCTCGTTCGGGGGTTGATTCGAGGCAAGTGGCCCCCCAAGCGTGCGGTGCGCCTGTGTTCGGCTCGAAACAAACTGACATGTCCGCCCGCTTTTGTCATCTTGGTCGGTTCTCGGCCGGTCGAGCCCCCAGGCCGTCACCGAGGCTGGTATCGTCTCTGGGATGGCGATCTCCTCCTCCCCTGCCGAGCCCCCCGAGAATCTCCCCACAACGCTCGGTCGGTACACGCTCGAGCGGGTCGTAGGTCGCGGAGCGGCCGGGGTGGTCTACTTGGCCACCCTGAACGGACCCGCGGGGTTTCGTAAGCGCCTAGCGCTGAAGCTGATCCAGGGCACCTCGACGACCGAAGGCGTCTCTGAAGCTCGTTTGGGCGCGCTGCTCGACCACCCCAATCTCGTCGGAATCTACGACCTCGCCCGTGAAGGCCCGTGGTGGCTCATTGCGATGGAGTGGGTGCCCGGGCCGACGTTGCTCGAACTCCTCCAGAACGTTGGCGCCATGCCTGGTCTGGCCCTGCAACAACTCGCGGGTCAATTGGCGAGCGCGTTGGATCACGCCCACAATCTCGCCATCGATGGTCGAGACCATCCGATCGTGCACCGCGACTTGAAGCCCAGCAACGTGCTCGTGACCCCCTCGGCCATGGTGAAGGTTGCCGACCTCGGCTTGGCTACGCTGGCGGGCGCAGTACCCGACGTGCCGATCGGAACCCCCGGCTACATGGCGCCTGAACAGCTCGTCCATGGCGGGGCCGTGGGACCTCGGGCAGATCAGTTCGCCTTGGGCATCCTTCTTGCCGAAATGGCACTCGGGCGTCGAATGGTTCGCGGCAAAACCATCGAGGATGTCCGTGCACGACACCGTCGCATCGCCGACGAGATCGCGCAGGGGCTGCTCCAACGGCAACTGGATGCGGCCATCGAAGGTCTTGGCGACATCGTGGCTCGCTGTTTGGCTCTCGATCCGGCGGACCGCTTCGACACCTGCGCCGCCGTGCGACACGCCGTGCTTTCACTTTCGGTGGAGGGAGCCGAACTCGCGGATTGGGTCCACGAGGTGAGTTCCGGACAGGGCGTCAAGCTCGACGACGACGCCACATCCCTCGCCATTGGACCCTCAAACATCGAGTTTGCCGAACACAGCCTCTTTGGCCGCGCCGAAGACCTGGCCCGCCTTGAGGCTGCGGTGCAGAACAGCTCCTTGGTGACGGTTCACGGTCCTGGGGGCATGGGAAAATCTGCGTTGGTGCAACGGTATGGCGCCACATCGGCTCGGCAGTTCACCGGGGGCGCGTGGTGGTGCGATGCCAGTGGTGCTACCGACGTGACCTCCCTCTGCAGTGCGGTGGCCGGCGCCTTTGACTTGCCGTTGGATGGCGAGACCGAAGAGGCCGTGCTGGTTCAGGTCGGCCACCAGTTGCGGGTTCGCGGTGAATTGGTGATCCTCCTCGATGGCGTGGACCGCGCTTTGGATGCCACCAAACGCGCCCTCGACACTTGGTTTCCGATCGCGGACCGGATGCGAGTGGTCGTGACCTCCCGTCAGCGTCTTCGGCATCCCAAGGAGACCGTGATCGAACTGGGCCCGCTCGCCTCTCGCGACGCGGTGGATCTTCTGCGGGACCGAGCCAATGCGGCAGGACGTGCGGGTCTGATGTGGACCACGTCGAGCGCAGAGCCGGTGCTTGATGAGTTGGCCCGTCGCCTCGACGGGCTTCCACTGGCCATTGAACTTGCCGCGGCCCGGGCACGCGTGCTGACCCCCGATCAACTGCTGAAGCGGCTCGACGACCGATTTCGGGTCCTTGCAAACGCCGGTGGCGAAAAGACGCTTGAAAACGTCCTTCGTGAATCCTGGGAGGAGCTTGGCGTCCATGAACGGACCCTGCTTGCGCAGCTTGCGGTGTTTCGGGAAGGGTTCGCGGTGGAGGATGCCGAAGGTGTCGTCACCTTCAACGACAGCGAGACCCGCCCCTATGTGCTCGACTTGTTGAGCACGTTGCTCGACCGATCGCTTGTCGTGGCCCGAACGACGTCCTCGGGCCAACCTCGTTTTCACCTCTACGAGTCTATTCGCCTGTTCGCATATTCTCACCTCGACAATCCTCGAGATACGGCCCTGCGGCACGCCCGATGGTTTGGTCGTCGGGGCCGTCCCGAATCCATCGTCATGACCCCTTGGGGCTCGGTCGATTCGGCCTTGGCCCGCGATTTGGGCAACTTCGAAGCGGGAGCCGAAGCCGCGATCGAGGCGCGCGAGGCGAAGACCGCCGCACGCTGTACGGTGGCGGCAGGCCGTGTGCTGATGGCAAGAGGACCGGTGCAACGGGGGCTCGAACTGGCGCGGCAAGCCCTCACCGTCGCCCCCGACCATCCGGGCCTGCTCACGACAGCCGCCCGCATCGGGACCCAGATGGGCGAGCCGGATGCGTTGGTTTGGGCCGAACGCGCCTTGGCCATGGCCCGGGATCCCCGGGAGCGCGCAGACGCAAGACACGTGCTGGGCCGAATGCAGCATCGGGACAAGCGGCTTGTCGAGGCCTGCGGAACGCTCGAACGCGCCCTACGCGAGGCCCGACAGATCGGCAACCCCCAGCTCGAGGGTCAGGTCGCGCTATCGCTCGGACGAACGTTGTCAGCGCTTCAACGGCCCGATGCGCGCGGCATGCTCGGGTATGCCCTGCGACTTGGCCGACGCAGCAAGTCTCCGACGCTCCACACCGAGGCATTGGTCCAGCTCGGTCGCCACGCGCTGGACGGCGATGATTTGGATGGTGCACGACGTTGGCTGGTTCAGGCCATCGATGCCGCCGAATCGCTGCCCACCCACAACGCCAGCGCGCGCAACACGTTGGGCACCGTCGAACGGCTCGTCGGCAACCTCGATGAGGCACGCCGGCACTACCTGGCCTCGCTTGCGGTGTACCGCCGATTGGGTCGGCGCCGAGACGAGGTCGTGTCGCTCAGCAATCTGGCGATCGTAGCCGGTATTTCAGGCGACCTGATCGAAGCCCAGATCCGCCTCGAGTCCGCGCGGGCCGTCGAAAACGACATGGGCGATGGGATCGGTGCTGCCATCACCACCTTGAACCTCGCCGCCACGCTGTTTCGGCTCGGCGACCTGAGCAAGGCGCGGGAACGGGTCGACGAAGCGCGCAGTCGGTTCGAAACGGTGGACGCCAAACGGCAGATGGGTAGCGTGAACCTGCAACTCGCGCTTCTTGCGCTCGAGGGCGACGAGCCTCACCGTGCACTCAAACGAGCCCAGGCCAACGTCGAGGTGAGTGCCGGAATGCCCACGGGACGCCTCGCCCAGCGCGTACCTTCGTTGGCGGTCAAAGCGCAGGCGCTGTCGGAGCTTGGCCGGGAGGAAGAAGCGCTCCAAGCCGCAGAAGAAGCCTGCAACCTTTCGATCGGCGAGCCCATGCTTCGATCCATGGCCGTGCTCGAATTGGGTGTGGTTCGCCGACGATTGGGCCAGCCAGATGCCCAAGAGGCGTTGGAGCAGGCGGTCGTCGATGCTGAGGCGTCCGCCGATACCTGGGCGAAAGCCCAAGTCGCCTTGCGGTGGGCCGAATTGGCGATGCTCGATCGCGATGCCGTAACGCTCGCGGAACGAGCCAACGCGATTCACGCTCATGAACTCGAGCCCATGCGAGGATTCGCCGTTCATGCCCGCGCGTTGCAGGCCCTTGCCGCGACATGGCAGGGCGCGACTCCTACGGAACCCGTCCTTCGCCTCATCGAGGAGCTTGAGGGATTGGGATTCGCCGCCCGGGCACGACGCCTTCGGGAGGGGCTCGCGGCGTCGCCCCGCGCTTGACCCCGCGACGGCATCGGGCTCTCTTCACCCCGAATCTTGTATGGGAGGGGTGCCATGGGCCGAACGATGTGGATCGCCGCGTTGCTCATCACCGGCTGTGTAGGGAAGAAGAAGCACAATGCGCTGATTGAGGCCGCTGCGTCGACCGAAGCAGGACTGAACGCCGAGGTCACCAACCTCAAAAAAGCCCTGGCGAACGCCGAAGCCACCAACGCATCGCTCGGTGACCTCACCGAGACGCTCGAAGCGAAGAATGCCGCGCAGAACGACAAGCTCCAGGCGTTAGCCGAGAAAGTGACCAATCTATCGGCCGTCAATCGCACCCAGCGGGGCGAGAAAGCCGAGCTTGAAGATCTGATGGCGAAGCTTCGCGAAGAGGCTGAGGAAGCCGAGGCCGAAGCCCAGGAGGCGCGAGACCGCGCCGCCACTCTTGCTGAGGAGCGCGAAGAACTCGCCGCAGAACGAGAGCGACTCGCGGAAGAGAAGGCTGCCCTTGAACAGCGGACAGCCGAATACGACGCCCTCGTCGAGGAGCTGAAGTCTGAAATCGAGGCCGGAGCGGTCACGATCACCGAGCTTTCGGGCAAGCTCACCGTCAACGTCTCCGACCGCATTCTCTTTGCGTCAGGCCAGACGAACCTCAAGCCCGAGGGCGTGGCCGCCCTCACGCGGGTGGCGAGCATCCTCGCTCGGGTGGACGATCGAGAGATTCGTGTAGAGGGGCACACCGACAATGTTCCGGTGCGTTCCGGCGCCCCCTTTCCCGACAATTGGGCGCTGTCGTCGCTGCGAGCGAGCCACGTGGTGGCCCTATTGGTCAAAGAGGGCGTCGATCCACTGAACATTGCCAGTGTCGGCTACGGCGAACATCGGCCCGCGGCGTCCAATGACGATGCGGCATCGCGAGCGCTCAACCGCCGCATCGAGATCGTACTCGTGCCGAGGCTCAAGGAGGAGGCTCCTCCGACCGCCCAAGCATCGACCCCTTGAGCCCTCCCATCGATTAGGATGGGGCCCCACCGGGGCTGGTCGTGTTCGCCGACCTCGAAAGGGTTGGAGGAAACGTGTTGCTCGAAGGGGTCCGGCTCATGGTAGTCGGCATGACCACGGTCTTTGCATTCCTGGGGATCCTTGTGCTCGCCATGCATGCGAACCGCGCCATCGCCCAGGCCATCGCCCCCGAGGAACCTCCTCTCGAACCCTCGGCGAGTCCAGTCGCCGATGACGACGCTGCGATTGCGGTGGTGCTGGCCGCGGTCGCGGCCCGACGCGGGGGGCAAGCATGACCAAGCGCACCGTTGCCGTGATGAACACGGCGTTTCGAGACGGGTTTCAATCGGTGTTTGGGGCGCGCGTGCTCCGCAAGGACTTCCTTCCGGCGGTCGAGGCCGCACGCGAGGCGGGGTTCACCCATTTTGAAGCCGGCGGCGGCGCCCGATACCAAGCGCTGTACCTGTACTGTCAAGAAGATGCCTTCGAGATGATGGACGCCTTCCGCGAGGCCGCGGGACCTGATGCCAACCTCCAAACCTTGGCGCGGGGCGTCAACGTCGTGGGCTTGGACAGCCAAAGTTCCGACATCATCGATCTTCACGCCAAGCTGTTCAAGAAGCACGGCATCACGACTATTCGAAATTTTGACGCGCTGAACGACGTGCGAAATCTCTCGTACTCAGGTCGATGCATCACGGACGCGGGACTCAACCATGAGGTCGTCGTCGCGCTCATGGGCCTCCCGCCAGGCACCGAGGGGGTGTACGAAGCCGATGACGGCGAGCGGCACGCGGCCCACTCGCCCGAGTTCTACACGTCGATCCTGCGGCAGATTCTCGACGCGGACATCCCTTTCAGCAGTGTGTGCTTCAAGGACGCCTCGGGCACCACCCCCCCGTCCATCGTCTACGACAGCATCAAGGCCGCCCGTCAATTGTTGGGCGACGACGTCCACCTGCGGCTGCACTCCCACGAGACCGCGGGCATCAGCGTCGCATGCTACCGCGCGGCCCTCGAAGCCGGCGCCGACGGAATCGACCTGGCCATGTCCCCGGTCTCCGGAGGAACCAGTCAGCCCGACTTCGTGGTCATGTGGCAGGCGTTGCGCGGCACCGAATGGGACCTTGGCATCGATGTCAACAAGGTCCTTGAGGCCGAAGCGGTGCTGAAGGACTGCCTGAGCCACTACTTCGTGCCGCCCGAAGCGTTGGCCGTCGAGCCCATGATTCCCTACTCCCCGATGCCTGGGGGTGCCCTGACCGCAAACACCCAAATGATGCGGGATTCGGGCACCCTTGACCGGTACCCCGAGGTCATTGCCGCCATGAGCGAGGTCGTTCGGCGGGGCGGGTTTGGCACGTCGGTCACTCCGGTGAGCCAGTTCTACTTCCAGCAAGCCTTCAACAACGTCATCTTTGGGCCCTGGAAGCGCATGGCCAATGGCTACGGCAAGATGGTGCTCGGCTACTTCGGCCGAACCCCGGTGCCCGCGGACCCCGAAATCGTGGAGCTTGCCGCCAAACAGCTGGGCCTCGAACCCACGACGCGCGACCCCCGCG
>JBCCQY010000165.1:0-21458 GCA_039208735.1 Myxococcota bacterium | reverse complement strand
TTGGATATCGCCTTCCAGGCATTTCGCCCCCTCAGTGCTGAAGCTAGAGCATATCGAAAATGAAAATCATTTTCAATAAGCTGCAACCGCAATAGGTTGCGGCACCACAAGGGCGTGATCTCGAACACGGAAGCCCTCGTGCATGTCGAGGGAACGTCCTGCATCGGAGGTACGAATGCGCTGGCGACTCTTGGGCATCGTCGGATCGCTGTACGTCGCCCAATTCATTCCGTTTTCCTTCACCAACATGGCGTTGCCCATCATCTTGCGCAAGGAAGGCTTCGCCGCGACCGACATCGGCCTCATCCAACTGACGTCGCTGCCCTATGTGTTCAAATTCCTTTGGGCGCCGCTCATTGACCGGGTTCGTCTTGGTCGTGACCATTACAAGACGTGGATTCTCGCACTTTCTACGATTCATCTTGTTGGAATCGTCGCTCTTGCGTTCGTAAATCCTGGCGGGCCCCTCCTGCCTCTGGTCTTCTCGCTGCTGATCGCATCGTTGGCCGTGAGTACCCAGGACGTCGCGGTCGATGCGTTCGTCATCTCCATCATGAGGCCCGATGAGCGCACGATGGGGAGCATGTTCCAGAATGCAGGGCTCTATGCCGGTGCGATCGTTGGCGGGTTTGGCTTCATGTCGGTCTACGATCGCATTGGATGGCAAGTCGCCTTGCTTGCCCAGGCTGGGTTGTTCGCTCTACCCCTCATCCCCCTGTTCTTCGTCCCGGAGCCGAGCCGACCATCGCAGCGTTCTTCGGTCGATCTCCGCGCGGCGCTCCAATTCTTCACTCAGCCAGGTATGGCAGGGTGGCTCCTAATCCTCGGCCTGATTCGTCTTCCTTTGGTGCTGACGTTGATCCCGATGCGGCTCATGATGGTCGATCAAGGGATGAGCATGGATGAAATTGCCGTATGGTTTGGTCTATTCTCAATGTGTGCAGGCGGTGGTGCCACTCTCATTCTTGGGCCCACCTTGCGCGCGCTGCCGCGTGGTCGAGCGACCCTACTCGTCGCCTTCCTGAACGTACCCGCCATCGTGGTGATCGCCTTCATCGGAGCGATCTTTCCAAGTGCGATTCGTTACGCCATTATCGTTGCTTGGACGGCGATTGCCATCATCGATATCGTCATGTTCCGAAGTGCGATGGAGAACGTACGCCCCGAGATGCCAGGCTTTGACTTTTCTGCCCAGATCGCGGTCTACTTCGTACTGGCTGGACTTCTTGATCCGGTGATTGGGTCCGTGATCGATTCCCGCGGCTATCTGCCCGCGTTTCTCGTGACCCTTCCGCTAGCCCTCGTGCCGGTTTCACTCGTGCTCTTTGGCCTTACCGAGGTTTCCAAGCCACAGGCGTCACGATGAGGTGCTCATTCTAAAGTCCGACGCGCCGGCGACCCCTGTCTGGCTCACCGCGGCTCCCGGTGGCGCGCTGATCTTGGTGACCTCAGCCGCGTTCTTGGTCGGGCGGCGGCTCCGCGATCGTCACCGTTTCCACTGCGACGTACCTCGTCGGAACCACGGTAGGCGTCATCCCTCGACCGCGTAGAAGTGTTCGCCCACAGCGTGGCAAGCGCTGTCCGACAGCCTTGGCGGGTCGCTACAGCGTCTTCTCGGGGACACAGATGGCGCAGCACTGCCCCCTGGGGACGACAGGTACTTCACCCGGGAAGCAGACGGGTGCGGGGCACAACACGAACTTGCAGGGGTCGATCGGCTCGCTCGAGGGCCCGGCTGCGACCTCGGCTTGGAACGCGACCAGGACGATCACCGTGACGATCAAGGCGCTTATGGCGTTGCGAATGGCTCGGTACATCGATCCTCCGATGGGGAAAGGCAGGCCCACTCTACAGGTCGATTCAAAAGGAATAACCATGCGATAAGGGGGCGATTTTTTATATTTCATGGATGAAATATGTCAACGGCTGCCCGTGTCAACAGTGACGGAAATCCACGCATTGATAGTGGAATCCGCGCTCGACCCCAGTGGTGACCATGCGGCTCATCACCGAAGGCGAAGCGCGAAACTCAGTTCCTGCCGTTGGTGAAGACCGCGTCGGGTGAATCGTGGTGCGCATCGCATTGCTCGGGGGACCGCTCCTGCGCGCGGCCGACGGCGCGGTCACCCATGACAGCGACTTTAGGACGCTGGCCATTCGGGAACTTCGCCCGATCGTTGGTATCATCTACCTTTGTCCTCCCCGGATCGGCCAGCTCGGTGAGCACCGTGGGCAAGGGGCCCCTTGGGGCCGGAGCCTACCGGAGCCCCCACGATTGCCGAAGTCAGTTGGGCGGCGCTTGGAACGCGAGCACCCCCGTGGACTGAAGACGCTCACGGAGTGAGGATCCCATGCAGGCAGCCGGAGACCACACACCGCCGACGCGGTCACTCTGAGACGACAGCAGGCAGAGCGCAGCCTCAGCGATCATCTGCGAAGTCGCGCCGTAGCCGGGGTCTTTGAACCCCGAAACCCGCACGGTGCATCGCTCGTCGCCGTCACCCCCGTGAAATGCCATGGTGAAGTGACCGGCCTCGCGCTGCTGCTTCGACGGTCCCTCACCCGGCGTCGGCGGTGGGCCATCGTCGTCGAGCAACGCGCCTGGACTACACAGGCCCTCGGCGAGCGCGCGTCCTTCTTGTCCGGTTCCAGTGACCACCATCTCGTCGTAGGTGAAGTCGGTACCGTATGCATGTTGGCGCAGGAAATTCGTATAGTGCACGACCTTGGTATTGATTTCGGCCATGACAAAGGGCCCGGCCCACGTCCCGAGATCGTCGTCGAACACGGGCGCATCACCGGGAGGCTGCGGCGGCCCCTGGAACCCGGGCGCAAAGGCGAAGGGATTGCAAAGCTCGGCAGCTACCCCGGGATCGCTCTCGGCGACGGCCGCCACCGTGGCCATGCTCGCGAGGGTTCCGCCGGACACCGCACCGACAAAAGCCTCCACACGGCAGCGAACCTTCGAGAAGGGAGCGCCGCGCTTCTCCACGGCCAGCTCCTGCAACCACTGCACCCCCAAATCCGACGGCATCGAGTCCACACCACACGAGTGAACGATGCGAGCTCCACTCTGCTTGGCGCGGTCCGCCCGGTTTAGGATCGAGTCCCGCGAGAAATTCGATTCCCCGCATAGGTCGACATAGTCGGCGCCCCAGTCCGCACACGCATCGACCAGCGGCCCTCCGAGGCGCGTGTAGGGCCCCGCGGCCGAGATGACCACGCGGGCCCGCTTGGCCAGCGTCGTGAGGGCCTCTTCGTCTGTGGCATCCGCAACGATGATCTCCGCCATCGGGCACAGGTCGCGCTGGACGGTCTCGAGCTTGGCCAGGTTGCGACCCGCGATTGCGATGCGCAGGTCACCCGTCCCGTACTGCCCGTGTAGGTACTCCGCGATGAGCTGACCAGTGAAACCGGTGGCTCCGAACACCACGATGTCCATGTCCTTGTCTTGCATGCTCTTCTCTCCCGGACCGACGGCCCATGAAACGCGACTACGCGTCACGTTATTAATGACTAGTAGTCACGTTTTGGGGACGCTGCACGCTAAGGTCCGATTTTCTCTGCGCCACGGTCGGGCATCCATCGCTTGGGACGCGAGGCGCCCGCTCGCGATGGCAGCCTCCATCAGGAAAGCACACAGGCTCCGATGGCCTCGGCGTTCTCGGCGCCAAGAAACGCGACGGTGTCGCTGTCCCGGCGGGTCCGTTCCTTGTCGACGGAGGGGGCTCTAGAAGGGCTGGAGCACTTGGCGCGCGGCGTAGGCTGCTGGATCGGTGGCCCAGGAACGCGTCACACGAACAGTGACCTGACCATGTCCAGGTACGTGTCCACGACCATGTCGCGCTCCTCGGGTGTCCGCTCCGCCAGCGCCAGCATGCCGTCGAACAGGTACAGCGCCACCAGGATCTGCATCTCGAGCTTGGCCCCACTCTCTCGCGCAGCATCACCCAGGTAGTCAGCCACCGTCCTGGCGACCTCGCACGCTTCCTGATGGTCCAGCTCCGCGAGCTCCACGTCGGCATTGATCGCAGCGCGGAGCTGCGCGCGGTATGGGTCTTCGGTCATGAGCCCGCAATATTCGCGGAACACCCGAAGTAGCGTCGTCATGGGGTCGCCACCCGCCTGCAGACGCTGCTCCAGCCAGGCACGATCGCGTATCTGAGCGTCGACCGCAAGCGCCCGGACAAGCGCAGCCTTGTTTGGAAAGTACCGATAAACAGCTGCTTTCGACATATCGGAAGCCGTCGCGATGTCGGTCATCGAGACCCGATCGACCCCGCGCTCGGCGATCAGTCGAGCCGCCGCTGCCAACAGGGCATCCACCCGTTTACGACTGCGTTCTTGTTCAGGCGTACGCCTCGGATCGAGGGATTTCGTGCTCATGGAGTTGACATATCTCAAACGCGACGGTTAGTCATCTTCTCATAAAGTGACCACTAGTCACGTGTGGAGTCAGGGGCAGGCCTAGCCGTCGGGCCGGCCCTGGAGCAGGCCACTACGGTGACCATCCCAGCGAGGAACATGGCCAGTCGGTTGACCACCGAACGACCCGTGCGGGAAACCCGATGCGATAGTCCTCATGGAAAGAACAGGGCAGTCCAGCTCTCGGAGCGGTGCTTGTGCGTGTCGACGCAGCCGAGTTCAGGGTCGTCCGCGCAGATGTCGAACGCCTCCTGCGCGGTCCAGTTCCGACCGATCCCAAGGCCCACCGCGAAAGGTCCGCAACGCTCCCGCGAAGAGCGCAAGCGATGCGCTGGCGCGTCGGATTCGGTCTAGCCTGGCTCCTCCTCGGAGTGAGAGCACCGCCAACGGAAGCTGAAGCAGCAACCGCCACGCGGGCTCCCACGGCACGATCGTCCCCAACTGCAGGCCGAAGAAGACACTGCTCCCAACGATGCCGAAGAAAAGCAAACCCACCGCGACCCGAAAGCTGCCGAGGCAGGCCGGAGGTCCCGGCTCGTCGGAATCCTGATCTCGCCGACCCGGGCGCGCGAAACAGCCGACGAGGGCAAGGATCGACCGGAATCAGACGCCCATACCGGCAAACGATGGAGCATGGCCAGCCCTTGCTCGTCCAGCGGAATCGGAACCAAGCTGGAATAGCAAGAATCCTGCGGGTAGGTGACCGCGAAAGACAGCCCAACCAGCAGCATCGTCCACGCAGGAGGGTCCCGCCGGCCGACGAGCATCACAAGTGGCACGATTGTCACGACAAGCCCGAACGCGGCCCGCCACCCGAGCTTTGGGTCGAGTAACTCCGCCATCGCGCCTCCTCCGCCGAAATACTGACGGCATTCGGAGAACGTCGCAAGCGCACGCCGTGGGGTCGTCACTAACGTTGAACGTCGATCACCGAAGTCGCCGTTGAACAAAGGGGACGCCGTAGGGCGGTCGGAACTTGAGACGTCAACAGGTCGAGCGGAGCGCAGTAGGAAGGCACTCCCTCGGGCGGAGACTTCAACTCCTCCGACTCTCCCGGGATCGGGGGCGTGGTGGAGTGCGACGGCTCACAGGCAAGCGCAATGTAGATCAACAGCACGTTGTCCTCTCACCGCACTCTACTGAAATTGAAAATCAATTTCAATTGAATTGTACGTCTGGGCGATTGAGATACGCCGGCCAACGGGAGGTCACGTGCAGATCCTGGATGCCCTATCCGACATCATGATCGCGAGCTTATTCGGAGGAATGGTGTTTCTTCCAAGCATCGTGGCACCGCTGGTGTTCAAGGTGCTCGAGCCCACCGATGCCGGCCGGTTCCTGCGCAGCCTGTTCCCTCGGTACTACGCTTTCGTCATTGCGACGGCGACGGCGGCCGCGCTAAGCACCTTCGCCATCCAACCCTGGCATGCAGCTCTTCTCTTCGGTGTCGCAGGGTCCACCTGGATGGTGCGCCAATGGCTCGTTCCGAGGATCAACGAATGGCGGGACGCCAGTTTGGCAGGCGATTCGTCCGCTACGTTGAAGTTCGACCGTGGCCATCGGCTTTCGGTCTGGATCAACATGGCGCAAATGCTGGCGGTTTTGGGCATCCTGATCGTGCGATGACGTGATGCCTCAAGGCACCTGCTGCAACGGCAGGTCGGCGCGAATCCGGTAGCCGGAATTCACCCGCTCAATCGCGCCTTCCCACCCCTGTCGCCGCAAACGAGAAAGTGCAACCCAAAGCCGATTTCGTAGCGATTTGGTGCTTGAACGATCCCCAGGCCAGCCTGCGGTGATCAACTGCTCCGCGGGCACGACACGCCCGGGTTGTTCAAGACGCGCGGTCACCAATTCAGCAAGGAGTCGGCGTAATACGGGCCGCTGGGCAAGGTCGAGTCGTACTCCGGATGGAGCCTCACACCAACGCAGCTCCGGGTCCACGCGCAATACCGATGGCGAAGCATCGGGGCGTACGTGTTTCAGGGGAAGCACCGCGCGAGCGGCCAAATACGGCGCGCAGTTGGAATCGGTCAACCCGTGAATGGGTGTGCAAAGCCATCGATTCGCCACCTCGGCCATCGCCTGCAGCGCAGCCTGGACCCGATAGGACCGCCGACACATCGAACGCCCCTGCGCGACGCGTATCGCCCGTTGAGCCTCCAAAGCCTCTCCCCGCCACGCATGAACAAGCGCCCGAATTCCATCTTCAAGGGCACGGTCGGACGGCCATTGGCCCTTGCGCCACGCCACGGAAACCACGGCTTCGGCAGTATCTGGGTCCCGCTGCATCAAATAGGCGAGCCCTTCCATCCACCGCTGTTGACTGCTGGCCACCAGGGGTCCAGGCGGCAACTGTTGGCTCTCCGCGAGCACGTCGACAGCGCGACCCTCAGACAACGCCACAAGCCACCGAGTCCGGGCGAAGACTCCGGCAAACGGATCGCCGATGCCATTGTCCGTCGCGATTGCTTCAGCAATGGCAAGCCGCTCCCGGGCCAGGTCTACACTGTCCGTTGCGAATGCAGTGCGCGCCAAGAGGCACTCGAGAATGATCCGATCGGTGGGTTGCATCCGACGACGGTCCGCTCGAAGCAACAGTCGTCGAACCTCGACAAATCGACCTCGTTCGAGCAACAGCGCCGCACGATGAAACGTCCATCGGTCGCACAACACCGGATAGGCCTTTGCGTCGAGCTGCGAGCGCACCACTAGGTCCAACGCATGGGGTCGCGACAGCAGATACAAGTGCCGATTGCGATCGAAGTGCATCCAGAGTTGCGAGACCGGCCCCTTCGCTCGGGCAGCGCGGGTTCGGGCCGCGGCGATGTCAAAGCCCTTCGGAGCGCCTCCACTTCGGCCCACGAAGTAGCCCAGTTGAGCCGCAGATTCCTCATCACCCTGGGACAACAGGACCTCATAGCCGCTCGCAAGTTCGTGGATAGGGGGCGAAGGAAACAGATTCATGACGGCAGCGTGCGCGTAAACCAGCCACGCCCGCGCCCGGGTCGTAGGCTCCTCATCCTCCACCGCCTCGGCAAGCAGTTGGGCGAGTGAATCGTACCGCCACGTCGGATGGTGGTGGACCAGCAGGCTAAATACCGCGTACGAAGCCGTCACACGGGTAGCCATGGGCAGCCCACTTCTCTCGACGATTCGCTCGAGCTGCGGCAGGTCCGCGAGATGGGACTCCGCCCCGCCTCCACGAAGCAGGTGGACCAGCAAGGCGTCCGGCTGAGCAATGCCCGCGTTTCGCTTGAGAAAGAAGGCAGCATGGTGCTGAAATGCTTGGGTCCGTTCGGCTACAGATGCTCCGGCAAGCAGGGCTCGACGAACGATGCCCAACATTGCGAGCTGGTCCCGTCGCTCATCTGAGCGATACAGCAAGCCACGTTCGAGCAAGCAGTCGAGCGCCTCAAGACCTTCCGTTCCGTCTCGCTCCTGCTTCACCTCATCGAGAAGGGCTTCGGCGACCTCGGGCGACAGTGGACCCTCCACCGCCGCGAGCACGAGCGATGCGTTGCGCACCGATGGTGGGAGCTGGCGAATCGACCAGTCCAAGATGCCCACAATGCTGGCATGCCGATCGACCATCGCGTCGGATCGAAGACACCGCATCCCCGCATCCAGTCGCTTGGCAAGCTGGCTTGGTGTGAAGGTTCGCAGCCGGCATGCGGCGAGTTCAATCGCGAGAGGCACCCCATCGAGGTGTTCGAGAAGGCGATTCATGCCCATCGGATCAGAATTCGCATCGAACGACAGATCATGGCGTCTGGCATGACCGAGCAAGACCTGCCGCGCGTCATCTCGCGACAACGGTGTCAAGCCAAGCCGTCGTTGTCGAACCAACGCAATCGGAATGCGGGACGTGACAAGCATTTTCACCCCCGACGTTCGCAATTGACCCAAAATTTCAGGCCCATGGTGGGCCATCGCTTCAAACCCGTCGAGGATCAGCAAGTCGGGGCCACGCACGCGAAGCTCTTGGACGACCTTGGCCAGATCCTCGAAGGGTGCGTCCGGTTGAAGAATCGACGAAAATGACCGAACGGCATCATTGATTTCGGTAGCTCCATCCAAAGTCAAGGTGAGTACCGAACCCTCCCAGCGCAGCGCACACTCTGCGGCGAGGCGCGACTTGCCGATCCCTCCCATGCCGGTGACGACGACGAGCGACCCCTCATCGATCAGTGCATCGCCCAAGACTCGCAGTTCTTGATCTCGGCCCGCGAAGGGCCCCAGTGGCTGACGAAACATCGGAAGCGGTTGAGTCACCGCGACAGGCTACCAGACTTCGCTTCCCATCCTTGCCCCCCCTCCCCCTCGTTGTGCAAAACCAATTCCCCCATTGACCGCTTGCCCGATCCTTCCACCGCCGTCCCGACGACGCCCATAGCAACAAGCTCCGCACACATGTAAGGCCAGGTAAGCCAGATTTTTCCTAGCGTGACGAGTGCATGCCCGAATCAACCCGTCGGAAGGCGCAACTTCGCGTCGTCCGATCCGGCGTGCGTCCCAAAGCAGGGGGAATTGTCCGATGAATCGAATGCTGCTGACGTTGAGTGCCACCGTTTGGATGGCGGCCTGTGTGGTTGAAGAAGACCGGTATATCGAGGTCTTAGAGGACGACCCGGCACTGTCACAGTGCGGCCCGACCTGGGATGTTCAAGATGTCGAATCGTATGACGGTACGGCGGGCGTTTCGATCAACTTCGTGAACACCCATGAACAAGCCGTTGGCTACCATGTTGTGCCAGGGTGTACGGGTACGCTCATCGCGCCGGACCTGTTTCTGTCTGCCGGGCATTGCGGATATTCAGTCGGCGACGCCATTCGCTTCAACTACCAAAATGATCCGAATGGAAACCCCCGTCCGACCACCGACTACACCGTTACCGCAGTGCTCGAGCAGGAAGACAACACGAACTGGGACTACGCCATCGTTCGCCTCGATGGCAACGCGGGATCCGTCTTTGGAACCGTCCCCATTCACCACTCAGATTACTCGGTCGGCGACACGGTCGCGCTCATCCAACACCCTTCCCGAGTCCCGAAGGTGGTCCATGCGGGACCCGTGGTGGACTTCAATTCGTTCAACAACAATTGGTTCCGACACGGCGTCGACACGACCTTTGGCAGCTCGGGCTCCGGCGTCATTGGAGACAACGGGCGGCTCGTCGGCGTCCACACCAACGCGGGATGCAACAACAGCAGCAACTCGGGGAACAGCGCGATGCGCATCGAGCGGTTGTGGTCGCACTCCCCGACGTTGCGCAGCATCTTTCCAGGCTGGAGCTACTGCAGTCCGAGCGATCCGTGTCCCGATGGATTCGGGGACTGTGACTCCAACGCAGACTGCGCTGTGGGGACGCAATGCGTCAACGATGTTGGCGCGAACTACGGGTGGGCCAATTCGGTGGACGTGTGCGAAGCCACGACGTCGAGCTGCCCATGGCAACCTGGCGACTGGGACTACTGCAAGGACTGCGGACCATGTCTTGCCGGGGAAGGGGATTGTGAACCTGGGGAATGCGCCTCAGGGCTGGTTTGCGCAACCGACGTGGGACCTGCCTACGGGTGGAGTTCGGCGGTGGACGTGTGTGAAGCGCCTGGTTCATCCACGACAAAGATCGAGGCCCGAGTGCGCGGACGTGATGGCAGCGAACGACTCCGTCTGCAGATCAACGGCTCGACCGTCGCAACGTGGAGCAACTTGAGCACCTCTTGGGCAACTCGGCGCTTCGACTACACAGGTTCCGTCTCGTGGTCCGACGTGCGCATCCGCTTTGACAACGACAACGGCAATCGCGATGCCTACGTCGACTGGGTGGAACTTGACGACGTTCGCCGCCAGGCCGAAGATCAGTCGACCAATACCGGTGTCTGGCAGAATGGCAGCTGTGGGGGCAGCTTCTCACAGAATCTGCACTGCAACGGCTACATCCAGTTCTGATCGAGGCGGGACAACCCACTTGAGGAGGGTTCCGCCCGCCCAACACGATTGTTGAATTCCCGACATGGCGCGGCCGCGTATACTTCGCGCCACTGGAGGGGTTGTGCGCTGGTTGGTGTTCCCACTGTTTGTCGGCTGCGGACCGGAATCTCAGGATGCCGGCCCCCCTAGCCCTCCGATGGTCGACGTCGACACCGATGCGGATGGACTGCGGGATGCGGATGAGAAGCGCCTGGGCACCGATCCGAACCGTCCCGACACCGACGACGACGGCCTCGACGACGGCCCGGAGGTGGAGGGAGGCACCGATCCGCTCAACCCTGACACAGACGGCGATGGGCTTCGTGACGGCGACGAAGTCAACGTTCACGGAACCAATCCGCTCGCTTCCGACACGGACGGGGGACGCGCTGACGATGGGTTTGAGGTCGAAGCGGGCCGAGACCCCACCGACCCCAGTGACGATGCCCAGTTGCTCGACGATGACGGCGACGGCCTGACCAATCAGGTCGAACTCGACGGGATGACCGATCCCAACGACGCAGATACCGACGACGACGGGCTCGATGATGGCGAAGAAGCCAAGGTGCAAGCCGACCCGCTTGATCCCGACACCGACAACGATGGCTTGCTCGACGGGGCCGAGGTCAACGTCCACCAGACCCGACCTGACCTCGATGACACCGATATGGGCGGCATCGGCGACGGCACCGAAGTCATGGAGGGCCTCGATCCGCTCGATCCCCTCGACGATCTGATGTTGTTCGATACGGATGGCGACGGGCTCGACGATTTCGCCGAGATGTTCGTCTTTGGCTCGGATCCGACCCAATCCGACACAGACGGAGACACCCTTAGCGACGGCGAAGAGGTAAACGTTTGGGGCAGCGACCCGGTGCGTGTCGACTCGGATGCGGACGGCCTCACCGACCCGGTTGAGGCATTGCAAACCAATACGGATCCGGCCCTGGCGGACACGGATCAGGACGGCCTCGACGATGGCGACGAGGTCTTGATCTGGCTCACCGATCCGTTGGAGTCCGACACCGATGGAGACAACCTGGACGATGGGGCCGAGGTCACGCTCCATGGCACCGACCCGCTGCTCGACGACACCGATGCAGATGGACTTCTGGACGATGCGGAACTGCTCTTGGGCACCGACGCAGGGAATCCCGATACCGATGGCGATTCGCTTGCCGATGGAATCGAAGTCACGGTTCATGGTACCGATCCGAGCCTGACCGACACCGATGGCGGAGGGCTCTCCGACGGGACCGAACTTCGAAGTGGCCTCGACCCCCTCGATCCGTACGACGATGCTTCAGCCCTCGGCCTCACCTTGTTCTACGACGGCATGGAGAGCGGCACCTTCGACGCCACAAGGTGGGCCAACAGCAATGCCAGTGCTCGAATGTCGACGGACGAGCATTTGGCAGGAGAATGGTCGCTATTCTTTCGTCCGGGCGGGATGGCCGAGACCGTGTCTATGGACGCGAGCGCTTGCCACGAGATTGGCATCTTCTTCCAGCTCGAAAAGGTGACCCTCGACACGAGCGACGATCTGATCCTGCGGTATTGGGATGGCGCCGCCTGGATCGAGTTTCGCCGCATTGCAGGCCTATCGGAACCGTCGACTGTGGCGCGCTTCTTCAGCCTCGAGCAAAGCCTACTGCGCGATGCCGCAGCTCGGAATTCCGCGTTTGCGCTCCAGCTCGAAATCACCGGTTCGGGAAGCTTCGATGATGTCTACATCGACGAACTCTACATCGTTTGCGACCCATCGCTCGAAGACTCCGACGGAGACCGCGTCATCGATGCCGTGGACTGTGATCCGCTCGAAGCCGAGCGCTGGTCGGACTGCCTGACCTGCGAAGACCTCGATGGTGACGGCTTTGGGGTGGGATGCAACCGCGGAGAAGACTGCAACGACAGCAACGCAGCATTCTTCCCAGGAGCCCCCGACCCTTATGGCGACGGTATCGACAGCGACTGCTCGAGCACCGATGGACCAGGGTGGCGGGATCGGTTCGAGAACCAGGCGTTTTCCAACGTCATCTGGGACCGGCCCGCCGAACCCTGGCGGTTCGAGTACCGAGCGCCATTGCGCGACGACTACAGCATCGAGATCGACCCTTCGTCCACGATGACACTGAAGCCCATCGACACCACAAACTGCCCGACCATTGAGTACACCTTCCGCTTCCGCGACACCGCTGAAGCCGAAGACATGCTCGAGGTCGCCTTTTTCAACGGTGAGGAGTGGATTCCCTTCCTCCAGCCCGACGCCCCCGAGTTTGGCTCGCTGCTGCTAACGGGCAACCTCGCCAATCCCGAAGCCTTCCGCTCCGACCTCCGGGTGCGCATCCAGGGCACGGCGAGGGCTCCGGCAACTGCACAACAGGCGTTTCACGTTGACAATGTCTTCGTTGGCTGTGGCGACCCCGATGCGGACGGGGATTTGTGGCAGGACAACTTCGACTGCGACGACAACTCTCCCGCTCTGTGGTCGTTCGACGCCTGTCAGGACTGCACGGACGTCGACCAAGACGGCTACGGCGATGACTGCGATCTGGGACCCGATTGCAACGATGCGGACGCGACCGTCCATCCACATGCCCCCGACCTGCTTGGCGACGGAATCGACACGGATTGTTCGGGTCGAGATGGGGTGGGCCTGTTCGATGACTTTCAGTCCGGCCTGCCGATTCCGTCCGTTTGGCAGAGCCTCTCGGGCCGCGTTGATCTGGGGAACGACAACTTCCCCGTCTATGGCAACAAGGTGCTCCAGCTCTACGGGGGCGGCCAAGTCGTGACCCGCCCGATCGACACCACGGCCTGCGACACGGTGGCCTATTCCATGCGGGTCGACCCGGGGTTCGCGGCCAATGCGGTCTTTCAGTACCTTCTCGACTACTGGGACGGCACCGACTGGCGCTCGGTGATCGACGACGTCGATGAGAACCTTGGCGAAACCCTCGAAGGATCGATCCGCGGACCCGGGGTTTTCGCTACCGACTTTCGCCTGCGCCTGCGCAACCCCTACCCTGATCCTACAGTTTCAGGATTTCGCTTCGACGATTTCTTCGTGGGCTGTGGCGCGCCTGATGGCGACGGAGACGGGGTAGGCGACGACCTCGACTGTGACCCCACCGACAGCACACTTTGGACGGCCTGTGGGCGCTGCAGCGACAGCGATGGCGACGGCTATGGCACGGATTGCAACCTCGGCCGAGACTGCGATGAGACCGACGCCACCATCCACTTCGGCGCCCCGGACCCCATCGGCGACGGGATCGACACCGACTGCGATGGGTTTGACGGCCCGGGCTTCTTCGAGGACCTCGAACTCGACGAGCCGGACCCGCTACAATGGCGAAGCTGGGCGGGTGACGCCTCGCTTCTGGGTGACCCCGGCGACCGGTACGTCCGGCTCCACGACCCCGCGCAACTCGAGACCACGGGCATCGACGTTCGCAGTTGTACAGCGATCAACTGGCATCTCACGGCCACTGCCGAGGCGGAACTCGAGCGCGATGCCGAATTAACGCTGTCGTACTTCAATGGGTTTGGGTTTGTGCCCACCTTCATGTGGCCTGGCGAGCGGGAAGCCTTCGAACGCCGACGCCTCGTGGGCACCATCGACGACCCGGCGGCACTGCGAGCGGACTTCGCCATGCGGCTCGACGTGGAAGGGGGGAGCCAGGTCGCGTTCGATATCCACGACTTTGGTTTCGCTTGTGTCGAAAACGATGCCGACCAGGACGGGATTCGCGCCGAACTCGACTGTGATGATGGGCGCCCCTTCGTCGTGACAACGTGCGAGACCTGCCTCGATGTCGATGGAGACGGGTTTGGTCGGGATTGTGACTTGCCCGAGGACTGCAATGATGGAGATTCCTCGATCTTCCCGGGGGCGGCCCTCGACACGTTCGGCGACGGCATCGACCAAGACTGTGACGGTGCAGATGGCCAAGCCCTGTTGACCGACAATTTCGAGGAGCCCTTACGCCCCCAACGGTGGGTCGTCATCGCCGACGACCTTTCCCGCACCCCGTCGTACCGCACCGAGGGCCACTTCGGGTTGAAACTCGGGGCGCTCGACGATGCTCTGCCCTCTGGGGTGCTCGAGAGCCGCCTGCTCGACGCAAGCGCCTGCAACGAGGTTGCCTATCGGTTCGACATTCGGCTCGGGGAGCTGGAGCGCACCTTTCCAAACGTTGGAGAGGACGTGGTGTTGGCCTTGGGCACCGGTGCGGGACTTACCGAAATCGTCCGCGTCGAAGGGGCGAACGCGTCAGCTCCGTGGCGACGATTTGAGGGCCTGTTTCCGGCCGGCGCAAACGTCGCAAACCTCCACGTCCAGCTTCGACACACGGCGAGCGACGAGCCATTGTTCGTCATCGACCAATTCTCGGTGGGCTGCTCGGACGGAGATGGCGATGGTGACGGTGTGCCGAGCGCCCTTGACTGTAACGACACGGATCCCATGCAATGGTCTTCGTGCGGTCGATGCATCGATGACGACGGTGACGGTTTTGGCGTTCGCTGTGACTTCGCGGCCGACTGCGACGACACCGATTCCCTCGTGCATCCAGGGGCCGCCGATCCCATAGACGGGATCGACCAGGACTGCTCGGGCGCCGATGGGCCAGGCTTTCACGACGACTTCGAGCTGCGGCGCCTCGACCCGATCGTATGGGATCTCAACTCGGTTTCGGGCGCGGTCTACTACTCCGATACGGTGCCAGAATTGTACCCGAACCGACCCTACGTCTTTGCCGGGGATGCCTGGCTCGACCTCGCGAGCTTGCCGCGTCTCGAGACCAACGACCTCGATACCCGAGCATGCAGCGCGGTTGCCTGGGGTTTCTTGGCCGAAGACGTCTGGCTTGTGGAAGACCAGCCCGTCGTGGACGTCGAATGGTGGGATGGAGCCTCGTGGAACCTCATCGACCAGTTTGGCCAGGGTGAGGAGGTGACTCCACGCTTCGGCCTCCTCACGGACCCGGCCGCCTTCCGCTCCGATTTCCGGCTTCGGTTCGTGGGCTCAGACCTGCTCACATCGTTTTACGATCCAACCCGCATCGACGGGTTCCGGGTGGGCTGCGCGGGCAACGACAACGACCTCGACGGTGTCGTCGAGCTGCTCGACTGTGATGACAGCGACGCCTTCCAACAGTTCCGCTGCCACAGCTGCACCGACGAGGACGGCGACGGTACAGGAGAACTCTGCGATCTCGCGGACTGCGACGACGCCGATGCACTTCGCTACCCTGGCGCGCTGGACGTCGTTGGAGACGGCGTGGATCAGGATTGCACCGGAGTGGACGGTCCCGACGTGTTCGTCGGATTCGAGCCCGTCGTTCCGGCTCCGATTTGGGAGGCCGTGCGGGGTGAAGGATGGCGCACGGACCGGCAGGCCCACTCCGGCAGCTACAGCCTGTCCATGGCGGGACTCACCTGGGCCGAGTCCATCGCCTTCGACACCAGCGGATGCAGCGCCCTGGAGTGGAGCTACCGGGCCCGTCGAGGCCCACAGCTGCCCGAGAGCGGCGATGATTTGTTCTTTGAATGGTACGACGCGGCCGCCGGGGCCTGGGTCAATGCGGACACCGTGTTTGGGGGCAGCAACGACTTCGGATTCGTACTTCGATCAGGAACGATCGCGGATCCGAGCGCCTTCGATGTCGAATTCCGGTTCCGATTCCGCTCGGACATGGGCTCGCTCATCTCGGACCAGACGCACATCGACGACATCTCGATGGTTTGTGCGCCATGACACTCCCTCGGGATGCGGGCCTCAGGCTGCACCTCAACGAACCAGCAAAAGCAGGCCGCTGGGGTTGGCCGCGGTGTACACCCGAACCAGGTCGATCGATCGCGTGGGCACGGCGCAGTTCCGCGCGAGTCGAACGGGCTCCATGTCGATGACATCGCCCCAGGGCGTCACTTGGCCTTGGTCGTCGGCCACCGCTCCACCGAGCACGGTGTCCGTCGCATCGTCATACAGCGTCAGCGACACCGGATCGGGCCAGGCGGGGTACACCCAGCCCACCGCGTACTCCAGGCCCGCACTGTCCATGCCCGCGAGGCCGGACTTTTGGATGTCGGCGAACAGGTCTTGCCAGCCAATGGGACAGCTTTGCAAGTGGTTCGCGAGGTTGCTGTAGTCCCGCGCTTGCGGGGGCGCTGCCACAGCCGTGGCAACCATCCATCCGATCATCATCATGAGTCTCCGTTTAGGTGTTGGGTCTCTCGGAACCCCACCGAACGGGCTCACCCCTCCGCGATCCTACAGAGACGGGCGAGCCGTCGCCGTCACCGGGCGGTGGACACGATCAACGGATGCGGCTGACGACCTGAATCTCGCCTGTCACGTTCGGTCCGACCGAAGGCTCAGCGTCACCATGCGGCCAGATGACCAACTCCGACTGGCCGGTCTCGTTCTGGAATTCAGGTAGGTAGAAGGCCTGATCGTCGGCGAACGGACCGAACCCCACCCGAGCCGGTTCGCGTTCTACGAGTTCGGCGGTCTCCGCGACAGTGTCAATGCGGGCCCACTGCCAGGCCGAAAGCGCAACAAACTCCAATGGATCCAGACCCTCGAGTGAGACGCTTGGATCAAAGACCTGCACCACGGCAGTTCCGTCGCCGATGCCGGCGATGCTGTTGACATAAGGCCGCCCGGTCAGCTCGGACATCGTGATCGAGAAGTCAGGGTCGAAGCTAGTTTCGCCGCTTGGAATCCGTAGCAAGCAGGATGGAGGGGCGGTGTCCGGCTCCAGCAGCTCGACGGCTCCGCCCGAGCTGTCCCCGAGCAGGTAATAGTCGCCGGCGTCATCGACGAAGCCACCGCCAGAACTCACGCAGCGGGCGTCCTCGATGAAGGTCACAGAGATGGGATCGGTCGTCGAAACCAACATCGCAGCCACCGCCGGGTAAAAGTCGAGAGTCGTGAGGTTGGACCACGACACCGGCATGATCACCTGATCGCCTGTGACGACCGGGGTTCCGCCTGCGAGCCCAAGCCCGCCTTGATCGGGGGCCTCGAAGGGGACGGACTCGATTAGCGCCATCGTTGTGGGATTCCAGACGATGATCTGATCGTTCACAACATCGATGTAGTAGGCCCGTTCGGGAGAAACGAACGCGAACGTGCTCCGGAACGAGGTCACGCCTTCGCCCTGCATCGAAAACGTGTCCAAGGTGCGCACCGTGCTGTCTGACCCGACCTCGAGGCGATTGACCACACCCGATTCGCTATCCATCGCGTAGATGTACCCATCAACGGCAAACAAGCGAGAGGCGCCACTGAACTCGATCGCACCGGACAGATCGATGGTTTGGGCCTCCGCCGGGTCTTCGACCACCACCGCAAACACGCTGCGGGAATCCGGAGTCCGCACCCGAACGCCGATTAGCCAAGCCTCCTCGGCCTCTGGAACAACCGGATCTTCTTCGGTCTCGCCGGTACAAGCAACGCCTAGGGCGGCAGCAAGTATGGTCCAGTGTCGCACGTGCATCCTCCACCAGATGAATATGAAATTCATTTTCGATGATGTGACGATCCCTGCATATCGAGAAGAACCGAGCGCACACAATGTGGGCTCTTGGAGGTCCCGTGGTCTCAATGGTTTGGTTCGGTTTGCTCCTCTCCTGTTCAGGAGACGAGGAAACCGCCGTTACCTCTGCAGACACCGCGACGCGAGAGACGAAGATTTTGTCCCTGTCACCCGACCTCGCCAACGGACAGTCGCTCTATCTCGACAATTGCGCCGCTTGTCATGCCGCCGATGGCTCTGGAGGCATTGGCAGCAACATCTGGGATCGAGAGTTTCCGGTCTTTGTCGATGCCATGCTCAACAGCCGAACCGGAATGCCTCGCTACGCGGACCGTCTGGCGGACCAAGAGATTGCCGACATTGCCCACTATGGGGAGTCGCTGCAAGCACCTTGACCCACGATCACTCCTCGAAGATGCCGCACGCGTTGGTGGGCCCCCCGGTGGGAAGGCAGGTCAACCCTTCTGGGCACAAGTCCTCGCCGAAGGCCTGGTCGCATGAGATCAGGCAAAATGGAGGAACGAAGCAAGTGGCAGTGCCCGGTCCAAAGAAACCGTCGGTGCACTCTGCGTCTTCGGAACAACTGGGCGAACAGTACCCCTGGGTCGTGCTGCCGTCAGGAAGCGGCGGCATGTAGCAGGTCTGGTCCGCCGGACAGTCTGGCAGCCCATCGCCACATGGCGCGGCCCATTCGTTATCACCGGTGGGGGCCGGCATAGTGGTGCCAGGATCCGCGGTCTCTGCGGTCTCTGCGGTCTCCAACGGGGTGTCTTCGTCGCCGCTGCAACCCGTGACGAGAAGAAAGAGAGGGACGCTAATGAAAATGGCTTTCAACATGGGGCGTTGGTTAGCTCGAGACTCGTCTGGCGTCGAGGGATTTGCCGGAAAAGGGTGAGAAGATGGCTTTGCAGCAGATTACCCAATTCAGGCGAGCCACCGATTCGACCAGATCATGGACCAATGAGGACGCCGGCCACCTACCGAGGGGAGCGGACACATGCAGCAGCGTGAGTCGCTCCCCCTTGTGCGCGCCTGTGCGCTTTGCGCAGAGCAGCTGGAACCAAGGCCAGTGCTGCGGCTCGACCCGGTCAGCCGCGTTCTCGTGATCGGCCAGGCGCCGGGGGCTCGAGTCCACGCATCTGGTGTTCCATGGGACGATCGCTCGGGCGAACACCTGATTGAGTGGCTCGACGTGGACCGCGAAACCTTCGACGATCCGAGGTCGTTCGGCATCCTGCCCATGGCATTCTGCTTCCCTGGCCGAGGGAAGAGCGGCGACTTGCCTCCCCCCGCGCGTTGTGCTGAGACCTGGCACCGCCGCTTGCTCGATACGTTGCCGCACCGCCGGTTGACGCTCCTCGTGGGGCAGTATGCGCAGAAATGGTACCTGGGCGACCGCCGACGTCCGACGTTGACCGAGACCGTGCGGGCCTTCGGAGACTACGGCCCAGACTTCTTCCCCCTACCGCACCCGTCATGGCGCAGCCGCATCTGGATGAAGCGCAATCCATGGTTCACATCGGAGGTGCTTCCGGCGTTGCGGGCCAGGGTTGCCGAGGCGCTCGATGACGCAAACGCACGGTGAGTCTGTGGTGAGCCACGATTTGGATCCGTGTGGTTTTTTAATCGTTGACGCGGCGGCGGGTCGCTGCTAATTTGAAACCGGATGGTATCAAATTTGTCTGTGAGCGCTCAATGCCCTCCTCGGCGCTGGGAGGGGTGCGCACCATGACGGCCTGCGAAACAGGAAGTTTCCAAGTCGAGCAAGCACCGCACGAAGGAGAAGACAGATGAACGAGGCTTGGCCAAAGTGGCTGTGGTTGGTGATCGGCATCGAAGTGGTCGTGCCGACATTCTTTGGATTTGCTACCCTTATCGACCCGTCGATCTGGGGGGCAGAAACGCTTGACGTATTTGGCCGCCTCTATGTGACCCGCAACCTCACGATGGCTTTCGGGGTAGCGTTCGCAGGGTTGGTCCTTCGAAGTCGGACGGCGCTGCTCGGCACGATCGGTGCGCGCTACCTGACCGACTTCGTCGACATCGTGGTCGGCTTTGCGCAGGGGCCAGAGCGTGAGGTCGCGATTCAACTTGGGGTGTTTACGGTGGTGCTGTTGGTGATTCCGGCATTTGGGCTGCGCTGGCTTTGGAAGGAAATCCCTTCCAAATGGCCGACATTCTAGCGCCTCGCCACAAAACGAAACGAAACGAGCGTCGCGGGAAACGGAAGCCGTCGTCCCTACCCGTTCTACTGGGGGTGGAGGACGCTCATGAACGCCTTAAGCCTGATTCCGCCACTGCTCTTCGCGGTGGCTTGCTCTCCCAGCGACAATGCCACCGACTCTGGAGCCCTGCGCCCCGACGACACCGCCGTTGCAAACCTTGAAGCACAGACGTTCGAGGATCTCCCTTACGCCGCCCTGTCGTCCGCACAGGCGCTAGATCTCTCTATTCCTGCCGGCTCCGGGCCCTTTCCGGTTGTCGTATTGATCCACGGCGGAGGGTTCTTCACCGGCGACAAGGCGGCGATGGCGAGCAGCGCCGCATTTCTCGTGAGCCGTGACATCGCCGCCGCCAGCATCAACTACCGCCTCAGTGGCGAGGCAACGTTTCCGGCTGCGGTGGAGGACGCGAAGGCTGCCGTCCGCTTCTTAAGGGCGAATGCTGATCTGTACCGCCTCGACACCAACCGCATCGGATCGTGGGGTGAGTCGGCGGGGGCAAACCTCGCCGCGATGCTTGGCACCTCGTCGGGCGACGCCTTTGTCGAGGGTGCCGAGCTGGGCAACGCCACGCTGTCGTCGAAGGTCACGGCGACGGTGGCGATGTTCGCTCCCGTGGATTTCCTCACCATCGACGAGCAGTCCGCGGCCCTCGGTTTCACCACGAATACCGATGCCAAGAACTCCTTCGAGTCGCAGTACATGGGGTTCCCGGTGCAGTCGGACCCCGAAGTGACCGCGCTTGCAAACCCCACGACCTACATCGATGCCGACGATGCTGCCTTCCTCGTGCAGGCCGGAGATGTGGACCCCCTCATTCCCTACACCCAGAGCCAGAACTTCGCCGACGCCCTACGAGCCTCACTCGGTGAAGACGGCGTCACGTTCGACCTGTTCGAAGGCGCCGGCCACGGGGGTCCCGCGTTCGAGTCCGACGAAAACCGGTCGGCCATTGCGACGTTCTTCGAAACGAACCTCTGAGCGCGTTCGGGTACGCTGACGTCATGCAAACACAGTCCGCAAGCATCCTGATCGTCGAAGACGACCCGGGCCTGCTCCAGCTCTTGGGGGAGTACCTGGGAGCTGCGGGCTTCGACATCCACCTTGAAGACGACGGCGCTCGAACGCTTGGGCGCATTCGCGATTTGAATCCCGATGTGGTCGTCCTCGACCTGATGCTGCCGGGCTTGGACGGACTGGAGATCTGTCGCCGTGCAAGAGACGACTTCGATGGCGGCATCCTGATGCTCACCGCGAGCCGGACCGAGGCAGACCAGATGCTGGGGCTGGGAT
>JBCCQY010000164.1:0-21535 GCA_039208735.1 Myxococcota bacterium | reverse complement strand
CGAGCACGTGATGCGGGGCAAGGTGTTCGACCACCTTGGGGTGGGCCGATTTGAATCGTTCAAGCCCCGCCATCGCTGCCGCCTCATCGTCGGATTCGCCAATGATGATCAAGGGTTTGGTCGAAGTGCGGCGGCCCGCAGTGGGGGCCGGACGGTTCGGGTCGTCGTCTGGGGCGTCTCGTTCTTGGTCTTCGCGCAGTGCCAGTAGCGAGGTCAAGTCCCCTACGGCATCGTCGATGGCCGCATGAGGGTCGCCGTGGTCCGCGATGAGTCCTGGAGCCGTGCGGACGGTGTAGGCCGTGGGGTCGGAGTCCGGGACGGCATCCCACGACAAGGGCATCGATACCTGGGCTTGGGGAGTGGGCCGGACGGACCACGCTGCGGCCATCGTGTGGTCCTTGGCATTTTGGTTGTAATCGACGAACACGCCGTGGCGCTCTTCCTTCCACCACGCTGCGGTGGCGAGGTCGGGCGTTCGTCGTGCCACTTCGACAGCCACGGCAAGCGCCGCCTTGCGGACTTCATCGAAGGTCCATTGGGGAGCGATGCGCACCCAGATGTGCAGCCCGCGTTTGCCCGACGTCTTGGGCCACCCCACAAGCTCGTGCTCGTGCAACACCTCACGAACCACGAGCGCCACATCCCGCACCTGAGACCAAGGCACGCCAGGCACGGGGTCGAGATCGATACGCAGCTCGTCAGGATGATGAAGGTCGTCCTTGCGAACCGCATGGGGATGCAGCGAAAAACACCCTAGGTTCACCACGTACAGCAGCTGTGCGAGATTCTGGACGACGATTTCTTCAGCACTTCGCCCCGACGGGTACTTCAGGACCACCGTCTCGACGTAGTCCGGTCGGTTCTTCGGCACGCGTTTTTGGTAAAACGGCGGCTCGGCCATGCCTTTGACGAATCGTTCGAGGGCCATGGGCCGCCCGCAGACGCCGCGCACGGCCCCCTCGGCGACCTGGAGCCAGTATTGAACGACGTCCCACTTGGTGAGCCCCGCATCGGGGAACCAGGGCTTGTCGGGTGAGCTGATGCGCACCGACTGTTCTGCAACCTCGAGATACCGCTCGGTTCGCTTGGCCATCGCTCCTCCAGCTCCGGCGACTCACCGGGGCATGCTCAACTGGCGAATCTGCGGATCGATGTGGTGCTCGGAGGCCCACGAACGCCATGTGGACGTGGTTTATCGGTAACGCGCTCGCTGCGACCTGGACGGTGGGGCCCAGCCAGTCGCTGACCTCGGTGCAAGCGGCGATTGGGGCTGCAGCGTCGGGTGATGTCGTGCTCGTCGAGCCTGGCACCTATCCCGAAGCGCTGCAGTTGCTCGGCAAGGACCTTGACATCCGAAGCACGACGGGGGCGGGCGTCACCGTTCTTGAACCTCCCTTAGGGCAGACGGCGGCCCGCTACGACGGCGAGTCCGGCGGCCTCGAAGGGTTCACGCTGCGACTCGAAGGAGGACGCGGCGTCGACGTGCGAGGGGGCGCGCCCTTGTTTCGGAACCTCGTCATCGAGGGTCCCGGAACGGCGGCGACGAATGGCGGAGCCTTCCGGATTCGGGGAGGACAGGCCCGTCTGGTCAGCGTGAGCATTGCCGATCCGGTCGGGGCACAAGGCGGCGGGATCCACATCTCGGACGGAGCGGAAGTCTCGTTAGTATCTGTGTCGTTGACCAATGCCCAGGCATCATGGGGCGGCGGACTCTTCATCGCGTCGTCGGTCGTGGTGGCGAGCGATCTCGCCCTCGACATGCCCTACGCCGACTACGAAGGCGGAGGCGTCTACCTCGATGGTAGCGAACTCACCGTGTCGAGCCTCACCATCGTGGATGCGCGTGGGGATCTGACGCCAGGGGTGGGGATTCACCTTCGCAATGGGGCTCGGTTGGAGGTGGATGGCGGGGCCATTCGTGGAGGGCTCGCGGCCTCGGCCTCCCTTGGCTACGACGGCGGTGGGCTGTACCTCGACGCGACCTCGTCGGCCGAATTGTCGGACGTCACGTTCGCCAACAATCAAGCCCGCCGCGGGGGGGCGATTGCGTCCGATGGCGGCGACTTACGCCTTACGAGCACCGTGTTTGATGGCAACACGGCGCTCGAAGAAGGCGGTGCGGTCGCCGCGACCAGTTCGGCGAGTCTCGAACTGATCGGCGCCCGATTTGCCACAAACCGTGCGCGCGAGGGCGGAGCGGTCCACCTTCGAACGCTCGCCCGCTACGTCGACACCGCCTCGGTGTATGTGGGCAACGAAGCATCGGAGTCGGGGGGCGCGCTGCTCGCCACGGGCGCCGGGGCGGTCGACCTGGTCGACCTCACGTTCCTGTCGAATCGAGCCGAAACCCACGGCGGTGCACTGGCTATCGATACAGTACCGTCCGGCCTTTTGCTCAATGGCGTACGCTTCGACAGCAACGCGGTGCGCAGTGGGCACGGCGGAGCGATTCACCTTGGCGGCGACACACCGCTCGAAGCGTCTTCTTCGACGTTCCTTTCGAACCGAGCGGTGGCGGGCAATGGAGGTGCGATCGCAGGTCGGCCGGCGCTGCTCGACGAAGCCGCGGACCTGTCGATCCTACGCTGCCGATTTCAGGCCAATCAGGCGGGAACCGACGGAGGAGCGGTGTCGGGGGAAGGCATTGACGAGCTGCTTGTGCACGAGTCAGAGCTGCTTGGCAATACCGCTGCGGGTCGGGGAGGCGGCGTGTTCGCAGACGGGGCGCGGGCGCTCGATTTGGAGCGGGCGACCTGGCACGCCAATGTCGCGGCGGCGGGCGGCGGCGTCTTCGAGACAGCCTCGGTGCAGCCCTCGTCGATTCGATCGTGCACCTTCAGTGAGAACCAAGCGGCGACGGGTGGAGGCGTCGAACTCCGAGCCACCGCGGCGGCTGAGGTCGTCAACAACACGTTCGTCGGCAACGGCGCGAGCGATGAAGGCGCCCACCTCTACATCGGTCAAGGCACGGTGCGCCTCGTCAACACCATCGCCGTGGGCGCCACCGACGGCGGAGGCATCTATGGAGATGCGACGGCGGCCGCCCTTTCGGACCGGTTTTACCACCTCACCCACCAGAACTCCGGCGGCGACTGGGTTGGCTTCTTCACCACCCCGCCGGAAAGTGCCCAGGCCCTGACCGCCGATCCGCGGTTCCTCGCCTACACGTTGGATGGCAATGCCGCCGACGATGACCTCCGCCTGCAGGTCGGCTCTCCTGCGATCGACAGCGGCGACCCTGCCCTGGTGGATGTCGATGGGTCGCGGTCAGACCTGGGCGCTTGGGGCGGTCCGGCGGGGTTCGTCGTCGATCAGGATGGCGATGGCAGCTACGCTCACGTGGATTGCGACGACAACGACCCCCGACGGGCTCCCAGCTTGGTCGAGCTTCCCTACGACGGGCTCGATCAGGACTGCGATGGCGCAGACCTCTCGGACGTGGACACCGATGGTTGGGATGGCGGGCCGAACGGCACGGACTGCGATGACCGTGACCCCGACGTGTACCCGAACGCGCCCGATACGCCCTACGACGGTCTCGATGCGGATTGCGCAGGGGATTCCGACTTTGACGTCGATGGCGACGGCTTTGACAGTGACGCCTTCGGCGGTACGGACTGCGACGACACCGAACCCGGGGTCAAGCCTGGGGGCATCGAACGCTACTACGACGGCGTCGATGGCAACTGTGACGGACGGTCTGACTACGATCAAGACCAGGACGGCCGAGATGCCCTGCTGTACGGCGGCGATGACTGCAACGATGTGGACGCTTCGGTCTACCGCGGTGCGCCCGAGCGATGCGACGGTGGGGACAACGACTGCAACGGCCTCGTCGACGATGATCCGGTCGACCCACGCACCTACTACGTCGATGCCGACGCCGACGGATTCGGAGACGCGAACCGGTGGTCGCTCCATTGCTCGCTTCAGCCCGGCCTCGCCGACAATGGACTGGATTGCGACGACACCGAAGCCGCGGTGAACCCATCGGCCGTCGAGCGTTGGTACGACGGGATCGACGACAATTGCGACGGTCGGGACGACGACCAGGACGGCGATGGCCATCCGCTGGCCGATGACTGCGACGACCTCGATGACACGGTCCATCCTGGCGCCGAGGAGCAACTCAACGGGATCGATGACGATTGCGACGGGTTTGCTGAGACCGACGATCGTGACGACGACGGCCTTCCCGACTGGGATGAGTGGACGTGGGGCACCGACCCGATGACCCCGGACAGCGACGGAGATGGACTCCAAGACGGCATCGAAGCGACCGCCAAGTCAGCCCCCGACACCGACCAGGACGGTGGGATCGATGCACTCGACCCCGATGACGACGGCGATGGCATCTCCACCAGTCGCGAGCACGCCATCGACGTGGATGGCGATGGGGTGGCCGATCCCGATGTGGACGGAGATGGGCAACCCAATCACCTCGATCTGGACGCCGATGACGACGGGCGACCCGATGCCGAGGAAGGCACCGCCGACGCGGATCGCGACGGAATTCCCGACTTTGTCGACCCGCAAGGGCCCTTTGGCGGTGGTGGGTGCCAGGTCGGCGGCATGGGGCCGTTCTGGCTCGGCTTGCTGTTGCTATGGGCCCTTCGACCGGCCACGGGGCAGGCTCAGGGCCTTGATGGTCATGCGTTCGAAGTCTTCAACACGACGAACGACCCCCGAAGTGGACTGCGCGTCTCAGAGGGGGGCCGAGGCCTTCGCGGACTGGCGACCGGTGTGGTCGTGGACGGGGCGGCTCAGCCCGTCGTCGAACGGCTTTCCAGCGGCGATGTGCCCATCATCGATGGCCTGGTGACGATCAACCCGTGGCTCGGGGCTGCACCGTTGTCTTGGCTCAAGTTCGACGTCGCCATGCCCGTGCACGTGTTGGGTTCGGGCTCGAACGGCCTCTTTGCTGCGCCGGGGGACTTGCGACTGGGCGCGGGAGCCCTTGTGAGGCCGCAAGAAGGCCGCCGGTTGGGGATCACAGGACAGCTCTACGGCTGGATTCCCACCGGGGCCGCGGCGCGCTTCGTCGGCTTGCCAGCTCCCGCGGTCGCACCGATGATCGCGTTGGGACAACGCATGGGACGCTTCGGCTGGGCGGTCAACGCAGGGGTTCGGCTTGGGGGCAACCTTGCGGTGCGCAACGTCGATGTGGGTTCTGGCTTTGTGGCAGGGGCCTCGGCCCACGTCGGATTTGGACCGTGGTGGCTCGTGCGCGCCGAGGTGGTGAGTGACGGGGGCACTGGATTTTCCACGTTCCCCATCGAAGCGTCGGTCGGCGCGGCCTGGCGACCGGCCTCCGGTCCTTCCTTCACGCTGGATGTGGGCGTTGGGATGGGGACCGCGCCGGGGGTTCCTTCGTGGCGCATTGCGTTCGGCACGGCCTTTGGCCCCAGCGCAGACCTCCCCGTCATTACGGCCCAACCGCCGCCTCCGCCTCCTGCGGCCGTGGCGCGGCCCGACGTCATCGAAGTGCGGTTTGTGCCCATCGACGTGTCGCCACCCGAGCCGGTGATCGCCGAGGTGCAAGACGATCGCATCGTGGTGAGTGAACAGGTCTTCTTTCAGGAGGGGAAAGCCGACCTTCTGAAACGGAGCATTCCAGTTCTTCGGGCGGTGCTCGGGGTGTTGCGGCAACACCCCGAGGTCGACTACTTGCTCGTCGAGGGCCATACGAACCATCACGGCGGCGCCGACTACAATGTCTGGCTCTCCCAGGCCCGAGCGGACACGGTCCTCGGCTGGATGATGGACCAAGGCGTGCCGCGGGGGCGGTTGCTTTCGGAGGGCTACGGGTTTTCGCGGCCTTTGGTCGCCCCCGACGCGGAGGATGCGGCCGAGGTCAACCGGCGGGTGGAGTTCGTGCTGGTGCGGTCGGATGAGCGAGAAACCGCGCCGGCCGTCCCTGCAGGTCCCCGCGGAGCACCGCCAGATGTCCCGATGATCGAAGAGGCGTCACTCGATCCCATGGACGCGGTGACCGAGGTGCCGCCATCGTCCAGCCGTCGGGTCCGCGACCAGCGCTTTCCATCGCCCGCCGAGACGTGGCTAGACTAAGCGTTCGAGGGCCAGCGCCCAATCTTCGAGGGCTGCGCGACCTTTGGGCGAAAGCGCGTACGAGCCTCGCTTGACCCGCTCGAACCAACCGTAGTGGTTGTCGGAAAGAATGGTTCCCGCCCGTTCGACGCCGGCTCTTGACCGGATCTCGCCAACCTTCAGCATCTCGACGGCGGCGAGTTCCCTCGCGCACCGCAAGGCGTGTTGTCGGTAGGCGGTCAGGCGAGCGCGCGGCGGGCTCCCTCCGGGTTCCGGGTCCCCGACCCGCTCGGCGAATTCTCGGAGCATCCGTTTGCGACCCGAAGGCTTCGGGCGGGGGCGGTAGGGCGCAGGATCGAGCACGGGTTCCACTTCGCCCTTGGCCGAGACCGTCAGCAGGCCCAAGCCCAATCTGCGCAGGAGCCGGGTGACTTGCCGCCGACGGGTTCTCCAGGCCGCGCTGTGGCCATTGCCGACTCGAAACGCCACATAAACGGCATCCGCAAGGGTGAGTCGGTCGACGGCCTGCAACAGCAACGCGAGGTTGAGGGACGGCTTGAGTTCCACGATGATGGGCGCTTCTTCGCCTCGGACCGCGACCACATCGCAGGCCCCAATTTCCCCTTTGACTTCGTAGCCTTGGCCTTCCAAAAAGCGCTTGATCGGTCCGTAGAGCTCGACCTCCGCCATGCGGGCCTCCTCCGCCGACCATACCTCGACGCCAGGCGATGCCAACGCTACGAAGCCAGCCTGGAGACATCATGCGTTGGTTTGCCTGGATGTTGGCGGGTTGTTCGGCTGGGGGCGCCCTGACTGGGGAGGTCGACGCCACCACGCCAATGTTCGAGGATGCCGCGTTCATTCAAGAAGCGGACTACTTTGGCCCAGGTCAGGACTTGATTTTCGTACGGTTGGGACCGGCTGGGTTGTGCGAAGCGAGTGCCGCCGTAGCCACGAGTCGCATCGATTTCTACGCGACCGAGGACCTCGATCAGGCGACCAACTACGCTGAAGCCTGGCAAGCCGCGTTTCCGTCGGACGTGTGGCTTGCGGAGTTGCTGTTGCGGGTCGACGATCTCGAGACCTCACTGCGGGGGGAGACCCTGCCCGGCGCGTTGAACCTGGGCAATCCACCCGAGGGGAGCTTGGTGCAAGCCCAGTTCCTCCACTTCTTCGACCACTTCGACGCCGTGGACCTCACCACGGGCCAGCCGAGCGACTACCTCGAAGCGTTCGCCTCCGATGGAGGAACGCTAAGCGTGCAAGGGCACTCCCCGGGGCAGTCCATTCGCGGTCAGCTCGACGACTTCGTGATTCGCTTCGATGAAGCCGAGCCGTTGCGTCTTGCGTTTCGGGCTCGCCACTGCGAAGCATGGGAAACGCAGTTCGTCGCAAACTAAGGTTCGATGGGGAACGTAAACGTGGCGCTGACGCCTGCGCCGCCATCGCCGCCGGGGTAGGTCACCACGTATTCACACGTCCCGGCGGCCACCCCGGTCACGTCAAACCAGCCAAACTCGAACGTGCCGTCGCCGCTGCCGGGCACGGGATCGCGCTCCCGAATGGTGCAGATTTCGGGCGTTGAACTTACGACCGTTTTGGTGACGTTGGCCTGGCAGATGGTGCGACCCATCGCCGTCGGCAGCACATAGAAGGGGTTCGTGTCGCCCACATCGATGTCTTCGATGACCCAGGCGATCGGCTCGGTGATTCCATCGATCTCGGCCTCGCTGACCAGCACGACGTCGAGGGTGGTGTCGTCGATGGTGCTCGAAAGGGTCACGGTCGCTGAGGTGCCACCGGCATCGAGGGCGATGTGCGTCTGATTGCTGTCGGAGCGGTTCACGGTCACGCCCGTGACGTCGTCGAGCGGGTAATAGCCGTAGCCGATGACGGGCTGGCCGTTCGACATCTCCAGTTCGAATGGAACATACGCGCGCGCATTGGTCAGGTAGGCCGCTTCGGCCCCATCGCTGCAGGTGTGACGCAGTTCGAGCACCTCAGGAATCCGTGACTGCAGGTTCACGGAGTCGGTGAGGGTCTGGCCATTCGCGGTCGTGCCTTCGACTTCGAGAAGGGCGGTGCCTTCGCCCACCCCGGTGATCGTGATGTTCTGGTCGGCGAAGGTGGAGACCTCGAGCACTCCAGCTTCTGCGAAGTCCGCGGCAGACAGCGTGACGGGCTGTCGGGCCCCCACATCGCGCACTTCAAGATCGAGCGAAGCCCCCACCGCAAGGGGCTTGTTGAAGTCGTTGACACGGTCGTCGGCTTCGTACGAAAACTGGAAGTTGCCTTCGTTGCCGGTCAGTGCGGATTCGCAGCCCGTCAGGGCGGTGAGCGCGATCCACGAGGCGAACCAGGCGGCACGGGGGTTTAGGGTCATGCATCCTCCTCTCTGACCCGTTTGACACGTGAGCCGCACAAAGAGGGAAGACGAATGTGGTGCGTCAGGGTTGTGCGTTCCGCGGCATAGTCGAAGACAGCAGGAGGATCGTCATGTGGTGGGTAATGGCAGGTGCGGCGGTGGCGCAGACCCCGACCGAGGTGGGTTCGGTGCGCCCGTTCGGCCTTGGCGTTCAGCTCGGTACGTTCTCCGGAATCACCGGCAAACTGTACCTTCGAGGCCGGGAGACGGCGTTCGACTTCGCGGTAGGAACGGCGTACGGTGCGACGTTTGCGGATAGTGTCCATGCGCATGTGACGTTTCATCAGCACTTTGGGCCCCTTACCGAGGGAGCCGGAGTGACGATCCCCTGGCGGCTGGGCGTAGGGGGGTGGCTCAATGCAGGGCGGTACTGGGTCGTCCCGCAGTTTGAGGGCCGGGGGGTCATCGCAGGGGCCCGCTTGCCGGTGGGCCTCGATTTTGACCTCGAAGATGTGCCCGTCCAGTTCTACGCCGAGATCGCCTTCGCACTCGTGATCGTTCCAGGGATTACCGCGGGCCTCGATGGCTCGATCGGCGTTCGCTACTACTTCTGACAGCAGCGATACGTGCCTTCCACGACCGATTCGTGGGAGGCGCCATGGCGCAGATCGTTGTTCACCACCTCAACCAGTCGCGGTCCCTGCGAGTGCTTTGGCTCCTCGAGGAACTCGGCCTCGACTACACCATCACGACCTACGAGCGGAACCCACGCACGCTTCGGGCACCCCCCGCACTTCGCGAGGCCCATCCCCTGGGGAAGGCACCGGTCGTGGAGATCGAGGGTCGGACCTATGCCGAGACGGGTGCGGTGGTGGAGGAGTTGTGCGACCGGTTCGACACCGATCATGTGCTGAAGCCGGCTCGTGAAGACCAAGATGCGTTTGAGCATTATCGGTTCTTCCTTCATTACAGCGAAGGATCGATGATGCCGCCGCTGCTCGTGGCGTTGATCACGAGCCGCTTGCGCACAGCCCCCTTGCCCTTCTTCATCAAGCCGGTGGTGAAGCGGATCGCGCAGCGTGTGGACGCCTCCTTTACCGACGGGGAGTTGTCGCTGCACGCGGACTTCATCGAACAGCATCTTGCGGCTCACCCGTACTTTGCGGGGGAATCGTTCACCGCCGCCGACATTGTGATGTCGTACGCGGTGTCGAGTGGCGCCCAGCGGGGCATGTTTGGACAAGAGCAACCCAACGCGATGGGCTGGCTCGACCGGGTGCGCGGGCGCGAAGCCTACGCCCGAGCCGTCGAACGCGGTGGGGCCTCGGAACTCGACTTGTAGGGAGACCGCGTGAGCGAACATCCGCTCCGACGCCTGCTGAGCTACGCGACCGCACACCGTCGGGCCGTGGCCTGGGCGAGCACCTTCAGCGTGCTCAACAAACTCTTCGACCTTGCTCCGCCCTTGCTCATTGGCCTCGCCGTCGACACGGTGGTCGAGCAGGACACGAGCTTCCTCGCCCGGGTGGGGGTCGAAGACGTGCAACTTCAGCTCGTGGCGTTGGCGGTGCTCACGGTTTTGATCTGGGGCGCGGAGAGTCTTTTCGAGTACCTGTTCCAGGTCGGCTGGCGCAACCTTGCCCAGGGCCTTCAGCACGACCTCCGACTTGACGCGTACGCGCATGTGCAACGGCTGTCGATGAGCTGGCACACCGAACGCAGTACGGGGGGTTTGCTCGCCATCCTCAACGACGATGTCAATCAGCTCGAACGCTTCCTCGATGGGGGGGCGAACGACATCATTCAGGTGACGACCACCTGTGTGGCCGTAGGGGCCGTGTTCGTCTACGTTTCGCCGTTGGTCGCGATGATTGCGGTGGCCCCGGTACCGTTCATCCTCTGGGGCAGTTTCCGCTTTCAAGCTTCGATTGCCCCCCGCTATGCCGATGTCCGGCAGCGCGCTGCGGACGTTGCGGGGCAGCTGGCCAACAACTTGTCGGGCATCGAGACGGTCAAAGCCTTCGTGGCCGAATCTCGGGAAGTCGAGCGAATCCGTGGACTTTCCGATGAGTACCGACAGAGCAATCGCCACGCCATTGCCCTGTCGAGTGCCTTTTCGCCGTTGATCCGGATGCTGATCGTGGTTGGGTTCACGGGCACGCTCGTGGTGGGCGGCTCGATGGCGATTCAGGGCACCATCGCGGTGGGTAGCTACTCGGTGCTGGTGTTCCTCACCCAACGCCTGTTGTGGCCCCTCACCAAGCTTGGCCAGACCTTTGATCTCTACCAGCGCGCGATGGCCTCCACGGCTCGCGTGCTCGACCTGCTCGACACGCCGGTGACCGAGCAGCCGGGCGCCGAATCCTTGGCCCAACCTCGAGCGACCTTGCGGTTCATCGATGTGAGTTTCGCCTACCCGGGTCGTCCGCCGGTTCTCAAAAACCTCTCGCTCGAGATTCCCGGAGGACAAACGGTGGCCATCGTCGGTCCGACCGGAGCCGGCAAATCGAGTGTCGTTCGGTTGCTCCTGCGCCTGTATGACCCGACGTCGGGACGGATCGAACTCGATGGTCGAGACCTACGGGACTACCAACTCGACGAACTGCGAGGGGCGACCGGGCTCGTTTCCCAGCATGTGTTCCTCTTTGGCGGCACGGTGGCCGAAAACCTCCGCTACGGCAGGCCCGAGGCGAACGATGCGGAAGTCGAAGCGGCGGCCCGAGCCGCGGAGGCGCATGAGTTCATCGTCGGCCTTCCCGAGGGCTACCACACGCGAATTGGCGAGCGAGGGCAAAAGCTGTCGGGAGGGCAGCGTCAGCGCCTGGCCTTAGCCCGAGCCCTGCTCCGGGACCCCCCGATCCTCGTGCTTGACGAGGCGACGAGTGCCGTCGACAACGAGACGGAGGCGGCGATTCAGCGGTCGCTCGTCAAAGCCACCGTGGGACGAACGTCGGTCGTGATCGCCCACCGGCTGTCGACCGTGCGCAACGCGGACCGCATCATCGTTCTCGAGCAGGGTGAGGTGGTTGAAGAGGGCACCCACGAAGCGTTGTTGGCGCGTCGCGGAGCCTACGCAAGGTTGTGGGCCGTGCAAACGGGTGAAGTTGCGGCGGCATGACCTCCTCTCGATTCACCTTCGACAGTGCGGCGATTGCGACGGCCACGGGCGGGTCTGTCGTACGGCCCGGTCCGGCGGGGCGAGTGACCGCTCATTGCATCGACGTTCAGTCCGGTGAGTGGTTCGTGGCCTTGACCGGGGACGGCTACGACGACCATGTGAACGTGCCGAACGTAGTTGCCAAAGGGGTGGCCGGGGTGATCGTCCAGCACCCCATTCCGGTCGGTGACGTAGGCATGGTCGTGGTCGAAGACACCTGGCGAGCGATGGCGGATCTGGCCCGCACCGCGCGGCGACGCTTTTCGGGGCCCCTCGTGGGAATCACCGGGAGCACCGGAAAGACCACGACGCGAGATCTGGTTGGGCTCGCCTTGTCCGTCCAAGGCTCCGTCTATCGAACGGACATGAACAACAGTCGGACGGGCACGCTGCATGCCTTGTTGGGGCTGCCCGACACCGTTGATGCTGCAGTACTCGAACTTGCGAGTTTTAAACCTGGTGAGATTGCGTATTTGGCGTCGGTGACCGAACCATCGTGTCGAGTGGTGGTGAGCGTAGGTCCCGCCCATCTTGAGAGACTGGGAGATCTTGGCGGTGTCGAGGTGGAAAAGCGTGCCCTGTTCGACGCAGCTCGGCCTGGCGATCGCTGCGTGGTGAACCTGGATGATGTCCGCACTCGGGAGTGGACGTTGCCCGAGGGAACGCAACGCATCACGCACGGTCTGGGAGGGGACATCGAGCTGGTGCGGATGGAAACGGACCTCGCTGCGCTTTGCACCAAAGCCGAATGGCGAACACCGCAAGGCATGGTGTCAGCTCGGCTGCCTTCGATCGGCCCCGTCATCGCACGCAATGCGGCCATCGCACTCGCGGTGGCGTGGGGAGAGGGGGTGGACCTCGCGGCGGCCGCCCAGGCCTTTGAGCAGTACACGCCAACCGGTCCCCGTTTGAGGGTGGAACGACAGAGCGGCGGCCTGCTCATCGACGACACTTACAATGCCAACCCCGTGTCGATGCGGGGGGCGCTGGACCTGTTGGCGACCCTGCCCGGACATCGAACCGCGGTGCTGGGCGACATGCTCGAGCTGGGGGCGGCGTCCGCCGAGTACCACCGAGATCTCGCTGCGGTAGCCGAGCAGGTCGCAGACCAGCTGATCTTGGTGGGGCCTGCGTTTGGCGCGGTCGCGCCGCCTGGTGCGGTCGTGGTCGATACCTCAGAGGCCGTGCCGGAGTTGCAGATGGGCGACGGGCGCGTGGTGTTGCTCAAAGGAAGCCGAAAGATGGCGCTCGACACTGTCGCCGATCGCCTTCGCAACGCTTAGGGGGCGCCCCTACTCTGTGTCGGGTGCATTCCCCTGGCCCTGGGGAGTGGGCGGTGGACCATTCCGGGGGAGCCGCGTTCCAAACCCTCGACCGATGATCGGTCGCAGGTGGCGGGTCAGTTTGCTCTGGATGGTCCGCAGCATTTCGAGCGTCTCGGCATCGGACCAGCCGGTGGTGTGTACCCAGTCCCGTCCCGAGCCAACCGTGTTGCTGACGAAGACGATTTCGGTCGCCAGGAGCGCCCGCATCCAGTCATCGAGCGCCATCGGGGCGTCGGCCTCGAGCAGAATGGAGAGCCGGTCCGCCTCGGCGTGCAGCGCCGCCACACTGTCGAAGCCCATGGCGAGGGCAAGCTCCTCCGTGGGTTTCGCGGGCCCGGACCACTCCCAAAGCCCCCGTTGGAGCAGCTCCCGCTCGACTTCGTCGAGCCCGAAGCGTCGGGTGTCCACGATTCCCCCCTCTGCACAGTCGGAGGGGAATGTGTCGGATCCGCAGCCGGTTCGCAACCGCGGGCGGTTGGGTCAGTCGCCCGCGAGCCGCGCGCGAGCGTGCTCCAAGGCGATCTGTGCCTGGTTCCAACGCTCGCTCGAGGCGTCCGACTCGAGCAGCTCTTTCTCCGCTGCGTCGAGGTCGGCCTGCGCCTCGGCCTTATCGACCGCTTCGAGCTTTTCGAAACGGTCCGTCAAAATGGTGACGTGGTCGGGACCGATATCGGCAAATCCCCGGCCTACCACGTACTTTGTTACGCCATCGGCGGTGGTCACTTCGCAGCGACCGGCTCGAATCAGCGACAACAAGGTGTCGTGGCCCGGATAGACGCCGAGCTGGCCTTCCCATGCGGGAAGCAGCACCTCGGAGGCCTCACCCGAGAACGCGCTGGCCTCGGGGGTGACGATGTCGACCTGAAGCATCGGCGTCGCCATGGTCCTAGACCTCCTTCGCCATTTCTTCGGCCCGGGCGATCACGTCTTCGATGCTGCCCTGAAGCAGGAAGGCGTCCTCAGGCAAGTCATCGTGCTTGCCTTCGAGGATCTCTTTGAAGCCGCGAATCGTGTCCTCGATCTTGACGAGCACCCCCGGGCGACCCGTGAACTGCTCGGCCACGTGGAAGGGCTGCGACAGGAACTTCTGCACCTTGCGGGCGCGGGCCACGACGAGTCGGTCTTCGGCCGATAGCTCGTCCATGCCCAAAATGGCGATGATGTCCTGAAGCTCCTTGTAGCGCTGGAGCACCTGCTGGACGTCCCGAGCGATCTTGTAGTGCTCTTCGCCAACAACCGCCGGCTCGAGGATGCGGCTCGTGGAGTCGAGTGGGTCGACAGCGGGGTAGATGCCGAGTTCCGCGATGCGGCGCGAGAGCACCGTCGTGGCGTCGAGGTGAGCGAACGTCGTGGCTGGCGCGGGGTCGGTCAAGTCGTCGGCAGGGACGTAGACGGCCTGCACGGACGTAATCGAACCCTTCGAGGTCGAGGTGATGCGTTCCTGCAACCCGCCCATGTCGGTCGAGAGCGTGGGCTGGTAGCCAACCGCCGAGGGAATCCGGCCGAGAAGGGCCGACACCTCGGAGCCGGCCTGCGTGAACCGGAAGATGTTGTCGACGAAGAGCAGAACGTCCTTTCCGGCTTCGTCACGGAAATACTCGGCCATCGTCAGCGCCGACAGTGCCACGCGGGCCCGGGCTCCGGGCGGCTCGTTCATCTGGCCGTAGACCAGGGCGGCCTTGGAGCGCTCGTAGTCGCCGGGGAAGATAACGGCGTTGTCACCGCCTTCCTGCATTTCGAACCACAGGTCGTTGCCTTCGCGGGTACGCTCGCCGACGCCGGCGAACACCGAGTACCCACCGTGGCCCTTGGCGATGTTGTTGATGAGTTCCTGAATGAGGACCGTCTTGCCAACGCCCGCACCCCCGAACAACCCAATCTTTCCGCCACGCGCGTAGGGCGCGAGCAAGTCGATGACCTTGATGCCTGTTTCGAGCATCTCTTCGGCCACCGACTGATCGGTGAACTCCGGTACCGGACGGTGGATGGGCCAGGACTTGGTGGCCTTGACCTCACCCAACTCATCGATGGCCTCGCCGACCACGTTGAAGATGCGGCCGAGGACTTCCTCACCCACCGGAACCGCGATCGGACGACCGGTATCCGCGACTTCCTGACCGCGCCGCAGGCCGTCGGTCATGTCCATCGCGATGGTGCGGACGGTGTTGCCTCCGAGGTGAGAGGCCACCTCGAGCACCAGGTTGAAGTCCGTTTCGCCGAGGCGCGGGTTGGTGGCCCGCAGCGAGTTCAGGATCTCCGGCACTTTGCCGGGGGGAAACTCGACGTCGACCACCGGGCCCATGACCTGGGTGATGCGTCCATTCGCTTCCATGACAACTCCAGAATTCGTCAGAGGGCCGCCGCGCCCGACACGATCTCGATGATCTCGGTCGTGATCGCGGCCTGGCGCGCCCGGTTGTAGTCGAGGGTCAGTTGGTCGATGAGGTCGCTCGCGTTGCGGGTGGCCGAATCCATGGCCGTCATCCGCGCCGCATGCTCGCCGGCTTCGGTCTCGAGGAAGGCGCTCAACACGAGCGTTTCGAGGTAGAGCGGGAGCAACGTCCCCAGGATGCCCGTCGCCGAGGGCTCGTAGCGATACTCGGCCGGCATCTCGGCGTTTTCTTCGGTGGCTTCCGCTTCGCCAAGGTCAACCTGCAGGGGCAGGATGCGCTCGAAGGTCGGCACCTGGGTGAGCGCCGACACGAACCGGTTGTAGACGATGTAGACCTCATCGACTTCGCGGTCCACGAAGGCCGAGACCAGACGGGCCGTCAGCGGCTTGACAAGCTCCATCTTGCCGATGCGCTCGTACTCGAGGACCGCATCTTCAAGTTCGACGTTGGCTCGCTTGAGGAACGCCTCGCCCTTACGGCCATAGACCCGCGTCGCGAGCTCGATGCCTTGTTCCGCACGTTCGGCGTACCACTGGGTGGATTTGCGCAGCAGGGCATTGTTGAAGGGCCCACACAAGCCGCGGTCCGACGTGAGCACGACCACCAAGGCCTTCGAGACGTCCTCTCGGGGCTTCAGCAACTCCTCGTCGACCTGGTCGCCGGCCACCGAGGCCACGCGACGCAGCACCGCCTCAAGCTGCTCTCGGTAGGGGCGAGCGGCGAGCGCACGGTCGGTGGCCCGCTTGAGCTTGGCGCCGGCCACGAGCTTCATGGCACTCGTGATCTGCCTGGTCTTCTTGACCGTGCTGATGCGGCTCCGAATGTCTTTCAGGTTCGCCATGCGATCACTTCCAGGTGCTAGCGAACGACTTGATCTCGGTCAGCACGCGGTCGCGAAGGTTGTCCTTCTTCAGCGTGCCCTTTTCGACGATCTCGGTGAGCAGCTCGGACTTGTTGGCGATGAAGTGGTCGACCAACGCCTTTGCGAAGGGGCCGATCTGCGACATCTCGTATTCGTCCATCACGCCCGTGGTACCCGCAAGCAGCTGAACGACCTGCTGCTCGGCAGGCAGCGGCGAGAACTGGCCCTGCTTGAGGAGTTCGGTCAACCGGGCGCCACGGGCCAGCGTCTGCTTGGTGGCGGCATCGAGGTCGGACGCAAACTGCGAGAATGCAGCCAGCTCACGGTAGTTCGCGAGATCGAGGCGCAGGGTCCCCGCAACTTCCTTCATCGCCTTGATCTGGGCGGCACCACCCACGCGGCTCACCGACAGACCCACGTTCACCGCAGGACGCTGACCGGCGTTGAACAGGTCCGTCTCGAGGTAAATCTGGCCGTCGGTGATCGAGATGACGTTCGTGGGCACGTAGGCCGAAACGTCGCCGGCTTGGGTCTCGATGATGGGCAGTGCGGTGAGCGACCCGCCGCCACGCTCGGGGCTCATCTTCGCCGCCCGCTCGAGCAACCGGCTGTGCAGGTAGAAAACATCACCCGGGTAGGCTTCGCGACCCGGCGGACGACGCAGGAGCAGCGACAGCTGGCGATAGGCCACGGCGTGCTTCGACAGGTCATCGTAGATGATGAGGGCGTGCATGCCGTTGTCGCGGAAGTACTCGCCGATGGTCGCTCCCGTGAAGGGCGCGAGGAACTGCAGCGGAGCGGGGCTCGCGGCCGGTGCAGCCACGATCGTGGTGTATTCGAGGGCCCCGTAGTTCCGCAGGCGTTCGGTGAGCTGTGCGATGGACGACAGCTTCTGACCGACGGCAACGTAGATGCAGTGCACCTTCCGCTTCGGGTCGTCCTTGAACACCTTTTGGGCGAGGATGGTGTCGACCGCCACCGCGGTCTTGCCCGTCTGGCGGTCCCCGATGATGAGTTCGCGCTGCCCACGACCCACCGGGGTCATGGCATCGATGGCCTTGATGCCCGTCTGCATCGGTTCGTGGACCGAGGTGCGCGGGATGATGCCTGGGGCCTTGGTCTCGATGATGCGACGCTCGACCGCTTCGATCTCTCCCATGCCGTCGATGGGGTTTCCAAGCGCGTCAACCACGCGGCCCATGTAGGCGGGGCCCACCCCAACCTCGACGATGCGGCCGGTTCGCTTGACCTCATCGCCCTCGTGGATGTTCGTGTCGGACCCGAAGATGGCGACACCCACGTTGTCGTCTTCGAGGTTCAGAACCATGCCCACAACGTCGCCGGGGAACTCGATGAGCTCGCCGGCCAGGGCATTCTCGAGGCCGTGGATACGGGCAATCCCGTCGCCGACCGAGAGGATGGTGCCGGTCTCGGTGACCGAGACGCGGGCCTCGTAGTTCTTGATTTGATCCTTGAGGATCTGGCTGATTTCGTCCGCGCGGATCTCCATGGCGGATTCTCCCCTAGGCCTGGGCCACGGGCGCGCCTGCGAGCAGCGCCCCCTTGATGTTCTGAAGACGGGTGCGAAGCGAGCTGTCGTAGACGATGGAGCCAACGCGGGCCACCAGTCCCCCAAGAAGGGACGGGTCGACCAGGGACTCGATCACGACGGTCTTGCCGGTGGAGGCCTCAAGTGCGGCCTTGACGTCGGCCTCGAGGGCCTCGGTGAGCGGTTCGGCCGACGTCACCTGGACGCGGACACGGCCCGCGCGCTCGTCGGCGAGCTCCCGATAGGCTTCGGTGATATCACCGAGAATGCCCATACGGCCGTTGTCGTTGAGCAAACGAATGAGATTCTGGGTCAGGGTCGGCAGGTCGAGCTTGGGAAACACCGCGTCGAGCACTTTGCGACGCTCATCGACGGTGAACACCGGCGACTGCAGGGCATCGCCCAGTGCGCCGTCATGGTCCTTCAGTACCTGCTCAAAGCCGGTGAGCTGTTCCGCCACCTGGTCCACGAGGTCGGCCTCGGCGGCGACTTCCACCATCGCCTGCGCGTAGCGACGCGCGACGCTCTGCTCATTGGCCATGGTCGCCTCCCTTCAGCGTGGCGAGGAACTCGGTGGCAAGCTTCTGCTGGTCATCGGTCGAGACCTTGCTCTGAAGCGTGGTCTCGGCCAGCTGTACGGCCAGCTCGACGGCGTCCTTGCGAAGGGCAAGGCGGGCTCGACGGGCTTCGTCCTGGATGCTCCGCTCGGCTTGCTCGGCGATGCGGGTGGCGGCTTCTTCGGCGCGCGCCGCGAGGCTTGCCTCTTCGGCCTCGGCGTCGGTCTTCGCCTTGGCTTCCATGCCGGCGACTTCCTGCTCGATGGCGTCGAGCCGGGCGACGAATTCTTGATGCCGCTGATGGGCTTCATCGCGTTGGCGAGCCGAGTCCGTGAGGCCCTTGCGGATGTCGAGGGCCCGGTCGCGGAAGGTGTCCATCATGGGACGCCGCGCCAGGTAGACGATGATGCCGATGAAGAGCATCAAATTGAAGGTGTGAAAACCGACTTCGCCGCAGACGTAGGCCTCGTTGCCCGGGTCGCGCCAGTTCGGGATTCCATCGCGGTCTTCGTCGCCCGTGTAGCTCGCGTGGTGCCCGCCGTGGTCGTCGCCATGGCCCCCACCGCCGGAGGCCAACGCAGGACCTGCCGCAAAGAACGCAAACAGCGCCAAGAGAGGCAGGTAGCCAAGCCGCAGGGCAAGCGCCCTTCGGAGATTCGTCAGTCGAAGCATGAGGCGCTCCCTAGGACAGTTCGCGGCCGAGAACACGGGACGCGATGGCGTCGGACAGCGTTTGAGCTGTCTCTTTCAGCGCATGCTGCGCCGCCTCGCGCTCGGTCTCGAGTCGCTTGATTTCTTCGTCGACCCGCTTCTCCGCCTTGGTTCGGGCGGCCGCGATGACTTCGGCTTCCTTCGACAGTGCCCGCTCCCGAGAGATGGCCCGGGTTTCGGAAGCTTCGCGCTGCGCATCCGCGAGGCGCGACTCGATTCGCGACATCTGGTCGCGGGCGGCGTCTTCGAGTTCTTCGGCTTCCTTAAGAGCTTTTGATTCGAGACCCTCGCGCTCCTCCATCCATTCGAGGAGGGGACGCCACAGAATGGCGTACATGCCGAACATCGCGACGAAGAAGGGGATCGTCAGGTAGAGCGTGTGCGTAAGATCGGGAATGATGCGCATACGGTGGATTCCAGCTGGCTTCAGCGGATTCACCGGGCGCTTTCATCGTCGCCGCCCGGTTCCGTGAGGTGGCCGGTCCGGTATCCAGACGCGAGTGAACAGGTCAACCGCCTGCAACATCTGGTGGCCTGCGATGCCGGTCCGGAGCCGCAATTCCCTCGTCCGGTGAAAATGACAACGCTGCGACCAATCGTTCCCAGGTTCGCTGCATTGGAGGGAACGAAGATGGAGGTTCGGCCTGCAGTGCACGCTGAATCGCCTCGTCGAGCGACGTGGGGGTGCGGCGTGAGACTTCCCACCACGTGGGGGATGTAGCGATGAGATCGTCCCGTAGACCATCGACGAGCTGACGGGCCACCGTGAAATCGGCGCGCGTGATGATGCGGATCCAGTGGCTCGAGACCTTTGGACCGAGCAGGGGCATGGGGACCATGATGGGCCGGATTCCGGCGTGGGCGGCGACTCGTTCGAGGATGCCACGGCCCGAGACCGCCTCCGGCCCAGGCAACGCAAGGCAGGTCGGAGCGATGACCGCGGGGTCGAGGGCCCCTACGATCGCGTCGACCACATCGTCGATACCCAACGGCTCGCTCTTGCGGTCGAGCCACACGGGCAGGGCCATGACGGGAAGTCTCAGTGCGAGATCCCGTACGATGCGCCAGCTCTCGGATTCCGCGCCGATGATCATGGCGGCCTGCAATTCGACGGTGGGCACCGAGCTTGCGCGGAGAATGGACCCGGTGACCAGGCGAGCATTCAGATGATGTGAAGGCGTGTCTCGCGTGTTGGGCTGTGGTCCGCCTAGGTAAACGATGCGCCGCACCCCAGAGCGTTCTGCCGCCTTGACGACCTGATGGGCGGACTTCGCTTCCTGTTCGACGAGGTTGCCGCCGGAGGTCCGCATCAGGTGGACCAGGTAGACGAGGTCTCCGATGCCTTCGAGGGCGGGGTCATGACTCGAGGGGTCGCGGATGTCGAACCGCCGCCAGGTGATGCGCGTCCCTATCGGTCCACCGCGCTTGGCTCGCTCCGGATTTCGGGTGCCCCCCACCACGCTTCGGCCCTGTTCGAGCAGTCGCTCGATGACGTGACGTCCCACGAAGCCCGTGGCGCCCGCCACCAGGACCGGCCGTGTCACCGGACCTCACGAGCGATGCGCGAAAGCGCGTCTCGCGTAAACCGGTGCTGAATGCTGCGCACCACGGGGGTGGCGAGCCAGAGCAACCAATGGGCAGGCTGGGAAAATTTCCGAATTCCGAACCTCACTTCATCGGTGCTGCGATCATGGGTCACCAAGAATCGCTCTTCGCCCCGCACCGCATGGCGATCGAGGGTTCCGTAGGAAAAGCCGAACCGCCGAACGTCGCCCTCGCGGTCGTCGACGACCTTTACGATTCGGCAAACGTTGACCGACCAAACCCCGAGTTGGCGGGAGGTAAATGCGAACAGCCGACCTTCGAGGATGGGCACGTTCTGCGACAGCGGCTGGGTCCATTCGAGGTCGAATTGGGTCCAGCGGTGCAGCGCCGCCACGGCACGTTTGAAGACCTCGTCGCCGTGACCGATGACCACCTCGGAAGCGTCCCCAAACCAACCTGAGGGCAGCGAAGACGCCCAGGTTCCCCCGATCAATTCGTCGGGGTAGTTGGTCTCATACGCCTCGAGGTCTCCGACCAAGGACAAGATGTGTTCGTTGGATGGAGGTTGCAGCGCGATGGGGAACGACGACACGAACAAGTCTCCAGTTCTTAGAGTCGCAGTATCGTCCAGGTGAGCACTGTTCCGTGTTTCGGATCGTTGCACGGCATTGGAGAGTCATTCATGTATGTGACCGAGCTTCGGACGGAAGGACTTCGGTATGCGCCCGATGCCATAGGCGAGCTTGAACGCGTGGTGCGGTTGCCGGTGGGGGCAGAAGGGGTTGCCATCGCCGATGCCCTCACCCTCTTTGCGGTGGGGCTCGCTTCGCCTGCGGCGGGCCTCGAAGCCCTGTCTTGGGGACATCCGCTGCAGTGGATCGGGGAAGGTCCCGTCGAGGTCCATGGCCTTCAGGTCGGTGCGGTGGATGCGGCGGTGGCACCTAGAAGCGATTGCGATGGTTTAGTCGGTTACTGGGTAGATGAAGCGCAACCTAGAAATGTACCGGCATATACGGCTGATGG
>JBCCQY010000163.1:0-21584 GCA_039208735.1 Myxococcota bacterium | reverse complement strand
CCACTGCCAGACAAGCTCCCGCCACTCCTCGCGACTTCGATTCGCCATGCCGATCTCCGTGCTGTTGCGCCATCGCTATCGGCCATGGAGATCCCCGTCAGCACGGGTTCGTCGAACGCCTTCTCTGCGATGGCCAATCGGGTTTCGAGGACCGACCAGTCGGCACCCTCGAGACAGTCGTTTAGGCCGTACTGGAGGGCCCAGCTCCAGGTACGAAGCAGCGTCTCAGCGGGGAGGCGCCGTTCGACGAGCGAGGGCCAGTGGTAGACGGCGCCGATCCAGTCCACTGCAGGGTCGGTGAATCGGCAATCGCCCCAGTCGATGATGCCTGTGATGCGATTCGAGTCGGGATCGATGAGCACATGCCCCATCCCAAGGTCATCGTGACAGAAGGCGTGGGGGCCGTCATTTCGCGGGTGCGCCTCGAGCCACTGCACCACGCGGACCCCGACGGGATGGTCCACCTCGATGGGTTCCGGCTCCCAAGCCACGCCAGGCGCATCGTTGAACGGAGACACCTCCGGGGTTGTATGAAGGACCGCAAGAACCTCGGCGAGTTCGTCAAGGAAAGCGTCGGGATTGGGCACCGTGTCGCGGCTGGCGAACACCCCGCGCAGCATCGGGTAGCCGAGGAAGGGCCAGGCTAGGTCGTCGCGTCCATCGGGTCGGCCTATCGCATCGATTCTGGGAACGGGGCAGGGGAGGTGCTGGAGTTTCGGCAGGACGGCGATTTCGGCTTCGAGCTGACGCACCACGTGCTCCGCCTTGGGAAAGCGGTAGACCCGGACCCCATCGGCAACCACGGCCCAATAGTCTTCACCTTCGCCAAGCGGCTCCAGGGTTGCGGGCGTGCCAAACCGGACGCCGATCCAACGTCGAAGTTGCTCGATCGGAGGGTGCATGGGGAACTCCGAATGCGCGCGAGTGGGCGGGGGCTGTGCAAACCGCTTCCCCCCTCTATTCTCTCCATGCTCGGACTCGCCTCGACTTCCTGTGGAATCTTTGGCCCGTGCCTCGATTTCGCCACTTGCCTCGATTACACGACGATCACGGCGGATACCGGGAACCCGGAAACCGGCACCGATACGGCGTCGACCGCGTCGACGGCCTCTACGGCAACCACCGCCGATACGGGCGTACAAGCGTGCCTCGACTTTGCGGTGACTGGGGACACGTCGGATACGGGCGCGACGAGTTCGTCCTCGCGCACGGTGACCCCATCGGTGCCGTCCCGCGACGAGATCCTGGAACAGCTGGCGGCCGATGGTGCGCTTCCCGCCGACCTCGTCGACCGACTGACGCCCAGCCCGACCGCCGACATGGCGCAGCGCATGAACCTCGGACACCTCATACGGCAAGCCAAGGTAAAGGAAGGTGTCGGACGTTCCAAGTGCTGATCCGACCCCAGGCCAGGTCCCTCGATTGGATTTCGAGCTGACCGCAGCTTGCGACCATCGCTGTGCCCACGGCTACAACGTGTGGGGGGCTGCGCCCGAGGACCCCGGCGGAGAGCCTCTGTTGGCCGCAGGCGCCCTCGATCTGGTCGCCCACGCCTGCGCCTTGGTGCCCTCGGTGACCATCATCACCAACGGCAGCCATGTCCCGGCTTCCACCGCCAAGCGGCTTGGTGAGCTTGGTGTTGGCGCGGTGCAACTCACCCTGTTGGCGGGCGACCGTACGTTGCATGACGAACTCAAAGGAGCGGTGTGCTTTGACGACACGCTGCGCGCAGCGGTTGAACTGGTTGAAGCCAAGGTTCCAGTGCAGTGCTGCTACGTGGCCATGTCGCGGAACGAAGGCCAGCTCGAGCGGGTGATGCAACTGTGTCACGTACTCGGCATTCGTGCCGTGTCCTACAACCGGATGTCGCCCACTGGGGGCGCAGTGCATTACGTCGAGCGGCTCATGCCTTCGATCGAGGCGATCGAAGCAGATCTCGAGGTCGCGGACCGAGTGGGCCGCGCGTACGGCATCGAAGTGGGAACCGCCATGCCGATCCCCCCCCTGCTTGGTCCGACCCGAACGGTATCCCCACGTGCGATTTGGGCATTACTCCACTGGATCGTCCTCCCCCAACCTGGTGGTCGACGTTCGCGGCAATGTGCGAAGCTGTAATCTGTCAACCGGAGTGCTCGGCAACCTTGTCGAGCAAGACTGGGACGAGATCATGGCCTCCGAGTACCCCGCCACGTTCGTCCGGAGCGTGCCTGAGATGTGCCGCGGCTGCGCCTTTGAGCGGTCGTGTCAGGGCGGCTGCAAGGAGTCGGCCTTGGCGACCTACGGCGACCACACCCATCCCGAACCCCTGCTCTGGCGAGCGCTGCACCATGGGTCCTAACCGCAGGCCCGCAGTTCTATTGATTAGCCCTGGCATTCTGCGTTGGGAGGATGTCGACTTCGGGGTGCCCCACCTTGTGGCCATCGGCGGATACCTCATCGAGCACACCAAGGTTCGGGTCGAAATCCTCGATCTGAACTACGAGGGCGGCGACGTTGCCGACCTCGAACGGCGTCTCGACGACCTTGGACCCTTCCTCCTCATCGGGGTTTCGGCGTACTCGAGTTTCGAATTGCTTCGGGTGCTTTCGCTCGCGCGTCTCTTGCGTGAACGGTACCCGCACGTGCCCTTGGTCACGGGGGGGTACCATGCTTCGGCCCTTCCAGAGGACCTGCTGGGCCCGTTCGATCGGGTGATTCCCGGCGAAGCGGAACTCGAGATGCGAACCCTTGTCGAGGGGCTACTCGGGGGCGGATCGGTCGAACCTGGGATTGCCCCGTCCCGCGTGGTGCCCGATCTCGACGAATTACCGCCTTATCGGTGGGAACTCCTCAACGCGTATTGGCCTCACGCTACCCGAATCGGGCGCAAGCTCCAGATCTACCTGTCCCGAGGTTGCCCCTATCGCTGTGCATTCTGTATGGAACGCGCGAAGTCGGGCTACCAATGGCGTGCCTATCGCCCCGAACGAGCGCTCGACGAACTCGACCGACTGGCACGGTTTACCGATTTGTCGGGATGGACGATCAACCTTGCGGATCCACTGTTTGGATTCCGTCGGCGGTGGCGACGGGAGGTGCTCGAAGGCATCGTGGCGCGAAATCAATTGCCCATGGGCTTTTGGACCCTGACACGGTCCGACGACCTTGACGATGAAGACATCCATCTGTTGGGACGGGCTCGCTTCGCCATTGGCATCGGACTCGAAAGCGGCAGTCCGACGATGCTGCGCATCATGCAGAAGGGCAATCAGCCGGATCGCTACCTCGATGCAGTGCGCAGACTCGCTCGACTGTCGCAGAAGCACGGACTGAACTGGGCCACCAATGTGATTGTGGGCCATCCTGGTGAGACCCTACAGACGGCGATGGAGACCCTCGATTTTGTTCGGGAGCTGTTCCTATCGGGCCCTTCGAGCCACGGGTGGCTGTCCGTCGATCCCTTTCGGCTCTACCCAGGTTCGCAGGTTCATGAAGCGCAGGACCACTACGCCACGGCCTATGGAACCCGGTTCCACCATCCCACCTGGTGGCGAGGCTGGTATGACGGGCCATTTCGCGCCCAGCATCTCGATCCGTCCGCGGTCTTCGATTACGAAGCGCGGGTTCGCTGGATGCACGACGAATATGGTCCGCTCGTACGACGCATTCACGAGCGGTTTCGCAGCCCGGAAGGCCCTGACCACCCCCGCGGCCGCGTCTTCGCTCGTAGTCAGCTTACCGAGGTCGACAACCTCTCGCGGCGTACCCGAGACGTGCTCCTCGCCAAGGGCCGCCAGGCCCGCCCACAGGCCACGGCGGCCCCCCTTGCGGTACCGATTGGCCTCGACGTTCGTGACCGGGGGATGGTCGCCCTTCAGACCGCGGTGCGGGCGCGGCTCGACCGCGGGCTCGTCATCGCCGATGCGCTGCTTGGGGCGCTCTTCGACGCGCCGCCTCATCGGTACCTTCCCGTCGCGCACGCCCAAGCCATGTTGGCCAATCGCATTCCTGAGCCGGTGGCTGAGGGGTGGCCTCCCACGACGGTGGGGTTGGATGCGTGGCTCATCGGGATGCAGGCGCTGGCCCCCGCGCCGGGCGAGCGGGCCGTCGATCTCACGGCCCAGTCCCCGCATGTGGCGGCGGTGCTTGCTGCCCTCGTGGGGCCCCGCGGTGAGGTTGTGGCGGTGGCCCCCGATGGGGTGACCGCCGATAGCCTTCGAGCCGCTTTGGCCGATCGGCCACAGGTCACGGTGGTCGTTCGAGGCCCCGCGGCTCGCTTCGATCTTTCGGGGACCTACGACGTGGCATGGCTCGGAGCCGCGCTACCACGCGTGCCTTCGGCCATCGGTCGCCTGCTGTCGAATCGAGGGCGTGCATTTCTTTGCGTTGGTCCAAGATTTCGGCCCCAAGACCTTCTCATTGCCGACCGCTCGGGCATGGAGAGAGTGCTTGCTCGTGACAAGTGGCCTGTCTTGGGTGGTCCCGAGGGTTGGCTGCCTTGGCCCAGGGATCCAAAGGTACCGGGAGTAAGGATTGCCCACGCTGAAGGACCGGCTCGGTTCTTTGCCGTCCTCGCTGCAGCCGATCTCGGATCGGACGTTGCGGCGCTGCCCGGTCCTCGGGTCGACGCGCCGTGGGCCCGCGCGTTGAGCGACGCCTGGCCGCGTTGTGAGAATCGTCTGGTGCTTCAGGCTTTGGGCCTCGCCCATCTTGAACTCGACGCCTTGGTCGAGGCGCTTCGAACGCCGCCCTCCCCCTTGGCTGATGGACCGGGACGTCGCCTGTGCCGGGCGGTCATCGCCGGCCTCGAGGCGCAGCGCGAAACCACGGTGGAGGGGTTTGGTTCACTGCCGGATGATGTGCTGCAGCAGCTCGAAGGGCTGCGGGCGGACTTGTGGGCCCCCCAAGGCTTGCGGCCTCCACCCTTGGTCATCGTCGATGTGCCCGCGCTGGGTCGGCAGGCCCGGGCGTCGACGGTGGGTGGGGTGCGCCGGGTGGCGACCTCGCTTGCGATGCCGCCGGAGCACGTGCTCATGCAGGTCTTCCATGAGGAGATGCATCCGGTGACCGATCCGGTGGTGCTGGCCGAGGAAGGGGTGTCGCTTTCCGCTCGGGAGACCAGCCCCGGACGGGCCGGATTCGCGTTGCATCGGCGGCTCGAACGCACTGCGGTTGAGGCGACGGCCGCGTTTCTGACTGCACGAGCGCCGAATCACCTGCCCGCCTTCGAGCGATGGTGGCGCTCGCATTCGACGCGTTCACCGATTACGCAACCACCATGAACCATTGCCCCCTCTGTGAGCGTGCGGGCGAGGATCTCGTACTCACCCGTCATCACCTCAAGACACGACGCAAAGACAAGCACGACATCGAGCTTATTTGTGCGGCATGTCATCGTACGATCCATGCGATGTTCGACAATGCGGAGTTGCGCGCCCCAAATCGGGATCTCGATTCGGTCGAGGGGTTGCGTGCCCATCCCGAGTTTGCTCGTTCGCTGGCCTACATTGCGAAGCAGCCGAACGGTCGCCGGGTGCGGGTGGCCCGAAAGAAGGATCGGAAAGGGCGACGCCGTCGTCGTTCGTAGCGACATCCACCCGGAAGAGGTCGAGGCTCCGCCATTGCCCGTCGATCGGGAGATCGGAAATCGTCACCGCGCCCGCCGCATCGGCGCGGACCCGTCCTTGTTGGGTGCCATACTGCCAATCCACCGCTTCGCCGGGCTTGAGGTGAAACGCCTGGACCCGGCGCGGGGTGACGGCCACCGTGCGAGGTTGCCCACCCTTGGTTCGAAGGGGCACCGACCAACGTTCCCACGTGTCGACGAGGCGTCGGGCGTCCCATCGCAAACCATGATTGATCGTGCCGGTACGGTCGCCCGACCAGCCTGAATCGTAAGGAACCGCGACATGACCTGAATAGTCGCCATCCTGGCGCAGGGGCACGCCCGGTCTTCGTTGGCCGTCGCCGGGGTCCGAATCGTCACTTGCTTGGGTAAAGGCCGGAAACGACAGTGAACGAGCCACGAAGGTCGTGCCGTCCAGCAGCAGGTCCGACTCGGATTCCCACCAGTCCTCATGAAGCAGCGGGTCGGGCTCGGTGTGACTGCCTTCATCCCAGTACACCACGTGCCCTGCCGTGAATTCGGCGAGTGCGGTGACCGTGGAGCGTCGGGTGAACGGGCTCGGTCCCCCAAAACTGCGAAAGAAGATCGCGGAGTCATCTTTGCGGTTGCGAAGGTAATAAAGCTGCTCTCGCGTAGCGGGTTGATGCCGTAGGAGCCAGGTGAAGTCACCGAGCTTCCAGGGATCGGGTCCCCGAGGGGCGGGCGTGGGGCCCCACACATCGCGGAGCGACCGGATGCGGTGGTCCCGGTGAAGCAGGGGAACCGGCTGGCTGAGCCGGGCATCGACCATGGCGATGTGCCGCGCGTGATGAGCCCCAAACATCAGCGCGCCAAATCCCCCCATCGACATCCCTTCCACCCGGACGCGCTCCGGATCGGCCTGCGGGAACTGTTCGATCACCCAACCGAGGAGGTGGAGCACCCGGCGAAGGGTGTAGGGCACGAACGTGCCATTGGGGGCCTGGTAGCCCCACCAGTAGGTCGTGTCCGGGTCCTCGGGACGCAGGACGATGGCATCGAAAGAGGGTTCGATGTCGAACGCTGCGTCGCCAAACCCGTGCATGCGGACCAAGACGGGAAGTCGTTCCGACGCGGGGTGGGGGATCGATAAGGTCGCTTCAAAAGAACGCTTTTCAACGTCGAGCCACGCCGTCGTCGTTTGTTCGAGGTGAAGGATCGTGACGTCTGTAAGGACCTCCCGGTCGGTCACCCGGATGGGGGGTAGGGCGACCGCATCTCGGATGACAAGCGACATGGCGTGTTCGCGCACCTCGTTGTCGTTGCGCAGGACGACGGTGACCGCGTGCGTCGCAGGCCCTTGGATTGCATCGGGGGTGAAGACGAGCCGACGCTCGGCCTCCATGAAGCGGGCCCCGGTGGGAAGGCCGGTCATGGCGACCCGGGTTCGAGGCGGAACGTCAAGATGCAGGTCGAGCGGCCGCTCCTCGTCGACCGTGACGACTTGGGGCATAAGGCCCCAAGGTGCAGAGGAAGCGCCTCTATCGCCGCGTCGTGGCCCACATGTGTAGGCCAGGCCCAGCGCAAGCAGCAGCAGCGGACGCGTCAGCGGTGCACCATGAGGGACTCGTACAATGATGCCTTACCCATTGGGGGGAGATTCCGGTGATGCGCTAGGCAGGAACCGTAGGGGTGACCGCGACATGGCCGGGTCGAAGCAGGTCACGGAGTTCCTTGACCGGATGGAAGGTCTCGGCCGGTACCTCGACGAACACCGTGTTCCATCCCGCCATGGCCCCGTTCCAAAGACCAGGGCGTTCGAGGGCCATCAACGAGCGCCCATGCTTACTCTTTTCGACCACGAACCACTGTTCATCGTCGATGAAGCGCGCCAGGTCGAAGGGCTTGCCATCTCCGTCGCGGAGGCTGGCCACCAGATCGACGGGATTGAAGTGCGTGGCCTTTGCAACGGCCGCCGCCTGGGGGGCTTGGGTCCGGTCGATCTGTGCGGATTCAACGATCTGCTTGGTGCAAGAACCATCTGACGTGTAAGCCCAAAACGGACCTCCGCCCGGCTCGCCTGCGTTTCGCACCATTCCGCAAACGCGTAGGGGTCGGTTGAGTGCGTCCATGGCGGCGGCCATGGGGTCGCCTTCCTTAGGGGCTCGCCCGAACTGTGTGGCGGCGAACTGCAGGGCTGCGGACGGCTCGACGGTGCCGTCACGAAGGCCACGGAGCTGTTCGTGAACCGCTTGCTCGAGTTCGAGGAGGCGGCCGAGGAGCGCCCGTCGCCAGGCCACCACGACCGGTCGGGGTTCATCTCGGACGACATTGTCGATGTTCTTGATGGTGACGAGGTCTGCGCCGAGGGCGTGGAGGTTGTGGAGCAGGGCTCCGTGACCGCCTGGTCGCAACAGGATCCGGCCGTCCTCGCCACGCCACACGGCACCCGAGGCATCGGTGGCCACCGTGTCGGTGTTCCGTCGCTGGACCGAGGTGGTGAAGGCGATGTGGGGATGGGCTCGGGCAATGGCGTGAAACGCATCTTCGAACGCTTCGGGAACCGTGAAATGCACCGTGACCCGTCCGTCTTGGCTCGAAACCGCAACCGCCTCGCGGAAGTGCTCTTCGGCGGCGCACCGGGATTGTTCTCCGTACCGATGGAAGGGCAAAAGCCCTTTGGGCATCGAAGCGTACCGATGTTGATCAATCCAGGCGGCAAAGGCCTGGGTCAGCGTCGCTTGGCCGAGTCCAATGCCCACCGCGAGCCGGTCGCGTCCTTCGAAGGCCTGGCGCGCCGAGGCCGGAAGCGCGCTTGGATCCGTGGTTGGATGGGCACTTGCAATGGCCCGAAACATGCGTGAGGCCGCCCCCGATGCGGGGACGAAATGGGTCACCCGTCCTTCGGCCTGCCGGGCTCGGGCTGCATAAGCATCGCGCGTGGCCTCGTCGCAGGTCTCGATGCCGTCGCCCACCGTGCAGGGTCGATCCACCACTGTGGGTTGTTGGCCGTCCCGGATTCGGATGAGCTGGGCGTCGAGATGCGACAGGTCAATACCGGACTCCTCTGCCCACCGTTGGTCCTCGTTGGTCCAGGTCATCGGCGCGTCCTCCTCTCGCGCCACATCGCTTGGGTGGGGGGAGACCTTGAGGAGGGCCTACAGTACGCCGGCCGTCGACCGAACCACAGAGTGTCTTCGCCCTCCGTCGAGGTGAACGGTGCTCTTAGAAGAACTCAACGACGCTTTGCTCATCCGCGTTGAGCACGTGAAGCTGGATGCAGCCCAGGCGGCCAGCTTCCGTACCGAACTTTCGGAGGCGGTGGCGGGCCATCGCCGTGTGGTGTTGGACATGAGCAACGTGAAGTACATCGATAGTTCGGGGCTGGGCGCGTTGATTGGCGTTCTGAAAACCATGGAATCGGGCGGTGTCCTTCGCCTTGTTCACTGCACGTCCACCGTCCAGAAGGTCATTCAACTCACGCGGCTGGACCGGGTTTTTCCGAGCTACGAAACGCTCGAAGCGGCCCTGGCGGGCTAGCGGGTCACGGGGTTGGCCACCAAGACGCCCCCCTGCTGGGCCGTGAGGTCGCGAGCGAACGGATCGGCTACCGGGAACATCAGATTGTTGCGATCGGGGCACCCGTCGAGTTGATCGTTGGCGAATCGCTCTGCGATGTCATCACATCCGACCGTGTCGGGAATGGGGTCCTGCACGCCGCCGGCGAGTTCTGACGTGTGGAAGAGCCCCAGCCAGTGACCCACCTCGTGGGCGAGCACCACGCCCGTGAGCTGAGCACCGAGCGTAGCGTCGTTCAACGACCCAAGGCGAAGAAACTCGGATGTCAGCACCACTCCGCTTCCCGGCGTGCCGTGCAGACCGACCGGGCCGGGAATGCCCTGCGAAATCCCGATCGCGCCCGAGTCGGGGATGGCAATGGCGGCAACGAAGAACACGTTGACGCTGGTGAGCGACGCATCATCGGGGCCGGGAGGCTGCGAGGTGGCCACAAGCTCGTCGAGATCGGCCCGATCGTCGATCACCGCAAACTCGTTGGCCACCTCGGGGGAGGCGTCGAACGCCCGCACATCCCCAAGCTGAATGCCTGCGCTGGCGTAGACTTCGGCGAAGGTATTGAGGGCGTTGGCGAGGTCGGCGTCCTGGGCGGCGGTCGTCGAATCGAGATCGGAAAGCCCTACGAAGTACAGGTTCAGGTCGAGCCGACGGCCTGCATCGGCCGTTTCTGTGAGCACGTAGGAACACAATTCCTGCGTCTCCGCGACCACGGTGTAGACGTGCGAACCAGGGATGAGGACCTCTTCGGCGATCGGGCTCTGGGGCAGGAACAGGGGAGCGGTGTAGCCGAGCAGCGAGGCCGTCACGCCAAGAAAGCTCGCGGAACCCTGAATGGCAAGCACCTGATCGGTTGGCAGGAGCAAGGACGAAGGCCTGACCTGGCCTCCGTCGGTGGCAAAGGGAACCACCATCACCGAGGTGGTGTCGTCTTCGACGGTGAATGGAATGTCCACGGCCCCCGACACGGGGCCGATGCACTGCACATCGGCAGGGACTTGGGGCGTGGCGCCATCGACCCGGGGCACATCCGGCGGGGGCTCCGGGAGCGGGTCCACGCAGGCGGTGGTGTCGAACATGGTGCGACACAGCTGGTCCCCTGGGCAGTCGGAGTCTTCTTCACAGGCGGGCACGCAACGGCTCTGCAGCAACGTGGGGTCGACCCAGCAAGCGAAGCCCTCATCACAGTCCGCCGACGTCTGGCAGACGGGTGGCGTCACGTCGACGGGCTGTTCGACGTCGAGCGCCAACAGCGGATCCGGCGAACAGGCGGCCATCCACAACAGGGCGAAGGGTGAAACCAGCATCATGGCGAAACTCCGAATGCGTTGTACACATCGGGTAGGCCATGATGTTGGTTATAGCTGATTAATTGGGCTTAATCGAAATGATGCGGGAGCTACGAACCCCTGCGGAGCAGCAGGAAGCTCTGATGGTCCGGCGGACCGTCGACTGCGGGGCATTCCAGATCCCGAAGTACCGCCTGGAGCCGGGGATTGGAGGCGCGCACGGGTACCCGAACCGCGGGAAGGGGCCAGCCGGCTAGCCACGGGACTAACGTGCGTAGCAAGTGGAGTTCGAGCCCCATAGGCACCTCAGCGTCCACCACCCAAAGCGCCAGCTGAGCCCCAGGGGTCCAAGGCTCGAGGTAGATGCACCCGAGGCAAGTGGATTCATCAGGGTTGAGCACGCTATACGCGTAGGCCTCACCGCGTTGGAATTCGGCGAAGTGCTCCGCCAGATCCGCCTCGTTGTCCTCGAGCGTGAAGTCGTTGCGAGGCCACCCCCGCCAATCCAGTTCGCGACGCAGGCGCTGCCGAGAGCCCATGATGGCGAGGTAGTCGAGCTGAACGACGTGGGGACCGAGGGGCACCAAGCGCATCCGCTCGGTGACGGGCGGCGTAGGCGGACGGAAGGACGAGGTCCACGGGGGCCCGTCGTCGGAGCGCCGAAGCCGACTCACGGAGCAGCTGGGGTGGGCATTCCCCCGTCAGGACGCTGATTGAGGAGCTGCTCCCGATGGTTGCGGCGGCGTGCGGCCTCGGCCTTGCCCACCTCCGACGCCTCGCGGGCTTCGAGGTCGTCGAGGATCTTCTCGCGCGCGGCTTCCTGCACTTTGGGGTCGACCTTGGGCCGAGGCGAAAGCGGTGCTGCAATCGGCTTTGTTGGCGGGTTCGCAGGTTCTCCCCCCAACGTAAAGAGCACGAGAACACCGATGAGCAACAGCCCTGCGACAAGGGCGAGGCGGTAGGCGGGGCGCATGGAGCGGGGTAACCGAATCGCCAAACGCGGGGGTAGGATGGGGGTAGGGAGGTCCCGTGGTTTTGTTGCTGGCGAGCCTGTTGCCGTTCGCGAGTGCCACCGAGCCCGAAGCCGCCGTGTTGACGCCGCGCGTCGTCTACCGACCGGGCGTTGCCGTGAGCTTTGGCACCACTCCGCGTCTTCTCCTGCAAATCCGGAAACGCCTCGAAGGGGGCTGGCACCACGGATCTGCGGTGGGTCTGGCGCTGTATTCGGGGCCCTGCCTCGACGGCCCAGGCCGTTGTGAGACCTTGGGCGTCTTGCTCGGTGGCGTCAGCACCTACCGGTTCTCGGGCCCGTTTATCGTGTCGTGCGGGGCCTACATCGACGCCCTGGGGTTGATTCGGGAACTCAGGCTGCGCCGCCCCACAAATGATCCGAGCCAGGGCTGGCTTTCGGGCAGCTTCTTCGGGTCGGGCGAACTGAAGGTATCGGGGGGGCTGTCGCTGTTCGACCGATTCAGCGCCGAAGCCGGAATTTGGCTTCGCGGCAATGTGCTCGCGTACCGTGCGCCCGGAGATCGCAATTACAACCTGGATGTATTCCAGCCCGGAATTCAGCTCACCGTGGGGATGTAGCGACTACGGGATCGACGGGTCGTCGCCCCGTGGCTCGAACAGTCCCAACTTCGCGTGAAGATCACGGTCGAGCAGGTGCGTCGCCCGAACGTTGCCGATGGCGGCAAGCAGGCTGCCCTTGACTCGAGGATTGGTCAGGCTCCACTGATGAACCATGCGCTTGACCTGCTGTCGTTGCAGGTTCTCCTGCGAACCGCACAGGTTGCAAGGCACGATGGGAAAGGCCTTTTCCTGGGCGTACTGGGCGATTTCGGCTTCGTCTGCGTACACCAGAGGGCGAATGACGATGTTGCGACCATCATCGCTGTGCAGGCGTGGCGGCATAGCCTTGAGCTGGCCCGAGAACATGAGGTTGAGGAGCAGCGTCTCGATCACGTCGTCACGGTGATGACCAAGGGCAATCTTGTTGCATCCGAGTTCGACGGCTGTGTCGTAGAGAATTCCTCGTCGCAGCCTGGAACACAGCGAGCAAAACGTCTTGCCTTCCGGCACCTTGTCGAGCACGACCGAGTAGGTGTCGCGCTGGAGCATGTGGGACTCGAACCCGTGTTCGGCACACCAATCCGCAATCACCGATTGGGGAAAGCCCGGGTGCCCTTGATCAAGGTTGCAAGCGATGAGTTCGAAGTCGAAGGGCACCCGGCGCTGGACGAGACGCAACAGCCAGATCATTGCGTAGCTGTCTTTGCCCCCAGACAATCCGCACAGAATGCGATCGCCGGGTTCAATGAGGCGGAAGTCTTGGCTCGCCCGGCCAACGTGGTCGAGCAGCTTCTTTTCGAGGCGCACGCCGGTGCGCGGTTCGGCCATGTCGAGGCTCCGTTCGTCTGCGTCGACCCCTAACCTTGGGGGCTAAATCAGGGTGACATCGGCCATGATCTCGACAACCACGGGGCCAGCGTGGGCGAAGGCTTCGGCGAGGGCCGCGTCCAGCTGTCCGCTTTCGGTGACCCGAATGCCTTTGGCCCCGCAGTTTTCGGCAAAGGCGGCAAAGCTTGGATTGACGAGTCGTGTTTGCCAGACGTCGAGTTCCGCCGACCGCTGTTCCTTGCTGATCTTGCCCAGCTCGCTGTTGTTGAGCACGACGTGGACGATGTTCATCTGGTGCGCCACCAGCGTGGTCACTTCGGCGAGGTACTGGCCGAGGCCGCCGTCACCGCTCACCGAGACCACAGGCCGGCCGTACCATTCCGATCCCACCTCTTGGGTCGCCGCCCATGCCCCCATGGCGGCCGGCAACGCAAAGCCGATGGAGCCGAGGTAGCCCGACATCAATACGGCTTGATCCTTGGCCTCAAAGTACCGGCCGAACGAGTAGGTGTTGTTGCCGACGTCGACCGCCACCACGGCATTAGCGGGGGTGAGGCGGGTCAGCGCATCGAAGATGGCCGCCGACGACACCCCCTGGCCACGCTCCTCCTGAAGTCGCCGCTGCTTTTCAGCGCGCCAAATGTGCCACCGCTCGGCGATCTCGGCGGTGTGGTCGATGCTGGCGTGGCCTCGGGAGCGAAGGGCTTCAAGCATCTGGTCGGCCGCCTGACCGATCTCGGCGTAGACGGGGAAGTCGATGGGGTAGTGCTTGCCCAGGGCCATCGGGTCGTAATCCACCTGGATGATGGGAAACTTTCCGGAGATTCCCGTGTGATTCGAGAAGCTGGAACCGAACACGACCAAGAGGTCGGCTTCGTTCATGAACCACGACGCGATGGGGGTTCCGGACCGGCCGAGAACGCCCCCGCCGAGCGGGTGGGTATCGCTGATGAGGCCCTTGCCCTTGAACGTGGTGATGACGGGGCATTTCAGGTGCTCGGCGAGGGCCCGCACTCGGTCCATTGCGTACCGAGCACCATGGCCCACGATGAAGCATGGCCGTTTGGCCGTCGCCAGCGCCTGGAGTGCCGTCTCAAGCTGATCGGCATCTGGTTTGGGCCGGCGGGTGGTGATGCGGCCCTTCGGCGTCTTGGGGCGCCCTGCAGCCGGCAGTCGCTGCACTTCATCGGGGAACACCAATTGGGAGACGCTGTCGGTGAGGATCGCGGACTTGATGGCGCGCACCGCGAGTTCGGCGTGGTTGGAGTCGCGCTGAACATCGGCGGCGAACGTGGCCACATCGCCGAAAGCCGCCTTGAGATCCACTTCCTGGAACGCCCCTCGACCGATCACCTGGGTGTCGACCTGCCCAGTGAGGGCGAGCACGGGAGCGCGGTCCACGTTGGCATCCCACAGGCCGGTGAGCAGGTTGGTGGCTCCGGGGCCTGCGATGCTCAAACAGGCCGCGGGACGACCCGTGAGCTTGCCGTAGGCGGAACACGCGAACGCCGCGGCGCCTTCATGGCGGATCGCCACGTACCGGAGCTTGCCGTCCTGCGCCTGGCGACGCAGGGCATCGGCGAGGCCGAGGTTGGAGTGGCCGACCATGCCAAATACCCAGCGAATGCCGAAGTTCGTGAACGTCTCGGCCATCACGTCGGTCACGGTGGCCTCGTGCGGAGCCTCCACCTCAAAGCCGACGTATACCCCGTCGTCCCGGACCTCTACGGGGAATGTCGCGACGCCATCGTCGTGTCCCGCCGGGGATTTCCCGGTGAGCGGGTGGTAGTCCCAGCCATGCCACGGGCAGCGGAGCCAACCCTTCTCGATCGACCCTTCACCCAGCGGCCCCCCCTGGTGGGGGCAGCGATTGTCGAGCGCTGCGTACTGGCCCTGGAAGTGGGTCATGCAAACCGTGCGCCTCCGGCAGGTCACAGGCTTGACCCGACCCTCCGCGAGGTCTTCAAGACTCAGGACTTTTTCCCATTCAAGCTCTGCCATCGAACGCCCCATTCCCCTCGCATTGCGATTTTGTGACCCGGGGTTCTCGTCTCCAACGTTGTTGAGATGTGTAAAGCCGTTGGAGGACGAGAAACACGGACATTGCGTCGCGGTTCCAACACGTTGTACATCGCCTCGTTGTCCCGTTTCGGGGCCACCGGCACAACACAGGGAGACTCGAATGAGCAAGTGGATGATGGTGTTGGCGACAAGCCTACTCTGGACGAACGTGGCGCTCGCGGGCACCACGATCGAGGGGAAGCCGAAGGTCGTCTTCCACGCTGAAGGGTCTCCGGGATTCCTGACGTTTGATGGGACGACCCGTGACTTGACTCTCAAAGATGAGGGCACGACCCTCGTGTTCACCGTGCCCATGGACACGGTCGAGACGGGCATTGGTCTTCGCGATCAGCACATGCGTGAAAAGTACGTGGAAACCGCGACCTACCCGAACGTGGTGCTCACGCTGGCGAAGGACCACATTCAGTGGCCGGAGGCGGGAACGGTCAACGGCGAAGTGACCGCAAAATTCGAAGCCCACGGGGTCGAGCTTGACGTGCCGGTGAAGTACTCGATCAAGCGGTCGAAGGATCTCTACAAGATCAAGGCGAGCTTTCCCTTCGACACGACCAAGCACGGCATCGAGATCCCGACCTACCTTGGGGTCACCATTAAGCCGGCCATGACGGCCGACGTCACCGTGGACCTCCGTGATGCTTCGTAGTCTGGCGGCGCTCATCGTCGCCCTGTTCACCCTGTTCGCCAGCGGCGAGGCCCAGGCCTACCCCTGGATGATTCAGCACCAGTACAACACCTGCAGCCAGTGCCACGTCGACCCTTCCGGGGGCTCGGCGATGACCGCCTACGGTCGGGCCCAGACCGAGGCCCTGCTCCGGTCCGATTACGGCAAACCCGTCGAGGACCCTGGAAAGATCAAGGATTTTGCCTTTGGCGTGGTGAAGTTGCCCAAAGAGGTGATCGCCCAGGTCGATGTGCGCGGGTTGCTAATTCCGCAGCCCGGCAACACGCGCTTCTTGCTCATGCAGTCCGACCTTCGAGGCGGCGTTCAAACCGACAAGTTCATCGCGTATGGGTCGTTTGGCATCGTGTCGGAGGGGGCGCTTTCGGCCCGGGTCATCGACGCGGACCAGACCGCCAACGCAGTGGTGGTTCCGGTGGCGCGCGACTACTGGGTTGGGTTTCGACCCACGCGTAGCCTGACCATTCGCGCAGGTCGCATCAACCTGCCCTTCGGGATTCGCGGGGACGACCACATCCGGTTCACCCGCGCGGTGACGCGCACCACCACCAACGCCGATCAGCAGCTGGGGGTGTCCACCGCCTTCGAAACCCGCAAGGTTCGGGGCGAAGTGATGGCGGTGGCGGGGAATCTCCAGGTGTCCCCTGATGCCTTTCGCGAACGCGGCTACTCGGGTCTCGTCGGGTGGGCCCCCGTCAAGGAGGTCGAGCTGGGGCTGTCTTCGTTGGTGCTGGGCAGCCGCAACGACATCCTGACCCTCACCCGAACCACACGACAGGCCCATGGGGTCTTCGTTCGGGCCTCCCCGGTTGAAAAGTTGGCCCTGCTTGCCGAGGCCGATGTGTTGGTGACCGGCTCGGGGTCAGGGATCGCACGCACGACCTCTCCGGGCTTCCTGCTTGATGCCCAGGCGGACTGGGAAGCGGTCCGCGGACTGCATCTGAAGGCCGGCGGAGAGTTCTGCGATGCCTCGACCTCGGAAGAAGGGTCGCTCGGTCGCGGTTGGGGCGCGGTGCAGTGGTTCTTCGCGCCACACGTCAACCTTCGGGTCGACGCGATGTACGGGCCCGTCAACTGCGTCATCGGTTCGCGGGTTGGGGGCATTGCCCTCGCCCAGATTCACGCCTTCCTGTAGGAGAGTCCATGTTGCTGGTCCTTTCGGCGTTCGTCGCCCAGGCCTCCCCGTCGTACCCAGCCGAACTCCAGAGCCTGTCGGGAGGCCCGTGCGCCCCCGCCTGTACGGTCTGCCACGCCACCAATGCAGGCGGGTCGGGTACGGTGACCATGCCGTTCGGTCAGGCCCTGGTTGCCGAGGGCCTTACCGGTGGTTCGGACGTCGATGCGCTGGGCAACGCATACATGGCTTTGATCGATGCCAACACCGACTCCGATGGCAATGGGACCTCCGATGCCGAGGAACTTGCACGGGGCGATGATCCGAATTCAAGCTCGGAGTTTTGCGACGCCCGTCAACCGCAGTTCGGGTGCGCCCACACGCCAGGCTTGCCCGCCGCAGCGCTGGGGCTTGGCGTGATGGGACTCCTGCTTCGTCGCCGGGTCACTCCGCGTCGGTGATGGGGTCGGGCAGGTACACCGTTTCTGGGGCCGCGGGAGCTTCGTTCGGCTCGAAGATGATGTCGACGGGCAGGCTTGCCTCCTCGTACGCGTCGTCCGACGGCTCCTCGGTGGGAATCTCGGCCATCGCGTCCCCCTCGTTGCGAAGGGCACGACGGTCCTTCCGCTTGATGCGGGCTTCCGCCATGCGCCCCGCGGGATGAGATCGCTTCAGTCGAAACCCGCCGAGTCGCATTTGCAGGGACATGGCCTGGGTCACCCAGGCGTATGGGATCGCGGAAATCCCGATCCCGGCGCGGAGATGGAAGGGGCCCAACACCTGTTGCCACGCGGCTGACGTCACCCAGGAGCCACCGGGCGTTGTGCTCGCCTTGAGCATGTTGACGCCGGGAAGCGCGTGGCCGATGTCGATCGACGTGCCTTCGATCGTGGCCCCCGCGCGAATGTCGAACTGGCCGCCCATCGAAAGACTGCCCTGGAGCAGCAACCCACTACGTCCGAAGACCCGGAGTTCGATCCCGGTTCGGAGGGTGGCGGCTTGCCAACGGAATCCAACGTCCGCCAGATCGCTGAATTCGGGTGGAATCTCGGCCAACGGGTCCTGGCCCGCGATTTGGACGACCAACGGCGGGCTTTCGGTGGGGACGCCCTGAAAGCCGAACGATGTGTAGTGAACGCCGCTGTGCAGTGAAAATCGCCCCTTATGCAGCGAGGCGTTGGCGCCGGCCCCCCACGCGTCGGCATCAAACCCGGCGAGGGTGCTCTGCATCAGAAGCCCATCGACCGAAACGTCGACGTTCGGTCGGTCGATGAGCTGCAGTTTCACCTCGCCGTTGGGCAACCCCACAAGGTTGAGGGTGGCCCGGGTGCCCACCTGAACGCGGGGCAGCACCCCCATGGCGAGCCCCGAGGTGCCTAGCATCACTTCGCCGAGCCGCAGCGACTGGGCACTATGGTCCCCGACGAGCTGCTTTTTCGAACCCAGGGGTTGCTTGTGTGCTCCGCCGGCCAAAGCCAGCGCCGAAACCAGAATCATCGAAGTCATGCACGGAATTTCGGATCGGATGCCCGCATCTCGACAGGATGAAACCGCGAAGACTCCTCAGAATGGCGCAGGTTCTGGGGGCGTAAACGTAGCACTCATGCGCACAATCGCGTGGGTGGCGCCCGGTTCGCCCGGCCGGCCCCAGCGCAACCGCATGCCGATGCTGCCGTCTCCGTAAAGGTCAAGCGCGGTTTCGGCTCGCCATTGGGAGGGGTCTTGGGGGTCGCCGCATGCGAACGCCAGGGTGTGGTCAGAGCCCACGACGTCGGCGTCGAACCGCCGTGCGAACTTTCGGAGTCCCCGACCCTCATCCACGATGCTCCACATCGAGACGGCATCCCCCTCGTCGTCGGGAGCGATCCAACCGAGCTGATCGTGCACCTTGGTGCCATCCACCCGGAAGGCCGAAAATCGGACCATGACGGCCCGCCGACTCCGCAGAGGGGTCAGTTCGAGTTCACCGTGGACGGGTCCGACCAACGTGTCGACGCCCTGTCCCCCGTACGAACCCGCCTTCGCAACGAGTTGTTCGAAATCGTACTGCATCGCACAGCAAGCATATCGCTTGCGATCTACCCTCGGATGAGGCCTCGCAGCGGTGCAACGCTCGTGGAACCGGGGAAGACGTCGTCGTTGAGCCGGCTTGGGCTGACTCGCAGGTGATCGTGAAGCAACCCTTTCATGAGCGCGCGAAGGTCGGTCGTGGGTCGCAAGTCGCGTCCTTCGAGGCGCTGGCGTTCGGCGAGGCCTGGCCAATCCGCCACCACACGTCCGCCCGCGACCGCTCCTCCGGCCACCAGCGCCACGCCCCCGACGCCATGGTCGGTTCCGCCCGTCCCGTTGGGTTGTACCGTCCGACCAAACTCGGTCACCGCGAGGATGACGGTCTTGGCCCATACGTCGGGGGGCATGGCTTCGGCGAAGCTCGTGAACGCCGAGGCGAGCACCCCGAGCTGACGGCCGAGGCGGCCCTTCTGACCCGAGTGGGTGTCCCAGCCGCCGATCGAGAACGTGGCGGTTCGGGGACCTTCGGGGTCGGAAAGGAGTCGGGCGGCGACGCGAGCGGACTTGGCGACGTCGGCGCGGCGGCTGGCGCGTGGCTCGGCGTGGCGGGCAAGAAGGCGTTGGGCGGCTTGGCCTCGTTCCAGGGCCGCCGCGAGCGTGGGATCGCCTGCGTAAAGCTCGGCCACCGCGCGATGCAAAGGGGCGTCGGGGCGAGGGGTTCGCAGAGGATCGAGCGACAACGAAGCGTTGGGGCCACGCAGGAGTTGGGGGACCGTCTTGCCGATGGCCATCCCGCCTGGTGAACGCGCAAGCGTCCGAGCGAGCCAGCCCGACCGGGATGCGAAGGGCTGCGTCATGCCCGTTTCAAGAACGTTTTGCCCATCGAAGTGCGAACGCTCGCGGTACGGCGCAGCGACGGCATGGGCCACGAGCAGCGCGCGGTCCTTGTACAGCGGCATCAGGGGGGCAAGGGCGGGGTGCAGGCCGAACGTGCCGTCGAGATCGAGAACGCCGCCGCTTTGACGAGGAGCCGGAAGGGCGAGGTCGCCCCGCGCGGAGCGGTATTTAGGGTCGCCATAGGCGGGGACCACGCCCAACCCGTCGAGACCTCCCCGCAGCATGAGCACGACGAAGCGCGCGTTTGGCGCAGACGTGGACCCAGGGCCGGCCCATGCGGGTGCGAGAAGGCCCGAGGCGCCCACTGCACCCATCCCGGCGAGGAACTGGCGTCGCTGCATGGTCATCTCCTCTGGAATTCGGGGCTGGCGAGCAGCAAAGCGATGGTCATGGGGCGTTGTGCCTTGGCGATTGCGGCGCGGGTCTTGGCGCTCATCACGGGGCCGATCACCTGGTCGGCGATGGCGAGACCGTCGAGGGGACCGGCGGCTTTTCCGACCTGTTCGATCCAGTCGAGTCGCGTAAGCAGGGCTTCCGGAGCGAGCCAATCTTCCGCCCGGTCGGGCCAGCCCTGCGGGGATGGGGCTTCGTAGGGCAGCTGACCCAAGAACCGGCAGGCGGCGAGCATTGGGGACCCTTGCGTTTCGTAGGAGAGTGCCCGGGCTGTCGACACCACCAGTTCGCGGGGGGTCTTCACCTTCGTGAGTCCCGAGGACCAGGCGACCGAGAGTTCCGCCACCGCCCGGTGGACCGTGGGGAGATGGCCCGAGGAATCCCGGAAGGCTTTGGCGACCGAGCGAACTGCGGCGGCGGGTGGGTCGTCGGCGACGAAGTGACGCACAAGCTTGGTCGCAATGTGGTGAGCGGTGGCCTCGTGGCGCCCGAGCTTCCGCAGGGCCGCAAGGCCGTCCGCTTCGCCCCCACCGGGGTATCGCACGTCGAGGAGCGTTTTGGGGCCTGGTTCATGGCGCCGAGGATTGAACCGGAAGGCATTCGGCGATGGGGCATGGTCCATGCGCATGGCGTTGTGGCCGGTGTCGACCCCCCAGCCGGTCAAGATCTTGGCCAGGTTTTCGACGTCGGCCTGGGTGTAGCCGCCGTCAACGCCCAGCGTGTGCAATTCCAGCACCTCACGGGCCAAGTTCTCGTTGAGGCCGCGGCCGCTGCGGGTTCCTGCGGGAGAGCCAGGCCCGATCGAACGGGCATTGTCGAGGTAGGCGAGCATCGCGGGGTGGCGGGTGCTGGCCACGAGCATCTCGCTGAAGGTGCCTCGCATTTTGGCTCGAATCGCATCTCGTTCGAAGGCGCCCGCAATGGGTAGGACCTCACGCCGAGCGATGGAGACCGTGAAGTGGTTCGCCCAAAACGAGACGAGGCGTTCGTAGACCGGGAACTCGCTCGCCGCGGCGGTCACGAGGTGGGCCGCTTGCTCGCTTGCAAAACGGTCGCGTAGCGCCTCCCGCATCATCGACTTGACGTCGGCGTCGCTCTTGCGGGCTTGATCGAACGCATCGACCGCGTCTCGGGTGGACGAGAGCGAGGCGAGTCGCGGGTCTTGGGGCGCGATGTCGAGCTGTTTGAGGACCCAGGTTTTGGGTCCTACGGCGTCGATCGCAGCCAGGTCGCCGGGCCGGGCGCCGAGCCCGAACCGCGTGGCCGCAACGAACGCGTGCCTCGAGGCCATCCATCCTCCTCGTGCAGGGAGTACACGTCCCCGTCAACGGTTCATGCCTCGACGATATTGGATGCCATGTCGCACCGGGTACAGGAAGTGACGGCCGTGGCCGTGATCGACCTCGCTCGTCTGACGTCTCGCCCCGTGTTGGTGGGGTCGGGGCCGCGGTCTGACGTCGTGTTGAAGGGGGCGTCCGTGCGGCACGCCCGGATGGGGCTCGATGCGCTGGGGCCTTGGGTCCGGGACCTGGGATCGACGGAAGGCACTCGGGTCAATGGCCAACCCATCGACGGGCGCACCGT
>JBCCQY010000162.1:0-21756 GCA_039208735.1 Myxococcota bacterium | reverse complement strand
GTCAGCACCCGGATCCAAGGCATCCCCGGTCGTGTAGCCGGCATCCTTCGAGGCCGAAGCGGGATCGGTCGCGTTGGCCGCCTTGGTGAGGCCAACGGTGATGCCCCATCGGGCCTCGTCGAGGTCGACATCGCTACTGTTTGGCATCAGGCCCCCAGGCCGGTTGAAAGTGAACGGCCAATCCAGGCCGTTGGCGAATAGCCCCGCCCCGGGACGCCGTAGACGACGCCGGTTTCCGTGACTTCGTGCAGCGACACCAGCGTGCCGATGGGTCGGGCTCGTCGAGCCACCGTGGTGGCCCGTTCGGCGATCGGTTCCGCAAGCAAGGCGGCTCCCGACGTGACGGTGACGCGGACGAGCGAAGCGCCGTTGGGCTGGAATGCGACCCGCACCGAAGCGGGTGCGAAGGCGTCCTCCAGAAGCTGCACGTAGTTCGCGACGTTGCACGGCGTCTGCGTCGTGCCAATGGTGTTCGCGCGGATCCGAAGGTCGATGAACCGACGAAACTCGGGGGTCGGAAGTGCGCCCTGTTGTTCGCCGACGAGCTTGCCCCACTGCCGCATCGCGGGCGCAACCGTCGCATCGTTGCGGGGCTTGCAGACGCGGAGCTCGACGAGCTGCGCGTCCTTCAGATCGCCGGGCCCGGCGACGTAGGAGCCGTGGGCATGCCAGCCGTCTCCGGGTCGCTCCGCCACGAAGCGCCAGATCCCGCGCGATCCAAGGACCCAGCCACCGAGTTGAAGTGCTGCGAGGCCGCTGGCGGCGACTTCACCGAGCAGCGCGGGCTGGACGAGCGGCACCCCATCGTTGTGCCACGGGCGACCGGGGGCCTGTGGACGCTGCCGGCCATTGACGCCGGGGACGGAGCGTGCCGGGCCGGACGACGGGATCGTCCGCCCCCGGCGGCCAAACCCCTTGGACAGGCTTCGCCTGCCCACAGACCCGACGACGACCCCCATCCCGGTCTTCGGTCCCGGTCCTCCGCTCGAGCGAGACCCAGCGGCCGACCGTCGCTTCTCCGATCCGAAAGCGCTCGGCGAGCTCCGGGAACGTCCCCTCTCCATCGTGGTACGCCGAAACAACGCGCTCGCGCAGCACCACCGGGTATGCTGGGGTCAACCCTGCCTCCTCTGCAGGAAGCCCTGATCACTCAGCAGGCCGGTAGACGCAATTGAACGACTCGGCCGAGGCACGCTGTAACTCCACACGGAGGCCCTGTAGGGTAGCGATCGAGTTCATGTGGTTTAAACCCGCTTAAGTTGCCGATATCCAAGATGCTGTGAATGTTGATGGTATTCCCTTGGAGGCCCTGTGAGCTTGCGCTCCGTCATCTTGCCCGCATTGGGGTGGCTCGCTGCCTGCGCGACCCCGCCCGAGAGTCGTGAGACCGCAAACCTCCCCCCCGAGTTCTCGGGGGATTTCGAGCGGGTCGTCATCGAGAACGCGACCGTCGCGTTCTCCGTCGAGGTGGCGGACCCCGATGGAGACCCTGTCGAGATCACCCTGAAGGAAGGGGACGACAGTGGCCGATTCACACTCGACGCGACGACGCTGACCGTCTCCGCCCTCGAGACCTTCGACTTCGAGCGTCCGGTCGACGTCGATGGCAACAATGTCTACGAGCTCGTGGTCGCCGCGAGCGACGGTAACGCGACGACCGAGCAGCGCTACACGGTGCGCATCGACAACGACGAGGGGTCGTTCGACGAACTCGGCGCCACGGTGTTGATTGGCGAGGTCGAGGGAGACCTTGGACGGCAACTCACGTTCGTGGATGACACCGATGGGGACGGCCGCCGAGAGCTTCTGGTCAGCGCACCCTCCGCGTTCGTCAACGAAGAATCCGTCGCGTCGCAGGGTCGGGCCTACCTGGTGCTGGGCGAAGCCCTGCTCGATGGGCCAATCGACCTCGACGCGCTCACCCCGGAACAGGGCGTGTCTTTCGAAGGGTTCGATTCGGCCAATGCGGGCTTTGGGCTTTCGGCTCTCGGCGATCTGGACGGCGACGGGCGCCCCGAGTTGGCCATCACGGCTAGCCGACGACGCGATGCGCCACCAGGAGAGGAAGAAGGCATAGACGTAGGCGAGATCCTGATCGTTTCGAGTGCGGACGTCCAACGAGCCCTGTCGGGCGACGGGGTCGTCCGGCTTGTGGAGGTCAGCAACCGCCAGCTCGGTCTTTCGATTGTGAACCGGGACGTCGACTCTCTCGTGACCGCGCGTCTCGACGGCGACACGTTGGACGACCTCGTCATCTGTGCACCGCGTCCCCCCGACTTCTTGGGATTGTTCGTGGTGTTCGGCGACGTCATCTCCGATGCATTTGCTAGCGGACGAGCCATCGACATCGGGGCCGCCGTGACCGCCGGAGAGGCGGTGCGGCTGGCCGACAGCCCCGCTCTCGACCGTCTGTTTTGCCAGTCCGCGTTGGCGATTGCCGGAGATGTCGATGGCGACGGGAGGGACCACCTTCTCGTGGGCTCCCCCCGCGACGGCGGCGTGGCCTTGATTCCCGGGGCTCAGATCGCGGGGGCCCGGACCGCTTGGGTCCTCACCTCGAGCGACGCCCTGGACGGAGGCGGCGTCCTCTTCGACTTTCCACCAAGCGGCGTCTTCTTGGTCTACGGGGCCGCCGGCCTCGGAGACTTGAACGCTGATGGCGTGGACGACTTCGCACTCGGCCACGAACGGCACGACAACGACGCCGGGGAGGCCTTCGTCGTCTTCGGCTCGAACCAGCTGGCGAACGCGAGCGAGGCGGGGATCATCTCGCGCGAGCGGCTCATCGACCAAAACCTGGGGATCCGCATCTTCGGAACCGAGCCGTCCGGGAGCCTTGGAGTGGGGATGGCGTCGGCGGGGGATCTCGATCAGGACGGACTCCAAGAGCTGATTGTCAGCGCACCAGGAAACGAAGGCAAGGTCTTCGTGATCCTGGGCTCGGAGCTGACAGAGCCGGGTTCGATCGATCTGGCCCAGATCGGAAAGGGCGTGAGGGGGGTGCAGATCCACGGCATCGATCCCCGCGACCTCCTCCGCCGCACACAGTTCGATTCCACGGGCGACTTGAACGGGGACGGCACACCGGACATCGTCATCGGCGCACCGGATGCGGGAGTCGACGGCGAGGTGTACGTCCTGTCCGGCGCGATGCTGCTCGCCGCCGCCGAGAGCACGGGGCAGGTCGCCCTCGCCGAGCTGTTCCCCGAGCTCGTCGATGCCCCATAGAGCTGGAATCGCGCGGCGGTGGGATCGCCCGTCCGGCACCTGGGACCCCGAGGGCGGTGACCAGAAACGGTGGAGACGACGAGTAGCCATGCGGCCGCATTCCTGACCGGCCTCCTGCTCGACAGGCTATCGGCGGACCCGCGTGTTCCTGGTGCGGGAGGGCTACGCGATGAGCGTGGGGCGGGCCTTACCGGCTAGTGGACTCGGGCCGGGCTCCAGGTGCCACGCAAACGCCCTCGGAAGCGGCTGTCGAGGTCGCGGCCACGACCGCGGCCGGCCGGAAGAGTCGAACGACGTCTGGGCCTAAGACTTCGTCCACGACCGACGCCGACGGCCGTCGTCGATGGCTCAGCGGGGCGCAGATCCAGACCGGGTACATCGAAACGGGGAAGCCCTGGCAGAATGTAGGCAACGAGTCGTTCAACGGGAAGTTCCGTGACGAGCGCTTGTCCATGGAGTTGTTTCAAAGCCGAGAAGAAGCCCTCGGAGACACGGGAGCGTTTCCTTCACCAGGCGAGTGATTCATGTGGTTTGGAAACCGGGGCAGAGGGGTACGGGTGGATCTGATCCGCCATGGCTCACTCTGTCGAATGTTCCTTGCGTTGGTGATTACTGCGGAAACCGGCAGCACTGTTGATACCAATGGACTGTCCGCTGCAGGATGGCACCACGAACAAGTGACCCTTCAGTCGGCTCACAATCAGGTCCGCGTGAACCTGGCGAAGCTTCGCGAGCTCGGACTCCGGGAGCTTGTCCTCAGCGCCAACGTGGCTACCGGCTGACTCCCACCGCAAACGTGGCTGAAGAGTGCGATGAGGACGCCGGAGATAGGTTGGTTATGTTCGTAACGACGCTAGAGGTGAAGCGGGGTTCGCCGCGGCCGGATCCGTGCCGACCGTCCTCACAACCATGTCAGCAACCGGTCGAGAGTTCCTTGGACGTCGGTCGCAACTACATTTCGGCATGGGCCCTCTCGTATGACGCGAGGATTAAGCAGCATTCATTCTCGTTGAGCGACGGGGTGCACTAGATCGGCGACGCTCACGGAGAGTCGCATGCACTATGCCCGGAACAGGAGAGTAGGTCTCTGCCGACCTTTTGTTTGGTCACTGCTTCCTGTGTCAGGTCTGGGATCGTTGCCTGGAAGCCTAGCGAGATCTCCTGTTTACGACAGCGGCTTGCTCGAGGACGACGAACAACATGACGAAGGCTCGGTGAGGGGCGCGGCTGGTCATCACGAGAAAGGAGTGCAGCGCCAAAGACCCGTCGTCGACGATCCTGGCGCTTTGGTACGGTCTCGGTGGGACATCGATGGGCACGATCTCGAAGACATCTTGGTCGGTCCACCTCACGACGACAAGAACACCGCGACCGCCTGCAAGCCGTGAAGGAAGACGTCCCATCTGCCGAGAAGGCACCGATTGAAACCATCTCGTGGTGGCCTGACGGCGACGGCAGCCGTCGTGACGCAGACGAACAGAAGTTCGAAGGCATACGCCTCGCACCTGGCACGATCGTTGACCAGCGGTACGAAGTGCTCGACGTTCTCGGCAGTGGAGGTCAAGCTGTCGTGTATCGCGTGCGCCATCTGCATCTCGATACTTGGCACGCTCTCAAGGTGGTCACGAACGCCCACGGAGCCGCCTGTGAACGAATCCTCCGCGAAGGACGGCTGCAGGCGTCGTTGATGCATCCTCATGTCGTGAGGGTGACAGACGTCGTTACCTGCAGAGGGGCACCTGCACTGATTATGGACTTTATCGACGGTCCAGATCTAGCCGCCGTCATCGCGAGGCAGCCCGTGCCGCTCCGACAAGCCGATAACATCGGCAGGGCGATACTGTCTGCCGTCAGTGCGGCTCACGACCGTGGGCTCGTCCACCGAGACCTCAAACCCGAGAACGTTCTACTCGCCAAGGGCGAAGATGGTCTGGTGACACCATTGGTCACCGACTTCGGACTTGCCGTTCACCTCGCTTTCGACCGACGAACTGCGACCGGTACGGTCATGGGCACGCCCTACTACATGTCACCCGAACAGGTTCGCGATGGCAAGCGAGTCGACGCACGAACGGACATTTGGGCACTTGGTGCCTTGCTCTACGAGATGCTGGCCCGTCAGGTTGCATTCAGCGGAGCTACGGTTTTCGAAGTTTGGTCGGCGGTCGAGCAAGCCAAGCCTGTGCCTTTGAGAGACTTGGTTCCGGACGTTCCGGATCGCATGGTCTTGGCGATCGAGGGTGCTCTGAGGCAGGATCCGAATGATCGACTACAGACGTGTGCAGAGATGTTGGAGTTGTGGAGCGGCGCAACGCAAAGTCGCTCGAGCGTTCTTCGTTTCACCATGGAGTTTGCGCCTACTCCAGAGCCTGTCGAAGCGCAGATTCAACCAACGGTGATCCCGCTAGAGGAGACCGGGCATTCCGAAGCCACCTCGGCTTGGTATCCATCGTACTCCTTGGTCTGGCAGCCTCTCACGACCTTGGGGGTGGCTCTAGCCTTCGGTTTCGGGTTTGTAGCGATCCTGGGCTTCGGCGCTCATCGCGAGCCTTCTTCTCCACGTCCCGACGAACGAGGTGCTGACGACTCGGTGTCCGATTGGATCGTACCCCCTTCCCAGTCCGAGCTCGAGAGTCCATTGCCTCCAGCGACGATCGATGTCGAAACCTCGCCATCGCGGCCCAAGGCTGTGTCATCATCGGGCAGGCTCTCGGGCAAGGTCGGAGCTGAAGGTGCAACTGTGCATCTCGAGTGCAACGGCGTATCCTACCGGATCCCGGGTAGCATTCCGGTTGGGGTCTGTGAGGTTTGGGTCGACTTCGACGGGACCAAATTCCGCTACCCTCGGCTCCTCAACGTAGCGGAGAGCACACTCACCAACATCATCTGCAGCCCGGGCACGCAACTGTGCGTGTATCGGACCGAGGAACACCAACCATGATCATCGTCTTGGCGATCGGATGGAGTTGGGCCGGTGACGCCCCCAACTGTCCCCGCCCTCTCACTACCAACGAGATCGAGCTGGCGGCTCGCAGAGTCCAGGACTTCCTCATTGAGGACAACGGCGCGGTTATCCGCGCCCGCCGGGCCAATGACGATATGGCCAACTCTCTTTATTGCCTCGGAGAGCCTCTGACACCATCTTCAGCCGCAGAGATCCTACTCTCTCATGGGTTGATTACGTTCTTCTCGGGCGAAGTCGAAGATGCGGCGCTTTGGTTTCTCTCTGCGCGGGCGGCTGCTCCAACCCTATCTCTCGATCCTGAACTCGCTCCGCACGAACAGCATCCGTTGGCCGTTCAGTGGTCCAGGGCCAGAGAGGCGGGAGGCTCGACTCCGCTGCCCACACTCGAGACGGGCTTGTGGTTCGTGAATGGCCGGCCGTCCGCAAGCGCGCCGACTCTCGGACCCTATATGCTTCAGCGGGTTGCTCCAGACGGAACGATCGTGGAGACTCGTCTCATCGTTGCACCGGTCGACGCGGATTCTTTAGCGGCTAGCGGCACAGGTGGTGAGTCTTCCGAAGACGACCCAACGAAAGTGGCCGTCCAACCCACCACTGCCCTAGTGGAGCAGTCGCGAGCGACAATCGACAACGACTTGGTGTCGACAGCAGATGTAGCAGCACCCAGTCGCCCCTTTCCGACTCGAACAGTTCTGGGCGGAGCAACGTTTTTGGGCGGAGTTGTCCTGTCGAGTGCTGTCTTCTTCAATCGCGGTTCGCTCTGTGACCTTCCAGATGCCAACGGCGACGGCAACTTCGACTGCCCCAGCGGCACGTCCATAGCCTTCTGGGGAGGCTTGGGTGGAATGGTCGTCGGTTCGGCGGTCGTCGGCGTAGGAATTCGCAAGGAGCTACGTCAACCGCAATTGTCTGTCGGCCGCGTGGGTCCCCATACGTGGGGAGCAAACCTTTCGTTCTTCCTGGACGGACGCACGCGACCGCTCGGCACAGCTTGGTAGCGCGGCCTGCAGTTTCCCAGGCAGAGAACCCGCCGCGCCTCTGCCTACGGTAGCCCGCTTCAACGGAAACGCTCGCACTTGCGAGGGTAGAGCCCGAAATGAATACATACAGTGGCGTGGTCCGAGGTTGATCACCGAATCTCGGTTCTCGGACAGTGTAAGGCCTGCTGACGTGTGATCTCTCGATAGATACGGAGGGAGCATGCCAGCACCGCATCCGGTGGAGCCTCGAGAGCGGGTCATCACGGCGTACGAGAACGGTGAAGGTTCGTACGCGGTTACAGTATTGCCGAGAGGTTCGGGGTGGGGAGGCGTCGGTGAACCGATATGTCGGCGGCCAGCCTAAAGGGACCACGAAATCCCGCTCCGGCCACGAACTAGGGACCAGCCGCCAGCCACGATCATGGGACCAAGCTCTGGCCTCCCCGCGTGGGACACCTGCTCGCAGTTGGACTGGGGCGAGGTGGCATTTCGAGAGATGTCCGTGATCGAGATCCGAGAACTCCTGCGTCGGTGGCAACGTGGCGACAGCTACCGGAAGGTGGCTGACGCGGTCGGCATCGACCGCAAGACGGTGTGGCGGTACGTCGAGGCCGCACAGCGGCATGGCTTTGCCCGCGGCGGCGACGCGGTCGTGTCCGACGAACTCGTCGGCACGGTGGTTGCCGAGGTGTCGCCGGGTGCTCCGCCGAAGATCGGCGGGATGCGGCAGCTGTGTCGAGACCACCGCGATTTGCTGTTGAAGTGGCGGTCGGAGGGCTGCCAGGGGCCGAAGCTGGTGCGCCTGCTGCAGCGGCAGACGGGGGTGAAGGTGCCCATCCGCACGATGCGGCGCTTCCTCGCCGAGGAGCTCGGCAAGGCCGGGCTGGACACGTCGACGGTGCGCATCGTGGAGCCGCCGCCGGGGCAGGTGCTGGAGATCGACTTCATGGAGCTCGGGCGACTCGTGCACGACGGCGAGGAACGCAAGCTGTACGCGCTCATCGCGGTGGCGGCGTACAGCCGACACACGTTCGTATGGCCGTGCCTGACGACCACGGCTGAGGACGTGATCGAGGGCCTCGAGGCCGCGTGGGCGTTCTTCGGCGGCGTGTTCCCCGTCGTCGTGGCCGACAACCCGAAGCCGATCGTGATCAAGGCCGATCCGCTGTCGCCCGTCTTCCACGAAGGCTTCGCTGAGTACGCCCAGGCGCGTGGGTTCGTGATGGACCAAGCGCGCGTGCGGTGTCCGAAGGACAAGCCGAAGGTCGAGCGGACGGTGTCCTACGTGCGGCGTGATGGGGCGGCCGGGGAGCGGTACCTCGACCTCGGGGACGCGAATTCACGCATCTTCGTGGCGTTGGAGCCCGTGGACATGCAAGGCTCCTTCGACGCCTTGGTGGGGCATGTTCGGAGACTGGCTCAGGACCCGCTGGATGGTCATCTCTACTTTTTCGTCAACCGTCGAAAACGGCTCATGAAGATGATTTCGTTCGAACGCTCCGGATGGCGCATTTGACCCGGTCACGGGATGACGGTTCCAGGTCTGACTTTCCGTTGCATGGGATTAAGTGCGGAGCTGGCCGCATGAAGGTCAACGGGTGGAGGCGCGCCAAGGATGGCCAGCTGGAAGGGCGTCGCCCGCCGACGTCAAGGAGGCGTTGGCGGCGTTGTTCGATAGGCGGGTTCGGTCACGGCTGGCTCAGGTACAGCCGTGCATCCTGCGGTCCGAAGCCCGCCATGAAGTCGTCGAGCCCGTCTCCGTCGAAGTCGCCACCCCCGGCGAGGATGCCGCCGCCGAAGATGGTCTCGTCCCCGATGATCTTGACGTCGGCATCGGCGAGGTCCAGGGTCCCGGTCGCGACGGGTCCGTGGATCAGGTAGGCGGCCGAGGCCTCCGAGCCCCCCTCGTCATTGCCCCGGGCATGGATCAGGATGTCGGCGAAGCCGTCCCCGTTCACGTCGCCCGCTCCGGCCAAGATTCGCCCGGCGTCGTCCCCTGCGGCCTCTCCCACGAGCTTGGTGTCGCTCGCGAAGAGGTTGATCGCCCCGGTCAGCGCGGCCGATCCGTAGATCAGATAGGCCGTGCCGGTACCGCCGTTGCCGAAGTCCGTGCTCGGCGCGCCCACCAGGATGTCGTCGAAGCCATCGGCGTCGACGTCACCGACCCCGGCCACCGAACTCCCTGCCCTGTCAAAGGTCGACTGGCCCACGAGCTTCACGTCGGCGTCCGCCAGGTCCAGTGAGCCCGTCCGTCGGGTGGGCGATCCGAAGATCACGTAGGCTGCGCCTGCGTCGCCTCCCCCTTCGTCGTTCCGGTTCGCGCCGACGAGCAGGTCATCGATCCCGTCGCCGTTGACATCGCCCGCCGAACTCACGGCTTGCACTTCGTCGCCGGCATTTTCGCCTACGATCTCGAGGTCAGCGTTCACGAGGTTCAGCGTTCCCGTGAGGAAGCCGCCACCGTACACGACGTAGGCGGCCCCCGAGCCGTCGCCGCCCGCGTCGCTGTCTTGGGCGCTCAGGAGGATGTCGTCGAAGCCATCGCCGTCGAAGTCTCCCGCTCCCGCCACGTTGCCCAGCCGGTCGCCCGTGGCCGCTCCGACGAAGCGCGCCGCGGCGTCCGACAGATCCACAGACCCCGTCAGCGTGGGGCCACCGTAGACCAGGTAGGCCGCTCCGGTGGAGCTAGACCGGAAGGGTGCGGCGACGAGGAGATCGTCGATTCCGTCACCGTTGACGTCGCCTGCATTCGCCACGCTCGACCCCGCGCCGTCCCCGAGGTCTTCCCCGACGAACGTGACATCGACACGGTCCAGATCGAACACCGGGTCCGAAGCGGCCGACCCGAAGAAGACGTAGACCGCTCCGGCCCGGATGCCTCCGTCATCGTTGGTGGTGTCGCCGAGGAGCACGTCGGCGAGCCCGTCCCCGTTGAAGTCGCCCGACAGCGAGCTGCTCTCGAACTGCACGGAGATGCCGAGCTCGATATCCACATCGGCCTGAGCGGCGGCCACCCCCACGGGCAGCGTGCACAAGGCCGAGCAGCCGTCGCCGCCGAGCCCGTTCCCGTCATCGCAGGCCTCGCCCGCCAGCTCGTTGAGCGTGTCGTCACCACACTCGACCACCGTGCAGTCCGCATCGCAGGCGGCGGTTTGTTCGGTGTCGTCGCAGTCCTCGCCCGCGGCCGGGTTGGCGAACCCGTCGCCGCACTCGGCGACCGTGCAGTCGTCGTCGCAAGTCGGCGAGTTGCCGCCGTCGTCGCAGAGCTCCCCTGCGGTCACGTTCAGAATTGCATCCCCACAGTCGGAAAACGTACAGTCGAGGTCACAGGCCGCGCTCTCGCTGCCGTCATCGCAGTCCTCTCCATCGTCGAGCACGCCATCGCCACACGACTCGGGAACTCCGTCGATCGGCGATTCGACCTCCACAGCGCGGCCGCTCAAGCATGCCGTGACGACGCACAGCAGAAAGGTTGCTCGGGCCGGTTCAATGAGGGGTTGGAACCAGGGGCTGGTGCTGAATCCGATCATGCCGCTCCTCCGCGTGATTGCGCACATCGGGTATCGCACGTCGAACTACGAGTAAAAGCTGATTCATCCAAATTAAGTGCTAGATCCTGGGCGGGATCATGACCCGTCACGGGCTGACGACTTCCAGGTCTGACCTCCTGTTGCATGGGACTCGGTATGGGCGTCTCCCGAACGCCCATCGAGCGCACCTCGACCCTGCGCTCCGCGGCCTTCGCCCGCGCCCACTCCAGCGCCCCCTGCCGCCGTTGCTCGTCGTCGGAGATCTGCTGCAGCCACGCTGCGTCAGCTTCGTCGCCATCTGCCTCGCCAGCCTCACCAGCTCGCGCTCCGCCTCTGTGAACGCCACGGCGCTCCGGGCCTCGTGCGCGGCGCCCACCGCCGCCACAAGACACTCGCGGAAGTGCGCGACCGCCTCATCCAGCCGTTCGTTCGAATTCTCCATGTCCCGACGAGATCACGGCCTGGATCCTCGTGCAATGCAACCCCGGCCACCATAGTGATCGTTCTTCCGATCATACCGGCGACCGACGAATGTCACGCGACTCTGCGGAATCGCCCGCACGTCGACGCTCACGACACCGGGCCGGTGCGGACGATCGGGGCCGCAGCGGTCACGGTTCGCTCGCCCTGGGATCCTCCGCGGTTCAGCTGCAGGCTCCGTTCGGCCAGGTCGTACTCGGAGCCCCCGTCGGCGACGAAGCGCCGTCCCTGGATGCCGAGCTCGGCGAAGAGCTCTGCAGGGTGCTCCCCTCCTTGGTTCGCGAGAACGCGAAGAAGGCCTGGCGGCGGTCGCTCACGACCCAGATCCGGCCGTGGGTAACCTTGCCGTCGGTGCCGTCCTGGACCGGGAGGCCCGAGTCATCGCCCTGCATCACGTCAGCTTGGGCGACCTGAGCCATCAGCGCGGCGAACAGCGGTCGCGCCTCGCGGAACGACTGGCCGACCCACCCCGACAGCACGTTGGTCCCGAGCGACACCCCTCGCGGCCGAACCGTTCGGACTGCCGGTTCAGCTGCATCCCGTCGACGAACTTGTCGACGAGGCACCCGGACCAGCAGGCCGTTGTCGCACATCGCGCCGGGCAGCAGGAACGGCTCGGACGCATGATCATGCCGACTGACGCACGCGGCTGGTGCCGCCAGTGCGGCTTCCGCAATCAACCGGCGTGATCGGCACGATCAATCCCGCATCCGGAACACCCGATTGATCGAGATCGTGCTGCCATCCTTCGGAGTAAGTGTGAAGCGCTGCGTCATGGTGCGTCCTCCGTCAGAGAGCGTCCGGCGGGTAACGATGGTGGTCTCGTCCGTAATCGAAGTGGAGACGAGGTCGTCACCCTCCCAAACGTGCCGGACACGAGCGCTGCCGCGGTCGCCTTCGACGGTCCGGACCTCGCCGTCGACGTGCAGAGTGTTCGTCTTGGTCTTCTTCGAGGTCACGACTTCAAACGTCATGACGTTACCCTCCTGAGTCACCTTTTGTGTAACGTCGAGCTTGGCTACAGCTTTACGCTTGATCATGCTCATCCCTTGGGCCTTGAGCAGCTCTTCGGGGGAGTCCGATGCGGAGTGATCGAGCACCCAGGTGCCGGTGAAATCGGCCGCCCAGGCAGGGGACACTACGAGGAGGAAGGCAGTCAACAACGTGGCCACGAGCTTACGCATGCTAGGTCTCCACTTTGGGTACAAGGGCTAGGGGGACGTGTCAGCTGCATCCGCGACACGAAGGGTACAGGAGACCTCGTACGTGAGCGGACGGGCGAGACAAGGCAAGGCCTGTTCATGTCCCACTTGAGCAACGCTGGGAAGTGCAGACCCAGATTGTGTCTCCATTCATCCAGTCATGCCCTCTGAACTACGCGCCGTCAGCCTAATCGAGCTTAAACTCACTCTAGAGACGTCGGGCTCGCGATCACGAGCCCACCAGACCCCGCGAGAGATCCATAGTCAAACTTGATCGAGCCCGGTCAACTCGAGCGGTCAGCGCCCTAGGCAGCACGTCAGAGCCATCAGCTGACCGACGCTCGCCCGACACAAAAGCGCTCGGCAGCTTCTTTGTACGACAGACCGTCCTCCAGGACTGCCTTCACTACCCGCTCACGCAGCTCGATGGGGTACGCCTTCGGCTCCTTCCCTCCCGTCAACGGAGGGATCACACGCCACGATCCGGGGTTTCCGATCAAGTGTCATTTAGGATGGTATCAGCTCTTCTTCTAGCCCCTGAACAAGTGGTCACCGTGGCAAGGCGATGAGGGAAAAGCCTGGGGAGCTGGGTAGGAGGGGTTTGCCTAAACACCGAACCCCTACCCAGCGAGATCCCAAGGTGAACCGAACCGTAGCTCGACAGGCGAAGAAGAAGCAACGCCGGATCCGTCGACGGTTGACGCAGGCGAGAAGGCGAACGGACACGGGACGGCCAGTATTGCCGAGGACAAAGGTGACGTACGAGATGTCGGAGCGCGTGGCCGCGATGCCGCACGGCGGTCTGGCGGTGGCGCACCAGGTGGTGGTCGACTCGGGGCTCGTCGATCGGATTGACGACCAGGTGCGCGTATTGAAGCAGCATCGGCCATACCACGAGTCGGACCATGTGCTGAACATCGCCTACAACGTACTGTGCGGCGGGCGTTCGCTCGAGGACATCGAGGTGCGACGCAACGACGAGGCGTTTCTCGACGCGCTGGGGGTCGAGGCGCTCCCGGACCCGACCACGGCGGGCGACTTCTGCCGGCGCTTCTCGGCAACCCATCTCGACGCACTGCAGGACGCGCTCAATGCGAGTCGAGTGGAGGTCTGGAAACGGCAGCCCGCGTCGTTCACCGCCGCGACCGCCAAGCTCGATGTGGACGGGACGTTGGTGCCGAGCACGGCGGAGTGCAAGCAGGGCATGGTGATGTCCTACAACGGCGTGTGGGGCTACCATCCGCTCGTCGTGTCGCTGTCGAACACGGGGAGCCGATGTACGTGGTCAATCGACCTGGCAATCGAGGCTCCAACGAAAGGGCGGCGCCCTACCTGGGCCGTGCGATCGCGTGGTGCCGAGAGGCCGGGTTCGCGGGCGTCCTGCTTCGAGGCGACACGGACTTCTCACAGACCCGGTTCCTAGATGGCTGGGACGACGATGGAGTGCACTTCGTCTTCGGCTACGACGCAAGAGCCAACCTCGTTCGACGCGCGGAAGGGCTCGAGGACACCGAGTTCCGTGAGCTGATGCGTCGAGCGAAGGGGGCCTTCGTCGAAGCCGAGCAGCGGCGGGCCCGGCCCACCAACGTCAAGGCCACGTGGGTTCGGGAGCGCGAATACAAGGTGCTTCGGCTCCGGTCCGAGGACATCGCGGAGTTCGACTACCAGCCTCGTGCCTGCTCGCGACCCTACCGCATGGTCGTCGTGCGCAAGAACCTCTCGGTCGAGCGCGGCGACAACGCCCTGTTCGACGAGGTGCGGTACTTCTTCTACCTCACCAACGACCGGCAGCTCTCCGCGGAGCAGGTCGTCTTCGAGGCCAACGACCGCTGCGACCAGGAGAACCTGATCGAGCAGCTCAAGAACGGGGCGCGTGCCTTGCACGCCCCCGTCAACACCCTGCTCGCCAACGGCGCCTACATGGTCATGGCCGCCCTGGCTTGGTCGTTCAAGACCTGGATGGCCCTGTCGTTGCCGATCGCCGACCGGTGGCGGGAGCGCCACGAGGAGGAGCGCCGTCGCTGGCTTCGCATGGACTTCCGGTCGTTCCGGCAGTCCGTCATCGATATCCCTGCCCAAATCCTCCGAAGCGGCCGACGACGGATCTGGCGCCTGTTGGCCTGGCGCTCCCAGCTCCCTGCCCTCTGCCGACTTCTCGCGACGTAGCTCGAGCCCGCCAAGACGCAATGAGGCGGATTGGCGGGCACCTCTCACCCTGCAGCACGAGTCCGAGGTCCGATACCGCCTGTCCATGCCGAACCGCTTCCCGGTCTACCGGACAGGCGAAGCCTGAGCGCGGTTTTTGAGAAAATCAGGCGGTTCGGCAGTTCGAACATGCGCTTGTCTTGGGTCTGGCGCCTTCGCTGCCCCTCCAGGCCACATCCACCGTAGGATCCAGCTGGTAGCCTCCGTTGGCGCGGAGGATCAAGTCTCGAAGTCCAAGATTGCGTAGCTTGACCAAGTTGACGTGGACCCGATTGTGAGCCGACTGAAGAGCGACCTGCTCATGGGGCCACCCTGCACCGAATAGCCCATCGACGTCGATGACACCGCCGGTTTCCGCAGTGTTCACCAACGCGTGGAACATTCGACAGAGGGACGCGTGGCGGCTCAGATTCACCCGTTCTCCCATTGGAGGAACAAACCAATCGGGTCCTACCTCTAGAACCGAACTCACGCCTGGCGTCGTCTGCCGCAAGATCCGCGTTACACTTCGCGCGATGGCACGCAACACGACATGGTCGTGAGCCGCCCGCAGCCTGTCTTTCACTGCTTCGTCTCGCCCCTCCGCCTGATCCACGAAGGCATAGAACAGCTCGATGAACCGCTGCGTTGCATCGTGTCCCGCTGGACCGACGATACCCATGGCTCTGTCGAGGTGGTGGCGAGCGGTCGAAGGGTCGCCGAGGGCCGCCAAAGCTCCGGCTAAGGCGGCGAGACACATGCCTCGGGAAAGGGCATCCGGTGAGTGTTGCAGGTGGTCCCAGGCCTGCTCGTGCGTCTCGAGCGACTTCGAGAGCCGACCTTGCTCGTGGTACACGAGCCCGAGGGCAAACTTGGCTTTGGCCGACAGCTCATAGTCCCTTGCTTGCTCGAAGATCTCGATCACCGAGCAGAGGGATGTCTCGGCCGCCGTGAGCATGCCCTGCCGAAACAACAGCATGCTTCTGTTCATTACCGCTCTCGCCTGGAGCTGGTGGTCGCCGATCGTCCGACACTTCAAGTCGGCGAGCTGGTACCGCTCCTCCGACGACTCGAATCGATCGTGATGGTAGTCGAGCATAGCCAGGTTGATCAGAGCGACCGCCTCGGTACGCGGAACACCCGCCGTGTCGGCGTTTGCGAGCGCAGCCTCATACTGCTTCTCGGCCGCCTCTAGGTCACCAAAGTGATGAGCGACGGCACCGAGCGACATGTGCAGCCAAGCTTTCGTTGCACGATCGGGCGCCATCACGAGGCCAGTCTCAGCGTCGTCTCGAGCGGCGTCGAACCGTCCGGCCCAGAATCGGACCCGGCTTCGCACGAGACGAAGACGCGCCGAGTCGTGTTGCGCAAGCGCCTGATCGATCAGATCACCGTGACATGGCCGATCGACCTTGTTCAGTAGCTCCAGCAGGTGGCCAGCTCGTGGGTCTTTCCGCCGGACGAGGTGCCGGGCCGCCGACTGAAGGTCAGCCCGCACTACACCGAGGGCGGCAGGTCGATCGGGGTCCGGAAAGCGCTGCAGCAACCACTCCGCATGTGCATCCGCGAGAGCCTCCGCCCTCTCACGAGTGACCTCGTTGCGAATGAAGGTCTTGATACTTGCCAGCACCTCAAACTGCCCTGGAACGGGGACGCGGACCAACGCATGGTCACGAATGACTCCCAACCGACAGAGCGCATCAGGCCCCAGCAGGGCCTCCGCGTCGCTGATGCCGAACCTCTCGCGGAAGGTGCAGAGGGCTTCGAGCGCTCGCTGGTCCTCTTCGCTCAGCAGACTCCAGGACCAGGCGATTGCCCGTCGTAACGTCGCGTGCTTGGCGTCGATGGGTCGAGGATGCGTCAAGAGCTGAATGGAGCCTGACATCCGGTCAATCAACCCACGTGTACCAAGCAACTCCCAGCGCGCCGCAGCGAGCTCGATCGCCAAGGGCAGTCCTTCGAGCACCTGGACCAACTCGTGCAACTCCCCATCGTCGGTCTCCAGGTCGTAGCTGCGGCGTCTTACGCACTGAACGAACAGCTCGACAGCGTCAGTTGGATCGAGCGGAAGAAGCTCGAGCGCGTGTTCGTGAGGTAGATGAATTCGGCGACGGCTGGTTACCAGGAAGCTCACGCCAGGCGCATCGGAAAGCCACCGCTGAATGCGCTCGACTACCGCTTGGCCCTCGTTCGGCCCGCTGAGCAAGTGCTCCAGATTGTCGAGGACAACCCATCCACGAGTACGAGACGCGAGACGAGGCTCGACCAAGGCGTTCAAGTCCTCTACATCCGCAATGCTCTGCAACGAGAGGAACGCGGCGGGCGCGACATCCTGAACGAGAGCACAAGCCAGCCGGGTCTTACCGATGCCGGGAGGCCCCCACAAGGTGAGAAGGCGAACGGAGCGCTCCATGAGCTGCCTCGCAGATCGTCTTTCGCGCTGGCGACCGATGAGCGGGATCGCCTCGTCCAGTGTGGGTACCCACGGTTGCGGAGCGTGACCGCCGGCGCTTGGTGCCTGAGCCTGTGGAACCAAAGTGCGTGACGGAGTCTTCAGTTTCGTTGAGAGGCCTTTCAAGGCATTGTGCAGGGCCGCAACTCTAGGTACCTCGTCCGGGTCGCCGTCTAGCAGCTCCGCTACCTGCAGAGCAGCGGCGTAGCGACGAATCGTGTTCCTGCTCATTCCAAGTGTCTTCGCGATTGCCCGAGCGCTGTTCCCGGAGCGATGGAGGCGCACCAACCGCTGAAGTCTCTCGAGTTCAACTCTTCTCGGCACATCCGTCTCCCATTTCCACGAGCGACGGTGGGTCACCTATGGCGTCCCGACGGATCCACCAGACCCGATCCATCCTTCGAGACCGATCAGAGAGACGAGCGGAACCCTCCGAATGGGCCCGGCACCGATAGCCATGAAGACGAAAGACTACGTGTGATTTGTGGGTGATGTCCATCTTCGAGGCTCGCCCGTCTCCCAGCGAACTCGCGATGGGCGCGAAGGGGATGTCGAGAAGCTCGGTGTCGAGCGTGGCGGCCGTGCTCGACGAGGAGGTCGAGGCGTTCCGGAACCGACCGCTGGGCGAGCAAGCGTTTCCCTACGTGTGGTTCGATGCGCTGTACGCGAAGGTCCACGAGAACGGGCGGGTGGTGTCACGCGCCGTGATGGTCGCCATCGGCGTGAACGAGCAGGGCGAGCGTGAGGTGCTGGGCGTCAACGTGGCCGAGAAGGACTCGAGAGCTCCCGGCGAGCCTTCGTGCGCAGCCTGGTGGGCCGCGGACTGCGTGGAGCTTAGCTCGCCATGTCGGAAGCCCACGACGGATTGCGTCAAGCGATCCAGGCCGTGTTCAACGGCGCGAGCTGGCAGCGCTGCTACGTCCACTTCATCCGCAACGCGCTGTCCCACGTCTCGAAGTCGGCGCAGTGGTTGGTGGCCGCACTGCTGCGCAACGTCTTCCAGCAGACCTCCTCCGCGGCACAGTCCGCCCTGCGGCAGGCCGTGAGCACCCTCGAGGACGGGTACGCCAAGGTTGCTCGGCTGCTCGAGGACGCAAAGGACGACGGGCTCGCCGGTCGGCCCAGTCCGTCCCCTTCTCGCCCGCGTCATCGCTCTGAAGGGACGTTCATCCCCACTCTACCGATGTCTCCGGCGGGCTTCGGGGGCTCCGGATTGGCAGGCTTAATTCTGATGAATCAATCTTTGCCCGTAGGTCGACGAACGATACCCGATGTGTGCACCCAACGCGGAGGAGCTGCGTGATCGCATTCAGCACCGGCCCATGGTTCCAACCCCTCGCGGGACTAGCCCGAGCAACCTTTCTGCTGTGCGTCGTCACGGCATGCTTGAGCGGCCGCGCCGTGGAGGTCGAACCCCCAACCGACGGAGTTCCCGAGTCGTGTGGCGATGGCTTGCTCGACGATGGAGAGGACTGCGATGACGGCAGCGAGAGCGCGGCCTGTGACCTCGACTGTACGTTTTCCGACTGTGGAGATGCTACTCTGAACGTCACCGCAGGGGAGCTCTGCGACGACGGCGGCAACTCGCCGACCTGCGACGACGACTGCACGGTCGCCGAGTGCGGCGACGGGCTCGCCAACCCGGCCGCGGACGAGGACTGCGACGACACCCAACAAACCGCCGTCTGCGATGCCGACTGCACGGTGGTCGAGTGCGGTGACGACACCCTCAACGAGTTGGCGGGCGAGGCCTGCGACGACGGGAACAGGCTCGGCGGCGACGGCTGCTCGGCCTCGTGCTCGCTGCCCGTTAGGTTGCCTGCCGCTCAGGCCGATGTGGACATCGAGCTCGACATCTTCGTGCGGTTCGAGAGCAGCTCACTGTCGGGCGACTTCAACGGGGACGGGTTTGCCGACGTGGTCCTCGGCGACACCGAGTTCAATGGCGGAGGCTTCGATGTCGGAGCGGCCTTCGTCTTCTTCGGGTCGGCCGCTCCGGACCCGGTGTTCGATCTGGATCGTGTCGATGTCACGTTCGTCGGGGAAGAGAACTCGGACCGAGTGGGGAGGAGCGTGGCGAATGCAGGCGACGTCAACGGTGACGGAATCGACGATCTCCTCGTCGCCACGCGCGACCGGTCGAACGACGCCGGGGAAGTCTATCTGGTCTACGGTGACCCTACGCTGACGGGGTCCGTCGATCTGTCGGACGCCACGGCCCACTTCGTCGGGGGGGGCCCAACCGACCGGCTCGGCAACGCGGCGGGTGCTGGAGACTTCGACGGCGATGGCTTCGACGACATCCTCCTGAGTGCCGACGGAAGCGACGCGGGTGGCGACAACTCGGGGGCGGCCTACGTCGTGTACGGTGGCGGCTTCCTCGCCGGAACACTGAATGTCGCGGACGCCGACCTCGAGATCGTAGGTGAGAATGCCGACGACGACGTGCGAGCCGTGAGCTCGGCGGGCGATGTCAACGGCGACGGGATCGACGACCTGCTCATTGGAGCGAGAGAGAATGACGAAGGGGGAAGCAACGCAGGTGCAGCCTACGTGATCTTCGGATCGTCCACCCGACTGAGGGGCACGCTGGACTTGGCGTTCGCCGACATGAAGGTCGTAGGCCAGTCGCCCGAAGACCGCGTGGGGACTTCGGTGGCTGGGGTCGGCGACGTCGACGCCGATGGCTTCGACGACATCCTGTTGGGCGTGCCGAACACGGAAGTTGGCACCGGCACGGCTTGTCTGATCTACGGGTCGGCCGCGCTGACCGGGACGATCAGCTTCTTGGCGAGCGACACCAAGCTCGTGGGAGAGGCCGAACAGGATTTCGCTGGGAGTATCGTGGCTGGAGCGGGCGACGTGAACGGAGACGGCTTCGCCGACATCCTGATCCATGCCCCGGGCAATGACGAGGGGGGCTCGAACGCCTCGGCCGTGTACCTGATCCATGGGCCCGTCGCGACCGGGACCCTGGACCTCGCCAACGCCGACGTCAAGGTCATCGGTGATGTGTCGGACCCCTTCGGTGCCTTGCTCGCCGGCGGAGGCGACTTCGACGGAGACGGGCTCGATGACTTCATGGCGGGCTTCGGAATGCAGCAGGATGCACGGCTGTACCTGGGCCAACCGTGATCGAACCGGGAAATGGGTCGACCGAGACCGGCGGGCCGATTGGGTTCGTAGACTCGGTGGCGGTCGGACCCGTCCCGTTCGTAGCCGATGAGGACGACGTCCCCGTTCAACAGCGCATCCCGCAGCTCGATGAGGGTCAGGTCTCGGCACCGAGTCGCCGGATTAGGAGTCTGCTCCTCACCTTCGACTGGACGCCGTCGGCTGCCGTTGCAGTCGAGGCTGTTGTGCTGGTGCGCCTCACGCTGACCCACAACTGGCGTCGTCGCACCCGCGCCGGAGTCCAGGCGAACGTCGTGGGCAATGCGTTCGGGATCCGCAGCGACGATGTGCTGGCCATGTTCTGCCCCGCGAGTACATCCCCGAACGAGTGTCTGGATCGCATCGCGTACTCAACACAGGCCAACGGCATGACCCTGTCCATGGCCGTCGTGGTAGGTGCCCAGATCACCTACAACCAGAAGGGTCTCGCCTCCTTGCTCCGGCTGGAGGCACCAGATCTGGACTGCCTCGACGAGGTCCCGACCATCTCCTACGACGACCGCTGTGACGTGTACCCTCCCGAGCTACGCAAGATGGCCGACAAGATTGAGGTTGATGGACGGCGATTCTCCAACAGCTCGTCGAAGTGAAGCTGTGGGTGGCCGAGCGATCCGGCGTTGCAAAACCGGCTGAGACCAGTCGCGTCGAGACGGCGCTGGCATGCATCCGGGTCAGCGGCGAACAGAAGACCTGGACTGTCGACACCGACGAGCTGTTCACACTGCTCGCTGGTAAACGGCCCCCGACCTCAACGCGGTGGTGACGCCATCGGACCTCTACCGGGTCCTGGACGAGACGACGTGGGCCCGACCGGTCGACGGGCGCTTAGCCAAGGGCTGTGATGCTGTGTAGGCAATGCTGTCGAGCGCGAGTACTCGACGTTCCGAATGCTGCGCGGAAGCAACTTCGCCAGAGGCAGGACCTGGCCAGGCTGACCCATCGATGGGCCGAGTCGCCCACGGTGTGGGGCTGACACTCGGATTCGTCTTGCGAGATTGGTGTCTACTCGAACGGATAGCTACAGACGAAAGAGTGCGATCGGACTTCTGCGACCTCGCAGCATCTGTGGGCCGAGAGCGGTGGCCTCGACGCACGGGTCGCGGCGGCAAGACCTACTTCTACTACCGCTGCGTCGGCTTGCAGAAGAACGTCGACCACCCCTGCGAGGTCCGCCAGGTCCGCGCCGAGCTCCTCGAAGAGGCCGTCTTCGCGCTGGTCCGCGAGGCCGACCGCGAGCCCGCGCTGCTCGCCGAGGCAGTCGAGGAGGCCAACCGCATGGCGACCGAGCACGTCGCCCCCCTCCGCGACCGTGTGGCGACGCTCCGCCGCGAGCTGTCCGACGTCGAAAACGAGGGTCAACGCACCCTCCGCCAGATCCTCGCCACGGGCGTCGCCGACAGCGACCTCGCCCGCGGGCTCCTCGCCGACATCGAGGCCCGCCGCGACGCCCTACGCGCCTCCGTCGCGACCGCCGAGGGCGAGCTCGCCGCCAAGGAGACCGAGCACCTCGACCTCGAGCTCGTCACCCAGGCCATCCAGGGCTTCGACGACGCCTTCGAGC
>JBCCQY010000161.1:0-21914 GCA_039208735.1 Myxococcota bacterium | reverse complement strand
TGGCCCATGCCCATGTCGTGGTCAACGGAGTCTACCGCTTCGATGACGAAGAAGAAGGCACATCAACGGCTCGTACGGCGGCGGCTTAGATTGCGCGCAACCCACTAACCGTACAAATTTCACGAACTCTATCGGTACCCCTTGATCTCGAACAGACCGACGTCTTCGATCTTGAGACCCGCCGCTTCCAACGCCTTCGGAATCGCGCGCGCAGGTCCAATGCCCATGATTTCGGGGTCGACACCGACCACCTGGTACGACTTGAGCAACGCGAGGATGGGCCAGCCGTTCTGTTCGGCCACGTCCTTGCCCGCGATGATCACCGCCGCCGCGCCGTCCGACATCTGCGAGGAGTTGCCTGCGGTCACGGAGCCACCCGCCTTGAAGGCTGGGCGAAGCTTGCCGAGCCCTTCGACGGTCGAGGCACGGGGTCCTTCGTCGGTATCGACGGTGATGTCGTGCCAGGTCCCGTCTTTGAAGATGCGGGTCTGAACAGGCACGATTTCGTCTTTGAACTTTCCTTGTTCAATCGCCGCAATCGCGCGCTGCTGCGACGTGGCGGCAAACTGGTCCTGGGCCTCGCGCGAGACTTCGAAGCGGTTGGCCACGTTCTCGGCGGTGATGCCCATCGGGGTGTAGGCCCCGGGGCGCTCTTCGAGGAGCTTCGGATTGGGGGCTGGCTTTTCGCCCCCCATGTCGATGAGGGTCATCGACTCGACCCCGCCGGCGAGCACCACGTCTTGCCAGCCGGCAATGATCGAGGCCGCACCTTGGGCGAGCGACTGCAGGCCCGAGCTGCAGAATCGGTTGATGGTCAGCGCGGGCACATCATCGGGCACGCCCGCCATGAACGCGCCAATCCGGGCGACGTTCATGCCCTGTTCGGCTTCCGGCATCGCGGTTCCGACCACGACATCATCGACCTTGGCCGGATCGACCCCGGACCGCTCGACGGCTGCCGAGAGAGCGGCCGCCAACAAATCGTCGGGACGCGTGTCCTTGAACACGCCTCGCTTGGCCTTGCCCACCGGCGTACGCACGGCAGACACCACGGCTACTTCACGCATGTGTCGGTCCTTGGTTAGTTACGGAGGATCTTGCCGGTCTGAACGAAGTGCATGATGCGCTCCTTCGTCTTCTCTTCGCCGGCGAGCGAGAGGAAGGCTTCGCGTTCCAGATCGAGCAGGTCCTGCTCAGTCCGTACGGTGCCCCAGGGAATGTCGCCACCCGCCAGGACGTTGGCGATGCGCTTGCCCACCAGTGCGTCATGCTGCGAGATGAACCCCCCTTCGACCATCTGGAAGAGGAACAGTTCGATGGCGGCGGTTCCGGTGGGGCCGGGCAACTTGGCCGTGCGCCGTGACGGCGGGACGTAGCCCGACTTCGCGAGGCCCATCGCTGCCTGTTTGGCGTCGAACACCAACCGGTCGATGTTCATCGTGATGCGGTCGGTGGGACGCAGGAAGCCCTGGTCCTTACACTGCCCAGCCCCCTCGGCCGGCCGTGCATTGCCGATGCGATCGAAGGCCTTCTGCACAAAGGGGTTCGGGTCGTACTCGATGTCCTGCGGGAAGTCGCCGAGATAGCGCATGACGAGTTCCTTGCAGCCACCCGCGCCAGGCAACAGGCCCATTCCCGCCTCGACCAGACCCATGTAGGTCTCGCCCGCGGCCACCGTCATGGCCGAGTGCATCGCGACCTCGCAGCCACCGCCGAGCGTCATTCCGTGCGGCGCGGTGACGATGGGGCGCGCATGGTACTTCGCCCGCATGACCAAGTCCTGCAGGTGCTTGATGTTCTGTTCAAGCTGGTCCCAGGCCCCCATGCCGATGGCCATGGCAATGCCACCGAGGTCCGCGCCGGCCGAGAACGCCCGGCTGTGCTGATTGGCCACCACGAGCGCATCGAACGCACCGTTCTCGAGCCGGTCCAGCGCCTTGCCGTACATCGCGATGATGTCCTGGTTCAGCGCGTTGAGGAACTGGTCGTTGCGGAACTGCAGGCCGAGAATCCCGTCCCCGAGATCGAGGAGCGCAGCGCCGCCGTTCGATTCGATCTCGCCGCCCTTGGCGATGACGTCAGCGAGGAAGAGCTGGCCTTCGGGCACCGGCATGGACTCGCTCTGGCCCTTCCAGAAGGTAGGGCTACCCGAGCCATCGCGGTCGTAGAACGAGGCACGCCCCTTCGCCAGCATGTCGGAAACCATGGTGGGCACGGCTCGGCCCTCGGCCTGCATCTTCTCGACGCTCTTCTGAACGCCGATGGCGTCCCACATCTCGAAGGGGCCGAGGTCCCAACCGAAGCCCCAGCGCATCGCTCGGTCGATGTTGACGATGTCGTCCGCGATTTCAGGAATGCGCTTGGTCGTGTAGAGCAAGGTGTCGGCCGAAACGCGCCACGCCGCCTTTGCGCCTTCGTCGTCGCCATAAACGGCGTGTGGCAACCCATCGGCCGGGGTGCCTTTTTTTGACGCCTTGAGGGCGGCACCCGTCGAGGGATACCGAGGTTTCTCCTGCGGGGTGTACTCGAAGGTGTTCATGTCGAGCGACAGAATGGCGGACTTGCCGTCCTGCTTGACCTTCTTGTAGAAGCCCTGGCCCGCCTTCTCGCCGGTCTTGCCCTCGGCGACCATGCGCTCCAGCATCGGCGGGACCACGAAGATGTCGCGCTCGTCATCGGTGGTGACGGCCTCATGCAGGTTCGAGAGCACGTGCTTGAACGTGTCGAGGCCCACGATGTCGGCGGTCCGGAACACGGCCGACTTGGGACGGGCCATGGCCTGCCCAAACACTGCGTCGACCTGTTCGACCGTGAGTCCCGATTCGGCCATGTGCCGGAACACGCTGGCCATCGCGTAGGTGCCGATGCGATTGGCCACGAAGTTCGGTGTGTCCTTGCACCACACGATGCCCTTGCCGAGCACCCGATCGCCAAAATCAGCCATGCGTTGCGCAATTGCCGGGTCGGTATCGGGACCCTGGACAATCTCGAGCAGCCGCATGTAGCGAACCGGGTTGAAGAAGTGGGTGATGAGGAAGTTCCGGCGCAGCTCCTCTGGCATCTGGGCGGCCATGTCCGCCAGCGGAATGCCCGAGGTGTTGCTGCTCACGATGCTGCCTGGTGCTCGATTTTCGGCCACCCAGCGGTACACATGTTGCTTGATGTCGAGGCGCTCGACCACCACCTCGACGATCCAATCGCAAGTCTTCAGAAGATCCGCATGATCGTCGTAGTTGCACGCTGTGATCAGTGACGCGTCGGACTTTCGAAACAACGGAGCGGGCTTGGCCTTCGTGGCCGCAACGATCGCCTGACTCGCAAGTTTGGATCGGGCAGCCGGATTGTCGCCTGCATCGTTTGGCACGATGTCGTAAAGCAGCGACTCGACGCCAGCATTGGCGAGATGGCACGCAATTCCCGTACCCATCACGCCCGCGCCGAGTACGGCGACGCGTGTGAACTCCTTCATTGACCTTCCTCACTTCCCAGAGTCAAGCTTCACGTGGGTGCGGACCCACCCGGAGGAGACATGGTAATCGTTGCCCTGATCGGCAGGATCGCCTCCGCCAGTCCCGACGTATCGACCAACGTCCCGGGCGCGATCGAGGAGCCGGCGAAACGCGGAGAAAGGGAGACGATTCGCCGAGGATTCGAGGTTAGGAACGGCGGCCTTAAGGTCTCGGTGATCCTCGAACAGGCCGCGCCACCCCAGGCCGACGCCGCCCTCTCAGGTCGGCTCCGGGCATGTCCGGTCACCCTCGAAATCCAGGACGGGGCGTTTGTCCCAAAGGTCGTCGAGAGCTGCCATCCTTTGGCCCAAATCGCGATTGAGCGGTCCCTAAACCAGTGGGTCGTCGAAACGGACGGTCCCATCGGCGCCGACCGGGTGATTGGCGAACTGATCTATGTATTTGGCCGTGAAGGCACGCTGACAAACCCGCGGGCCGACCTTTACGTGGTGCCCCAGGCCGCGACCCGCTTTGTGGTCAACGACCGCGGCATCTTCACGTTTGCCGTTCGACCGGTCACCATCAAGTTCCCGGTCTACCCTACGCAACGTGCGCCGAACGACACGCGACGTCCCGATTGCGATGTGCGGGTCGAGATTGATCCGTACGGAGCTCCCGAGCGCATCGAGGTCACGAGCTGCGATCCCGTGTTCGTCGCACCCACCCTTCAGGCGTTCGAGAAATGGACGTACGGAGAGTACTTCCACCGCGCAGTGCCCTACCGCGTGGTTCGGTTCAGGTCTCGGTTCTTCCGTCCGGCGACCCTTCGGACAGGCAATGTACAAGTGTTCGGGCCGGGATCCATGACGTTCGTGGAGCAGGACTCGGTCAAGCTCTCCCGCGCTGAAGTGACCGACACCCTTCCCAAACCGTTGCGGGGGCCCCCTCCGAAGCTCTCCAAACAAGCCCAGGCCTCGCTTCGCGAACGTGTGGTCTGTCGGTTCGACGTGTGGGTCAATGACAAAGGCAAGCCGGGAGGCATTACCCCTTTGCAATGCCCCGATACGCTCATCGCGGATACGACCCGTGCGCTCAAACGCTGGCGATGGACCCCGGCCACCGCCGATGGTCAGCCCGTGGCCGCCCAGTTGACGGTCAACGTCCGTATCGATCCCGCCCCCAAGTAGGCTCCTTGGGCGGCTTGGGGAAGCGGACGGCCAAGGATTGGCATACGGCGGCCCCATGACTCTCGCACTGCTCCTTGCCGGCATTGGGCTGGCCGCCCCCTCGTGGCAAACGACCCTGAAGCGTGTCCAGAATGCTGTGGTTTCCGTCCAGGTCACGGCCACACGCGACTTCGATACCGAAGATGCTGGCGTCAGCCAAGGTACGGCCTTTGTGGTCGACGCCAAGAAGGGCATCCTGCTCACGAATCGACACATGGTTCACGCGGGACCCGTGATTGCCGAAGCGGTGTTCCTCGAAGATGAACGGGTAGACCTGCGGCCGCTCTACCGCGACCCGGTGCACGACTTTGGCTTTTACGCGTTCGATCCCGGGCAGGTGAAGCACACACCACTTGTAGCTTTGCCGTTGGCTCCCGAAGCGGCCCAGGTTGGCACCGACATTCGCGTCATTGGCAACAACGCGGGAGAGAAAATCTCCATCCTCGATGGGACGCTCGCGCGGGTCGATCGGGCCGCTCCCGTCTACGGAAGTGACAGCTTCAACGACTTCAACACGTTTTACATCCAAGCGGCGTCAAACACGTCGGGCGGTTCATCAGGCTCGCCGGTGATCGACGCCCGAGGTCGAGTGCTTGCCCTCAACGCGGGAAGCAGCCTTTCCGCCGCTTCGAGCTTCTACCTGCCGCTGGATCGCATTGCACCCGCTCTCGACAAGTTGCAGCGCGGCCTGCCTATCGAACGAGGCACGCTCCAGACGGTGTTTGGGTTGGAGCCCTTCGACGAACTTGCGCTGTTGGGCCTGCCAAATCCCATCGAGGCCCGCTTCCGGGCGCGGGCCCAGTCGCGCGGCATGTTGAAGGTCGAGGAAGTGGTCCCCGAAGGACCGGCCGCCAAGGTCCTTCGTCCGGGCGACATCCTCATTTCGCTCGATGATCGACCCATCGACGACTTTGTCGGCCTCGAGTCCTTTCTCGACAGCCACGTCGGCGACACCGTGTCCATCAGCATCGTGCGGGACGGAGAGGAGCGTACCGTCGAAGCCACGGTGCAAGACCTCCATGCGATCACGCCCGACACCTACCTTGAAGTGGGTCGAGGCATCCTGAACCCGCTGTCCTACCACCTAGCCCGCAACCACCACATTCCTGTGGCGGGCGTGTACCTGGCCGTCGCCGGACACATGTGGTCAGCGGGGGATGTGCCCGAAGGTTCGGTCGTGACCCACATCGACGGGGTGACAACGCCCGACCTGGACCGTCTGCAGGCCGAACTGCAGACCAAGGCGGATGGCCAGCGGATGCGCGTTCGGTTTTACCTCGTGGACGACGAGAAACAGCCCTACGAAACCGTCATGGTGATGGATCGCCGGTGGAACCCCATGCGTCGGTGTTCGCGTAGCGACGCAAGTGGCCTGTGGGACTGCGTCGATGCGCCCCCGCCGCCGGCGACCTCGACCGTGAAGAACACCACGTTGTGGCCGGTCGACAACGAGGAACGCGTGGCCCGAAAGGTCGCTCGAGGGCTCGTGATGGTGGACTTTGATGTCCCGCATCCCACCGCCGGCGTCAAGGACACGAACTTCCGTGGGGTGGGAACGGTCATCGACGTCGACCGTGGGTTGGTTCTGGTGGATCGCGACACCGTTCCGGTTCGTCTTGGCCAGCTCCAGATCACGTTTGGCGGCGCTCACCGGGTGCCGGGCCGGGTCCGCTACCTCCATCCCGTCCACAACATTGCCGTCGTGGAGTACGACCCGGCTCATGTCGCGGGCATCGAAGTGCAAGCCGTTCCGCTGGCTCGTGAAGGCCCTGAAGAAGACGACACCGTGTGGTTGGTCGGGCTCGATGGGAACAACGAAGTGGTCAGCCAAAAGACCACGATCGAAGATCGCGATCACCTCCATCTGCAGGCCTCGTCGACTCCACGCTTTCGTGACGCCAATCTGGACGGGCTGTGGTTGGAAGAGACGACGGAGTCGTACGGCGGGGTCATCGTGGACCGCCGAGGCCAAATGCGGGCGTTGTGGGCGAGCTTTGTAGATCAGGCCGACAATGATCGAGGGTTTTACGGCATGCCCGTCGAGTTCCTGCACCCCGTGCTGGACCCCCTCTTGGAGGGCCGGGAACCGGTGTACCGTACGCTCGGCATTGAGGTGCTCCCCTTGTCGCTCTCCAAGGCCGCGGACCGCGGTCTGTCCAACGCGCGGATGAAGCAGCGGCTGGGCGCCAAGCAAGATCAGCGGTTTGTGTACGAGATCCTACGCATCCATGGGGCTGCACCCGCCCGCGCCGACCTTCGACCCACCGATCTGGTCCTCGACATCGAAGGCGAACCGCTCGATGACGCCAAGAAGCTCGAGGCGTTGTCCCAGCGGGAGTCACTTCGCATCACGATCCTGCGAGACGCGAAGGAGAAGGTGGTGACGGTTCCTACCATGGCGCTCGAGGGCCGTGGGGTGGACCGCATCGTGTCGTGGGCGGGGCTCATCATCCATGAGCCCCACTACGAGGTGGAAGCGCAGCAGGGCATCGCCGCCGACGGCGTGTATGTCGCATGGCTGTGGTACGGCTCTCCCGCGGAGCGACACGGCCTGCGACCTACCCGGCGCATCGTGGCGATCGACGGTCGTCCCACCCCGACCCTGGATGCCTTTCTGGCCACGATCGCGGGCCGCCAGCATCGGGAATCCGTGCGGGTGACCACCGAAGATCGAGATGGCGTGCGCCTGGTGCAGCCACTCAAGCTCGATCAACATTACTGGCCCGCCGGAGTACTTGAAGAGGGCACCCACGGTTGGATGCGCTATCCTGCGGCGCGGCAGGCGGCGTCTGCAGACGGTCGACTCGCCCCACCTCCCTGAGCGTGCATGGAACCTCGTGGACTCCGCCTCATCGTCATGCGTCATGCCAAGAGTGAAGGCGCCCAGACGGATGCCCCGGATCACGGGCGACCGCTGACCGCACGCGGTCGTCGCGATGCACCCGTGATCGCCCGGACGCTCGCCACCCGAGGCTGGACCCCGGAGCGTGTGTTGTCTTCGGACAGCACGCGAACGCGAGAAACGTGGCAAGGAATGGCTGATTTCCTCGATCCTGCCCCGAACGTGCAATTCTCACGTCAGCTCTACCATCCAAGTGTGGCGGACTTCGAAGCCATCGTGATTTCCGAGCATGGTGAAGCCCGCACGTTGCTCACGCTGGCGCACAATCCAGGATGCGAAGACGTGGTCCAATACCTTACGGACGCTACGGTCGTGATGACGACCGCCAACGCGGTGCTTTTGCGTACCGATCAGGAGCATTGGTCAGACGCCATGCGCCCAGGTCGGTTTTCCATCGTAGACGTGCTTCGTCCGCGGCCACCCGTTTCATGACGCGGAGGGTAGAAGGGACCATGACCGCGGCCGATGTGTTGACGTTTTGGTTTGGCGATTGGGACGATGCGCTTCCCCTGGCCGACTCTGACCCCCAGACCATCCGCTGGTGGGGCAAAGTGCCGGAAGTGGATCGGACGATTCAGGATCGCTTTGGTGCGTTGCACACCGAGCTTGTGCACGAGGGATGGCGTGCATGGAGTGACAGTCCCGAGGACCTTTTGGCCTGTGTGATCGTGCTCGATCAGTTCTCGCGGGTCGTCTACCGGGGTCAGCGCCAGGCCTACGCGAACGATCCGCGCGCCCGTGCCCTCACCCAGCGAGCGCTTGACCTGGGATGGGTGGCATCCATGTCGCCCATCCAGCGCACCTTTTTGCTCATGCCACTCGTGCATGCCGAAGACCGAGCGAGCCATTCACGGGCGACCGCGATGTTGGGCGAACTCGTCGAAGAGGTGGCAGCGGCCGGTTCACCTCGGCTCGACTACTACCGACGCGTGCTCAACCACGCTGTGGAACACAAGCAGATCATCGATCGCTTTGGGCGGTATCCGCACCGCAACATCGTACTGGAGCGGACTTCGACCCCTGAGGAACTCGCCTACCTGCAGGACGAGACCCCAGGCTTTTAGACCGTCAGATACTCGCCTCGCCCTGGTCGGTCCCCGTCGGTCGATCAGTCGGCGGACAGAACCCTCCGCACGAACGGCAGATGCACGCTGTTTGGGAAGCGACGTACGAAGGACGCCGCACGCTCCCGCGCTTCGTCGGAACGGCCGGCTGCATCGAAGGCCTGGATCATCAATCGTTCGCGTTCCTCGACGAGCTTGCCCGCGGGAAACTCTCGCGCATGGCCCATCAAGGTCACCAATGCCTCTTGGGGGTCGTTGCGGTTGAGGGAGACGCGCGCTCGCTCGATCAGAGCCCGCTCCCGCGTGCGCCCGGCCGGGGCGGGGGCGACAGGCTCCGGAGAGGGACGAACCGGCGGCGGAGCTGGCAACGGCGGTGGACCCAGGACCTCGATGGGTACGTCGGGCCCTACGGGATCCGGCAGCGGACGGGTCGACAACCACACCCCAAGACCAAAGCCCAACGCGACACCCCCCAGCGCCGCGCTCACCACGGCGGGGACGAGGTTCCTCGTGGCCGAGGCGGCCACGTCGCCGACTTCTTCAGAGCTCTGAGGCTCGAACCCCAACCGGGCTTCGATCCCCTGCCACACGCGAGCCTGCCGCTCCGCGAGGTCAGGGACCGGGGCATTGGTCTCCTCATCGAGGAACTGCCGAAGTTTCGGATCGAGGTTGCGGATGCTCATCCCTCCCTCTGCAGGCGCGTCGCGGCCTTCCGGAATTCTTCTCGTCCCACACGAAGCCTCGAGTAGGCGGTATCGAGGGGGATCTGAAGGAGCTCCGCCACCTCCTTCATGGGCACATGGTCGAGTTCGTAGAGCACGAACACGGTGCGGCGCTCCTCCGGCAGGCGCTGAAGGGCAAGGTAGACCAGCTCCCTCGCCTCGATAGCGCGAAATCGGGGGTCGCTGTCGCCGCGATCTTCGGGTTCGGCCAGGCGTTCGTGACGGGTGGAGGCCCGACGCCAATGATCGCGGGTGACGTTGTAGGTGATGCCGAACAACCACGGCTTGAGGGGACGGGTCGAGTCATACGTCGCCCAACGACGGTGGACGACGACAAACACCTCTTGCGCCAGATCCTCGGCATGACGAGCGTCGACACCAAGGCGACGAAGCGTGCGCCACACGAAGGCGAAGTGCTCCGTGTAGATGTCCGACAACACCTTCGCTGGGAGGGAAGGACCTGTCACGCGGCGCAGTAAGGGGCCAGGTCCGGCGTGGCAACTCGCCGAATGCGCTTCAATCGAGGGCCGCCGCTTCGGCCGCGGTTAGACCAAGCTCTTGCCGCAGGCGCTCGTTGTGCTCGTCCGCCAGGCGCTCCGCAACTTCCAACTCGATATTGCGGTGGACGTAGACCATCTTCTGACGCCGGTCCACCACCATGAACGCCCCGGCGCTCACCAGGACCGCGCCGCTCATGATGGCCACGCCCTCTGTTGCGGTGACGTCCCGGTCGAGGTTGGCCAAGCTGCTCGTGAGGGCGCCGAGGCTCAACCCCGCTCCGATGGTCATCAGAGTGGCGGCCGCTGTGTTCTGGCGCTTGTGCTTGCGCTCGAATGCATCGAGGAGCTGGGAATCACCTGCGGCTTGCAGGAACTCCCTCGTGTTCAGCAAGCGTTCACGGCCATCGTAGACCCCCCACTGGTACCGCATCGCAGGAGCGGGGTTCTGGTCCGGTCCGTCCACGGTGTAGGTCTCGAGCCCCTGAATGCGCAGATGCTCGCGGCGGTAGGTTGTCAGCGACTCCGGTGGGGCGGCCTTTGGCGGTGAGAGCTTGGGAGGGGGCGGTGCTTCTGGGGTCTTGGGCGGGGCGTCGAAGGCCACCGCCACCGCGGTGACGAGGTCGGCGAACACGGCGTCGCAGGTCTCACCCTGCACCGTTCGGACACGACTGCCCTGGCGCGTCTGCCCGACCCACTGCTCCCGGCCTTCGCGGAGCTCCACCCTTAGCGCCTCACCGTCGCTGCCGAACGCCAGCCGTCCGAGCCGAGCCGACACCTCGTCGGCAAAGCGATCGGCGCTCGGACACGTCACGGGCGCGGCGTAGTTGAGCGTGACAGGAGATCCTGCCTGCGCCGTCATCCACATCATCCAGCCCCACATCGTTCCTCCAGGTCTGATCGGGGATTGGGAAGACGGGCGCGATTCTGTCAGAGAGTTTTGCGTTCCCCAGCATTTTGAGCAGAGTGGCTACGTCAGAGCTTTCTAGGCTTCCGGCCACCAATGCTCGGTGGCCACCACCCGGTCGGGCCCAATCTCGAGGGACACGTGGTGGCGCTCACGCCCTCCGGCTCCGCTGCGTTGGCCCGGCACCCGGGCGGCGTTGAGGTAGCCCGTACCATCCTGTTCGATCCACCACCGTCGGTCACCTTGGTGGTGGATGTGTCCGGCGACACAGGCCACGACGCGACGCTGTTGTTGTTGGGCGCGATGCACCGCGGCGGCCAAGTCAGGGTCCCCAATGTCGCGTCCGGCAACCACCCACGGAGCCCGCGGATCACGGCCAAAGCCTCGAGGCCCGTTGTGGGCGAGGAAGAGCAGCGGACCCGCGGTGGCTTCGATGAGGGAGGAGTAGCGCTCGATCGATTCGCCGAAGTTCGAGACCGCGTGGGTCGCCTCGAGGACCGGCGCGAAGCTGATGTGGCGACCGTCCATCGCGTGAGGACGCCCTGCGATGACCGTCAGGTCGTGATCGGGAAAAGGATGTGCGGTGTAGCCGACGAGTTCGACGGGACCGAGCCAGTCCTGGAGCTGATCCATGCGTCGTTGGGCTCTCACCGCCATCCCCGGCCTCCGACGGCCACCCACGACTTCCGCCAACACCCCCATCGCCGAGGTCCCATCGTGGTTCCCCGGCATGAGCAACGTTCGGGTCTTCAACGTGGAAATGGCCTGGGCCGTCGTCTTCATCCCTTCGTGCAGCATGCCGGGCAGGTCGCCAACGAAGAGGATGAGGTCGTAGTTGGCAGCGTCGAGCGACCGTGAGTCACCGATCGTCCATTGTCGATGAACATCCCCCACCACCGCGATGCGCATTCGCCCCCCTGGTTACTCAACGCTGTCTAAACCAAGATGAGGCCGCCTAGGGCCGTCGTTCGGGAGGGTAGCCCATGCTCTGGTGGTGGCTCATAGCTGTGGCGCTGGGAGTCGAGGTTCGCGGCATGACGGTGTCGTGCCCGACCTGGGGCGGCGAGTGGGGGAGCGACGCCATGGTGCAGACGCTCGACGAACTCAAGTCGGAAGGGGTGAATTGGGTGGCCATCCACCCCTACGCACGCATCCACGGCGATGGCACGGTGGCCTTTCGGGCCATGGATCCGGCGAAGCCTCCGCGGTGGCTCGCCCGTCCCATCAAGGAGGCCCACGCTCGCGGCATGAAGATCCTCATCAAACCGCACCTGGCGTACTGGGGAAGCCCCTTTGCGTGGCGGGGTGAGATCGATTTCGAAGATCCCGAGGCCCGGGAACGCTTCTTTCGAACCTACAAAGCGTGGATGACGAACATGGCCGCCGTCGTTCGTGATGCAGATGCATTGTCGGTCGGCACCGAGCTGGGGCGATTGTCCGGCGAAGAGACCGAGTGGCGCGGCATCGTTGCGTCCATTCGGGCCAAGTTTCCGGGCTCGCTGACCTATGCGGCGAATTGGGATGAGTTCGAACAGATTCGCTTTTGGGATGCCCTCGACTCTATTGGGATTCAGGCCTATTTTCCCGTGGTGGAGAGCTATGCAGGTCCATTGCCCACCGAGGCGGAACTCACCGCCGGCTGGGACCGCATCTTAGGCCGCATGCGAGCCCTCTCTGATCGCACGGGCAAGCCCATCGTTTTTACGGAACTCGGCTACGACGCTTCGACCGAATCTCCCATGAAGCCTTGGCAATCGGGGCCACGCAGCGAGAAAGGCAAGCAAGTGCAGCGGATCGTACTGAAGGTGGCCATGAAGGCCCTGGAGCGAGAACCGAAGGTCGTGGGCGCGTTTCTGTGGAAGTGGTTTCCTGGCGAGCCTCAGTACGGAGACTTTCGCATGTCCGCGCCAGAGAACCGTGCACTCATTCGCTCGATGTGGAAGTGATGAGCAAGGTGAGCGCGGGGATTCTGCTCTATCGACGCGTTCCCCACTTGGAGGTTCTCATCGTTCACCCCGGCGGTCCCTTTTGGGCCAAGAAAGACCTGGGTGCCTGGTCGATCCCCAAGGGGCTGCTCGAACCTGGTGAGGACGCGTTGACCGCAGCCGTCCGAGAGTTCCAGGAAGAGACCAGTTGGTCGGTCGCGGGGCCCTTCCTCGATTTGGGTGAGGTCCGTCAGAAGAGTGGAAAGCTTGTGCGTGCCTTTGGTGCGGCAGGCGATGCCGACCCAGCGACGTTGGTGTCCAATCGGATTGAGATCGACTGGCCCCCCCGCAGTGGCCGCAAGATGACGATTCCCGAAGTCGATCGAGCAGCATGGCTGGTCCCTGACCAGGCCCGCGCCAAACTCAATCCCGCCCAGGCACCCTTCTTGGACCGGCTCCAGGCCACGTTGGGCTCATTCGGGGACGAGCCCACGTAGGTGCTGGGCCAAAGACCGTCGAAGGAGCATTCGTTGAGTCTCGAGGTCGAACAGGCCTTGGACGCCTGCGATGGCTGTCATGAGGTACAGGCCAAAGAACGTCTGCATCAGGACTTGCGTGTCGACGTCGGGGTGAAGGCGCCCATCGGTCGTGGCGGTTTGGAAGTCCGCGGCGAGGCCGGCGAGCCACGCGATCGCATGGTTGGCGAAACGGGCTTGCCAAGCGCCTCCGGAAAACATCGACAACTTGAGGAGCGCCGCGGACAGCGGCGGGTGCGCGTTGTAGTAGACGAGGAAGGGGTCTGCGAGGTCGACCAGTTGGTCGAGCACCGGTGCCCCGGGGTTGCGACGGGCTTCGGCTTCGTCCAATAGGCCATCGATGTCGGTGTAAAGGACCTCCATCGCAATGTCATCGGGGCGGTTGTAGCGCCGATACACCGTGGGACGACCGACCCCGGCTCGCGAGGCCACCGCCGAAATGGTCAGGCGCTCGAGCCCGGACTCATGCAGCAAGGCCCGCGCTGCATCGAGAATCCGCACGTCGACATCAGGGTCACGCGGCCGACCGGTCGGTCCGGGCAAGGGCTCCTCCGGCCGTGGCCGTAGCACGCCGAGACGCCGTCTGTTCGGTGGCCCGGCCGTAGACGCCAAGCACCAGGACCAGGGGCAGCCCTGCACCAAACAGGGTGGCGCAGAGCGCAACGGTGACAACCGGTGTGAGGCCGATCCAGGCAACGAGTTCGACGAAGGTGCTCATCGGATGCTCCCTTTATTTACGATACGTATTGTATCTGAAAGCAGTGATCCGAGAATGCCGCTGACGGTTGCGGGTGGCGTTGCCGCGTTGTACCGACGTCTCTGGAGGGTTCTCTATGTTGTGGATGGCGTTCGCAGTCGCAGGGGCGGTCGAACCTCAGCTCGAGGTCCTCGACGGCGGGATGGTCCGCGGGAAGGTGGCGGTGTCGGCATCCGCCGATGAGGTGCGCACCCTCGTCTCCGCCCCCATCCAGCTCGGCAAGCTGACGTCCAAGGACTCGACGGTCACCGTGAAACCGGCTTCCGAAGCGAAGTGCCGCATGGTCACCATCGCCACGCCGCATCCCATCATGCCCGTGACCTACACGTCGAAGGACTGCGACACGGCCAAAGGGGTCACGAGCAAGCTGGTCGAGAGCAAGCAGCTCACCCACTTCGAGGCCGAGTGGAAGGTCGAAGCCCTCGGTGACAAAGCGCTCATCACCTACGATCTCGACCTAAAGACCAACGCGCTGGTGCCCGGATTCATCATTCGGCGGTCGACGCGCAACGCCGTTCGCGACGCGCTGGTTGCGCTCGAAAAGGCCTTCGCCAAGTAATCAGCTCGCCAGAGCCATCAGCAGACCCACGCCAAAGCCCGTTCCCCGGTGGGCGTGCACCGAGGGTCCGGCCATGTCGATGTGGCACCACGCACCGTCGAATCCCGACGCGAAGAGATGGTTGCCGATGAACTGACCCGCGCAGCTCGACTGGGCGTTGGCGCGATCCTTCACCGAGTTGCGCATGTCGGCGACGGTCGAATGGAACTCCTTGCGGAACAGTTCAGGCGCATAAGGCAGCGGGTGTACGAGGTCGCCACTCCATCGCCCTGCCTCCACCACACGTCGTTCGAGCGCTTCGTCCGAGCAGTACAGCGCCGCGTGACGTTTGCCCGTGGCCGCAGATTGGGCACCGGTGAGGGTCGCCATATCAACCAGAACCTGCGGACGACGCCGTTTCGTGACCCAGGCTACGCCATCGGCAAGGACCAGCCGCCCCTCGGCGTCGGTGTTGTTGATTTCGACGGTGCGGCCACTGCCCATCTCGATGATGTCATCGGGGCGTACAGCAAGGGATCCGACTGCGTTCTCGGCGATGCAAAGGACCGCTGAGAGTCGGTCTTGGGTTCCGAGCCGTACGGCAGCTCGGAAACCGGCAAGGACCGCGGCCGCCCCTGCCATATCGGTCTTCATGCCGGGCATGCCCGTCTTCGACTTGATGGACAGTCCGCCGGTGTCGTAAACGATGCCTTTGCCCACCCAGGCCACGGCTTTCCTGGGTTCGGAGGGCACATGGTCGAGGACCACGAGGGCCGGCGACTGTTCGGCGGCTTGCCCCACGGCGAGGATGCCGTTCATCCCTTGCTCTTTGAGTTCAGGACGACGAAGCACCGTAATGTCGCAGCCGAGGTCATCGGCCACCGCTCGAGCTTCGGCCACGAAGGCATCGCATCCCAGACGGTTGGGGGGCTGGTCCGTGAGGTGGGCGGCGTAGCGAACGGCTTCGATACCTTGACGCACGGCCTCGGTGTTGATCGAACCGTTTCGGGGCTGCAGCCACAGGGTGACCTCGCGCGAGACGCGTCGGCTCGTCGCGGTGAAGGTGGGCAGTGCGCGTGCGACGGCGATGGCCGACGCGACATCATGGTTGGGATGCTCGAGCGCGAGCACGAGGCCCACGTTGCCCTTCTGTCCTGCATTGGCCACGAGGCCAGGAATGGCAAAGGCTCGGGCGGGACTATTGTGACGAGAGATGCCTTCGGGAAGGACCCCCGCCGCGACACGAGCGGGGGTATCGCCTGTCCAGGTCGATACGACCCGGCCCCAATCGCCAGGATCGCAACGCTTGAGCATGGATTGCCAGGTGGCGTGGGGCATTCGAGAGGGAAGGAGGCCCATGACATCGGGTTCGAGGAGCCGTGCCTTGCGGCCGATAATCAGCAGCGTGTCGTGCTGGTGGATCGCTTGGGGATGTGGAGCGAGGGTGATTGCAGCTGGCATGCCTACCCTCCTATCGTCGCGGGCTGCCCGGACGGGCGGTTGGCGCCACTCAAGGGGGACGTAGGTTGCGGCGCATGAGCACACCTGAATCTCCACCCGCTCCGCCTTGGACTCGGCGGCTAGCGGGCGTTTACCGCTACACATGGCGGGCGATTGGGTTGGTCTGGCAGACCGACCGCAGACTCCTCTTGTTTTTTGCCTTAGGCACCCTCGCTGCAGGGGCCATTCCAGCATCCATCGCATGGGTAGGGCGCCAAATTGTCGATGGCGTTCTTCTCGCGGCGCAGAGTGGCACCTGGGCCGATCAGCGGGCCGCACTCGGTTGGATTGTCGCCGAACTTGGGCTCGTGACCGCCATCGCATTCACCCAACGCGGCCTGGACGTAGCCGACGCTTTGCTACGCGCGAAACTCGGCCATCGCGTGAATGTCATGATTCTCGAAAAGGCGCTCGAACTGGATCTGCCGAACTTTGAAGATCCCGAGCTGTACGATTCGATGACCCGCGCCCGTCGGCAAGCGTCGTCTCGTCCTCTTTCGTTGGTGCGTCGAACGTTTGGGTTGTTGCAGAACGGACTCGCCTTGACCACCTACGGAGCCCTTCTCATCGGGTTCTCCCCGCTGGCGGTGTTGGTATTGCTGGTCGCCAGTGTGCCGGCGTTCGTCGCAGAAACCCGATTCGCCGGCGAGGCGTTCCGATTGTTCTCTTGGCGTGCGCCCGAAACGCGCGAACAGTCCTACCTCGAGGTCGTCATGGCCCGAGAGGACTACGCCAAAGAAGTCCAGCTATTGGGGCTTGGACCGCGTCTGTTGACCCGCTACCAGACCATCTTCGACAAGCTGTTTGCCGAGGACCGCAACCTGACCCTGCGTCGTGGGCTGTGGGGAGCGCTCCTGGGCCTCGTGTCGACTGGGGCTTTGTATGGGGCCTACGGCTGGATTGCATGGTCGACGATGCAAGGCGTGATCACGATCGGCGCCATGACGATGTACCTGCTGGTCTTCAAACAGGGCCAAGGGGCTTTCTCGGCCAGCCTCCGCGCCATTGGTGGGATGTACGAAGACAACTTGTACCTGTCGAATCTCTACACCTTCCTCGCCACCGAGACGCCCAAGCGCATCGGCGGGGTCCATGAAGGCGCGGTTCCCGGAGATGGAGTTCGCTTCAAGGGAGTCACCTTCCGCTACCCAGGAGCGGAGACGGCCGCGCTCACCAACGTCGACCTTCACCTCACGCCCGGTCAACGGCTTGCCCTCGTGGGGCACAACGGCAGCGGCAAGACCACGCTCGTCAAGCTGCTCACGGGCCTCTACACGCCCCAGGAGGGGCGAATCCTGCTCGACGGCACCGACCTGCAGTCATGGGACCCCGATGCCCTACAAACGCGCATCGGCGTGATCTTTCAGGACTTCGTGAAGTATCAGTTCACGGTCGGCGAAAACATCGGTGTCGGTGACATCGAGGCCGTGGACGATGAGAACCGATGGGCGGTGGCGGCGGACCAAGGCATGGCCACCCCCTTCATCGATGGTCTGCCAGACGGCTTTCACACCCAGCTGGGACGATGGTTCAAGAATGGGCGGGAGCTTTCGATCGGCCAGTGGCAGAAGGTCGCCCTCTCTCGTGCTTTCATGCGAGAGAATGCGGATGTCCTCGTGTTCGATGAGCCTACTGCAGCCATGGATGCCGAAGCCGAGGCGCAGGTGTTCGAGCGGGTGAAGGCGCTGACCAAGGACCAGATGGCCGTGCTCATCAGTCACCGGTTCTCGACGGTTCGAATGGCTGACGAGATCGTGGTGCTCGATGGAGGGCAGATCCTCGAACAAGGGACCCACGACGAATTGATGACGAAGCGTGGTCGGTACGCAGAACTCTTTGAGCTGCAAGCCGAGGGGTACCGCTAGTTCAGCGGCGCCCGCCCAATTCATCGTAGCGCTGACGGACCGCCTTCAAGTCTTCGAAGGTGAGCCGTTTGTCCTGGGGCTGCCGGAGCAGGTAAGCGGGGTGAAACGTCGGCATGACGGGCGTGCCCTCGTATTCGGTCCAGATGCCGCGGGCGCGGGTAATGCCGCGGCTCGTATCGAACAGCGATTTGAAGGCCACGCTTCCCAAGACAAGGAGCACCTTCGGCTCGATCGCCTCGATCTGACCTCGCAAGAATGGCATGCAGGCCTCCACTTCATCGGGCAACGGATTGCGGTTCTTCGGAGGACGGCACTTGATCACGTTGAGAATGTAGACCTTCGATCGGGGTAAACCGATGACGTTCTCGAGCATCTTGTCGAGCATCTGGCCGGCCGCGCCCACGAAGGGTTCGCCGCGGCGATCTTCCTCGTGGCCGGGGGCCTCGCCCACCACGACGAGGTCGGCATCGGGATCCCCCACACCAAACACGAGGGTCTTGCGCCCTTTGGCGAGTCCGCAACGCTGGCAGTCACCCAGCTCCTCCCGCACCCGGGCGAGGCGTCCGGCTGCGTCGGGGCGCGCTTCTCGGGCTTCGGTGGCCAGGGAGGACCACGCCGGGTTGGCCTCTCCGGACGGTTTGGCGGTGCGAGGCTCTGGCGGAGCTCCTGCAGGAGCGGCGGGCGGAGGCGGGAGGCGACCGTCTTCGGCGAGGACGCCTCGAAGCGAAGCGTCCTCAAGCACGGCACGCACATCGGCGATCAGATCCGCCAACGAATCGGGATCAGCCATTGGTCGCTCGCCAGCCGAGGGTCCGCAGGGCGGTGATCACCTTCAGTACAGGCAAGCCCAGCACGTTGAAAAAGTCACCGTCGATCCGCTCGAACAAGAAGCCTCCCCGTCCTTCGGCGGCGTATCCTGCGGCACAGCCAGAACCTTCTTGGGTGGCCACGTAGGCGGCCAGTTCTTCGTCCGACAGGTCGGCGCGAACGTGCATCGTCGTGATGTCGTGATCGATAATCGTTGTTTCGGCCTCAAGGATCGCAAAGCCCGTGACCAGGACATGGGACTTGCCGCGCAGCGCTTTCAGTCGTGCGAGGTGATCGTCGGGATCGCGTGGCTTGCCGAATGGATCGTGCGGGGCGTCCGGGTCGAAGGCGAGCTGATCGGCTCCGATCACGATGTGCCCTGGGTTCTGCTCGAACACCGCCCGGGCCTTGGCGAGGGCCAAGTCCTCGACCACCTGGGTGACGTTCTGTGGATTTGCCGGGATCGCTTCCGTTACGTGAGAAGGGACGGCGCGGACCGTAAGTCCCGCATTTGTCAGCATCCGCAGCCGAACCGCGCTAGTGGATGCCAGGAGAACGGGGCGCATCGTGGCTCTCCGGTGGTTTGTCGTGGACCGCGCCTCCGATATACTCCAGCACACCCCGTCTGACCCCTGGGCAATCGTCGGGTCCGTGGCCCGCAGGAGGCACCCTCAATGGCAATTGGTGCGGTCGGGATCGACCTCGGGACGACCTTCTCGGCCATTGCGTACGTGAATCAACACGGGGTACCCGAAGTGTTGCCCAACGCGGAAGGAGACCGCATCACGCCGAGCGTGCTCCTTTTCGAGGACGATGCCATCTCCGTCGGGAGCTACGCCAAGCACATGGCCGTGGTGCTCCCCGAGCAGGTTGTAGAGTTCGTAAAGCGGCACATGGGCGATGAAACCTTCCGTTTCAGCTTCAAGGGTAAGGACTACAATCCACAGGAATTGTCGGCCCACATCCTCGGAAAGCTCAAGCGGGACGCTGAATTGCGCCTCGGTGAGCCCGTTGAACAAGCCGTCATTACGGTGCCCGCGTACTTCAATGACGTGCAGCGTCGGGCCACGCTCAAGGCTGGCGAACTTGCAGGACTCAAGGTCCTCAAGCTCATCAACGAGCCGACTGCCGCTGCGTTTGCGTATGGCCTAAACAACGCAGGCCGTGATCTTCGGGTCTTGGTCTACGACCTTGGCGGCGGAACGTTCGACGTCACCCTGTGCGACATCGAGGGCAACGACATCAACGTCGTGGGCACCGATGGGGATCATCGGCTCGGGGGCAAAGACTGGGACGATCGCCTCATCAAGCATGTCGCAGCCGCCTTCAAAGAGAAGCACGGCGTCGATCCACTTGAAGAGTTGTCGAGCTACCACGATCTACGTAGCAAATGCGTGAGTGCGAAGATCAGCCTCACCCGTCGGCCCAAGTGCAACATCTTCCACGATTTCGGTGACAAGGTGATGCGCCTGGCCGTCACGCGGGAAACGTTCGAGGACCTTACGAGAGATCTCCTCGAGCGCACCGAAGTGTTGACCAAGGCCGTGCTCACCGAAGCGCAGTGTGCGCCCGAAGATGTCGATGTCGTCTTGTTGGCTGGTGGGTCGACGCGGATGCCGATGGTCCGCAACATGCTGACCGACCTGTTTGGGAAGCCACCCGCGACCGACATCAACCCCGACGAAGCGATTGCGTTGGGGGCTGCGCTTACGGCAGCCATCGAGTCGGCTGAACTGCGCGGCGAGGTCTCGCCCGTCGACATTCGGACGCACGACGTCACCTCGCATTCGCTTGGCATGGTCGTGTTCCGCGACGGACAGCTCTACAACTCGAAGATCATCAAGAAGAACACGCGGATTCCTGCTGAGAAGACGCGCGATGACTACTCCACGACCTACGACGGGCAGGCCACCATCGACCTTTGGCTCGTCCAAGGGGAGAGTGAGAACCCGCTTGACTCGACGGTCCTGGGGCATTTCGAGTTCTACGGCATTGCGCCACGACCTGCGGGGCAAGCCCGGTTGTCGGTGACTTACCGCTACAACAGCAATGGCATTGTCGAGGTCGAAGCAATGGACCTCGAGTCAGGGCAGATCCTGCCCCACCGACTCGCAGGCGGACACGTCACCCTCGAAGATCTCGCCAACAACCGAGCGCCCATGTGGGTCTCGCTTGTGATCGACTGTTCCGGGTCGATGTATGGCAACAACATCGAGAACGCGAAGCGCGCAGCTCTCGCCTTTGTCCAGCGGACGTTGCAGTCACCCAACCGGCAGGTTTCGGTTGTCGCGTTCCCCGGCGGAGTCAAATCGACGCTCACCGCCAACCTCGATCGCCTACGCTGGGCGATTGACTCGCTCACCCCCATTGGGTCGACCCCGATGAGCGAGGGCCTGTACGACGCGCGCACCCTGCTCAAGCCCAAAGCGGGCATCCAGCGGGTGTTCGTGGTCATGACCGACGGTCACCCCGATGATCCGGATGCCACCATGAAGCAGGTCTACGATCTGCGCGCGATGGGGGCTCGCATCATCACGGTGGGCGTCGGCGACCAGGTTCAGCAAAGCTTCTTGTCGAACATGGCGAGCGGTCCGGGCGATTTCCACTTCTGCAACGAGTCGCTCGAACTCGAGGGCACGTTCATCAACCTCGCTACTGAACTCTCAGCGACGGGCGACAAGTAGCGCAGGTCCGTGCAGAGCAAAAAAAGAAAGGGAGCGGCCCGCGAGGCCGCTCCCTGAAATGAGCAACGCGAACGAAGAATCAGTAGGTGAATTCTTCGATGCGGCAGTTGACCGCGCTGATGTCCGAGGCGTTCGTGGGCTCGTTCACGCGCGTTTCGGTGCCCGCGATAATGCCGGCCGGGTCGTGTCCGACGGACACGCAGTCGAATTCGGTGCCAGTAGAGTCGTAGGCACGGAAGATGTAGCTCATGACGAGAGCCGGACCTGCATTGTGGTGGTAGGGCAAGTCCTGGGCATTGCGGTCGCAGCGGAACAACGTGGACTCATCCGTGACGGGAGGATTCACACCCGTCGCGAGCGTCTGCTCCCACTCTCCGTTTCCGATGGAATCGAGGTTGTGGTTGTCCGAGTACTGGCCGGAGGGGCTGCTGTTGCCGGTTTCCTGCGAGAACACTTCTGTGCTCGCGGCCGGGCCGGTGGTCGACATCTCGAACTGGACCGTATTGTCGTCCAAGCAGTCGACGGTTCCGCCCAC
>JBCCQY010000160.1:0-21945 GCA_039208735.1 Myxococcota bacterium | reverse complement strand
GGTCTGTCCCGAGTGCTCCCACTGCCAGACAAGCTCCCGCCACTCCTCGCGACTTCGATTCGCCATGCCGATCTCCGTGCTGTTGCGCCATCGCTATCGGCCATGGAGATCCCCGTCAGCACGGGTTCGTCGAACGCCTTCCTTTCAGAGGCCGCGAAAACGTGTGCTCGGGCCAATGCGAAGACGAGCGTCACTTGATGCGACGGTGGCTTGACGAATGAGGTGTGCCCGCTAGATGAACCCCATGCTCAATTGGATTTGCTGGCACCAACTTCAACGCCAACCCTCGGGTCGGTCGCGGGAGGGGTGCGACTAGGTCCAACAAGCATCGTTGAAAGAGCCCCTCGCGCCATTGGCATGAGGGGCTTTTTCCGTTTCTGGGGGGATGGTCCAGTGGAATGGATGTCCGGCTTTGACCCGGAAGACCTCGGTTCGAACCCGAGTCCCCCAATCCTTCAATGCTTCACGACGTTGTCCGTCATCCCGCTTTTGCGGAAGCGATGGCGTTGTTGAGGGCCTCGGGCTCGCCCGTGCCGATGCGAAAGTGACGACCGGACGCAAGGGTGAGTTCGACGGCCTGGAGCCCTGCGATGTTCCACATCCAGCCGTGGGGCGTGAGGCGGATGCCGTACCCCCACCACATTCGATTCTGGACCGGCTTGGAATCGAGGACCTGCGACAGCGGAATGCGGCGCTGAATCACCCCTACCCCAAACGACAGGCGAACCTGTTCGGCGTCGACCGTGACCAGCAAGCTGCCGAAGAGCAGAAGCGTCAGTCCAACCGTCGCCAAGATGACGCTCGCGACCGCCCAATTGCCCTCAAGAACTTGGAAGATCACCAAAGGGGTCATCAACAGTCCTACGATGACGTAGAGGATGGTGCCCCATTGGCGGCGGGCGTATCGGAGGGGTGGCATAGGCGATTCCTTTTTCGGATGAGGGTTGCCCCCAAACATCCCGGTTCATAGTAGCGCGCAGTGCTCGCTGCTGAGACCTACGTGCGAAGCTCCCCTTCTCTTCCAAACATTTTCCAATACGTTGACTTCCGCGCGTTCCTTGTTGACTGGTTCAACGCGAAGAAGGCGTCGAATCCTCGATTCAGTCACCGCGGCTTTGCTCGGCGGGCCGGGCAGAAGTCTCCTTCGGCCTTGCTTCATGTGATGCGCGGGGAACGGAACCTGACGCCCGCGAACCAAGAGGCGTTTGCGCGGGCGCTGAAGCTTTCGGACACCGAAGCCGAGTTCTTTGGCTGGTTGGTAAAGCTCGGTCAGGCCACGAGCGACCTTGAACGCAATGAGGCTTGGGAGCGAATCAGTACCACTCAGCGCGCACTGGGGGCCCGTCGCGTGGAGGGCGCGGCTTTCGAGTGCCTGACGCATTGGTACTACCCTGCGATTCGTGAGTTGGCGCATCGCGCAGATTTCATCGCCGATGCGGATTGGTTGGCCGCGCGACTCCGGCCCACCATCACGCCAGCCGAGGCCCAACGGGCATTGGATGTCCTGTTCGAGTTCGAGCTGTTGGCCCGCGACCCGGATGGGCGCATTCGTGTCACGGATGCGACGGTGGTGACGGCTCCTGAGGTCGCGGGGTTAGCCGTCCACAATTACCACTACGGCATGCTGGCCCGGGCGCGGGAAGCGGTGGAGCGCTTCGATCCCGAGGAGCGGCTACTTTGTGGCTCCACCCTTGCGGTTCCTGAGCACCTCTTAGAACAAGTGCGGCAAGAGGTGTTCGCACTTCATGAGCGGGTCCTGAATCTGTGTGATCGCGAAGCGAGTGCTGACGGCCGCGTGTACCAACTGAGTGTCTGCCTCTTTCCTCTGTCTGATGCCCCCGAGTCGAACTGATGAACCGTCTGCCATTTTTCCTGGTCTTGGGGCTTGGGGCTTGCGATCGGCCCCCGCCCGAAGGCATTTTCGTGGGTAATCCTGGCAAGTCGGTCGTCCAGACCGCGCCCACGGCCAAGTTCACGTTCGAGTTCGCCCGGCTGGAGGCGGCCGACGTGACCTGGATCGACTGTGTGGGTGGGCGTGAGGTGGTCGTCGAAGGCGAAGCGATCGATGCCCTTGGCCGGGCCACCCTCACCGCGCCGGGAGGCGAATGGTGTGGCGTCGAACTGGCGTTCCCTCAAGGGTTCACGGGATTTGCTTCGACGCCGGCGCCGATCGAGTTCGGGCTTCAACTCCAACCCGAGGGGCCAGCCGAACTCTGGGGAGCCGCACCCTTCGAGGTTGATGGTGAGAGCTACATCATCGAGCTTGGTGAACCCGAATGGCTCGACCTCGGCATCGAGTTCGGGGAGTTTACGTTCGATCCGACCACCCCGGAGGGACAGACGCTTGCCGAGTCGATTCGCACGACCTCGTCGCTCTTCCTCGACGAGGATGACTCAGGAACGCTCGAACCCGCCGAGCGGGCGGGCGGCCCTGTGGCCTCCGCGGGTTTCCCGCCGCTCGACGCGACGGGAGATCCTAAGCCCCCGCTCACCTCTGAGGGGTGCGCGCAGGGGCCGACTCCGAGGCTCAGTTGGGGGTGGCTCTTCGGCGCACTCGGGGGTCTGATTCTCGGCCGGCGTCGCCGTTAGGCGCTACGGACAGGGAAGGTTCGGAGCGCCCGGCGTGCCGAGGTCTGATCCCGCGATCGGCGTCGTCGACGAGCACCAATTCACCAGGTCATCGTTGAGCGAAGCGTCGATGGAGCCGGCGTCAAGATTGTGGGCGGTGCCGTCTGCGGTATTTGCGTCAAGGAATCGGAAGCATGAGCCTACAATTGGCGCAGGTTGCCCCGTATCGGTTGACACGGGTGGACCGTTGTGCGTGCACGCAGGCATTTCGATGCGGTCGATCTGAATGGGGTTTGCCCCTTCGCGCGCCAGGATGAAGCTATCGAGTAGATCGCCTACGAAGAAGAGTGTCGCGGGACTCGTGGAGGCATCAAAGGTCTCCCACATCCAGTCGATGGCGACTCCCCCATTGGTCGCGAGGTCATCGTTGCTCCCAAGCACCAAGTACTCGCGAGGGCCGATCACCAGTGGCGTATCGATGACATCTCGGTCGGGGGGGCCTCCGATGGAGCTGCCGTCGTCGGTCAAGACGAGACCCTGAAGGTCGTAGGACTGGTTGGTTGTGTTGAAGATTTCGACCCACTCTCCGCTCAGGACACTCGGATTCGACATGAACTCCGTGATGACAAGATCACCAACGTTCAGATCATCGACCGTGAGCGCGGCGGTCGACCCGGTATCGGCGTCCGAATCGGCATCGGTGTCGGCGTCCGAATCGGCATCGGTGTCGGCGTCCGAATCGGCATCGGAGTCGGCGTCCGAGTCGGCATCGGTGTCCGCGTCCGAGTCCGCATCGGTGTCCGCGTCCGAGTCCGCATCGGTGTCGGCGTCCGAATCGGCATCGGTGTCGGCGTCCGATTCGGTATTGGCGCTGTCACTGTCGCTCTCCCCCACGCATCCTGCGAGCAGGCTGAACATAAATAAGGTGTGACTCACTCTGAACCTCCAGCCACCGGTGTACCGGCAGGGTGAAGGCGTGGGCCACAACTATCCGGCCGAAATAGTTCAAATCGTACCGAGCCTGAGTACGCTTCCTTGAACTTGCATTTCCGTCACAGTTGGGTGCCTCCGATGGCGCGAGGGGTCCGAGCCCCGAGACCGCGACGGGCCACGTTTCCCGGAACCGATCGCCGGGCCTGACGGCGCGGTCGTGTCGGTCGGGCCCGCTCCATCCCATGCCGCACCCCCTGCAACAGGGAACTGCGGTAGAGTGGCGGCCCTCGAACCCTCGCTGGTCGGAGCGCCATGCAGCGCGGTTTCACGCATCGCCTGAACCGAAGCACCCTTGAACCGGGGGAACTCCAACTTTCTGTCCGCGGCCTCGACCTGCGTTTTGGGGGCGTTCACGCCCTGCGTGGGATCGACTTCGACGTTCACCAGGGGGAGGTCGTCGCCATCATCGGGCCAAATGGCGCGGGCAAGACGAGCCTCCTCAATTGCATCAGCGGGCTGTACCGCGCGCAAACGGGCGTCATCACGTTTCACAACGAGGGTCGGTCCCACACGACGTCGAAGCTGCCACCCCATCGCATCGCGCGGCTCGGCGTGGCGCGGTCATTTCAGAACATCGAGCTGTTCAAGCACATGACCGTGCTCGACAACCTCCTCGCCGGCTGTCACGTCCACATGCGATCGAGCCTTCCCATGAGCCTAGTGTTCTGGGGACCCGCCCAAGCCGAGCAAATCCGGTTTCGTGAGTTCGTCGAGGACATCATTGAGCTGCTGGAAATCGGGGCGATCCGCACCCGACCGGTCGGCTCGCTGGCCTACGGACTGCAAAAGCGTGTGGAACTTGGTCGGGCCCTTGCTTTGCGTCCCGCGATGTTGTTGCTTGATGAGCCAATGGCCGGGATGAACGCAGAAGAAAAGGAAGACATGGCGCGGTTCGTGCTCGACGTCGCCGAGCACCACGGCGTCACGACCTTGCTCATTGAGCACGACATGGGCGTGGTCATGGACATTAGCGACCGCATTGCCGTGCTGGACTTTGGGACGAAGATCGCAGATGGCCGGCCAGATGAAGTCAGCCGAGATCCCCGGGTTCTCGAAGCTTACCTGGGCGAGGAGGGGGCGGCATGACGTGGCCACAGACCCTTCCGGGATTGCTCATGGGACACGCGGAGCGCACGCCCCATCGTCCCGCGCTCCGCGAACGGCACCACGGCATCTGGAAGACGCTGAGCTGGCGAGAGTACGCGGATCAGGTGGCCGACTTTTGCGAAGGGCTGGTCGAGCTGGGCCTCCAGCCTGGAGAGACGCTTGCCATCATCGGCGACAATCGGCCCGAATGGCTGATTAGCGAACTTGCGGCCCAGGCGGCGGGGGCTCGGTCGGTCGGGGTCTATCAGGACGCGGTTGGCCAGGAATTGGCCTACATCGTTGAACATGCCGAGGTCTCGTTCATCGTCGTCGAAGACCAGGAACAGGTCGACAAGGTGCGCGAACTCGGCCTGGGCGACAAGGTGCGCAAGGTCGTCTACTACGATCCTCGGGGCCTCGAAGGCTACGACGAGCCCTGGCTGATGCGCTTTACCGAGGTGCAGGCAGAGGGGGCGGGTCGACGGGAGGCGTTTGCCGAACGGGTGCGGCGCACGAAGCCCGGCGATTTGGCCATTCTCTCGTCGACTTCAGGCACAACGGGCACCCCGAAACTCGCCATGCTCACCCACGAAAATCTGCTGGTGATGGGCCGTACGCTCATGGACGTGGATCCGCTTAAGCCCCGCGATGATTTCGTGTCCGTGCTGCCTCTGGCCTGGATCGGGGAGCAGATGATGGCGGTGGCGTGTGGGCTGTCGGTCGGGTTTCCCTTGAGCTTCGCGGAGGGAACCGCCACCACGCGCCGTGACCTTCGCGAAATCGCCCCTCGCGTCATGTTCAACCCACCCCGAATTTGGGAAGCGTTGGTCAGCGAGGTGCAATCCCGCATCGAAGACACCACCCCCCTGAAGCGATGGGCCTATCGTCGGGGGCTCGCGATCGGTCATCGCATGGCGGATGCACGGTTTGCGGGACGCACCCCCGGTCCGTTCCTCCGGGTTGCGTACGCCCTGGCCCACGCCACGGTGCTGCGCCCCATCAAGGAGCATCTCGGACTCACCCAGCTCGTGCGCGCATACACAGGCGGGGCGGCTCTGGGGCCCGATGTCTTCCGGTTCTTCCACGCGCTCGGGGTGAACCTGAAACAGATCTACGGCCAGACGGAGACGTCGGGTATCGCCGTGCTTCATCGGGATGGGGCCATCGATTTCGACACGGTGGGCGAACCGCTACCCGGAACCGAAGTTCGTCTCGATGACGATGGGCAGATTTTGGTGCGAAGCCCCGCGGTGATGCAGGGGTACTACCGAAATGATGCGGCGACGGCCGAGGTGTTGACGGACGGCTGGCTTCGGACTGGCGACGCTGGCTACTTCGATGACCGCGGCCAGCTCGTGGTGCTCGACCGCGCCAAAGACGTGATGACCCTGGCCGACGGAACGCTCTTCAGTCCCCAGTTCATCGAAAACAAACTGAAGTTCAGCCCGTACGTCAAAGAGGCCGTGGTGTTTGGCGGTGGGGACTGGCCCTTCGTGACGGCCATGCTCAACATCGACTTCGCAAACGTTGGGAAATGGTCTGAAAACCAGCGTATTGGCTACACGACCTACACCGACTTGGCACAGAAGGCCGAGGTCTACGCGTTGGTGCTTGCGCACGTGGCGGGTCGCAATGCGGAGATGCCACAGGCCGCGCGAGTACGGCGTTTCGTGCTCTTGCACAAAGAACTCGACGCCGACGATGCCGAGCTGACGAGGACCCGCAAAGTGCGCCGAAACCTGGTGGCCGAGCGCTACCGCGACATCGTGGATGGATTGTATGGCGACGGCGATGCGGTGCAGGTCCGCAGCACCATCCACTACCAGGACGGGTCCAGCGCGGTGATTGAAACGAGCCTCACCATCCAGACCGTAGCGCCGGTGAAACCCTGATGGACCTCTTTGTGCAGCTTACAGTGACGGGCCTGACCAACGGCGCGATTCTCGCACTCGCAGCCTTGGGGTTCGTGCTGATCTACAAGGCGAGTGACGTGCTGAACTTCGCCCAGGGCGAGTTCCTGTTGCTGGGGGCCTACTTCGCCTACGCGGCCATCGTGCAGCTCGGTCTTCCGTGGCCGGTGGGGATGGGGCTAACGATCGTGGCCGCGGTCGTGATGGGAGCCCTTGTCGAACGCCTCGTGCTCCGCCAAATGGTCGGCGAACCGATCATTTCTCTCATCATGGTGACCATTGGTTTGTCGAGCGTACTTCGGGCGTTCGTGGGGATGATCTGGGGCACTCAGCCGCGCGCCTTTCCCTCGTTCATTCCCAGCGAGCCCGTCTCGATCGGACCGGCCACCGTAGGCACCGACCGGCTTTGGGCCATCGTGGTCGCGGTGGTGCTGCTGGCCGGCTTTACGCTGTTCTTCCGGCTTACCCGTCAAGGCATCGCGATGCGCGCGGTGGCGGATGATCAGCAGGCCGCCATGAGCATGGGCATCAGCGTGAACCGGGTCTTCGGTTGGGCGTGGGCGATTGGCGCGGTGTCGGCCGCCCTGGGCGGGGCCATCGTGGCGAACATCGTGGGAGTGGGACCTGAACTCGGTCACTTTGGGCTCTACGTCTTTCCCGTGGTCATCGTGGGCGGGCTGGACTCCATTCCCGGTGCGGTCGTGGGCGGGCTCATCATCGGGCTTTTGCAGGCGTATACGCGGGGCTACATCGGCGATGGCCTCGAGCAGGTGCTGCCCTACATCATTCTTGTCGGCATCCTGCTCGTGCGGCCCTACGGCCTCTTCGGCGAGCAACGCGTGGAGCGCGTCTAGATGGAATCCGGGATCTACCAAACCAATTACCGCGCCGACATGGCGCTTCGGAAGACCCGGGCAGAGTGGATTCGGCTGGCCCTGTTCGTGGGTGCGGTGGTGGCGTTTCCATTCTTCGCCGACCGCTATGCACTCACCATCGCGAACCAAATCGCGATTGCCACGGTGGGTGCGATCGGACTCAACATCCTTGTGGGCTACACCGGTCAGATCTCGCTGGGTCAGGGTGGGTTCATGGCCGTGGGGGCCTACACTGCAGCCCTGCTCACGGTGAACCTGGACGTCCACTGGACCCTGTCGACGTTGGCAGGAGCCGGGGCCGCCGCGGTCGTGGGGCTCCTGTTCGGGATCCCATCTCTGCGACTAAAGGGATTGTATCTGGCGATTGCTACACTTGCGGCCCAGGAAATCATCCTGTGGGTGGTCACCCACTGGGACGCACTGACCGGCGGCAAGGAGGCCATCGTAGTGCCGGATCCCATGCTGTTTGGTGTGTCCTTCCGCGATGACTTCAACTTCTACTGGTTGGGTGCAGGGTGTGCTGCGCTGGCGGCGCTCGCGAACCTCAACCTGCTTCGTACGCATTACGGCCGCGCCTTCGTGGCCATCCGCGACCAGGACATCGCGGCGAGCGCCATGGGGGTGAACGTCTTTTCGACGAAGCTCATCGCCTTTGCGCTGTCGTCGGGCATCGTTGGCGTCGCCGGTGCGTTGACCGCGCACTATCGCGGCATCGTCACGTGGGAGCGCTTCACCATCGAGGTCTCGATCCTCTACCTGTCCATGATCATCATCGGTGGGTTGGGGTCCGTGACGGGGTCGTTCCTGGGGGCTGTGTTGCTCACCGTGCTGCCGGCCCTCATCACCGAGGTTGGCTACGCTCTGTCCGAGACGATTCCATCGATCGATGCCACGATTCCGTACGTACAACAGGCCGTATTCGGCTTGACTATCATGTTTTTCCTCATCTTCGAGCCGCGAGGCCTCAGCGAGATCTGGAAGAACGTGAAGGACTATTTCTGGCTTTGGCCCTTCGACTACGAGAAGTGAGAGGACGTTGATGTTGAACTGGTTTCACGCCCTAGGGCTGCTCGCGCTGACGGTCCTCACGGCCTGTGGGAGCTCCGAGCCCGCCGCAGATGCGGGCCCCGAGCCCATCATTATTGGTGCAATCTTCGACTTGACGGGGGCCACCTCGGATGTGGGCGCGACCTATGCCGAAGGCATGAAGGACTATGTCGCGTGGACCAACGACCAAGGAGGCATCGAAGGCCGCCCGCTCAAGCTGCTCTCGGCCGACTACGCCTACAAGGTGGACCGCGCCGAGCAGCTCTACACCCGCTACGTTTCGCAGGGCGCGGTGCTGTTCTTTGGCTGGGGCACGGGTGACACCGAGGCATTGCGCGGTCGCATCGCGTCGGACCAGGTGCCGTTCATGTCGGCCTCCTACTCGGCCCAGCTCGCGAAGATCGATGAAGCGCCCTACAATTTCCTCGTTGGGACCACCTACTCGGATCAGGCGATCATCGGCGTTCGTTATGCGCTTGAGGACCATCGGGCGAAGGGGGGCGAAGGGTCTGCGAAGGTGGCGCTGCTCCATCACGACAGTCCGTTTGGGGAGTCTCCGTTGGCCGATGCCCGGGCGTTTGCCGAGGCTAACGGGGTAGAACTCACCGCGATTACGATGCCGCGGGGCGCCACGGACTTTGTGGCCGAATTGGCGCGGGTGCAAGCCGCCGGAGCCACCCACGTCGTGATCCACAACACGGCAGGGCCTGCGGCGGTGCTGATCAAAGATGCCAAGACGCAGGGCCTCGATCTTACGTTTGTCGGCCTGGTGTGGGTGGCGGACGAGATCCTGCTTCAGCTTGCCGGTGAGGCGGCGGAGGGTGTGGTCGGCGCCATTCCGTTCGCGATTCCGGCGGAGGGGCTTGAAGGGTCGAAGGCCCCCGGCGCTTACCTCGCGTCCAAAGGAAGCTCGCTCGCCGAGAAAGGGCTGCACTACACCCAAGGTTGGTGGTCGGCGGCGGTCATGCTCGAAGGAGCGGCCCGAGCGCTTCGCCAAGACCCCGAGGGCAACCTCGACGGTGCCAAAATCAAGGCGTCGCTCGAAACCCTGAAGGACTTCGAGACCGGCGGCATCACCGCACCCATCACCTTTACTCCTGAAAGCCACCGCGGAAACACCGCTCTTCGCCTACACAAGGTGGTGGATGGCAAGTGGGTGGCCATTGGCGATGGGTTCACCTCGGCCCAGGATCCGGTGGCCCCTCCCGCGGATGCGGTGCCGGCCGAACCTGTTCCAGAGACTCCCTGACATGCTGAGCCTGGCCAACGTCGAGGTTCGCTACGACCAGGTGATCCTGGTGCTCAAGGGCATGTCCATGGAGGTGCCAGAGGGCAAGGTGGTCGCGTTGCTCGGTTCGAATGGAGCTGGCAAGACGACCACCCTCAAGGCGATCTCGGGGTTGCTGGGCCCAGAGCGCGGAGCCGTGAGCGATGGCACCATCACCTGGCGCGGCGAGCCCATCCAGCACGCCCGGCCCGAACACATCGTTCGTCAGGGCATCTTCCAGGTGATGGAGGGTCGACGGGTCTTCGAGCATCTCACCGTCGAAGAGAACCTGCTGGCCGGCGGGCACACCCGTCGCGACCGTATTGGTGCGACCGATCTCGACGGCATCTACGATTGGTTTCCGCGCCTGAAAGAGCGGCGTCGTCAGATCGCCGGGTACCTCTCGGGCGGAGAACAGCAGATGTTGGCGATCGGGCGTGCGCTCATGGCCAAACCGGCCCTCATGTTGCTCGATGAGCCGTCACTCGGGCTCGCGCCGTTGCTCGTGGCCGAAATTTTCGAGATCGTACGCCGCATCAGAGAGGAGCGAGGCACCACCATTCTCCTCGTCGAACAGAACGCCCGGCGCGCATTGGACATCGCGGACCACGCCTACATCATGGAGGGCGGCCGGATCGTGTTGGAAGGAACGCCAGCCGAACTCGAGGGCAACGCGGACGTCCAGGAGTTCTACCTGGGCATGTCGCAGCGTGGGGACCGCAAGTCGTATCGTGATGTGAAGCACTACCGCCGCCGCAAACGCTGGCTTTCGTGACGGCGTCTGGAGGACCCATGGACCTGCCTGCGCTGATCGAACACTTCGTGGCTCGTGCGCCTGCGTTCGCGCAACGCCTCAAGGCCGCCGGGCTGGAAGCAAGTCAGATCCGGACGCTCGATGATCTGGCGGCGTTACCCGTTCAACGCAAGAGCGAGCTTGTGTCGTTGCAAGGGGAAAACCCTCCCTTCGGAGGGCTCCTGGCGGTCGACCCGTCGGAGCTGAAGGGCATCTACCAGTCTCCTGGGCCCATCTACACGCCAGAACCTGCAGTGCCCGATGCGTGGCGATGGGCCTCGGCTCTGCGCACGGCGGGCTTCTCGCCGGGCGAACGGGTTCTCAACGCGTTTGGGTACCACCTGTCGCCGGCTGGCATCATGTTCCATGAGGGCTTGCGTGCAGTCGGCTGCGTGGTCGTGCCGGGCGGGGTGGGCAACCAAGAGCAGCAAGTCCGGTTGCTCCACCAGTTGGGCGTGACGGGCTACGTCGGGCTGCCATCCTACCTAAAGGCGCTCTTCGACAAGGCGGATGCGCTTGGGTTGACGCTGGCGTTCGAGCGTGCGTTCGTGACCGCGGAACCGCTTCCACCATCGTTGCGGTCGGCGTTGCAGGACCGAGGGGTGACCGTTCGTCAGGGCTACGGTACCGCGGAGACGGGCAACTTGGGCTTCGAGTGTGACGCGTTGGCGGGTTGGCATGTGCCCGACGACGTCTGGATCGAGATTTGCGACCTCACCACAGGGGCTCCTCTGCCTCCCGGCGAGGTCGGCGAGGTCGTGGTGACCTCGATGTCTCCTCACTATGCGCTGGTGCGGTTTGGCGTGGGGGATCTCTCGAGCCTCGAGATGGCACCGTGCACGTGTGGGCGCATCTCGCCACGTCTCATGGGGTGGCAGGGACGTGCGGACGCCGCGGTCAAGGTGCGCGGCATGTTCGTGCATCCTCGCCAACTCGCGGCGTTGGTGAGACGCTTTCCCTCGGTGACGCGATGGCAGGGTACAATCACGAGAGAGGACCACAAGGATCGGCTTGTCGTTAGGGTCGAGGCGCCGGATGGGACGGGAACGGTGGCGTCCGACCTTGCCGCGGCGGCCCCGAGTTCGGTGAAGATCAAGATCGAGGTGGAGGTGGTGCCGCCGGGCACGATTGCCGATGGAGCATCGCCACTGGTGGATTCCCGCCGTTGGGAGTGACCGCGTCGGCCCAGCGGTGATCAGACTCGCGCAAGCTTTGCTTGCTGCTGTTCTGATTTCGTGCAGGCGTTGCTTGCTGCTGATCAGAACCGGCCGTTCACCGCTTGAGCGGCGGTGATCCACCGAGGTTCGAGTCCGAACTCCGCGAGTTGCGGCTCGAGCGTAGCGCGGTCGCCGACGAAGACCCAAAGGTGGGGCGCGCTGGCGTCGAGGTAGGTGCGAACGGTCGGGCCAACCGTGCTTAGGTCGAGGTTGGCGAGTTGCTCGATTCGGGTTCGTACGTCCGCCGCCGTGTCGCCGTGCTCGGCCATGGTGGTGTACTGATTCGAGGCGCTGGAAGCGTTGGCGCGAACCGTATTCCAGGCGACGGCTTCGGCCCGCCACGCCGCGTCGAGTTCGGCCGGGGTGATGCCTTCATCGAGGAGCCGAGCCAGCTCATGCCGGACTTCGGTGAGCGCCGCCCCGACATCCTTGCCCCGCACTTCGACCGACAAGGTCCACCGCGACAGGTTGAGGAACGCGTACAGGTTCGATCGCGCCCCGTAGGTCAGCCCCTTGTCTTCACGAAGGTTGGCATTCAGCCTCGACAGAAAGTGACCCCCCAATGCGAAATTCGCAGCGTTCGCAGTTGCGAATTCGGGCGAGTCGCGGCGGGGGCCCTCGGCCAGGAGCTGGATCATGGCCTGTGAGCTCCCCGGCATGTCGATGCCCAACACGGACGCTGCCGGAGGCACCACTTCGGGCACTGGAGGCGCCCGGTGGCCGGGCCGTGTGAGGGGTACGAGGTGAGCCTCGAGCAGGGGCTCGACGTCGCTCCACGACACATCGCCGGCCACCGAGACAATGGCAGGCGCTCCGTCCCGCCATCGTTCGTACAACTTGGTGAGCTGGGACGGCTTGACGCGCAACGCACCTGCGTAGTCCGGTCGACGACCAAAGGGATGGTCACGGTACCAGTGGTAGACCATGGCGTAGTTGGCGGTCGTGCTGAAGCGATGCTGGGCTTGCCCGACCACCCATTGCAGGGTGTTTCGCGCCGATCGGCGAAGTTCCTTGCGAAGAAACGCTGGCTCGGCGATGGTCTCGGCCAGGAGTTCTACCGCCTGCGCCAGGTTCTCACGGGGCACCGAAATGTCCGCGCGGCCTCGTCGGACGCTCACCGAGTAGTTCAGGTCGATGTCGTAGAGGTCGGTGTAGATCGAGACGGCCTCGGGAGAACGGTTGCGCGTCGCATCGCCAAGGGCTGCATTAAGCATCTGCCATTGGGCCATTGGGATGTCCGGCAGCGCGGTTTGACCCCGTTCGATGCGCACGTCGACCTCGACGCGCCGTACCCCGGGCACCCGCACAAACTCGACGTGAACGCCATTGGACAACGTCATCTGCTGTGCTTCATCCAACTCGAGCAGCGCGGGCGGGTCGACCGCGGGCGGCGCGGACCGATCGGGTGCGTTCAGCTCGGGTAGCTCGGTCGCGCCGGCGAGGGCGCAGAGCGCGAAGATCATGGCAGCTCCACGGTCGGAAGGTCGGCGGCGAGAGAGTTGTCGTCGGTCGGCACCACGGCGAGGACGTGCATGCGGTTGGGATCGAGCCAGGTTCCAATCACGCGAACCACGTCGTCGGAGGTCACCGCCTCGTAGCGAGCCCAGTCGGCCGCCAGGCAGTTCGGTTGTCCGGTGGATCGGTAGCAATCGACCATCGCCTCGGCCCGCGAGTCGAAGGCTTCTAAGCTGTCGAGCACGGCGGACCGTTGCTGTTGGCGTGCTCGATTCAGTTCCTCGGGCGTGGGAGGCATGGCCATCATCTGCCGAAGCACCTTAAGGGACACGGCTTCGAGCTTGACGGGCTTCGTGCGCGGCGACGTCGCTGAGATCATGAACTGACCGCTAAGGTCGCCATTGTTCGTGGTGACCAACATGTCGTTGGTCAGCTTGCTCTTCCAGTAAAGACGGTCGGCAAGCCGGGTTCCCTGACCGCCATCCAAGATCCACGAAAGCAGGTCGAGCGCAGGCTCGTCGGGGTGCCCGTGGGGCACCGTGGACCAAGCGAGATACAGCGTCCGCTCTTCGACTTTGCTGACAAGCTTGCCCCGTTGAATCGGCGTCTGAAGCTCGGGAACCCCACCTCCGTTGACGAGGTCTGGCTCGGCCCGAGGCTCGGGTGCACCACGGTCGGGCACGTCACCGAACCACTGTCGGACCTTCGCCAACGCTTCGCCTTCATCGAGGTTGCCCACCAGCGCCAACACCGCGTTGCGAGGTCGGTAGTGGCGCATCCAGAAGTCGGCGATGCGCTGAACCTTTAGGGCCTTGATGTCGGCGACCGTACCGATGATGGGCGAGTGGTACCCGTGGCCCACCGGATACAGCAGCCGGCCCAGTGCATCGTCGTCGCGGCCGTTGGGGGAACTGTAGTATTCGGCTCGCTCCTGAAGGACGACCTTCTGCTGGTTGGTCAGGTTTTCTTCGGTGAGCCCCGCGTTGAGGAATCCCATACGATCCGATTCTAGGAAGAGCGCTAGATCCAGTGCATTCGATGGAAATGTCATGTGGTAGGTGGTTTCGTCGTTGGACGTCCACGCGTTGTTCTCGCCGCCACCGGCCGTGAGCCACGTATCGAACATGTCGCGCGGCACATTGGCGGAGCCCTCGAACATCAGGTGTTCGAAAAGGTGGGCGCAGCCAAATTCCCCGGGCCGCTCGTCCCTTGAGCCTACGCCATAGGTGAGGTGAAGGGCAATGGTGTCGGTTCGGTCATCGGCATGCAGCAACACCGTCAGGCCATTGTCGAGGACGTGAACCTGCGCCTCGGTGGCAAACGGATCCTCGGCGAGCGCCGTAGTGAGGGCGAGTAACAGCACGTAGGGACCTCCTGCGTCTCAACGTCTACACCATGGACGCGGAGGTGCGTGCAAACGTTTACTTCGCACGCCAGGAAGCCGGCGAGGTCAGTCCCAGCGCTGAGCGTTCGTGAAATCGTAGCTCAAACGGCCGTTGTCGAGCTGCCGGATCTCGGATGTCACATGCCCAAGCCCCGTACCGAGGGCGTCGCTGGTCATCTCGCAAAACAGTAGGTTGCGGCCATCGAAGGAGGTTCCCATCAACCCGTTGGTCTGGTACTGAATCACCAGAGGGTCGAGGTCGTTGTCGTCGGGCTCGACCTGGTAGTAGCCGTAGGCCCCAACCGGGCCGGGACCGAAGCGGGCGCCTGCGTAAGGCCCGCCGAGTTCGATGCCCTTCGGATCGATGGCGATCGCTGAAAGCGTGATCTCATGGATCGTCCATCCTTCGGGTCCGATGGCGTAGCCCGGAAGGGCGTAGGCTCGATAGTTCGCACGAGGATCGATGTGCAGCTCGAGCCACTGCATCCGGCCCTCCGCCACGAGCCCGTCCACGTCGATGCCGTATCGCTTGGCCATGTGGGCTTTTGCGTCACTGCGGACGGCGTCGATGTCATCGGTCGACCAACCCAGGCGGTCCGTGAAGAAGGCATCGAACGTGGGGGGCACAACACTCGCGTCGAGTGGGTCGTACTCTCCGTCGGCGAGGAACAGGCCGTATTCGGGAAGGAAGGCCTCGTCGGCACATCCAAACGCAAACCACATGGCGAAGAGCATGGGACTCCTAGGGTTGGTCGAAGGACCAGGAAACGGTGCCCGAGGCGCCACAGTCGTCGTCGACCTGGGCCCACACCCGTCGCGGCGCGTTTGGTGTCCAGGAGGCAACGATGAGCCTCAGCGGGCCAAGGACGGTCGATCCACGGCTGCCCGGCTGTCGCGGATCGTCGATGTCGCGCTCGAACCCGCCGACGGTCTCGGTGTCGTCCACGGCCTCAAGCGCCACCCGGAGGGCGCGCGGAGCGGGGCCGAGTCGGCCTACGGTGACCGCAAGCCAAAGGTGTTGGCCGCCCTGCGGGCCAAACGCGGGCCGAGGGTCGGCCGTCAAGAGGGAGCCGTCGGCGTCACTCGAGGACAACTGCACGTCGAGCGGTGCGACCTCGTCGCAAGGAACCGTGCAGCCCAACGCCAAAAGTGTGATCCAAACTCGCTGATTCACATTCCCCTCGCCGCGACGCAGGATCGCGCGGGAGCCGGGGCCGGTCCACTTACCATTCGCTTACGGATAGATGGGCCGTGCGGGGAGAGAACGGTGGATGCGGTCCAGCAAGGACGGCGCGCGCTCGCGTGGGTGAAGGCGGCCCTCGAACGAGGGGAAGAGCGTGATGCGCGACAGATGATCGACGCGGCTCGTGCGGCGGTGCTGCGCTCGGCGGATCCCTGGTTGATCCGGCGCCTCGAGGTGCAAGCCGCCATCGCGGCCCTTTGTGCAGGTGACGACCCACGAGAAACGCTGGCCCAAGCGATCGAAGAGGCGGAAGGAGAGGAACGCACCGAATTGGGCTTGTGGATGGCGCATGCCCGGCTCGCCGTGGGAGACCCCATTGGCGCGTCGGCGGAACTCGCCCGGTTGCCCCCGTTCGAACGCGCCGATCTGGCGCAGCATCGCCAAGCCCTGGGGGCCCTCCTTGGCTCGGAGCTGCCCCCCGCCCAAATGCAGACGCGGCTGTTGGAGCCCCTAGGGCTTGCGGCCGCAGTGGCTCACGAAGGGACGTCCGGTGCGGCGCATGACGCCACGTTGAGGCCCTGGCCAATGGGCCACCGTCGGCTCGCCGGGGTCTGGATCCAGCATGCCCGACGTCGCGTGGGAATCAAGGTCTTACGGTCAGGTCCGTCGCCTGCGTGGGTGTTGCACGGTCCGCACCGGGTGCTCCGACGGGACGGTCAGCCCTGCACGGACTTTGGTCGGTCACAGCTTCTGTTCCGATTGTTGTCCACCATCGCTGCGACTCCTGATCTCGCACCCGAGGCCCTGTACGAGCGCGTTTGGGGACTCAAGTGGCTCGATACGTCGGCGAACACGCTGCATGTCGCCATCACGCGATTGCGAGCCCGGCTCGCCGAGGGCGGACCTCAATTGGAGCGTGGACCCCACGGCGGCTACGTGCTGGCGGGCGCACACGCGATGGTGGCGTACCACCCGTCCCCGAAGGCCACTGGGAGCGGGCTGCAGATGCCGACCGAGCGCCGCTTTATCGGGCGTTACCACCTTCGCCGTCGCCTTCGGGAAGCGTTGCACGCCGGAGTTCGGCTCGTCACGCTCACTGGACCAGGAGGCGTGGGCAAGAGTCGTCTGGCGGTCGAGGTGTTCCGCGAACCGGACGACCGGTGGCCCGACGGGGCCCATTTCGTCGATCTCACGCGGTCGGAGCCCGTGCTGAACCTGGTCGCTCAAGCCCTTGGGGTGAACGACCCTGGGGGCTCCGAAGCGTTTGCGAAACGCGTCGCGATGCGGGGACCCACCTTGGTCGTGCTCGATAACGCGGAGCACGTGTTGGCTTCCGTCCAAGCGCTGGTAGAGGTCCTCCTCGCCGCTCAGCCTGCGAACGCGTTGCAATTCGTCGTGACCTCGCGATGGCGCCTGGAGGTTGAAGAGGAGCATGCGATCGAGGTTCCGCCGCTCGACCGGGTTGAAGCGATCGATCTATTCATCGACCGTGCCCAAACGAGCCGCTCCAACGTCGACCTTGAGGAACCCCGCGATGCGATGGGGACCATCGTCGATGCCGTCGACCGGTTGCCCCTGGCCATCGAACTCGTGGCCGCTCGGGCGGCCCTCCTCACCCTGCCGGAACTCGTTCAGCACACCACGACGGTGCTGCAACTACGTCGTCGGGATCCATCTCCCGAGCGCCACGCCACGATGGACGCGGCGTTGCAGTGGTCTTGGGACCTGCTTGGGCAGGAGGAGCGGTCGGTCATGGCGCAAGTCTCGGTGTTTCGTGGCGGATTCACCGAAGACGCGGCGCAAGCGATTGTGGAGGTCGCGCAAGAGACGTGGCTGGGAGATGTGCTGGACGCCTTGGTGGCGTACGCGTGGCTGCAGCACGTCGACGATCGGTACACCTTCTTCCAAACCATCCTGGACTTTGCGGCACGTCAACGCGGTGACGACGCTGCCCTGATCCAGCGCCACGCCGAGTACTTCGTTCGTCGAGGTAAGTCGCTCGAAGCTGGGGATTCGCAATGGGTGGCGAACCAATGGCGATGGGCAGAACGGGCCAACCTGTTGGCGATTGCCGAGAGGTTGCATGCGCGCCCGCCGGAGCCATCGGCGGCCCACGCAGCGATGCTGCTGCTTTCAGGGCGCCGAGCGATTCCCAATACCCAGGATCGGTTGGCCATGGCCCACGCCATTGTCGATTCTGGGCTCGGCGGAGAGCCCGCTTGTCGGGCACGCATGGCGCTTGGGCAGTCCATGCTTGAACTCGGTGAAGTCGATGCCGGGCTTTCGTACATGCGGGAAGCCATCGAACACGCTTCGCGACTTGGCCATCGGGAACTCCACGGCCAGAATCTGTCTGTGCTGGGTTACACGCTCTTGCTCTACAAGCCTCCCGAGGACGCCAGACCCATTCTTCAGCAGGCGGAAGACCTCCTCGAGGGGGTGACGGCCCCGTACTCACATGCGTTGTTGAAGGCCTTTGTAGCGCATGAACACAAACGGTGCGGGCGACTCGAAGCGGCCATGGAGGCCTACCACCAAAGCCTTGAACAATTCAGGGCCGTCGATGCTCGCGAGTCCGAAGGGCTCTTTGCGACCAACGCATCCAGCGTGTTCTACGAAGCCGGGCGCTTGGATGAAGCCGTTGCGTTGGCCGACCGGGCGCTGCTGCTCTTCCGACAAATCGGACTTCGGCATCACGAATCCGTCATGATGATGAAGCTCGCGATCTATCGAAATCGCCAGGGGTATTCCGACGAGGCCATCCGCATCGCGCGGCGCGGGGTGGCCATCCGGGAGCAGACTGGCGATTTGGCGGGTCTTCGGAGTTGTCGCGCTTCGCTGGGCTCCCTGCTGGTGTCACATGCGCGATATTCACAAGCTCGCGAGCTGCTTTCAACGGTCATACAGGACCCCCAGACGCCCCCCGACTCCCGGGGATTGGCCCACCTGTCGCTGGCTCAAATGCACCTTGATGAGGGAAACCCCGAGTCGGCGTTTGGCGAGATGGACCGGGCGAAGGGATGCTTCGAACGGGTCGGCCACCGAGCGTTTCGCCTGCATGAGCGTCAGCTGCGAGGGGTGGGACAATTGTTGGCGGGTCAAGAGGCGCTTGGTGCGGCGACCCTCGAGGAGACGCTCGACGAATGGGTGAAGGGACTTGATCGTGCGCTTCGTGACCGGGGAGCGGTCTACCTTTGGTCGGTTCGTGCTTGGGACGGAGCCTACGACGAGGTAGCTCAGCGATTGGAAAGGATCGAGCGTCGCTCTACCGAGGCTTCCCAGCGGTGGGAAACCGCCTTCCTTCAAATGGCGCGGTGTCATTTGGAGGCGGCGCGTGCTCCCCGCCGTGCCGATCGAATGGTCAAAGCCCTGGAGGAACTGGAGGCCCTGGGACGGTCCGCGAAGATGGTCACCCTCCGCATTGCATCGCAGGTCTTTCGTGCCCTCATCGAACGGCGATGTGTCGCCGAATGACGTCGTGTACCGTGAGCTGAACGCTGCGAGGGGCTTGCGGTGGCGCCATGCGGTCGACAAGCCCCAACCCCCACAATCGTTCGGCCAGGGCGAGCCCTAACGCGACGGGAGCAATGCCTGCCCTACCGCGCTCGGCGGCCTTGCGGAGCGCCTGATGCTCGGACGTGTCGAGCTTGGCCAGCGCCCAGGTCACCACATCGTCGAGTCGTGCCTTCCGCAGAGCATCGGCGGTCGCCTGCACCCCTTCCTCGGCCGCTCGGTCAGCCACGAGGCCCAGGGCCAACGGCAGCCCATTGCCCACGCTGAGAAGGGGCTCGACCGAACGCTGGCCCAGTTGAGGGGCCCGCCAGCGCACCAGTGCCGTGGCCGCGTCCGGGAGCAACCCGCCAAGTCGCACGACCTGTTCTGCGGGGAGGCCACGGGCGCGAGGGCCGACCGCTGCGTCGATGGCCCCACGGCCAAGGAGTGCCGCCACGAGGCGATGGCGCCCCGAACCCGGTGCTCCTGTCACGGTGATGGGCCGTTCGAGACCGAGATGGTCGAGCAAGTCCCGACGACCAAACAACGGTTCCAGTCGGCACGGTGACGGCCTTGGGAGCGGAGTGACGTCCACGACCCAGGGTTGCGGGCGAAGTTCGTACCCACCGTCGGGCCGCGTGTGCAGCGCCAGGTCGTCAAGCCGATTCCGCAGACGTGAAATCGCCACCCGGAGCGCATTTCGTCCATCGGCATCAAAGGAACGCTGCCACTCGGCGGCCACCAGGCCTGGTCCATCGAGCCGTGGCCCATCGATCGCGATGGTTCGAAAGAGACGGTACAGCCGTTTCGAACGTCCTAGATCGGGGCCCTGACGTACACAAGCCCGTTCTACATCAAACACAATGATCGGGAGGGTGCCGGCTACGCGGATTTGGAGGCCTTGGTCGGCCAGACCAACCGTTCGATCCAACACCTCTTTTGGGGATGGATCGGTTTGCAAAAAGGCGATCAGGTCTTCCAAGCCTGCGATTCGCTGGGTGATGCTAGCGCTCATGGTGGCTCAAAACGAACTCACGGGAACGCCCCACGCCTTTTCGAGGGCAACGAGGAATGCGTCATTCGGAGATCGGTCGGCGCGCACCGCGCACACGCGTTGGGGAAGCCGAAAGAAGTCGGGTTGCCCTGGTTCGAAGGTGAACCAAGTTCGCCCGTCGTAGATGCTTTGGCGGTGGTGGGTTGCCCATGGGTCGCAGCAAAGTTCAAGGATCCAGCCAGCTTCCTTGCGAACGTAGGCCACCGAGATGGCGTGGTGGTAGCTGTCGCGTGAGACCTCGAGGCGTCGCAAAGCAGGGAAGTGCTCGATGAACCAATCGAGGTAAGGCAAGATGGGGTAGACGCGCGGCGTACTAATCCAGGATTCGAGCACGACGCCTTCGTAAGCCGGTACGTCCTCGAAGGCGATTTCCGTCAACCGGTTTCGCCATCCGGCAGCTTCGGCGCGGTCGAGCAGGTCTTCTCGCGTCGTGGCATGCGGAACGCCAAGCCCCGTCACGGAAGGAAAGGCGACCCCGAGTTCTTGCAGACGTGCCACCGGCGGGTCGTACCGAAAGTGGAGCATCTCATAGGACCGAGGGGGACCTGCCAGCAAGGTCTGAACCAGGGTTTCGGTTCGCAACTCGACGTGACGCAAATCCCGCAAGACGGGTGCTCCGAGCAGTCTCGCATACCAGGTGTGGCTGCCCCGACCGATCCAGAACCGGCGCAAGGTCGCGAATCGGTCATCCACAGCGGCCCTTTGCCAGGTTTCCTGGGAGGCCGAGCTGGTTGGTCGCAATGCTGCTTCCTCGAGCAGTCCACCCCGAAACTTTGGATTGGCGAGGATCGAGGCGATGTCATCGCCCACCCATGCCCGAAGGTGCGCCCGCATGAGCCGCTTCCAGGCTCGATCGTGGGGTCGGCAGCCACGGCGTTCGAGGGCCACGAGCTGACCCCGAGGGGACTCCTCGGTCAGCCAGGCATCGCCGAGAATGGCCCTTGCATCTTCATCGTGAGGGTTTGCAAGCACATACTCGAGCATCGAAGCGCTGTCCGTGGTGCCGCGGGCAACCGACCCACGTTTGAGCCATTGATCGACGACGGTCGTGATCACGGTGTCATCGATTTTGGTTCGAGGCTGCAATGCCCGAAGTTCCTCGGCCAGTGGGGGGAGCTGGTCTGACAGAAAGCGCCGGGTGCTCGCTCTTCGGGACCGCGGCGCGGCACCAATGCGGCCCAGGGACTCGGCGAGCGAGGCGTCTTGGGTGTCGCGGATCAGATCCAGCATGGGGGCGTAAATCCGGCGCGAGTCCTCGCGATTGGCTCCGCCGTACTTTCCTTGTCGGAGCGCTTCCGTCGCCGCGGCGGCGATACGCGGATCATGCGGACGTCGGCGAAGGCGGTCCAACCGCTGCCAGAAGGGGTTGAACGCATCAAGCAGCTTCTTACCGAAGGTTTCGGCCAACCAACCCGTCGCGACGGCCGAGGCATCGGAGTCGGCGAGACGCAGCCACGCCTTTTCGAAGGCTTTGCTGGTGCGAGCGTAGGGCGGCTTGAAGCTGGCGCCGGCGCGCTTTGAGATCTCGCGGACGAGGAGGGCGAGCTTCGGGTGCCGGCTGACTCTCCAGGCCGCCAGCGCGTGGTCGAGCGCTTCGCCCCAATCCTCGTGGGTCAGGGCG
>JBCCQY010000159.1:0-21992 GCA_039208735.1 Myxococcota bacterium | reverse complement strand
GCGCCAAACATCTTGCGACCCGAGCCTCCCAGGGTCGCCTCTCGGTGTTCTTCGGGGCTGGCGTTTCGGCCTCGGCGGGGCTTCCCACCTGGCCCGAGCTGCTCGCTCAGCTGGCCATCCGAGCCGGCTTCGACGAAGCGGATCGCGAAGGATTGCGCCGCTTGGGTCCACTCGATCAAGCTGAACTCATCGCTCGTCGATTTGGTGCCGCAGCCCTCGGCCCTCACGTGCGAGACTGTCTCGACATCGGAGATGCGTTGGGGCTCGGACACGCGCTGTTGGCCGGCCTTCCGGTCTCCGAGTTCATCACCACCAACTACGATGATTGCTTCGAACGTGCGTGTGCGGCAATTGGGCGCCCGGTGGCACGTTTGCCGTACGCACCCGCCACTCAAGCCCAACGTTGGCTGCTCAAGATGCATGGGTGCGTGAGCGCGCCCGACGACATTGTGCTCACCCGCCAGCACTATGTCCGCTACGCGGAACGCAATGCGGCCCTGGCCGGTATCGTGCAGGCCATGCTGATCACCCGGCACATGCTGTTCGTGGGATTTTCGCTCGACGACGACAACTTCCACCGCATCGTCGATGCCGTGCGGCGCGCCCTCGCCGGTTCGGAGCGCGAGCGCCTCGGCACCGTCGTGTCCCTGTTCCCCAATCCACTCATCGAGCAGCTGTGGGGAGATGACCTCCGCTGGCTCTCGCTGGCGAGTCCCGAAGCGACGATCCATCGAGCCGCGCGTCGCTTCGAAATTTTCTTAGACTACCTGTCGTTTCTTGCGGCAACGCCGAGCCATCTCCTCAACCCCAGGTTCGACGCGGTCCTGTCCCCCGGAGAAGTCGAGCTTCGCGCCATCCTCGAACCGGTCCGAGAGTGGATGAAGCGCCAGCCTCGACCCGCCGCCGATGACCCAGTGGCGACGTCCTTTGCGCGTGTCTACGCCTTGCTTGCCGATCTCGGAAGTCACACCCACTGAAGGGCCCGGAGGTTGGGTTACGCGATCCCATGATGTTGCTCGCGGCCATCACGGGACTCTCCGTCCCCAAACCCGCCGAATGCCCGGATCCCATCCAAGGGACGTGGGTAGGCATCGAGCGCCGACCAAGCGGATGGCTGCATTACACCGTGCAAGTCCATTCGCCAGCGGAGGGGATCCTTCAAGGAACGATCCTCGGCCATTTTTGGGGCACCCCCGATCGCACCCCGCCACGATGCACGGACTACGCCCATGATCAGTTCATCGCTCATCAATCCGCAACCGGGACATTCCTCGACGGGAAACTTGACTTCGAGGCGCTCGCCGTCGACCGGATCGAGCGACGATGTGGTCGGGTTCGACCTTACCTTGCCGACCACCTCACCGGACACCTGCGGGCACCGTCGGTGATTGATGTCGTGAGCGACGATGGCGGAGCGCCCCCTTCCCACGTCGTGCTCACGCGCATTGCGTGCCACAGTCCAGGCGCCTGAAGCGTCCCGAATGACCGTCAAGCCCTTGCGCAGCTGCGCCGATCCGGTCAAGGAGGGCCCGCACGAGGATCAACGATCGGGGCTCCGGTCCCGAAGATGGTCCGTGCGGCGACGGTCCTGCCGAAGCCCTGGGTGGACATGAAGGTCGTTTGCGACAACTGCCGGTCCGCGTACCGCGTCCCGGATGAAAAGCTTCAGAAGCCCATCAACAAGGCCGTTTGCCGGGGGTGTGGCTTCCGGTTGATGATCCCTCGGCCGAAACCGGGGCACGATCCCGATCAGCGCACGCTCGTGTCCGCGGTGCCGCCCAAGAAGGCAGGCGCCACCGATGCGGGACGACCCGAGCGAACGGGTTCCGGCCGCTCCAGTCCGGGTCGCTCCAGCCCGGGGCGGTCCAATCCCAATCGCTCTAGTCCTCCCGCTCGGGGCCGCGCGGCTGCACCGGGCAGCCTGACCTCGATGGCGCCTCCGCCCAAGCTCGATCCCGAGACCGCCCCCATCCAGGACGTTGAGGGCCATGGACTGGGACCCAACCTGTCTTCGATCGCCAGTGCGGAGTCCGAAACCGCAGTGCGGGCACCGAGCCCCCGTAGTCATCCGTCCATGCCCTCCGCTCCCGGGTTCCCCGCCCGGAATCCGAGCCACCCCTCGATGCCCCGTCGGCCCGCTCCGTCGATGACCCGGCAACCGAACCCGCCCTCGATGGAGCGACGGTCGTTGGCGCCTCAGTCGGGCCGGGTGGCGCGCCCGCAGTCGGTGCCCGGACCCGACCCCCGGATGACCGGGCCCGCCCTTCAGCCTCACAACCCGGCCATGGATGTGGCGTGGAGCTTGGTGGGCCTTGGCGTTGCGGGCGTCGGCATTCTTGTCGGGCTTGCAACGCTGATCGTAGACCACCCCGTGGTCGTGTTTGCCGGAAGCGGCATGGTGGTTGGGGGCGTGTTGCTCTCGCTGCTCGTGATGATCACGGGTCGACGCGGCCAACGCCCGGCTCGCATCTTTTTCTCGCTCTCCACCAGCGCCGCACTCGCCTCGGTGGTGGCCCTTTCGATCGTGTCGGCACGCTTCGCCCTCGCCTCGAACCACATCTGGGCCCGCACGCCGCCCCCCTTGCCGCCTCCCACACCGGCCGACGAGGCCGAGACCGCCGAGAACCGAAATCCGACAGGATTGCCCGTCGAAGCCGTTCAGCCCTTGGTCGAAAACAACCTCGATGTCAAACGCTGTTTCGTGCCCATGTTCCGCACGAATACGCTGCCTTCTCGCGTCGACGTAGCGTTCACGATCTCGCCCAACGGCAAGGCTCGCGAGGTCAAGGTGAACGGGCCCGACCGGTTCGTAGGCTCGAAGCTCGAGAAATGTCTGGCCAAGGCCATTCGTGGCATCGAATTCCCCAAGTCCACGGGTAAGGGAACCTCGTTTGTCTACCCGCTGATCATTCGTTGACGGAGACGGTCGTGCAGAGCGTCTGGTGGTTGGAAGGCCCAGGAGACGCTTCGGCGTTCCAACGGGTGGAACGTCCCCTGCCCGCGGTGAAGCCAGGGTGGGTCCTCGTGCAAGTCGAAGCCTTCGGACTCAATCGATCCGAGCTGTTCTCGCGCCGAGGGATGTCGTCAGCGGACTTCTCCTATCCAAGGGTACTCGGCCTTGAATGTGTCGGTCGCGTGCTCGATCCGTCCGACGCCGGGATCGCGCAGAACACGCGCGTGATGTGCATGATGGGCGGCCTGGGGCGGGCCTTCGACGGGGGCTACGCAAGCCACGTCCTTGCTCCTCGCAAGCAGGTGTTCGTTGCAGAAAACCAGCTCTCCGCAGCAGATTTTGGGTCCATCCCGGAGACCTACAACACGGCGTGGGGGGTCACCGAAGCGTTGCCTGCCCAGGCCGGTGACAAGGTGTTGGTGCGGGCCGCTACCTCGGCCCTGGGCATGGCCGTGACCCAGATCCTCGCCGACCGCGGGTGTCACGTCTTCGGGACGACGCGCAACCCCAAAAAGGTTGGGCTCCTCGAGTCTCGGTCCCGTTTGACCGGCGTGATTCTCGATGGACCCGATTTAGCAGCCCGCGTCCTCGCCGACCATGGTGCGATGCAAGCGGTGGTCGATGGGGTGGGTTCACGTGAAGCCATCGAGTCGAATGCGGCGACCCTGCCCGAAGGCGGACACATTCAAATGGTCGGACAGCTGGCCGAGAGCTGGACGTCTGATCAAGCCCCGGTGGTCCCCGACGCAGTAACGACGGGCTTCACACGGAGCGACCTCGTTGAAGCTCCCAAAGACGAGCCTTGGCTCGCCGAGATCGTCCGACGAGTAGAGGCAGGACGCTATCGCCCGACCATTCACGAAACGTTCCCGTTTGAGGAGCTTCCGCGGGCCCACCGGGTGATGGAGAGCAATGAGGCGGTCGGGAAGCTGGTTGTGCTCGCGCCCAAAGGCTGACCGACCGGGACGCCGAACGGGCCCGCCAGACGTTAGGGAGCGGGGTGGAGCGTAGCGGAGAGCCATGACGCAGAAGCTCGTCTATGACGGACTGCAGCGGTGCCCGTACTTGGAGGGGCGCGTCGCACGAATGCCGCTGTACCGGCAGTTGCGTCGCCTGTCGCTCGACGAGACCGATCTGCGCTTTGAAAACGCAGAACGGCGCGTTGGTGCGTGTCTCTACCGAACTGAGTGTCCGACCTGCAATGCCTGTGAGGGAATTCGGGTTCCCGTCGCGGATTTCAAGCCATCGAAGTCACAACGACGCGTGTGGAACAAGTGGGCGGCACGTGGCCGCGTCGAGATTGGCCCCGTCACCTTCGATGACGACAAACTCGACCTGTTCAACCGGCACAAGCGCGAGCGGGGCCTGGTCGCCGACGACGATGGCGAGATGACGCCGCTTGGCTACGTCAGCTGGCTCGTCCAGTCCTGCGTGTTCACCATCGAGATGCGGTACTTCTTCGACGAAGAACTCATTGGCGTGGGCATTGTCGACCTAGGCCGCATCTCCGCGAGTTCGGTCTACTTCTACTTCGACCCCAACCGAAGCAAGCTTTCGCCCGGGGTGTATTCGGCGTTGCGCGAAGTCGAGCTGTGCCGCCAATCGGGACGTCGCTACCTCTACCTCGGCCTTTTCGTCGAGGATTGCCGCCACCTCAATTACAAGGCCCAGTATCGGCCGCACGAACGGCTGGTCGATGGGCGGTGGCGCCCTGGCGATGAGGTGGAGAGCCGCTCGTGAACGAACGCATCGACTCACTCCAAGCGCATCTTCGCAAACATCCGCAAGACCGGTTTGCCATGTACTCGTTGGCCCTCGAGTACAAAAAGCTCGGCGAAATCGACCTCGCCAAAGCCGCATTCGAAGAATTGCTCCAGGCCCATCCGCAATCGGGCGCCGGCCACTACCAGCACGGTTTACTCTGGGCGGAAGCTGGCAACGTGACGGCAGCCCGGGCCGCGTGGTCGACGGGCCTCGAACGCCTCTTAGGGCTTCGTACACCCGATGCGCGCCGTTCGACCTCCGAAATCCAGGCCGCCCTCGACGACCTCGACGACGACTAAGCCGCAACGCGAATCGGTGAAGCGTTATGATCTGCGGTCGCCCCGACGGAGGTTGCCGATGCGGTTGTGGATGGTCTTCGGTCTCGTGGCATGCAGCTCAACGGAGGGACCCACGGCGGGTGAGATCCTGGAGGGTCCAGAGGACTTCCCAGAGGCGCCCCCCCAAAAGAAGGCCGACGAGGTCTTCGCGCTCTATGAGCGAGTTGTCGAGGCGACCGATAACCCGAATCCGTTCAGTAGCGGCACCGCCGACAGCGAGACCCACGCACTCAAGCGCATGGTCTATACGCCCGGCGACGTCACCTACCGAGAGCAGCTCTGCGCCACGTGGGGCAACGAGGTGTTCGGCACTCGCTGGACGTTCGCCGCTGACTTTCCCGAGCGTCGAGGCATCGTGGAACGGCCCCTCGTCCAGCTCGACGAGGCCGGGTTCGAAGCCGGGCCTTACGCCGATCTGCTGGGGACGGACATTGAGACGGGTCCGCTGCCCGAGGAGCCCGACGACCCCGGCGTAGTCGATACCGATGAGGACGGAGAACCCGGCGTGACCGTGTTCATCGACAACGACATCCTGGGGGCCGGCGAGGTCTACATCGCCCAACGGTCGACCACCCGCCTCGTGGGCGACTGGGTCGACGCCGACATGGCGACAGGCCCCTTCGAGACCAACACCGAAAGCAACACCCTCGACGCCTCGACGGTCTGGCTGCGGATCCAGGGCCCAGGCAACGAGCCTCAGCCTGAAAAGTCCTTCTTCGTGCTGATGCGCATCGATCCCACCCTCGACTGCATGGCGATCGACGAGCAGGCCGATGGCTGGGGCCTCACCGAGCGTCCCTGATCCCGCCTGGTACTGTGCGACGCAAGATCCGAAGAGGCCGGACGGCCACAGAGGGGACCGATCATGCAGGAGCTGCTGAGCGCTTGGGACTGGGGCGAGCCGGTGACCGCCGAGCACGTGCCCGCCGGGCTCATCAACCGCACGTTCTGGGTGCGCGGCACCACGGGGGTGCTGGGCGTCCTTCAAGAACTCAACACCAAGATCTTCCGCGACGTTGTTCACCACGACATCGAAGCGGTGACCTCGCAGCTCGAGAGGAAGGGCATGCTCACGCCCAAGCTCGTGCGCACCCGCAAGGGTGAGTTGTGGGCGACCGACCGGGACCAAGGTGTTTGGCGACGGATGACCGTGGTGGGCAATCGCACCATTCACAAGCTCGATCGCCTCGAGGACGCTCGCTCCGCTGGCGCACTGGTCGCGCGCTTTCACGCCGCCACCACCGACCTCGAGTACGAGTTCCAAATGGTTCGGCCTGACGTGCACGACACGGCCCGCCATATGGCCGCAATGAACAAGGCGATTGACGACTTCCCCGACCACCGCCTCGCGGCCGACGTCAAGGCGCTCGCCCGGGCGTTGCACCGCCAATGGTCGGTGTGGAGCGGGCCGACCAACCTGCCACGACGGGTCGTGCACGGCGACCTCAAAATCTCGAACGTCCGATTCGACGAGGACCAGGCCGTCGCCCTCATCGACCTCGACACCCTGGCGCGACGTACGCTGGACGTTGAGCTTGGCGATGCCATGCGCAGCTGGTGCAATCCAGTCCCCGAAGACGCGCTCGATGCACGCTTTGACGTCAATCTGTTTCGGGCCGCGATGGAAGGCTACGCCAAAGGCGTCGCTGAGTCTGAAGCCAAGGGCGCCGGAGGCCCCACCGACGATGAATGGGCCTCCATCGTGCCCTGCACCGAACGCATCGCGCTAGAGCTATCCGCTCGGTTTGCGAAAGACGCGCTCGAAGAATCTTACTTTGGCTGGGACGAACGGTTCGGCGGTCGTGGGGAGCACAACCTCATCCGGGCCCAGGGCCAGGCAAAGCTTGCGAAGAGCCTTGCCGATCAGCGAGCCGACGCGGAAGCGGCGGTGGCCGGGGCCCGCGCGACCGCATAAGCCGCGGGCAACAGGAGGTGCCCGTGAAGTGGCTCCCCGTCGCCCTTATGGCGTCGTTGTCGGCCTGCGTGACCGCGAAGCAGCACCAGTCCGTCGAGAATCGTGTGGCCTCGCTCGAAGCCCAACTGACCGCGCTCGAAGACCGACTCGCCCCGTTGCTTCCGCCTTCGCTCGAGGAGCAGAAGGCCAGCGAACAGCTCTTCGACGATGCGATGACCGCGATTCAGGACCTTCGCTGGGACGACGCCAAGGGCAAGCTTGGCGAGGTCCTCGCGAAGTACCCGAACACGCAAGCCGCGCAGGCTGCCCAATCCATGGCCTCCGAGCTTGCGGTGGTGGGCCGCGACGCCCTCCCCCTCGAAGTCGACCAGTGGTTCCAAGGCTCTGAGGCCGACCTTACCGACGACAAGGCCACCCTCTACGTGTTTTGGGAGGCGTGGTGCCCGCATTGCCGGCGCGAGGTGCCGAGGCTCTCGGAGACCTACGACCGCTTCCGGGACAAGGGCCTCGGCTTGGTTGGCCTGACCGAGATGACCCGCGACGTCAGCCCCGAAGACGTCGCTACGTTCATCGAGGACAACGACGTCACCTACCCCATCGCGAAGGAGAAGGCGCAGGCCCTGTCGAAGCAGTACGGCATTCGCGGCATTCCGGCGGCCGCCATGGTGCGCGATGGCAAGGTCGTGTGGCGTGGCCACCCCGCCACCCTGACCGACGCCCTCATCGAACGCGTCTTGATGCCCTAATCGGGCTTGAGAATGGCGGTGATGACCACGTCGGGCAACGAGCCCCGGAGCAGGTAGAGCCGCTCCGCGGTCGCCACGAGGCCCGAGTCGCCAAACGCCTCCCATTCCACGACCACTTCGATCTGGTCATCTCCCCAGCCTCGGACATCGATGGAGCCCCACTCAAGCCGCGTCACCCCACGTTCAACGAGGCGCGCGCGATCTGCGGCGAGGTGCTCCGCGACGTCCGCATGGGTCGCAAGGACCTGGGTCTGCTTGGCTTCGAAGAGGACCGTTGGCTCCGCGAAGGCCCCCACCGCCGCCCCATCGTCCCGAAACAACGCCAGGGCGAACGCATCAAACCACTCGTCGAAGCCTGCGGCCATGAGCCTACTCCGCCTTCGCGAGCTTCTCGAGTTCTTCGTACCCGGGAAGCTGGGATAGATCGGGCACCACCACAATTTCGATGCGGCGGTTCTTGGCCCGGCCACTCTTGGAGCCGTTCGAACTCACAGGGCGATTGTCCGCAAATGACGCAGCAGACAGGCGATCCATATCGATGCCTCCTTCATGGAGGGTCCGCACCACGGTGATCGCCCGCGCGCTTCCGAGTTCCCAATTCGAGGGAAAGCGCTCGGTCTTGATCGGCACATTGTCGGTGTGGCCTTCGACTTGGAAGTTCCGATCTTCAATCTCGGCCAGCACCTTGCCCACATCGACCAGGCTCGACTGGCCTTCCTCGGAAAGCTCGGCCTTGCCTGACTCAAACAGGATGTCCGATGCGAGTTCGACGACCATCCGACCATCGACGATCTTCACCGTGAGGCGGCCCGCATCGATCAGGTCCTTGAACTTGTCGAGCAGCGATTGGTACTCGGCGATGCGTTCATCCGAGGCGGCTTTCCGCTCCTTGAGGTCGCGCAAAGCGTCAGCCATCTCGGTGACCGATGCATCCAGCTTCGACCGGTCTTTTACGAGCTCGGCGTTCTTCTCTTCGAGTTCAACGATCTGCCGCGCGAGGTCGGTCGCGGCGGCCTTCTCGTCGGTGAGCGCCTGCTCGAGGGTCTTGCCGTTGGCTTTGGCCTGGTCGAGTTCGGTCCGTAGCTCGGTCCGAACTCGGTCGAGTTCGTCCTGCAAGGCGTTGAACTTCTTCTTGCCGACACAGCCCACCGCCAACACGGTGAGCCCTGCGGCCAGCGCAAGGTTCCGAATGTTCATCGTGGCTCTCCCGCTCTTCCGAGACGGGAGGTAACCGAAGGCCGCGTCGATCGCGGTTGCCGCCGCCACGAGACCCGCCTCCGCGGTACACTCGCCATCTTACAGGGCTTCGTGGAGCCGCAGGCATGCGGGGCCGTTCGCCTAGCGAGGCTCAATGCCGCGAGACGCCACCGCCACCAAACAGCGCATCCTGGACGCCGCGCTTCAGTGTTTCGCCGAGGGAGGATTCGCGGGTACGTCCACCCGCACGATTGCCCAGACGGCTGGGGTAAGCCTGCCCCTGTTGCAGCGGTACTTCGGCAACAAGCAGGGATTGTTCAACGCAGCCCTTCGCAGGATGATGGATGCGTACTCGGCGTTGCAGAGCGACCAGTGGGCTCGCGCGGAGGACGATCCGCGGTTCTACGTCGACGGTCTGTCCGTGCTGTTCGGCTGGTACCGGGACCGTCCAGTACTTTGCCGCCTCGCCGCATGGGCGCGGTTGGAGGGCGTGTCGATCGACATGGAAGACGTCGATGCGTACTGGACCAGACTAGCCGAGCGAATCGAAGCCGGGAAGAAGCACGGTCTGGTCCGACCTGACGCCGACGTGGACGCGTGGCTCGTCGCCGTCGACGCTTTGACTAAAGGCTACTGGGAGCGCCGGCATGGAAAGGGCCCCCAGCCCGTCGATGTCGCGGGGTTGGACGAGCGCATGCTCCGGACCATGCTGTCCTTCTCGCTTCGCAGCCTGTTGGTGTCCACGGTTGCCGACGCTGTGTTGGAGTAGGCCGGTGCGCAAACCCGGTGAACACCCACTCGACCTTGGCGTCTGAGCCTCGGCGGTTGCGCCCCATGTTATCAATCGATAACATTCGATGGTCTACCACGGAGGTCGACTATGGTGCGCAACGTCTTGCTCCTACTTGCCGCAGTGGCGTTGGTGGCCCTGCTTGCGTTGTTGGGACTCGTGCTCGAGGACCGAACCTACCCGGCATACCGATACGCTGGCCCCGCCGAGGACCCCCATCGACAGGCCATTCTGCTCACGTGGGACGCCCCTTCGGACGCATTGTGGGAGCCCTATCGGGCTGAGCTGCATCCCCTCCTGCAGCGGCATCACGAGGAGGGTCACATCTCGTTGGTGCTCCCCCTCGAGCATCCTCCGCTGACCCATCCCGAGTTCGGAGGGCGCTGGTCACAGGCCGTGCTGGTGATGGCCGCCCGCGGGCCGTCCGTCGCGGCCCTCGGCCGCGAGCTGCTGAACGACATCCAGGCGTCGGCGCTGTCACCGTGGCTGGTCGCGGTCGATGTGATGCGACTGCAGCCGGGCCTCGACCTGTTCTACCCTGCCCGAGACGGCGTGATGCGGGAGCCTCGGCTCACCAACACGATCGAATACGTGTTCAGCAATCCCGAGGCGCGAGACGCGTACTACGCGGACCAATACACCCTGTCCGGCCCGGCGATGGCCGACCTGCACTCGCGGGACAAGGCCGGCCGCTTCATCGGGTTCGAAGTCGAGCAGCGCCTGTTCGGCGCCTCAAGCATGCCCACGTGGGACGTGCTTCATGTGGTCGGGTTCACGCCCTGGCAGAACCTGAAGGCCGTTCCGTTCTTCCTGTCGACTTGGGCGCGGCACGCCCGTCGGGTTCACGGCGATGGCGAGACGATGTTCTCGCGACTGGCCGCCTGGGAGAAGATCAGAGTCAACGTAAAGTCCGACGCAGTCCAACAGCTGGACCTCTCGCTCGCTCCCCTGGCCCAGCCATGACCGGCCCCCAAGGCGCGACCAAACCGCTTCCCTTTCGCATTGGCCTTGATGCACAGCGAAGCTTGCTGATCCTGGGTTTGGTCGGGTCGCTGACCGTGGCCACGTGCAACACCATCATGTGCACTCACGGCGACATTGCCCAGTGGCCTGAGTGGAGCCTCCGCCTGGCGTATTGGGCGGGCTCGTTCGCACTGGCGTTCGCCGGGCTCGGGTTTCTCCCAACCTACACGATGCTCCGACCCGCCGGCGTCCTTTGGGCCGCTCCACCGGCCGTCCTGCTAGGCGGCTTCCTCGCCCTGGGCTCCGCAGGCCACGGGTCCTTCTTCGCGCACTACCGGATACTGCGCTGGCTCGCGCTGGACCCCACCCTCGAACCCGCCATAGGCGGGCTGCGAAACGAGATCGCCCTGGACAACCTGGTGATGCTCCTGATCCCCGTGGCCGTGCTCTTTGTGGGCTCGATGTGGTACTCGGCCGCTATTCTCACACGCCCGACCCTCTACCCAAGATGGATGGCCGGGTGGAACATCTTCGCCATCTCGGCCGTGGTCTTCGGCGTGGCGGAAACGGAGGTCGGTGGGGAACTTGTGCAGGGCGTGGCGCGAGGGCTCGGGTTTCATCTGGGTGTGTCTGGCTACTTCCTGCTCTGCCTGTACACCCTCTCCAATGCGCGTCACCCTGCGGCCGCGGTCCGAACTAGAGCTTCTGGGAGTAGAACTCGATGATCGCGTTCTCGTTCAGATCGAACGGCAGGTCCGCGCGTTCCGGCTTCAGCATGAGCTTGCCCGACGCCTTCGCTGGATCGAACTCGAGCCAGCTCGGACGCGTGACCGACATCGTCATGCCGATGATCTCTTCGGCCCAGGACTTCTGACGGCTCTTCTCGCGCAGCGCGATTTCCATGCCCGGCGTCACCATGAAGCTCGGACGGTCCACCCGCTTGCCGTCGACCGTGATGTGGCCGTGCACAACGAGCTGCCGCGCCTGCGGGATGGTGCGCGCGAGACCCAGTCGCCAAACCAGGTTGTCGAGGCGCGATTCGAGGAGCTGGACGAGGTTGATGCCCGCCGCGCCCTTCATCCGCGACGCACGCTTGACGTACCGCTGGAACTGCTTCTCGAGCACGCCGTAGTGCCAACGGGCCTTCTGCTTCTCTTGAAGTCGAATCTTGAAGTCGCTTGGCTTGGCGCGACGCTTGGTACCGTGCTCACCAGGAGGGAAGGGACGATCGAGCGTTGCCGCCGTCGTCAGTCCTGGAAGCACCGTGCCCACTGCCCGGCACCGCTTGAGCCGGGGTCCACGATAACGAGCCATCGCTCGCTCCTTGGTGCAATAGTGATGTTTAAACCACGCAAACTCGGGGGCTTCGTCAGGATTGACGTGGGCCGAGGCGTGGGGTGGTCCCCGTAGGAACCGAGGGCGCTACTTGACTTCGCGGTGAAGCGTGTAGCGCTTGAGGAACGGGTTGTACTTGCGCAGTTCAAGCCGCTTGGGCGTGTTGCGCTTGTTCTTCTGGGTGGTGTAACGGCTCATCCCAGGCACCCCAGAGTCACGCTGTTCGGTGCACTCGAGGTGGATGACCTGCCGCGCTTCCTTCTTCTTGGCCATGGTCTCACCAAAGGTTCGGCGCGCTGCGGCGCGCCCGAATCGGTATCCGAAGGGTCCTTGCAACGCAACTCGCTAAGCGACCTTGTCTCCAGCACCCTCTGCAAGATCCGCAAAGGTACCGTAATCGAAGGGCTTGGCGCGATAACCGAGGACGGACGACAACGTACGGTGCTCGTACGGGCCTACCGTCAGCTCAACATCGTCGCTCGTGAACTGCGCAGGGTGCTCATACCCAGAAGCGTGAGCAAGATCGAGCAGCTCCTTGCGAAAGCCCTTGAGATAGCGTCCCAGACGCTGCCCTTTACGGGTCACGTCGATCCCCGCCTGCAGCCAGGCGTCGTGGGTGGCCACACCCGCCGGGCAACGACCCGTATGGCATTTCTGGGCTTGGATACACCCGATCGCGAGCATCGCTTCGCGCGCCACCGCCAACAGGTCGCATCCCATCGCCATGGCGACAACCGCGCGATCCGGAAAGCCGAGCTTTCCGCTGCCCACCCAGATGATCGACTCCTCGATACCTGCCTCTTGGAACACCTGAAACACCCGCGCAAACCCCGCCTGGAAAGGCAGACTCACGTGGTCCGAAAACGCCAGGGGCGCCGCTCCGGTGCCGCCCTCTCCCCCATCGACCTGGATGAAGTCAGGCCCCTTGCCGGTCTGCGCCATGGCGACGGCGAGATCGTGCCAAAACGCCATCTTGCCCACCGCCGACTTGATGCCGACGGGCAGGCCGGTTTCGCTCGCGATTGACTCGATGAACGCGATCATGGCGTCGACCGAATCAAAGGCTTGATGGTGGTTGGGGGACAGGCAGTCCTTCCCCGCGGGGATTCCACGGATTCGCGCGATTTCTTCGGTGACCTTCGATCCCGGCAGGATGCCCCCTTTTCCAGGCTTCGCACCTTGGGAGAGCTTGATCTCGATCGCGCGAATGCGCGGGTTGTCGTTGACCTTCTCGACGAGCCGATCCATGGAGAAACGACCGCGTTCGTCTCGTGCCCCGAAGTAGCCAGTTCCAAGCTGCCAAACGAGGTCGGCCCCCTCTTGGTGATAGGGCGCAACGCCCCCTTCGCCGGTGTTGTGGTAGGCGCCTGCGATCGCACAGCCTTGGTTGATCGCGCGCACCGCATTGCGGCCCAACGAGCCGTACGACATCGCACTGACATTGACGATGGACGAAGGCCGCCACGGGCGCGCTCGACCGTGCGACGCCCCCATCACCTTGGCGCAGGGCACCTTGGACGGATCTCCGTCCAGCACGGGCGCCTCGGCAGCGGGGAAGGGAAATGCCGCTTGCTTGAGGATGGGGTAGCCAGGCCGGCCAAGATCCTCGCTTGTGCCGAACCCGAAGGCATTGTTTTGCCCCTTCGCCGTCGCATACACCCACGACCGCTCCGAGCGGTGGAAGGGCCGTTCTTCCTTGTCATTGGCAACCCAGTACTGCCGTAGCTCCGGCCCAATCCGCTCGGCGAAGTACCTCAGATGCCCGACCACTGGGTAATTGTGGAGAATCGCGTGGCTTCGCTGCAGGAACACGTCGTAGATGAACACCGCAGCCAAGACCACCAACAAGACCGCGCCCAACCCCAACAACGCGGTGCTGGTGGGGTGCTCGGTCGCAAACGCGAAGAAGCCATCCATGGGCCCCGTTTATCCTCGGCCCGATCCTGAACGCTCGAGCGGTTCGAAGCTTAGACGTTGCCCTCGCCACCGGGCGGGCGCTCAGGCGGTTCTCCGTCGTCTTCTTCCCCGGGCTCTTCTTTGGCCGCATCTTCGTCCGGCGGATCGATTTGGCCATCACCATCGGCGTCGGCCGTGGGGGCCGACTCGCGCTGTTCGGCACGCTGCTCAGCCTGCTGCTCCGCCATGCCATCGACCTGACCATCGTCATCGCTGTCCGACGAGGGCGCGGGCTCCGCGTCGGACTGGGTCTGCACCCCACCATCGACCTGGCCATCCTCGTCGTCATCGGAGGTGGGCGCGGGTTCGCTCTGGGCCTCACGCGCCACCTGCTCTTCATCCATGCCATCGACCTCGCCGTCGCCATCCTGGTCGGGGTTCGGCGTATCGGTGCGATCCGTCCGTGAGGCCAGCTCCTTGTTCATGTCGTCGACCCGACCGTCGTTGTTGCGATCGAGCGACGCGGGCGCCTGGGTCGCCACCCGCTCCTTGGGGGGAGTCGGATCTTCGATCTGAAGACCTTCGATGGCGATTTCAAGCGTCTCGATCGCGAGGTCGGAGCTGCCCGAGTTGAGCGTGGGCCCTTCCCAACTCACCGGCCAGGCGTTCGTGAAGTTGTAGCGGCGAACCTCATCGCCTCGGTTGTTGATGATCGAGACGGAGCCGTTACGCGGCACGAACCGGTCCTGCAGGAAGTCGTCACGCCACTCCAGCAGGTCGACCGACGCACTGGTGGCGTACTTCAACACCAGGTTCTCGAACTTGGACTGGCCAGGGCGCTTGATCGTCGCCCCATTGCGGCCCCCTTCCTGGATCTCGAAGACTTCAGATGACGTCTTGATGCCCGAGAACTCTTGGAAATGGGCGACCTGGATGCCCCCGATCTCCAAAGCGAAGAAGTAGCTGCCGTAAGGATCGTTGATCAGATTCCCGGATTCCACCCCGACCTCCCCGTTGGCGTGCGGGCTTTCTATTTCGTTTAGGGGGTTCGGCGAGGCGGACGGCCAATCATGGCAATGTCAAACCATCTCCACGACGCCGTTCGTATTCCTTTCGTTCATCCTCGGTAATGGGGTGTGCGCTCGCTTGCACCACCGCCTCGAGCCAGTCGGACACGGCGCGTGCCGTGAGTCGCCCTTCCGGCGTGGACCCTCGCGAAGCCCAGTAGTCGAGAACGTGGTGACGCCGATCTGCGGGGGTGCTGAGCGTGGCGGTGCCCACCAGCGGAGTGCCCGAATTCCACACCGCATCGAGCCGATCCGGCAGGTCCGCGAGACGCTCCTGGAGCGCTGTCCGTGCCACGACGGCGTTGTACCTGGACAGTTCAGGTCCAATCGCCTCCAACAATGCCGCCCGGACGGGCTCGACCTTCTTCATCGAAGGCAGCACCCAGAAACGGAGGCCGTAGCCCGTCGTGCCCGAAACCTCTGGATCAATAGTCCGAATGAGCTGCGTATTGACAGAGTCATCGGGCGGAGAGGCCCCCATGACGGACCGTCGGAAGGACATGATCCCATCTTCGAAGATCGCAGCCCCCATCCAACCCAATGGGGGCCGGAAGACAATGCGGTCGCCCTTCTGACGGGCTTCGTAGCCCAGCCCTTCCATCTTCTTGATGATCGCGTCAGAAGCTCGATCGATGGCCAGCCGGCCGTAGACGATCATCTCTGCGTCGACCTCTTCTGCCTCGATTTCTTCCGCCTCATCGGGATCGGTAGAGACAGCGGGCTCGTCCGAAGTCGGGGCCGGTTCGGTCTCGGGGTCCTGGGCGAGTGCAGGCAAAGCAAGGAGCCACCACATCAGGAAGCCTCCGTCCAAGGCGTGAGCCGTTCCCTAAAATCGTCGGTCCAGGGGATGGGTCGTTGCGTCGACGGATCCACCCGAACGATGGTCCGGGTGCCCGTGGCAAAATCGATGTCTTCGTCGAGCGGCATCATGCGAAAGGCAAAGGTCATGGAGGTCCTGCCGATCTTGCGAATCCAAAGTCGAACCCGCACCCGACCGGTGAAGTTCACCGGACGAAGGTACTCGATCGCGTTGGTGCGCACCAAGTGGTGATGGTCACCACCCGTGTTGGGCTCAAATGCTCCCATGCCCACTTCTTGCCAAAACGCCCCGATCGTACGTTCGAACAGCAGCAGGTACTTGGCGTTGTGCAGAATGTAGAAGGCGTCGAGATCGTCGAAGTAGACGCCCATCACCGTCTCGAAGAACTTCACCGCGCCTCTCCCAGGGCATCAAGCTTCTTTTGGAGCCTCTTGCGGTAGATGTGCGTCCGCACGTCGGTGGATTGGGCGACGGCACTCGAGGCAAGCACATTCTCCAAAAGGGTCTTCGCATCTTCGGAACGGCCGAGCCCCACTAAGGCATCGGCTCGCCACTGGGTCACCCGTAGGGCATTGTCGCCCCACGCCCGGGTTGCGGCGCGTTCTGCCGCAACCAACGCCTCCGCGAAGCGCTCCTCTTGGACGAGGTGTCGCGTCAGCGACAAGTCAAAGGTGGGTTCGGTGGGGTAGTCCGCCGACGCCTGTTCGAGCACCGCGACCATACGGTCGAGGCGCTCTGCGGTTCGCCATAGTGAGGCGAGCCAGGTCACGTAGGCTTTGCCCACGTGCGGGTCCTGGTCGATGATCGCGGCCAGCAAGTGAGCTGCGTACGCAGCCGTTTCCTGATGTTCCTCGGTCTTGCCTGTGGTCTTTGCGACATCGGCCCGCACATGGAGCAACGTCACCAGTTCCAAGCCCGTCGCCTCGGCTCCCTGGGCCTTCAACACCGCCTTCACCAGCTTGGGCGATTCCTCGGCGAGCTGGGGCAAGACGAAGCTCACCTCGGACAAGCGTTCTGGCGCTTGGACCTGCAACCAAGCCAGATCGTCACCCGTCGGCTCGAGCAGCACCCGCGTCACCCGCACGTCGGCGGTATCGGCCCCCCGTTCAACCGCACTGGCAAGCCAGGCTTTTGCATCGTCGAACAACCGTTCGTTGGCCAACGTGAGCGCAATCTGGGCCGCCCGCTCGGGCGTCACATCGTCGGGACTTCCCTCGCGATCCGCAGCATCGGTGGACTTCGGCGCCGTCGCCACCCAATCGAGGTAGGCATCGGCCCCCGGGTACCCCACCAACCGGGTCAGCTCGGTGCCATCGGGCCGGACCACGATGGAGGTCGGATAGCCGCCAATGTCGTAGCGGTCCTTGAGGGCAAACGAGCTGGCGTGGTCGACGTCCACCACGGCCACGTGAACCTCGTCCAGCCCGACCGGTCGAGGATCGGCCTCGAGGACCTCGGTCCGCAGTTCCACACAAGGGGGACACCACACGGCGGAGAAGTCCAGCAGCACAGGCTTCCCGGTTTGCGCGGCCTTCGCAAAGGCCGCGTCGACCGCATCGAGATCCGCCTTCGGACCAAACGGTCCCGACGAAGCCGTCTTCTCGACCGCGAGGTCCGCCGACCCACGCCGCGGAGGGGTCCCACTCAAGGCCCAGTTCGAACGTGTGCACACATTCGTCACGGGTTCGCACAGCACGACGGTCAGCCGGCCCTCGACCGCCTCGGAGCCGAGTTCGCCTACCGGCAAGCCACGACCGAAGGCCTCGGCCGGCAGCGACGCCTGCATCTCGCGGCCCTCCACCGTGAGCTCCACATCAACCGGAGACGCTCCATCGAGCTTCAGGCCCTGGGGTGCCTCGACACGAAGTAGATGCCCAGCCCCTTGTCGTCGGGATTGGCGCTCCACGACGACGACGGGGGATGGATCAACAGTGGCCCCGAGGGCCGGCATGGGGAGCAACAATGGGGGCAGCATCCACATGAGCATGGCTCCTTGTCCCGCCACCGTACCCCCAATCGATGCGATCAGCGCAACACGACCACCCTCTGACCGGTTCGAGCCTTCTGCGAAGGTCGGCCGTCGATGACGATGGCACCATCGGCCACATCACGTGCGACCCGGCCCCGGGACCGTCCCAGGGCGTGCGCCACCAGGCGGTCGAGCCGCAGCATCGCTCCCGGAGGAACCACCAGCTCCGCCACGTAGGGAGGTGGATGTGGGGCTCGTTCGACGACCCAAGGCACGACGAGACCGTGTTCGACCGCGGCCCGAGCGCACCAGCGGGGGTCGTTGTTCGTGTAGGCCTCGAGTGCGGAAGGCGGAACCTGATCGACCGGCACCCGCTCAACGACGGGCAAGCGATCGGTGCGATCGCACCTCGAGCACCGCACCAACAACCACACATCGAGACGGCGGCGATGGGCGTTCACCCGGAATGCACCGGCGCTCACGAAGCGACGCATCGCATCGCAGGAAGCACATCGCCGGTCGAAGGATGGAGGACCGTCGCATTTCACGGTCCAACGATGGCAAGGAAGACGTTCAAAAGGCAGCGTACGCGCCACGAAAGCTCCGAGAGACCCGGAGGCTCGAGGCCCGATCCGTACGGCGACGTCAGCCGTTCCTGAGGATCAGGAGCGGATCGCGACGCGAACGCCACCATCGGGGCGTATACCCCGAGGTTTGACAAAAAGGCCCCGCGCCTCCGCGCCGTGAGGACAAGGCGATGGGCCGGGTCCTCAGGGGGAAAGGGAAAACGGGACAAAGCTTTGTGGCGCTCAAGATGGCTGCATGAACGCCCGATAGCGCGTTGTCGGCAGCTCGCAACCGAGGGTGGTCCGTCGTGCGTTGAGCCGAATGGGTTGGCTCGGGTAAGGTGCACCGTCGGCGCGGATTGGGATCGGCCAAACTCTGGCTGGAAGGAGTCCCCCTTGAGAACAACGATGATCGCCGTCGCTCTGCTCGCTGTCGTGGGCTGCGACGAGGCGCCCACCCAGGCCACTCCCGTGGTGATCGACGAACCAGGCCTCATCGCGGACCTCGGTGAGCCGTTCATGACCGTGAACGGCTTCCAGGTCGGCCGCAACGAGATCGACGTCGTCTTCAAGAACAAGGGCGTCCCTGCGGCCATGCTCGACTCGGTCGTCAAGTCGCCCGGCGGTTACCACATCATTGAAGAGTACGCGCTCGCTACGGCCCTCTATCGGCAAGCGGTCGAAGAGAAGCTGTTCGAGGACCCGCAGACCCAGCTCGAGCTGGCATTTGCGCAGCGTCAGGCGCTTTCGCGGGCCATGCAGCGCACCCTCGCGCAACGGGCACTGACCGATGAACGGGTCAACGCGTGGATCGAGGACAATCGCGATCAGTTCGCGCTTCCGCAGAAGCAGGCCCGCCAGATTGTGGTGGGCTCGGAGTCGTACGCCGAAGATCTGATGACGCGTCTCGAAGGTGGGGAAGAGTTCGCCGACCTCGCACGCGACCACTCGATCGATATGCGCACCGCACCGAACGGTGGCTACCTCGGCTGGTTCAGCATGCAGGACCGGCCGGAACTGGGCCGGGCGCTCTTTGCGCACAGCAAGGAAGCCGTGATCGGACCTCTCGAGACTCCGACGGGCTGGCACATTGTCGAGATCCTTGGCTCGCGAGACGCCACGCCGGCCGAGGAGCAGCAGCTCATCGCCCGCGCCGCGCTCGAGCAGAAGGCCGCCATGGACGCCATGAAGGACATGCGCGATTCGCTTGAAGTCAACATGCAATTCGTCGGGGCGCCTGAAAACGGGCACCTCCCTGAGGGCCATCCTCCGGCAGAGGGAGCCGCCGAAGAGCCGGCTGCCGCCGCTGATGAGGGGGGCGAGGAGGCCCCGGCAGCCAACGGAGCAGGAGAGAACTAAGGTGGCAACGAACTGGGCAGTGATCTTGGGGTCGTCGTCGGGCTTTGGCGCGGCGGCGGCGAAGGCCTATGCGAAGGCGGGATACGGAATTTTCGGGGCCCACCTCGACCGTCGGCAGGCGATGCCGCAGATCGAAGCGTTGGTGGAAGAGCTGAAAGGGCACGGTGTGCCTGTTCATTTCCACAATGCCAACGCGGCAGGCGACGACGAACGCGCCGAAGCCATCGCATGGCTGCGTGAAAACGCTGGCCCCGGTAGCGTCCGTGTGCTCATGCACTCGCTCGCCTTCGGCACCTTGCGCCCCTACATCGGGGACGGATCGCTGTCTCGGAAGCAGATGGAGATGACCCTCGACGTCATGGCGCACAGCATCGTGTACTGGGCCAAAGACATCGTGAACGCCGACCTCTTCGGCGACCATGGGCGCATCTTCGGCATGACCTCGTCGGGCTCGGTCGCCATGTGGCCCTCGTACGGGGCCGTGAGTGCCGCGAAGTGCGCGCTCGAGTCGCACATCCGCCAGCTGGCCGTCGAATTGGCGCCCAAGGGCATCACCGCCAATGCCATCATGGCCGGGGTCACGCCTACGCCTGCGCTCGACAAGATTCCGGGTGCAGCTCAGATCCAGGAGCGAGCCCTCGCTCGCAACCCGAGCGGTCGCCTCACCACTCCCGAAGACATCGCGGAGTGCATGGTGGCGTTGTCCGCGCCGGGAACCCACTGGCTCACCGGCAACGTGCTTCAGGTCGACGGTGGCGAGGTCATCTCCGGCTGACCCGAGCTACTCCCGATCGCGCGCGGCTTCGGGATCGATGCCAAGCTCGTTCGCCAGGGCGTCGTTGTGTGCGCGGACGCGCTTGACGAGTTCCCTGCGATCGTATTCGAGGTCGAGGTCGCGGGCGAGCCGGTTCGCGCGGCGCTGCGCGTTGCCGCCGAACACCAGGCCTCCCACCAGCATCGAGGCCGACGAAATCAGCCAGGGCCGCCGTTCCTCACTCGGAAGACGGTAGGCAACCGCGGCTCCCACGAGGCCGAGAGCGCTCACCGCCGTCCAGGCATTGGCCGTCCACTGTTTGCGCTCGATGCGCTCGCGAAGCAGGGCGGGATTGTCGCCCAACGACTCCATGAGCGTGGGCACGGCCAGCAACCGCTCGCCACGCGCCACGACGAGGCGAGGGGCCAGGTCGACCGCAGCGGCATTCACACCGGCTGCGAAGTCAAGCGTATCGGGAACCGCCCCCAAGAGCCGCCAGCTATGGCCTTGGGCCGGATGGATACGCAAGCGCCGATCGTCGAACTCCGCCATCGTCGCTGCCGATACGCCAAGCCCTTGCGTTTCAAGGGGTTTGATGACGACCGGAGGCGGATCCGCAGGAATCGCCAGGGGTGCCTGCGCGAGGGCCGGGGTGAACGTCCACAGGGCTGCGAGCATCCTTTCCTCCGCGTCTAATGAGCCGTATCGAAACGGTAGCATCACCGGCGCATTCGTTGCGCAGGAATCGAGACAGGCTCGCAGGATCACAGTACGACGCAGGCATGACGAGCGATCCCATCTACGTTGATCATCACGCAACCACCCCTTGCGACGATCGGGTCCTCGAAGCGATGTGGCCCTACTTCGGAACCCATTTTGGCAATGCGGGTTCCCGGTCCCACGCCTACGGGCTCACGGCGCGCCAGGCCACCGAGCACGCTCGAAGTCAGGTCGCGACTTGGCTGGGTGCTTCCCCCAAAGAGATCGTATTCACCTCCGGGGCCACCGAGTCCGACAACCTCGCGATCTTGGGCGTCGTACGAGCCCGCTCCGGACCGCGGCATGTCATCACGTTGGCCACCGAACATCCCGCCGTGCTCGATCCGGTGGCGCAACTCGAACGGGAAGGCGTCGAGGTCACCATCCTGCCGGTGGGGCCCGACGGTCTGGTCGATCCTGAAGCGGTCGTCGCGGCGTTCAAGCCCTACACCGTCTTGGTGTCGATCATGCGGGTGAACAACGAGATCGGCGTCATCCAACCGCTCGAGGCCATCGGCAAGGCTTGTCGCGAACGTGGGATTTGGTTGCACACCGATGCGGCCCAAGCCGCCTATGTCCCGGTGGACATAAGCGCGCTCCATGCCGACCTCATCTCGGTGTCTGCCCACAAGATCTTTGGTCCAAAGGGTATCGGGGCTCTCGTGGTGCGCCGTACGCGCCCCAAAATTGAGATTGAACCGCTGCAGCTCGGCGGCGGCCAGGAGCGCGGCATTCGGTCTGGAACGCTGCCTGTGCCGCTCATCGTCGCATTGGGCAAGGCCGCCGAACTCGTGGCCGAGG
>JBCCQY010000158.1:0-22021 GCA_039208735.1 Myxococcota bacterium | reverse complement strand
TCCTCTCTCAATCCTACGGAGCTCTATAACCTCGCCACCCATTAGCGAGCTTTGCTTTGCTTAGGGTGGTTCTGACGTCGACCACTGCGCGTCTGGTGTCCGCGGGTGCGTCGGGCGCACTCAATCGGAGCACCGTCGTCGCGCTCGGCTTCATCCCGAGGCTAAACCTTCTTATCGGGACGATCACGACCATCGTTTCGCTTGGTCAATTCATCTACCAAGCGATCAAGCCGCTGATCGAATTCGTGGGGATGATCGACGACCTGAAGCAGATGGGGGTCTTCGTCAGTCGCATCCAAATGCCGACGCCAATCGCAGGAAAGTTCAAGCCGATGATCGAGACCGTGGCCTATGAAGTGGGCGATCCGCTCGATGGCATCGAAGCCGTGAGCGGACAACCCCCGGTCAGGTTGATCGCGAACCGGCCAGGGTGGGCCTTCGAGGCGATCGCGGCCCCCGACCAAACCGTCGCGATCGGTGATCCGCTTCGCTACGTCAGTATCCGTCTCGTGACCCCACTCTTCGACAAAAGGATGTACGCGCCGACCGAGGGTCCTAGGCCCGAGCCAAAGCAAATCCTGTGGGTGGATCGACTGGTGGATAGTGGCGCGCACGTCACTAAAGACGAACTGATCGGTCAACTCGTTCCCGTTTCGGAGAACGAATCCCCTTCCGACGGCTCAAACTTGAACCCGATCCTCGCGCCCCAGACCGGCATCCTGCTTTGGGTGGAGGAAGAGTTGATGAAGCCCGTCGTCTACCAGCCACACCGTGACGAACTCACCGAAGCGCACATCGCCGACATCCTCGACTTCATGTAGCCTGGCCTCGCTGCGCGACGCCTCCCCCATTGGAGACCACCGATGCCCGTCCCCGCATTCATAGGTGGAGTCGGCCTTCCCGAACTCCTCCTCGTTCTCGTCCTCATGATGTTCCTCTTTGGCGCTGGCCAGCTGCCCAAGGTCTTCGAGGCCCTCGGCCAGGGGGTGCGGGCGCTCCGGACCGCTGCGGATCCAGAGTTCGATGTCGACGTGACCCCGGAGTCTCCACCGTCGACGGGAGACACGACGTCTTGACGTCGCGGTCGTCGCGGCGCACGGGCTGACCGTCGAGCGCTCGCCGAAGGCGAAGCGGATGCGGCGAGCCAAACGTCCCCGCATCGTTCTGCCGGACCGCGGCTTGTCATCGCCAATGGCGCAGCAACCCTATACCTCTGTCATCCGCCTGTCGTGGCAGACTGGCGGAGGAGGTCTAGCTTGCTGCGCGTTGGGGATCGTACCGTCGACCTGATTCGGCTCAAGATCAACGGCCCAGATGGTACGCACTCCCTCACCAAACGAGAAGGTGAGTTGCTGAAGTACCTCGCGGACCGGCAAGGACAGACGATCTCACAGGAGGAACTCTTGCGGGAGGTGTGGGGATATGCCCCTACCGTCAGCTCCCGCGCGGCCTACCACACTGTGGCTCGTCTTCGGAAGCGGCTTGAGCCCGACGCCACGAACCCTCGATACCTGGTGACGGTCCGGGGTCTGGGGTTTCGTCTCGTCCTGCCCTCGGATTCTCCCGGAGCGATGGAGCGTTCGGAGCGAAGGGCTCCGAAGGGGCTGCCGCGACGGCGGACGGTGTTCTTCGGTCGGCAGGCTGAACTCGAGCACGTGGTGTCACGACTGCGTACCGCACCGTCCCCCGTCGTGAGCCTCGTCGGTCTGGGCGGGATCGGCAAGAGTCGACTCGCCCTCGAGGTCTGCCATGAGCTGCAGAACGACTTCGACGACGTCGTCTTCTGCAATGTGACGGAGGTGTCGAATCAGGCCATGTTGATGGGGACGCTCGGCCGGCTCCTTCGCGTCCCCCTCCCCGCCGACGAGATCGCCGTCGAAACCCTCGCACGGCATCTCGCCGAGCGGGGAGCCGTGCTCCTCGTGCTCGACAATATCGAACGTGTCGTCGACCTCGTCGCCGATCTGGCGCTTACCCTCATCGATGGATGCCCCGATCTCCATGTTTTGGTGACAGGACGTCAAGGGCTCGAGCTGCACGGAGAGCTGCAGGTCGTCCTCGACGTGTTGCCTCCGCCTCCAGACGATGCCAATCTCACCACGATGCGTCGCAACGGCGCCGTTCGGCTCTTCGTCGATCGGGTTGGCCTTCGTGAGCCCTTCGCGCTCGATGACACGAATATGCGTGCGGTCCGCACCATCGTGCGCCGCCTCGAGGGGTGGCCCCTTGCGCTCGAGCTCGCGGCCGCCCAGGTTCCCATCGTCGGACTCGGGTGGCTAGAGAAGCAGTCCAGCGATGTACGAAACCTACGCACGACCGCCCGTGACCGCCCTCAGCATCAACGAACCGTCGACGATGCCCTCCTGTGGACCTGGGACTTGCTCGACCCCGTCTCTCGCGAACTGTGGCTGCAACTGAGCTGGTTCCGACAGGGCTTCACGCTACAGGCGGCGGACCAGGTGGCCGCGATCGAAGAACCTGTCGCTACCGCACTCGCGACGCTGCGCGAGCGGGGTCTCATTCGTCGCTCCGAGCAGACTGAGGAGGTGCGCTTCACCATGCTCGAGCCGGTTCGCGAATGGGCGCGGGCGCGACTGTCAGACGTTGCCCCCATCGCCGAGCGGCACGCAGCCTGGGCGGTGGCGCTCTGTCAGCACGTAGCGAGGATGTCGGATGGTGCCGCAGCGACGGCGCTCGTCACGACTGAGTTCGAGAACCTGGAGCTGGCCTGGGAGACCGCGGTTAGCTCTTCCCCGGGCACATCCCTCGCGGAATTGGCGCTCGGGATGACTCGGTCCGCCTGGTGGTTCGGTGGGCTCGAACCCATGCGACAGCGGCTGCTCGTCGCCCTCGAGCACGCTCCGGAGCGAGCCGCCCTGTGGCACTGGGCAGGTTGCTTCGCGAGTCGAACGCGCCCCCTGTCCGAAGCGACTCGAGCGCTCCGGCGTGCGGTCGAGGTCGCCGAGCACAACGCGGAGCCACCGCAGCGTACGGCCGTGTACCAGCAACACCTCGCCGTGCTGCTCTCATGGCAAGGAGATCATGGTTCCGCGGACGTGCTGTTCGAAGAGGCCCACCGTGCGAGCCCTCCGGGCTCACGGTTCGAGCTCTCCGTGCTTTCCAACTGGTCCATGACCCTTGCTGCGTTAGGCCGCCCTCGGGCCATCGATGTCGGCAAGCGGGCTGTCCGACTCTGCCATCAACATCAAGACGAGCTGGGTGAGGCGATCGCGCTGCACAACCTAGGCAAGGCCTACCTCACGCTGGAACAGCATGCCGATGCTCAGGATGTGCTCAAGCGAGCGCTAGAGTTGACTCGAACGCATGGTGCATCCCACGAGGCCGTCGTCTTGTGTACGCTCGGGGCCGCGTACGAACAGGAGCCTGCGCGAGCGCTCGCCCTCCTGACGGAAGCGTCGCAGATTGCAGACCGGCACGGCGAGCTTCGCACGCTCGCCGAGATCCAAGCACGACTCGCGCGGCTGCACTTGAGCGCGATGCGCTTTCCCGAGGCCTACGATGCGCTCGAGATCGCCGAACAGTTCACGTCCAACGCAACGGCCGCGGTGGTCGAGCTCATCGAGGAGGTTCGGGCTGCACTTCGCGACGGCTGACTCACGGGACCGGCACGGCCTCGAACGCGCCGCGCGTCCAGTCGGCCCCCCCGAGTCGGCTCACGTTGTCGATGTCGGTTGCGGTGGAGCCCGTTCCCGGTCCAGGAGAGAGGATGAGCGCAGGAGAGGTCGTGTAGACCTTGTACGGCGAGTGGAGATGGTCCCCGATGAACTCGGGATTGTTGTTGTAATTGATGCCGCCAACCAACTGTGTGGTGTCCACTACGAGGTTGTTGTCGCCCGTCGGCATCCCGCTGATATTGTCGCGAATGATGTTGGCGCGGAGCCATCCCTGGGCACCAGGGGTTCCGGGACCCGGCAGCTGGTAGGCAATCCCTGCCCCCCCTGCCGCGTTGTCGGCGACAGTGCTGAAGTAGAGGTCGAGCCGTGAGGTATCGTCGACGACAATGGCGTGGGTCGGTGTCGAAGCGGGTTCGGTGTGGCCGAACACGACGATGCCCTCGGCCGACATCGTAGAGTGGCCCTGCAGCAGCAACCCGCCGGAGGCGTTCTCCGCAAGCGCAGTGGTCTCGAGCGTCACATTGGTGTTCGACACCACCGCGAGGCCACCGCCACTCGCAGCCCCGCTGTTTCCGCGGATCTCGGAGCAAAACCGGTTCACGTCGAGGGTGCGCTCACCATCCTCATTGTAGAGCCCACATTCGCTCTGGTCCGTGCGCATGGTCAGGCTGCTTTGTTCCGCGTACAGCCCGGCCCCCATCGCGGTCACCCCGGGGAGACCCGTCAAGTTGTTTTCGCGGACCCTGACGTTGGTCATCATCAGGGTGGAATTCGTTGCGTACAGTCCGCCACCTTGCGCGGTTGCAGTGTTTTCGTCGAGGTCGAGCTGCGCGAGCGACAGATCGGAGTAGTAGGCGTAGATGCCACCTCCGTACTCGGCTTGGTTGCCCCAGACTCGTGCCGCACTCGGCGACGACACGTTCACGTTGGCAACATAGATACCTCCTCCGTCGCCATGGGCCTCGCAGCTGCGTACTTCCGCACTTTCAGCGATGGTGATCACGCCAAAACTCTGCCAGATGCATCCTCCGTCGTTGCCAGAGATCCCTGTCTCGATGGTTGCGGTTCTACCCAGCGCGAGGGTGCCGCCACCCATCCAGATGGTGCCCCCGTGACCGCTTACGTGACCGCCCGAGATTGAGCCGTAGACGTTTACTTTCGAGGAGCTTCGCGCTCTAATCACGCCACCGTCACCTGTGGTCAGCGAGGTGGTCCCGATCAGCGAAACACCCGACCCAATATTCAACCGGCCGCCATCGACCGTGAACATCCTCTTGCTGTCCGCGGCACGGATCTCCGCTGCACCCAATTCCTCATACTCCCTGCAGGGTGCGACGGTCACCTTAACCTTCAGAGTTCCGATATCGATGGTGTCGGACAGGGTGTGGACGGAATCGGGCTCGACATAGACGTAGATGGGGAAGTGCGGGTTTGCGAGGGCCAGCTGGGCCTGGAGGTCTCCGAGCGATGCGATGTTGCAATTGGCGGCGTCGCCCACCCACACCGGGTGAATGGTGGCCTGGGCGGTCGACATCCATGAACCGAGGATGAACAACAGTACTCCAGTCAAGTTCCCTCCCAACTTTCTTGGTGCGAGCCTCTATGCCCTGTTCGAGTGTTGCGACAATGACTCAAGTCAGGCTTTACGCTCCGTGCAGGTCCGCGGAAACCACGATTGCCTCCATGAGAAACTGCCTCTCCGTACCCGCTAGGATGGGTCTCGTGCTCTGAGACAATGGAGCAGGTGCGTCGCACCATCGAGACCGTGCAGCATTCGCCGACGAACCGGACGCCAGGGCAGGGCCAAGACGGCCTGCGCTCTCGCAACCTGGTTGCTCGGAGGCTGTCGTGTCGTCTTCCCAGACTCAGTCCAATCCACACGTCCTTGCGCTCACGGATGGTCGCATCGACCTCGCTCGCGGCTCGCTGGAGCGTAAGGGCCGCCCCACTGCGAGTCTGTCGTCCCTCGAGCTTCGCCTCCTGCAGGTCCTGCTCGAGGCCGATGGACCCCTCGGGGCAGCCGACCTGCGCCGCGGGGTTTGGGGGGAACGCTGTTCGGTCACCCCGCAAGCGGTTCAACAGCTCGTGCGAAGACTCAGAAAGAAGCTCGAGCCGGATCCCTCGTCTCCCGTCCATCTGCGTTTCGTCGGCAACGGATACCGTCTCGTCGTCGACGAAGACTCCACCACGCACCCAGGTGTTTCACTGGCCGATGGCTGGATCGACATGCGCTCGCGCCGAGTCAACCGCCGGGGACTGCCCCCGGTCGAACTGACCGAGCTGGAGTACCAACTCCTACACTGTCTATTGTCCGTTCCGGATCCGATCCCGGTCGAACAGTTGCTCGTCGACGTTTGGGGATATCACCCCAAGACGAAGTCACGTGCCCCGTATGTGACCATCCAGCGCCTACGGGACAAGCTCGAGGTCGACCCCGGACGACCACGCCATCTCGTATGTGTCGCGCGCTCGGGATACCGCTTCGTGCCCCAGCCCAGCCGTCCCTGCGTAGACCTGGGGCCGCCGCTTCCCGGATTCGTCGGCCGTCGTGCCGAACTCCAGCAGATCGCACAGTGGTGGTCAGCGCCAGCTGGCATCTGGTGCATTGCGGGTCCGCCAGGTGTCGGCAAGTCGCGCCTCGTCCGAGAGGGGCTCTCCCGAATGGGCAGAGCAGCCACGTTTGCGCTCTCGGTCGCTCCATCGAGCGGGTTGCAGGAGGTGATCGAAGCGCTTGCCAAGACCCTCGGAGTCACGCTGACGGGTCGGCCGGAGCAGGACGACCCGACCCTCGCTCTCGCGATGCGGGGTGGCGACCCTCGGCTCGTGTTTGATGGCGTCGACCCCTTCGTCGGCCCCTTGCTAGACCGAATTGAGCAATGGCGGGTGTTCAGACCGAACCTTCGGGTTCTCCTCACGAGCCGACGGGTCCCTCGAGCGCCAGCGCTCCGAACCACGAGGCTCGCTTCCCTCTCCCCCGACGACGCGGTCGAGATGATCCTGCTGGGAGCCCAGCGGGCGGGGTACGACTGGCGACTCACCACCGAGGCTCGGCAGCGCCTCGCCAAGCTGGCATCGGCGTCGCTCGACGGTCTGCCCCTTGCGCTGGAACTCGCCGCGGAGCCGTACGCATGGATGGGTGTCGACGCGGTCCAGGCCGGAATTCACGAAGGAGACTCCGTGCTTCGCGGACAGCCATCGGCGAGCCCCTGGATGAGTCTCGAAGACGCGCTGCGTTGGTCGATCGACCGGCTCACCGTCGCAGAGCGACGAGGGCTCCTCGAAGCTGCGGTGTTCTCGCGTCCCTTCGACCTCGACGAGGCCCAAGCCGTGCTGGGCCCGTCGGCGTGGACCACCCTCGATGCGCTGATTGGGCATTCCCTGCTCCAGGTTGCTCGCTCGAGCGACCGTCCTACCTTCACGATGTTGACGACGGTACGTGCCTTCGTCCTGCATCACCTGGCCGTCGACGACCCTGGCCGCTTACGTGGTGCACGGGCCCGGTGGCGCAATGCATCGGAGCCGCAAACCCTCGTCGTTCTGCAACGAGGATGAATGGTGGTTGGACTCAATTTCCAGAGTTCTTACCGCGTCGACTTGGCGCAACACCTGATTCCCATCGATGTGACTGGGACGAAGGTAGATGATGCCAACGATGGGGCGGCGTTCCTGAATGGCCAGCGTTCCAAAGTCGCTGTCATGGGTGACCACGACTCGGTTGTTGCTGAGGGCGACGGACAGCACTTCATCGTCCGTAGCGCCAAGCAGACCAAGGTCATCGACCGTCTGAACGTCACAGCCGCGCTCGACAAGGCCCTGCGCGACCTCTGGTACGATGTTCTCATCCAACAGAAGAGGGAAGTCGAAGAGACGCATCATCAGGCTGGAAGGTCCACTTCCCAAACTCGGTCGTCACGAAGCGCCCGCGCCGCGTACTTCAGCGCGGCATCGAGACCCTCCGGAGCGAGATGGGGATAGGAATCCAGGATTTGCTCTCGAGTCCCGCCCGACGCGACGAGTTCAAGTAGGAACGCAACGGAGAGCCTCGTGCCGCGGACTCGTGGTTGGCCACCCAACGTGTGGGAATCACTAACGATCCAGAACATTGTCCCTCCGAGAGCACCGCAACGCCTATCCCTCCAAGGTACAGTTTTGGTGCGGCTTAGGCGGGCTTGGCAACTACGGAACTCATCACAAAGAAAGAAATTATTGTCGTCATCCGAGGTCGACGGCGAAGGTAGGGCTCGGCGGGCTGGATGGGGCAACTTTCCCGGGTCGTTGGTCAAGGCGACGCTATCCCCCCAGCAGACGCGCCTTGAGGTGCTCCCAGTTCATGCGAGCGATGTGGGCCAGGGAGATCGTCTGGGGACACTCGACGGCGCATGCTCCGGTCCAGGAGCAGTGTCCGAAGCCTTCGTCGTCCATCTGCTCGACCATGTGGCGCACCCTGGTGCGTGCTTCGGGCTTGCCCTGCGGGATCTGCGCGAGGTGGGAGACCTTGGCGCCGGTGAACAGAGCCGCGCTGCCGTTCTTGCACGACGCGATGCAGGCCCCGCACCCGATGCAGGCCGCGGCGTCGAGTGCCGCCTCCGCGAGCGCATGGGGAACGGGCACGCTGTTGGCCTCCGGTGCCCCCCCGACGGGGGTCGAGATGTAGGCACCGGCCTGCATGATGCGGTCTAGGCCCGACCTATCGACCCGCAGGTCGCGGACGATCGGCAGCGCGGCGGCCCGGAAGGGTTCGACGGTGATGGTGGACCCGTCAGCGAAGCTCCTCATGTGAAGCTGGCAAGTCGTCGTGTTTGGAAGCGGTCCGTGGGCGCGCCCGTCGATGACCACGCCACACTGGCCGCAGATGCCCTCTCGGCAGTCGTGGTCGAACTCGACGACCCGTTCCCCCTTCCGGATCAGCTGCTCGTTGAGGTGGTCGAGCATCTCCAGGAAGGACATGTCGGGGTGGACGTCGTCGAGCGGGTAGGCGACCAGCCCTCCATCGGCGTCGCGGTCGCGCTGTCGCCAGACATGGAGTAGAACGCGCATCGTCACTGGTAGTCCCGGGTCTGTAGCTGGACGTTGTCGAACTGGAGTGGCTCGGCATGGTGCATCGGCGGCGCCCCCTCACCGGCGTGCTCCCAGCACGAGACGAAGGCGAATCGCTCGTCGTCGCGGGCGGCCTCGCCATCATCGGTCTGGTGTTCCTCCCGGAAGTGTGCGCCGCACGACTCCTCGCGGTGCAGGGCGTCACGACACACGAGCTCGCCGAGCTCCAGGTAGTCAGCGACCCGCCCGGCGCGCTCCAGCTCCGAGTTGATCTCGTCGGCGCCGCCCGGGACGTGTACGTCCTCCCAGAACTGCTCGCGCAGGGCGATGACGTCGTCGATCGCGGACCGCAGCCCGGCTCGTCGGCGTGAGACTCCGCATCGCCGCCAGAGGACCTCGCCGAGCTCGCGGTGGAAGTCTCGGGCGGTCCGCCGGCCTCCGATCGACAAGAGCCGGTCCAACCTGGCGCGGACTCCGTCCTCGGCCTGCTTGAACCCAGCCGTGTCCAGCGGCGGCAGCCCGACGCGGATGTAGTCGCTCAGGTATCGGCCGAGGGTGTAGGGCAGTACGAAGTACCCATCGACGCAGGCCTGGAGCAGCGAGTTGGCTCCCAGTCGGTTCGCGCCATGGGTGGAGAAATTGCACTCGCCGAGGGCGTACAACCCGGGAATGGTGGTCATCAGCTCGTAGTCGACCCACAGGCCACCCATCGAGAAGTGCGCGGCGGGCGAGATCTTCATCGGCTCCTGGTAGGCGTCAACTCCGGTGATCTGTTGGTACATCCGAAAAAGGTTGCCGTAGCGGCTCCGGATGGTCTCGACTCCGTGCTCCGCGATGGCGTCCTCGAAGTCGAGGTACACGGCGTTGGCTTGCGGACCCACGCCGTGGCCGGATTCGATGCGCTCCCTCGCAGCGCGGGAGGCGATGTCGCGAGGTGCGAGGTTGCCGTAGGATGGGTACCGACGCTCCAGGTAGTAGTCACGCTCGTCTTCGGGGATCTCTCGGGGCGGTCGCGCGTCGCCGGGCGTCCGCGGCACCCAGATCCGGCCGTCGTTGCGCAGGGACTCGCTCATCAGCGTAAGTTTGGATTGGTGCGGACCGGCTTGCGGCAGACTGGTCGGGTGGAACTGGGTCCAGCTCGGGCAGGCGAGCAGGGCCCCATGACGATGCGCCCGCCACAGCACCGAGCCGTTGCAGCCCGCTGCCATCGTCGAGAGGTAGTACAGCGTGGCGTAGCCGCCAGTCGCCAGCACCACTGCGTGGGCGGCATGGCGCTCGATCCTCCCGGTGTCGAGGTTTCGCGCGATGACCCCACGGGCGTGGCCGTCGACCAACACGAGGTCCAGGACGTCGTGGCGCGCGAACAGCGTCACCTTTCCGCGGGCGATCTGGCGGTTGAGCGCCGAGTACGCACCGAGCATCAGTTGCTGCCCGGTCTGGCCCCTCGAGTAGAACGTTCGGCTGACCTGGACCCCGCCGAACGAGCGGTTCTTGAGCGAGCCCCCGTACTCCCGGGCGAAGGGCACTCCCTGGGCGACCGCCTGGTCGATCAGACTGTTCGAGCACTCGGCCAGCCGGTAGACGTCGGCCTCGCGGGCCCGGAAGTCGCCCCCCTTGAGGGTGTCGTAGAACATCCGAAAGACGTTGTCGCCGTCGTTCTGGTAGTTCTTGGCTGCGTTGATGCCACCCTGGGCGGCGACCGAGTGAGCACGCCTCGGCGAGTCCTGAAAGCAGAAGGACGTGACGTTGTAGCCGAGCTCCGCGAGCGACGCGGCCGCAGCGCTTCCCGACAGTCCGGTCCCCACGACGATGACTCTCATCCGCTTCTTGTTGGTCTCGCTCACGAGCTTGCAGGTCGCCTTGTACCGGCTCCACTTCTCGCGGAGTGGCCCAGGGGGAATGCGGGCATCGAGGATCCTCTCGGTGGGCTTGGCCGCCGTGGACATGTTCGGGACCTCCTGTTCAGCGCCAGACGTGAACGACGAGAGCGATGCCGATGAACCCCGCCGAGATTGCCAGGCTGTAGATTGTCGCCACAACGACGGCGATCCGTCGGGCCAGCGGGTCGTACAGCCCGAGCGTTCCCAGCGCGCCGACGACCCCCTGCCGCAGGTGGTAGCCCAGCGTGACGAAGGCGCCGACGTGAAGGGTCGTGTAGACCGGGGATCGGAATGCGGTCACGACGAGCTCGTACAGGTCACGGTGCCCCTCGGCGTCGAGGGGGACCGCGCCGAACCGGTAGACGAACCAGAGATCCCTCATGTGGACCACGAGGAAGACCAGCAGAATGGCGCCCAGTAGGTTCATCTGCCGGGCGTACCAGGGACTGGCCTGGGCGCGGCGGTCCACGGCGTACCGACTTCCTGCCGCGCGGCGATTCATCACCGCGATCCAGACGGCGTACCCGACGTGAACCAGGATGGCGGCGTACAGTCCGTACGCGATGGCCTTGATCAGCGGGTTGCCCGAGAGCGTTGCCGCGTAGGTGTTGAACAGGATCCGGGCTTCGGGCTCGGGCAGGAGCAGGAGAAGGTTCCCGCCGAGGTGTACGACGAGGAAGGAACACAGGAAGAGCCCCGTCACTGCCATCACGAGCTTCCGGGAGATCGTCGTCAGCAGGCTCGACTTGACGGATGCGGAGCTCACGAGCGCCCTCCAGTCGACAGAGAGAGTGGGCTGCGCCTCGCCCGCTGCGTAACGTGGTGCCAGCGCCAAGGGCCACTTCGTGAACGAGCTGTGTGCGGGGCGAGGGACCCGTCGCGGCTCACGGCAGGCCCGGCCTTCTGCGCCCTCCGTTGCTCGTCAGCGACCTGCTGGAGGTGACGAGCCTGTCCGGGCTGTCTGGCCTCGCCCTGCTCACGGACGGCGCCACCATCTGGCGCAACCCGAAGCTCGGAGATGCTACGGCCCAGGCGTTCGTCGACGACACTTCGTGAGCATGATGGACAACGAGCCCTGACTCACGCGGACGTACGGCCCGGGTCTGCCGGGGCACGGACCACGTACACGTCGCAGTGTGCGTAGCGAACCACGCGCTCCGCCACCGAGCCGAGAACCCAGGCTTCGAGACCGGTCCGTCCGTGCGTGCCCAGCACCACGAGCTCCGCGCCGAGGTGCTGCGCGTGCTTCACCACGTCGTCACCCGCGCTCACCTCGGTCGCCAGCGGAACGACGACGGCCGGAGCAGGAACTCCGAGTCGGGCCGCGTCGCTCTCGATCTGCTCGGCCCTCGCGCGGCGGGCCTCGGCCGTCTGGGACTCGAGGGTTCGGATCGGGTCGCAGACCCACTCGATGGGGCTCGGATAGATGCTCACGACGTGGAGCGTGCCGTCGCCCGTGAGTCGCCCCGCGCACCGCAGCACGGGCTCGTAGCACACATCGCCGGGCTCCACCGCCGCAACAACCTTCAGCATCGGTCGCTCCTCGGCGCGCCAGCGCGCCACGGGGCGGGGTTGACCATCGCCTTCGTTCGACAACCCCTTCGCGGAGAATTTTATCGCGAATCGTGGTGCGTATCGATCCCCTCGGGGACTCGAATCACCCCGCCAGCCGTGGCACCTCACCCTCCTCGAGGCTCTCCAGGATCTCGATCGCGAGCCCATCCGACAGCCCGACCACCACGCGCCGACGCTTGAATCGGTTTGACCCCGTCTCCACCTCGACGTACGCCCGCCCTTCTCGAACCGGAGCGCCCGCTCGTCGATCGCCAGCACCTGGTCCCGCCGTTCAACACGATGTCCGCGTTCGCCGACGACCCCGCCCGGATGAACAGGCCCTGCTTCGCGGCAATCGCGGCCCGGATCGCGAACTGCATCGTCCCGTCGAGCACCACCCCCCTTGGGACCTCGGACTCGTCGATGTTGCTTGTCGAACACCATGTCCTGCGCTTGGGCTACCCCGGTCGGCGACGACGAGCGCGATGAGGCCCAAGCCCGCTGGGCCGCCCGCTCCGACCGGGACGAGCCCGACCTGCTCTGGGTCGGCAACCTCGGCCGTGTGCCTGAGATGGTCGTCTCCAGGGCCGCCTTGCTGACCCTCCTCGAGCGGGTCGCCGCGCTTAACGCCCCCCTTCCCCCGACTCGTGGATCGAACAGCGCTGCACCTGGGCCGGGCAGGGAGAGCCGAGCGCCCAAGACGCTGCTGCAGCCTATAGGTTCGGGTGCCTCCGATCGACGTGAGGGCAGCCCTGTGGCACAGCTTGGTCCTCGTTTCCGAGGAGGATCAAGATGGTCAAGGGTCGGAAGGTGAACCGCGCGGAGGTGCCTCGGTTGCTGGCCGAGTGGGAGCGCTCGGGCGAATCGATGTCGGAGTGGTGCGAAGCGCGTGGTCTGAACGGGTACTCCCTGAATGCGTACAAGGGTCGGTGGAGGCAGACGACTCCGGAGTTCGCGGAGGTCTTCATTGCGGATGATGCCGCGCTTCACGAGGGGCTTCCCCATCGCGATGCGGGGCGTCGCGGAGGTCGATACCGCGTCGAGGTCGAGGGGCTCGTGTTCGAGGTCGATGACGACTTTCGAGCCGACACCCTCCAGCGGCTGCTCCACACCCTGTTGGCGGCGGGATGTTGAACTTTGCGCCCAGGGTCCGCATGTTCCTCGCCCGCGAGCCTTGTGACATGCGCAAGTCGTTGCGCGGACTCAGCGGCCTCGTGCGGGGCAAGCTGCGTGAGGATCCGCTGTCGGGGAACGTCTTTTGCTTCGTCAACCGCCGGCGGACGATGCTGAAGCTGCTCGTTCATGTCCGGACCGGATTCGGGATCTACTACCTGCGGCTGTCTCGAGGCACGTTCCAGTTGCCCCCGATGGCCGAGGGACAATCCCGAGTGGAACTCGACGCCGCCACCCTCACGTTGATTTTGGAGGGGATCGATCTGCGGAGTGTGACGCGCCGATTGCGCTACCGCCAGCCTTCGACGGGGATGACGCAAAACTGAGGTTGCTCGATCGCAATTTCCGTCGGGGTTGAAATCGGCTCGAGAACCGGATTGAACCCGAGTGTGGCCACCGACGAGCCAGCACCGACGAACGAGGAGCTGCGCGCAGAGCTCGCGCAGCAGCGCCGGCTGAACGCGATGCTCCAAGAGCAGCTCGCCAAGCTGCTCGCCGAGGTTGCATGGCTGACGAAGAAGCCTGGGGGCAAGCGCTCGAAGAAGAAGTCGAAGCCGATGCCCCGAGACCCGGCTGCCGGAGAGGCGGAGGTTCCGACGGCCCCTCCGTCCACCCCGGAGCCGACGGGTGAGTCCTCCGAGAGAACCGCGCCACGGCGAGGTTTGCTGCCCGGGGAACTCGAGCGCCACGTCGAGGAGCACGCCGTCGATGCCACGACCCTCGCGTGTTGCGCGACGCCGCTGCTCGAGGAGCGCGACCCGCTCGTGCAGGAGCGCCGAGACCTGGTCAAAGCCCACGTGCGGGTCCACCAACTGCGGTTGCATCGGGCCGAGTGCGTGTGCTGCGGAGCGATGCACACGGCCCCCACTCCTCCGGTGGCCATGCCCAACGGCTCCATGACCGCAGCGCTGATCGCGTTCATCGTCCATGGCAAGCTCAGTCTTCATCTTCCGCTCAAGCGCCTCATCGATGAGCTGGCCGCCAAAGGCCTGACCATCCCGAAGTCGACGATGTCGAACGTGATGAGGCACGCGGCAGACCTCGTCACGCCGATCGTCGACCGCATCGTGGCGAGGCTGTTCACCAGCGACGTGCTCCACCTCGACGGTACCGGGGTCGATGCCCTGCACCCCGGCGAGCCGGGCAAGCATCGCGGTCAGATCGCGGTGTGCTGCAACGAGCAGCTGACGGCCTACCTCTACTCGCCGACCAAGGCGGGCAAGTACCTGCACGCGTTCCTCGGAGTGGGCCAGCCTGGCGGGTGCCGGGGCAAGCTGGTGGCCGACGCCGCCAACAACATGGACCGGCTGTACGGACAGGGCATCGAAGAGTATGGCTGCTGGTTCCATGCTCGGGACAAGTTCGACCAGGCCCGGGCGAGCAGTCCGGCCACCGCGGCCGAAGCGATCGCCTGGATGGGAACCCTCTTCGACGTCGAGACTGCCGCGGATCGGGCGGGCGACACCGCCGCCGAGCGGCGGGCGCGACGAAAACGGGACACGATCCCGCTCCTGCGAGGATTCTACCGCTGGATGAAGGCGACTCAAGGCCGATTCGACCCCAGCGAAGAGCTCTACAAGGCGGTTCAATACTGCCTGAACCACTGGTGCGCGTTGACCCGCTTCATGACGGATGGCGCTGTGCCCATGACGAACAATCTCGCCGAGCGGGAGCTCGGGCCGATCGGGCGCGGCCGGAAGAACTGGCTGTTTGCGGGCAGCGACGAGGGCGGCACCTGGCTCGCGAAGCTGCTCACGGTGGTCCGCACCTGCACGCGTCTGGCCATCGCGCCAGACGCGTATCTGGAATGGGTGCTGCCGAAGCTCTCCGATCTGCCCGTGAACCGGGGCAAGGGCCACCTGGCGACGTTGACGCCCATGGCTTGCGCTGAGGCACTGGCCACGATCTGACAGAATGAACCACGGCATCTCGCCGCAAGTGGTTTCGATGAACGGGCCAATTCAGGACCCGAACCCATAGGCAGATGTTCTCCCAGATTCATCATGGCTGAAATCTGAGAGTCGGCTTCGAAACAGTAACCCCGAGACGATTCGAACGTCCGGCCTACTGATTAGGAACAAGTTTCTTTGGGGCATTGATATGGTGTTGACTTTATTTTACGGCTTGCCCTTTTCAGGTTGGCACAAGTTGGCTCTGCACGCGCGATTGAGTCTGGTGTGCGGAATTGAGCGCCGCGCGCGTATTTCAGCGCGGCATCAAGACCCTCCAGAGCGAGATGTGGATAGGAATCCAGGATTTGCTCACGAGTCCCGCCCGACGCGACGAGTTCAAGTACGAACGCAACGGAAAGCCTCGTGCCGCGGACTCGTGGTTGGCACCCAACGTGTGGGAATCACTAACGATCCAGGCCATTGGTCCTTCCGAGAGCACTGTACGCTATCCCTCCAAGGTACAATTTTGGTGCGGCTTAGGCGAGCTTGGCAGCTACAGAACTCATCACAAAGAAGGAAATCCGTCGGTTTTCACCTCGAGGCCTCGCCGGCATCAACATTCTGCTCCACGGTGCTCGATATCCTGACGGCCGTTGGAGCCAGCCTAGCTGGTTCGCCAGGTCATCGGAACCGACTCCCAGGACCTCGCGCTTCGCTGGGTGGCTGATGCGGAACGGATCAAGCCCGAGACCGTCTACGAGGTGCTGCAGGTCGAGAAGGGGCAGGACCATTGGGACGACCGACGCCGCGTGCTGCAGGACGACCTTCCTCGGTTGGTGAGTGGCAGCCCCCGGCCGGCCCGACGAACGATGGACTTGCTGCGGCGCTTCGCGAGCACGACCACCCACGGGGCGGACTTGTGGTGGTGTCGGTGGCTGCCCGAGGACGTTCGCAAAAAGGCTACGAGGCTCGCAGAGCGGTTTTGGGTGGGCCACCGGGTACACACAAGCGAGAGGCGTTGCTGGTTCGAATGCCGGCGCTACCCATAGCAGTCAGCCATGCGGGTAGGTTCTTTCACAGCTCCGCCCTTGGTCGGTCGGGCTTAAGGGGTTGTTGCTCGCTCGACGATGACACTGAGGTCCCCATGATGTTCCGAACTCCCCATTTCCTTCTTTTGCTCGCCCTCGTAGGCTGTGGCAACGCGAGTGACGACACCTCGCCCGACCTGCCGACGGCCGGCTCGAGCCCGGTCGCGGACGAGACGGGAGAGGACACCGGCGGTCCTGTCAACCCCGGTATGCGTCCGGATGCTCCCGCATTCACCCTTTCCTTCTCACCGGTCAAGCAACTCGAGCTGTCCTGGAGTGTCGTTGAGGGAGCAACCTCGCACCAAGTGTTCGAGCGCGCCGACCCGACGGAGGAGTTTGTGCAACTCGGCCCAGACATCGGGGGTACTTCGGTGTCGGTAATGTATACCTTGCCCCTGCACCTTCGAGTTGAATCAAGCTACCTCTTGAGTGCCTGCAACGCGCAGGGGTGCACAGACTCCGACCCGGTGGCCGTCACCGAAATGATCGTCGATGCCGTCGGCTACATCAAGGGATCGAACACCGGGTCTCAAGACGGTTTTGGGGCCGCGATTGCGATCAGCGACGACGGCACCACCCTAGCTGTTGGGGCACCGTTCGAGGATGGCTCGGCAAGAGAGGTAGACGGAGCGAACGACGACGAAGCCGACGACGTAGGAGCGGTCTACATCCTCGCTCGGGACGACGAGGGGCGCTGGACTCAACAGGCCTACATCAAGCCCTCCAACGGAGACGATGACGACCATTTTGGCGACTCGGTCGCGCTGAGCGCGAACGGAAACGTCTTGGCGGTGTCCGCGACCGGTGAGGATGCCGCGGCCGGCGATCCAGCCTCGAGCGGGGCCGCGGACTCTGGAGCGGTCTACGTGTTCGTTCGAGACAACGCCCAAGCGTGGTCGGAGCAAGCCTACATCAAAGCCTCCAACCCGGGAGAGGACGATGAGTTCGGTCTCGCCGTTAGCCTGAGCAACAACGGCGAGATGCTCGCCGTTGGCGCTCCGGGCGAGGATGGGGACGGCTCCGAAGTCGGTGCGCCCCAGAACGACGAGACGCCGAATGCCGGAGCGGTCTACCTCTACCGCCGTTCGGGCACCACCTGGGGACAAGAGATCTACATCAAGGCCTCGAACCCAGACCCCGCGGACTTCTTTGGTTCGTCGGTCGCGCTTAGCGGCGACGGCCGCACCTTGGCGGCGGGGGCGACGTTCGAAGACGGCAGCTCGCCCGGGATTGATGGGTATGGCGGCAACGACGGGGCGACCTCCGGCTCGGGTGCAGCCTATGTGTTCTCCGACGGCAGCGGCACCTGGGCCCAACAAGCCTACGTCAAAGCTTCGAATCCAGGCTTTACCGACCAGTTCGGAGTCAGTGTCGCCCTTAGCGACGATGGCAACGTGCTTGCAGTGGGTAGTGACCGCGAGGATGGCAGTGCCGTGGGTGTCGGGAACGGCGAAGACGACGACGCACCGAGCTCCGGGGCCGTCTACATGTACGACCGGAACTCAAACGGGTGGGCCCCGACTACCTACATCAAGGCCTCGAACACGGGCATCAACGACAACTTTGGGCACGCCATCGCGCTTAGCAGTGACGGAAGCATGCTCGCGGTCGGTGCGCCGTCGGAGAACTCCGACGTGATCGGGCTTGACGCTGGCGATGGAGGCGTAGACGACGAAGCAAGCGACTCCGGGGCGGTGTACGTGTTTACGAACGACGGCGCCGTGTGGTCGCAGCGGTCCTACGTCAAGGCACCCAACACCGATGCAAACGACTCCTTCGGCCTCGCGGTTGACCTAAGCGACGAAGGCTCGACCCTCGCTGTGGGAGCAGATGGCGAGGACAGCGAGGCTACCGGGATCGACGGCAATCAGGCAGGGGACGCAGCCCAAGGCTCAGGCGCGGCCTACCTCTACTAGGGGTAGGAGCGGCGTTCGCGAAAAGTGTCCAGATAGCAGTGCGCCAGGCGAAGCCTGTCAGAGGAGGAAGACAACAATTGAAACGTGAGTCGAAACCTCTGAAAGGGATCTGGCGGGTCCGAATCCCGCCCGGGAAAGGCAAGCCACCACCCGGAAGCGAGTCTGGCGTCGTCGCGGGCGACCTCGACGGCGAAGCGTAGACAGCGAGCTGGCAGGCCGCGTGATTGAGCCTCGAAATTGGACAACTGCTTGTGAGAGCTGACGTGGGAGGCCTCGAATCGTCCGTCTGCATCGACCGGTTGGGGAACCCGGAGACCACCCCCTGGCTTCGAGGAGGTAGCCGCTGGGCGCCTCGGAGAGCGAACCACCAGCGGCCAGGCGGTATCGCACGACCAGGAAACGAAGTCGGGCGAGACGGGGTGCGAGGAATCGGAATGCCTCATCGTACCGTGGAACCTGGGGAACGCGCTCCAGCGTCAACGTTGGCTCGTCAGAACCCTACGCGTAATTCGCTAACCCCATAAATTTCGCCGATGCGGGTCGTCCCCGGATCATCACGCGCGCAGCAGGGCTACGCCTCCCGGCTTCGTTGATCGGTCACGATGGGCCGGATAGCCCGAGACCGATGGTACGATGGCAATGGTGGATCGGAGGGGCCGTCGGGGGCCTCGCCGTCCTCTCGCAAGCGGTGGTCTGGCAACACGCCCGGGCGATGACCACCTTCGTTCCGGCGGGGCAGCGAACGCCGCCGCCCGAGGAGCTGTCCCTCGCAGACAAGCTCCGCACGCTCGTGTTCGGCGTCACGATCCCTCGCCCGCGAGCCACCTCCACCCCAGCCGATCACGGACTCGGCGGTCACTACGTCCTGCTCGACGGTCCGGTGGGCCCACTGTCGACGCTGGAGGTCCCGGGCGGGCCGAGGACCGTGGTCGTGGTGCACGGCTACGCGGCCGAGCACAGCCAGCTGTTCGCGACCATCCACCGTCTGCACGGCCTCGGCTACACGGTCGCCGCGCCCGATCTGCGGGGCGTGGGCGCGTCGGACGGCCACACCACCACCCTCGGGTTCGGCGAGGCAGACGACGTAGCCGTGGTGGCGCGCTACGTCGGCTCGACGCTCGGCGACCCCCAGCCGGTGCTGTACGGCTTCTCCATGGGGGCAGCGGCGATCATCGGAGCCGCCGGGCGCCTGGGGGTGCCGACCAGCGCGGTGGTGGCGGAGGCCAGCTTCGACCGGCTCCACACCACCGTGGGCCACCGGTTCGAAGCTATGGGTCTGCCTGCGCGGGGCCCGGCCGACTTGCTGCTGTTCTGGGGTGGCCTCCAGTCCGGGCTCGATCCGTACCGGATCGCCCCCGTCGATGACGCCCGCGGCGTGGGGGCGCCGGCTCTGGTGGTCGGCGGCACGGCCGATGCCCGGGTACGGCCCGAGGAGACGCGAGCGCTCGCGGCGGCGTTCCCCGTCGGGCGCGCGGTCCTGGTCGAGGGTTTCCCGCACGCCGAGCTGGCCCGGTCCCGCCCCGAGACCTGGGATCAAGTCGTGGCACCGTTCCTTCTGGAGGTCGCCGCTCCCTGATCGGTCGGCTGGGGTCTTCACGCTGCGCCTCGCCGCACGACTCGACCCTCACGAGCCGCACGGATTGCGGCTCAGGAGCCCTTTCGATGGACCTACGCCGACGCATCGTGCCGCCTGGGAAGCGGGCGGCAGCACGCAGGGCGAGATTGCCGAGCGATTCGACGTCGGTGTGGCCACTGTGGTGCGAATGGTGGCCCGGCAGCGCCGACAGGAGAGCCTGGAGCCGGCGGCGAACCGTGGAGGACGACCGCAGCGCAAGGTCGACAAGAAGGGGGAGGCCCTAGTTCGCAGCTTGGTCTCCGCCGAGCCGGACCTGACCATCGCCGAGTTCACCGAGCGGTACAACGAGGTCATGCCCGTGACCATCAGCACAGCCGCGATGTCTCGAACGCTCATCCGGCTGGGGCTGACTCGAAAAAAGAGTTTCGTAGCGACCGAACAGCTGCGGCCTGAAGTCCAACGACGTCGGGCCGACTTCATCCGATGGCAAGGGCTCATCGAAGCCAACCGGGTGTTCTGCATCGACGAGACGGGGTCGAACATCGCGATGGCCCGTCGGTTCGGCCGCGCTGTCCGAGGCCAACGCGTCCACGACGATGTTCCACGCAACCGAGGCAAGGTGACCACCCTCATCGGAGCCCTCACGCTCGAGGGCCTCACGGCAGTGATGACCGTCGAAGGCGGCACCTCCAGCGAGGTCTTCATCGCCTACACCGAGCAGGTGCTCTGTCCGGAGCTGCAGCCGGGGGACATCGTAGTGCTGGACAACCTTCGACGGATCCGGCGTTGCTTCTTCTTCGCCTGTTGAGCTACGGTTCGGCTCACCTGGGGATCTCGCTGGGTGGGAGGTTGGGGATTAAGCAAACCCTTTCTACCCATCTCCCAGGCTTTTCCCTCACCAACTTGCCACGGTGACCGCTTGTTCAGGGCCTAGTCCTCCTGTAGCGTAGTCACGGAGCGCGGCTTCGACCTTGCCGGCCAACTCGGCCATCCACTTCCGCAGATGTGGGATGTTGACGGATTCCCCACGTCGGCGCTCCAATGGTCCGGGAACAACGTCGTCGAAGCCCTTGAAGAGCGTCTTCGTGCGCGTACCGCTTGATGCCACTCTCACGCGATAGCGACGGAGTTCTTTTTCAGGAGTCCGCCTCACGAGCGCTATCGACTCCTCTTCGGGTATCCCCGCAAGGCCAAGGGTAGCGATGACATTCGAACGCAGTTTATCGCGTCGGCCTCCTGCTTCGTACGCCGCGATTTCAGGCCATACCTCCTCTCTACCTATGTTGCGTGCGTTGTCCGTTGCCTTGTCGTCGCAGATAGTTAACGCCACGACGGACTGCTCGTTCCGATGCACGACAAGGAAGTCCTGTCCCTTGGCCGATGCTTGCGTGTGCGGTCGAGCGACGATGTCGCCATCTGCAAGGTCAAGGTGTGCAGCCAGCCACATCATCAGCTGAAAGAGGAAGCCGTCTCGGTGTGAGATGACCTAGGCTTGAGCCTCCTCGAAACGATGTCGTCGATCTCGGAAGGCTCGAGTGCCAGTTGAGCGTTGCCGGGCGAGTCACCCAAGACGATCCTTCGAGCCAGTAGGCATCGTCCAGAAGCTCACGTACCAGCATTGGTGCTACTCAATGAGATTGTTTTGCTTCGGCTCGTAGTCCCTGTTTCAGTCATGAATATAGCAGCGGGATCGTCCGAAACCAACGAACCTAGTTCAGGTTCACACGGCTTTACGGATCAAGTTAGCGTCGCGCTTCTCAAGTTTCGGAAGTGCCTTTCTTAGGCTTTGCGGAGCGCTAATCCTCTGCCGACCATTCGAGCAGCTTGGTACGGAGGTCGGCCTTGCTTGGTAGCACCAAGCGATATTCGCGAGCGTGAACGTTCGCGTCCTCGGGAAGCGTGATTTCGACCAGGGCTTCTCGGTTCTGCTTGCAGAGCAGGATTCCGACCGTTGGCCCCTCCTCGGGCGTCTTCACGTGGCGGTCGTAGTAGTTGACGTACATCTGCATCTGGCCGAGGTCCTGGTGCGTGATCCGGCCGATCTTCAGATCGATGAGCACGAAGCAGCGGAGCAGCCGGTTGTAGAACACCAGGTCGACGAAGAAGTGCTCGTCGTCGAGCGTGAACCCACGCTGGCGCCCCTCGAAGAGGAACCCCTTCCCGAGCTCGAGCAGGAAGTGCTCCATCTTCGAGATGATCGTCGTCTCGAGGTCCGATTCCGAGTAGCGCGGCCGCTCGTCCAGCCCGAGAAACTCGAGCACGTACGGGTC
>JBCCQY010000157.1:0-22080 GCA_039208735.1 Myxococcota bacterium | reverse complement strand
GGGGAGTACTACCTGCTCAACGGTGCCAAGATGTGGATCACCAACGGCACCCTGGCCGATGTCGCGGTCGTGTGGGCCAAGCTGGACGGGGAAGTCCGCGGGTTTATCGTCGAGAAGGGCTTCGAGGGCTTCACGGCGCCGGAGATGAAGGGCAAGCACAGCCTTCGTGCCTCGGTGACCTCCGAGCTTGTGTTCCAAGACGTGAAGGTTCCCAAGGACAACCTCCTGCCTGGCGTCAAGGGGCTCAAGGGCCCGCTGTCGTGCCTCAACAACGCCCGCTACGGCATTGCCTGGGGCGCGCTCGGCTCCGCCATGGCCTGCTTCCACTCGGCTCGCGATTACTCGACGACGCGCATCCAGTTTGACCGTCCGATCGCGTCGTTCCAGCTCGTCCAGAACAAGTTGGCGTGGATGCTCCGGGAGATCACCAAGGGACAGTTGCTCGCTTGGCGCCTGGGTCGGCTGAAGGACGAAGGCTCACTACAGCATGAACAAGTGAGCCTCGCGAAGATGAACAACGTCGATATCGCGCTTCAGATTGCACGCGTGGCGCGTGATGTTCACGGTGCGAACGGGATTCTTGGCGAATACCCCATCATGCGACACATGGCCAACCTCGAGTCTGTGTTCACCTACGAAGGCACCCACGATATTCACAATCTGGTGTTGGGACGGTGGATCACGGGGATCCCTGCCTTCACCTGAGCCCACCCGGTCGCGGACAGGATTGTGCGGACCCGCCCGGCCAAGAAGCCGCTTTGGGGCTAAGACTCTCGGAGTGGTGAAGTCAGGCGTGTTCGTGACCCACTGGGCCCTCGATCTCGGAACGACCAATACGGTTCTGGCGCGGTGGGATGCCGAGCTTGGTCGGCCTGAAGTCGTCCATCTGCCCGAGGTGTGCCGAGATCCCTCGGGCGAACCTCCATTCACTGCGCCGAGCGCCATCCCATCGGCAACGCATCTCGTGGCCGACGAGTCGTTTTGGGCTCAGCTCGGGCGACTTCCCATGGTGGCTCGACACACCTTCTGGGGCCGGCAAGCGTGGATCGGCAGGGCCGCGCTCGAGCGCAACGTCACGACGATGCATCCTGCGTTTGTCCAATCGTTTAAGGCATTGTTGCCCCATGAAGCGGTGCGTCCGATCGCGCGACTGGGGCCTCGTCTCTTCAGCGCGCGGGACGTGGTTCGTGCGTACACCCGTGAGTTGCTGGCCGAGGTCCAGCGCACCACCGGCGAGCGCATCCGGCGCCTCACCGTCACGGTTCCCGTCGATGCCTACGAAGGGTACCGGGCAGAGATCCGAGAGGCATTGGCGACGTTGGGCGTGCGGGTGAATCGGTTCGTCGACGAGCCGGTCGCGGCGGCGGCGGGCTACGGGCTTGCGATCCAGCAAAAGCGGCATGTGTTGGTGGTCGACTTTGGAGGAGGCACCCTCGATCTTGCGTGGGTGGAGATCGATGCACGTGCCGTCGAGTCGGGACGGGGTCGCGTACTGGCGAAGGCGGGTCGATCGCTAGGGGGAGACCACGTCGATCGATGGCTTCTTCAGGACATTTGCCATCGCTTAGGCACTCGTGTTCCTGAGGATGCGTTTTGGCGACGGTTGCTCATCGACGAGACGCGATGGGTGAAGGAACAGCTTTTCCACAAGGACCGGGAGCCGTTCACCATGCGCCCGCCGGGGCACGCCGCCGAGATCGATGCACGCTTGCGTGGAGAGGCGCTCGAACTTGAGGTCACACGCAAGGATCTGGTACGCCTGCTCGAACAACGCGGGGTCTACCAAACCCTCACGGACTGTTTTGACGAGGTGGAGCGGAACGCGATTGCAGGTCACGCCCCTGCGGTGCCCGACGATGTACTCATGGTGGGCGGATCCACCCTTCTGCCAGGGGTGTTTCCTCTCGTGGAGGCTCGCTACGGCCGCGATCGGGTCCGTGCCTGGCAGCCCTTTCAGGCAGTGGCCAATGGCGCCTGCACCCTGACCGCCCGCGGCTTCGCTCCGGCGGACTTCATCGTTCATGACTACGCGATGGTGGTCTACGATCCGCAGACGGGCGCACGGCAGACCACCACCATCGTGCCCGCGGGAACCCGGTTCCCCACCGCCCCGGACCTTTGGCGGCGTAGCTTGGTTCCGACGTGTCCGATGGGGGAGCCCGAACGCATCTTCAAGCTCGTGATCTGCGAGATCGGACGTGCGGAGCCGGGGGCCGTTGGTTGGGACGAGACCGGTCGACTCCGGGCCATGTCCGAAGATGGCGAACTGGTGGTTCCGCTCAATGATTCCAATCCGGTGCTCGGCTTTCTCGATCCACCACATCAACCGGGGGATCGGCATCCGCGACTCGACGTGCGGTTCGGCATCGATCAAGACCGGTGGCTTACCGCGACGGTGACCGACCTCAAAACGTCCCGGATGCTGCTCATCCGGGAGCCTGTGGTCCGACTGCTTTGAGCTAGTTGCCCGCCGCCATCCACGCTTCCGTCGCCGTGATCTCGTCATCGGTCAGAATGCGGTCGAAGATGACGAAGCGACGAATCTCGGCGTTGGCCAGGCGAAAATCTCCGCTCAGGTAGTTGCCAATCGCAAGGCTTCCCTGAACGTCGTACGCCGTATCTGCCAGGTCCATCTTGGCGTCATCCCCGTCGAGGAAGAGCGTGTGGTGCGACCCGCCGTCTTTCTGCTTGGTGCCGCGGTAAATCTGGGTGCTCGTAATCCATCGGTCGGACCGGATCCGCTCGCCCAACAGCTCGTCCTTGCCGGTGTAATGGTAGCTTTCGAGCGTTCCTTGTCCGTCGAAGGTGCCGCGCGACAGCGACATCTGGGTGCCCCCGGCGGTGTCGATCAGTCCGTCGCCTACCGTGTAGAGGTAGTCGTTGTCGGACTGGGTCGCGTCGTAGCGAAACCGGACGAAGATGGTGGCGTCGCTAAGGCGCTGGCCGAGTTCCGCGACCAGGTTGCTCGTGCCATTGAAGTCGAGACCGGGCAGCCCGCCATCGACAAAGATCTTGATGCCGTCGGTGCCCGGGGGATCGAGGGTCGCGGTGAGGGTGCCCGATACGTCGGTCCACGCGGTGACCTCATCGTTCGAGCCAAGCGTGACCCCTTTGTCTGCTCGGAATGCAGCGAATGACTCCTTTTCGACGTCGAACTCAAACACCGGGCCGGTGTCGCCGGTTGCTGCCGTGGGATCGGGCGGCGTTCCGGTCTCGGCCGTCTGACCGGTGATGGTGGGCAAGGGCTCGGGGCCCGAACAGGCCGTCGCGGCCAGTAACAGAACGGCAAAGGGAAGCGAGCGGCGCATGGTGTCCTCCGAACCCGACGTAGCCTTGCGAGTGCTCGCGGTCAGCCTTCGAGACGTTCGGTCGCACCCAGCTGGTCGAGGATCCAGGCAAATTCCTTGGCCTGCTCGCGTAGGTAGCCGTACCGACCCGAGGGCCCCGTGTGTCCAGCACCCATGTTTGTGCGAAGGAGGATCTCACCGGCCGTGGCACGATCCCGAAGTCGGGCCACCCATTTGGCGGGCTCCCAATACTGCACCCGGCTGTCGTTGAGGCCCGCGAGCACGAACAGATTGGGGTAGTCCTGGGCGGTAACGTTGTCGTAAGGCGAGTACGTAAGCATCCGATCGAACGCTTCACGTTCTTGTGGATTGCCCCACTCGTCCCATTCGCGGGCCGTCAGCGGCAGGCTCGCATCCAACATCGTCGTGACGACGTCGACGAAGGGTACGGCGGCCACCGCGGCCTTCATCAGTTGGGGCGCTCGGTTGATCACCGCCCCGACCAGTAAGCCCCCTGCGCTCCCGCCCAGAATCGATGTCGTCTCTGGCGTTCCGATGCCGTCGGCGTGGAGGCCTTCGATGCATGCGATGAAGTCGGTGAACGTGTTGGTCTTGTGGGCGAGCTTGCCGGTCTCGTACCACTTGCGTCCGTAAAATGAACTCCCTCGCACGTGGGCGATGACGAACACCAACCCTCGGTCGAGCAGGGAGACGCGAGTGGCTCGGAACATGGGGAGGTTCGTGATGCCGTAGGAGCCGTAGCCGTAGACCAACAGTGGCGTGCTGGCGGAGGGGGTGACGTCACGCCGCCGCACCAGCGACATCGGAACCACCGTGCCATCCGGAGCCACCGCCGTCCGTCGCTCTGTCTCGTAGCGGCTCGGGTCGTAGGTTGGAACCGGTGTTTGCTTGACGAGCTCGCGGTCATGGCGGTCGAGATGCACGCGGAACACGGAAGCAGGCGTGGTCATCGATGTATAGCGGAACCGAAGCCACTCGCTCTCGAATTCCGGATTCGACGCCAGCGACACCGTCGAGACAGCTTCGGGCATGTCGAGGACGGTGTCCGACGAGCCATCTGACGCCTGGATGCGGATCTGCAGCTGCCCGTCGGTTCGTTCGAGGAGCACCAAGTGACGAGCGAAGGCGGTCAGGCCTACGATTTGGACATCGTCCCGATGGGGCAAGACGGGTTCCCAATGCGCCGCGCCGAGCTTGTCACGGGTCGTGCGCAAGAGGCGGCGATTTGGCGCGTCCGGGCGCAGGGTGCCGTCCGGGCCCACTTCGGCGTTGGTCGCGATCCAAATCGTGTCGCCCTGGGGCTCGATCTCGTACCGAATCTCGTGTTGGCGAGGATGAACCATGACCAGCGACGCTGCAGGATCGTGCGCATCGAGGAGATGCAGTTCGGTGGTCACGTTGCTGGCAACGTAGAGCACCACAGAGGACTGATCGCGTTCGAGGTAGATCGACAGCGAAAACCGTTCGTCGTCTTCCTGGAACAGAACTGCGTCGGAATCGGGTTCGCCCAACGTTTTTCGGTGAAGCCGGTAGTTGCGCTGGGCGTCGTCCATCTCGAGCCAGTAGACGGTGCGACAATCGGCGGACCAAGCAAAGGAGGGCGCGGCGTCCGCGATACGATCGTCCAGTGTTTCCCCGGTTTCGAGGTCGAGAAACCGAATCTCATAGATTTCGTTTCCGTCGTGGTCGATCGCATAGGCGAGCTGTCGATGGTCGGGGCTCACCGAAATCATAGATACGGAGGTGAATTCGTGACCTTCCGCCAGCTCATTTTCGTCGAGCAACGTCTGCACCGTCGCCGTGGCGTCTCCGCGCTTCCGTCGGCAAAACGCCGAATACGACTTGCCCTCGAAGGTCCGATGGAAGTACTCCCAGGGCCCGTGAGGGACGGGGGCACTGTCATCATCCTCTTGGATGCGGCCCACCATTTCTTCGTAGAGCCGTTGCTCAAGCGGCGACAGATGGGCGATTTGGCGGTCCGTCCAGGCGTTCTCAGCCTTTAGGTGAGCCAGCACATCCGGGTTTTCACGTTCACGAAGCCAAAAGTAGGGATCTTCGCGTTCGACGCCATGCTCGAGATGAACATGGGGTCGGCGATCGGCTTTTGGTGGGTTGCTCATCGTCAGCGCGTAACCCTTGGGTCCCCCAGAGGAAGACGTTACGTTCTCACGGTGATTGAATCCGCTCATCCGGATGAACGGATGAAGAAGTTTTGTCCAGGAGAACTCATGTCCGAAGCCTACCCGCAAGGTTCGAGCCAGCCGTTCCTCGACACCGGCCTGGTCCTGTTCTCGGGGTTGCCCTACCGGGTCGCCAGCCTCGACGAGAAGACGGTCGCCTTCGGGCGTAAGGAGCTTGATCTCGCGCTTTACGAGATGCCCGGCCTGGCGGCACTTCGCGAACAGTACGCTGGCGACCAGCCCCTCAAGGGCGCCAAGATCATGGGCTCGCTGCACATGACGATTCAGACCGGCGTGCTCATTGAGACGTTGATCGCCTTGGGTGCCGAGGTTCGCTGGGTTTCCTGCAACATCTTCTCAACCCAGGACCACGCCGCCGCGGCGACGGTGGTGGGCCCGAATGGTACGGTCGACAACCCGCAGGGTCCGGCCATCTACGCTTGGAAGGGTGAGACGCTCGCCGAGTATTGGTGGTGCACGCTTCAGGCGCTCGAATGGCCCGGCGACGAAGGCCCCAACCTCATCCTCGACGACGGTGGCGATGCTACGCTTCTCGTCCATCTGGGTGCGGAACTCGAAGAAAAGGGCATCATGCCCTCACAGGACATGGGTGGAAACGAGGAAGAGCGCGTTGTCTACGCGGTCCTCGAGCAGGTCCGGAAGGAGCGCGGCGACACCTACTTCCAGACGATGGCCAAGAAGATCCGTGGCGTGTCGGAAGAGACCACCACGGGCGTTGCGCGCCTGGTTCAGCGCCATGAGAAGGGCACCCTTCGCTTCCCCGCCATCAACGTCAACGACAGCGTCACGAAGTCCAAGTTCGACAACGTGTACGGCTGCCGCCACTCGCTCGTGGATGCCATCATGCGGGCCACGGACGTGTTGATCAGCGGCAAGCGGGCCCTGGTGCTCGGGTACGGCGATGTGGGCAAGGGCTCGGTGCAGTCGCTTCGTGGCCAGATGGCGCGCGTCGCGATCACCGAAGTTGACCCCATCTGCGCCCTGCAGGCCTGCATGTCGGGCATCGACGTGGTGAAGCTCGAAGACGTGTTGTCGGACATCGACATCTTCTGCACGGCGACGGGCAACAAGGACATCATCATGGTCGATCAGATGAAGCAGATGAAGCACAACGCGATCGTCTGCAACATCGGCCACTTCGACAACGAGATCGACATGGCGGGCCTCGAGGCCATGCAGGCCCGTGGTGAAGTCGAGCGCATCGAGATCAAGCCGCAGGTCCACGAGTGGCGTTTCCGCGACACCACGCACGGACCGAATGGCAAGGGCCACAGCATCATCGTGCTTGCTGAAGGCCGTCTTGTGAACCTGGGTAACGCTACGGGCCACCCGAGCCTCGTGATGAGCGCATCGTTCACGAACCAGGTCATGGCGCAGATCGAGCTGCACAAGAACGCCGAACAGTACGGCACTTCGGTCACCACGCTGCCGAAGCACCTCGACGAGCAGGTCGCGCGGTTGCACCTCGACAAGTTCGGCGCCAAGCTCACCGAACTGTCGGGCGATCAGGCCGACTACATTGGTGTGGCCGTCGCCGGTCCCTATAAGCCCGAAGCGTACCGCTACTGACAACGTTGGGGCCGTTGGATCGATACGGGGTGGCATCATGGTAGCCCAACCTCGTGATCCGTTCGGCGGCCCCTCGTCGGTCCCTTGGCGCTCCTCTTTTGAGGTATTCGCCGTCCAGATGTTCACGGTTGCCGTGGGCATCGTGCTCATGTTGGCGACCCCAATGGGTCTGTCGCCCCTGTTTGGCTGGGTCGCAGGGGCCATGTTGTTTGGAGCGTGGGCGTGGGCGGTGCGAGTCGGCAAGCCCCAGGGTCTGCTGGTGCGTGCCGCGCTACGCATCGTGGCCCAACGCACCGCGGTGCTTGGTGGCATCGCAGTGGCGCTTTCCTACGTGGGCGTTGCGTTGATTCCCGGCCAGCTCGCGCTGCCCTGGTATGCGGTGGGACTCGTGGCCCCCATGCTGGGCCTTGGGGGAGGGTTTGCGAGCCTCGTCCTGACGTTGTGCGGGCTCGACGTGGCCCGCAGCAACGACGCTACTTCCCAGCGAGATTCCTAAGTTTCGGCTGGGGACATTGGAGCACCATCCGAACCGCGATGGACGGCCGATCGGCAAGCTCGGCGTCGAAGCGGGCCAGCGCCGCACCGGAACGCCACGATTCGATCGCTTCATAGAGCAAGAATGCGGTCTCGTTCTCGTGGGGGGCCCCGGTCCGTTCCAACACCGCCACGACGGCCTGGGCAACCGAGTTGGGCAAGGCGCCACGGGCTTCTTCGTGGGCGGAGTCGCGGTCGCCCTGAAGCAAGAGTGCCAACGAGAACAGGGCTTGAATGCGCTTCTGATCGGGCGCCGATCCGGCTAGGGCGAGGAAGAAGAGGCGTTCTCCCTCTTCGAAATCGCGATCCATCGTCCGAACAACCCCAAGGATCCCTCGAGCCAGCGCAAGCAATCCGTTGGCCGAGAACTGCTTGGCCGTCGATGTGATTTCATCGAGGTCGGCCAGGGCATCTTCCCGTTCCCCAAGTCCGACTAGCAGCTCGGCGATTCGCATCCGGCAACGCAGCCCACTGGGAATGTCGAGGACGTCTTCGAACGTCTCGAGGGCTTCGCGAACCAGAGAGATGGCCCGTCGTCCGCGGCCTCTGTCCACATAGACCTCGGCGAGGTGTCGTTGGACGTGGGCCTTGCCAATGTCTGCATCGAGTTCGCCAAAGGCGTGTCGCGCCTCGTGAAACGCACGCTCCGCCTTGCGCATGTTCGTCTTGGCAGCGTGGATCCGCCCCCGCATCAAAGCGATGACGCCGCGGACCCACTCGTCGGCCGACGAAACTTTGTTGAGCGCTGCCTCGCTCTCGAAGGTGCTGCCCAGTTCAGCATGGAGCCACGCAACTTCGGCGAGCAGTTTCACCTCGTGCGTCGCCAATTCGGCGGCCTCGCGAAGAGATGAACGGGCCTTTTGGGGCTGGCCGAGGTGCAGATCGAGTCGAGCGCTCGCCAGCCGAGCCGCCGCCTGCCACGTCAGGCTTTCGCGATTCGTCCAGTCGAAGGCCTCTTGGGTGGGCTTCGGATTGAGCAGATCGAGGTCTGACCGGCTTGGAGGGGTTCGTTTGTGGTCTCCCAGCCAACGGTCGACGGCCTCGCGGAGGCGTCCGGCGTCTTCGTAGCCCAGGATGCTGGTGAGCCCCAGGGCGGCTCCTCCCGATTCGGGAATCGAATACTGAAGGGCGGCGCGAAGGTTTTCCTGCTCCCGAACGAGCGACTCACGGGCGGGCCGTTCGACCCACGGTCCAGCCCCGAGCTTGAGCCCAAGCTGGCCGAAGGTCTCGGCATGGCGCCGCTGAGCCTCTTCGAGTTCCTGGGCGTCCATCCCGCGACGGACGTGGGCCCGCACGGTCTCGTAGAGCATCCAGCGCACCTGCACGGTGTTGCCGGGGGAGGTCACATGGAGCAAGGACTTGGCCGCGAGGGAGTCGAGCACGGTGATCAGGCTTCGAGTTGCGTCGGGCAGACGAACAACCGACTCTGCAGCCGACAACTCGAACCCATCGCGGAACACGACGAGCTGTTCGAGGGCCTTCATTTCGAGGGCATCGACCCGCTCGAGGGTGGCCGCAAGGTCGGCGTCGAGGCCGCCTTCGCCCCACTCGAGTTCGAGGCCTTGATCGAGACGCCGACGCAAAACGTCGGGCGACACGAACGCCGTTCGTGCGGCCGCAGCTTCAAGCGCGAGCGGCATGCGATCGAGGTGCTCGGCTACCGCTGCCGCCAGCTCGTCGGGGACCTGCGAACCAGGTCGGTAGTGCGAGACCCGCTTCCGGAACAGTTCGATGGCCTCTTCGATCGACAGCGAGCCGAGCCGGAACACCCGTTCGCCCGGCAACTCGAGGGCTCCCCGCGCTGCGACGAGAATGACCCCGCGGGGCCGCTGATGCATCCAGCGTTGGACGATGTCTCGCAGACCAGGCCGCTCTTGGGGTGCGTCGAGGAAGAGCACGAGGTCTTCCTGTTCGGAGAGGCGCCGCCCGATGTCGTTGAGGACTTCGTGATCTTCGCGGGTGAGGCGGCGAATCCCGAGGCCACGGGCGAGCACGCTCGCGACCGACTCACCACCGCCAACCGGGGCGCGGTGGACCTCGAAGCCTTCCTCGGCCATGGCGATCGCGGCCCGCAAGGCGACTTGGGAAGCGCCCGCCCCTGGAGGACCGACCACCGTGACGAGAGCGTCTTCGTGGAGGGCTCCAATGACGTCGAACAGTTCACGGTCACGACCGTGCAGGGGCCCGGCGGGTTCGGGAAGGGGGCTCGGTCCTGGTGAGGACGATTCGCCGGCGACAAAGAGGTAGCCACCTGCTTCGCCGTCGAGGAGGTGGTCCGGCTCCTTGGGGTCCCGCTCCGTCTTGTTGCGGAGGCGCGCGATAATGCCAGGAACGCTCTTGGCTGACCCTTCGCGGCCTCGCATGGCACCGTGAAACAGCTCGTCGCTCGTGATCTCTCGGCCGGGTCGGGCCGCGAGGTAGGCAAGCAGAGCCGTTTGGTGTTCCGAGAGCGAAACGAGCCCGCCGTGATCGTGGAGGACCCGTTGGGCGTCGAGGTCGACCTTCGAGGCGGTGAGCAGGATCTGATGCGGGGCGTCGGGCCAGGCTTCGCGAGCCGCGGTGAGGCTGATCGGGGGGTCGACCGGATCGACGTCGACGTCGTCAAGTTCCTCTTCCTCGGTGTAGGGCGTCTCGAACTGACCGGACCACACTTCGGGGGCGGGTCCCATCGGCTCGAAGATCGACATGGTCACCGGACCGGTACCCGGCTCATCGGCGCCCCAATCCTCGTCGGCTGCGTACTGGTCCACGGTTGCTTCGCGGCCAAACGAGGGCTCGTCGATCGGGGGTAGCTCCGACAAGAGCCGTTCAGCCCTCGCTTCTTCTTCCTCGCGAGCTGCGACGGCCGCTTCGATCTCCGCATCGCGGGCTCGACGGGCATCGGCTTCGGCCTTTTCGATGTCTTCCGAGAAGTAGGTGGGCTGATCCGTCGTAAAGCCCTTCACGACGTGATTGAGCCCCTCGGGGTCGTGTTCGAACGTCGGTCCTTCGTCGTCACCCAGGTCGATCGGGTCGACCATGGAGGGTTCAGGGGCGTCGAGCAAGGCATCGTCCGTGTCGTCCCACCGACGCTGTGACCAACCCTGGGGATCGGTCAGTTCATCGCGCAGTTGTTCGTCGGTCGGTGGTCGAGGGGGAAAGTCTGAATCGGCTGGGCCCAGCGAATTGAACACGCCAGAGGTTTCGTATTGAGCCTCCGGGATCGCGCGGGGGACCTCTTCTGACAGATCGTCGTGATGCGGCACCGCGGTGTGGATCGTGTTGTCGTCCTCGACGTCCTCATCCCACACCTTCATCGTGGGTAGCTCGACCGTAGGCTCGGCTAGATCGTCGTCGACCGCCGCCATTTCCCAGGTGTCTTCGGCAGACGCGGGGCCATCGTCCCAGAGCGGATCCCGCTGCGAAGTGGGGGATTCGGGGGCCGCCCAAAGCGGGTCGAGCGTGCTGGTTGGCGGGTCGTCGTCGTCCTTTTGGTCGTCGACGTAGCCTTGAGTGAGGGGGTCGTCTTCGAGAAGGTCGAAGTCATCGCGTTCGGCGAGGGGGCGTCCTGGCACCAACGTTTGGCCGCTGTGGAGGGTCGACGGTGAAGGGGCTTCCGCCCCTACAGCGCTCTGCGCCAGCTCGGCGAGGGTCTTGCCAGAGAGTTGATTCATGAGTTGTCGGGCTCGCATGCCCATTTCGCCAGCCGTGGGAGGCCGGAGATCTTCCTCTTCGTGGAGGAGTTCCATCAACAGCTGGCGCACATCGCGGGTGAGCCCGCCGAGTTCTTGCACCTGGGCCCGTAGGCCTCCCATACCTAGAATGGTCTTTATCGCATTTCCAGGCTGGGATTCATCGAGGATCGGGTGTCCGATCGCGAGTTCTGTCGCCATGACGGCCATGGCGTAGATGTCGGAAAAGACGCCTTCAGGACGGCTGTCATCGATGCGTTCGGGGGGCCAGTAGCCAATGCCACGCTCGGGCAGAGGACCGTTTTCGTCCAGCCATGCGATGGCGTCCATAGGGGGGAGGCCGTAGGCGAGAAGCGACAGACTGCCGTCGCGGTCCACCAACACGTGCCACGGATCGAGGCTGCCGTGGTTCGTGATGCCCACACGTGTCGCTTCGCGGGCTGCGCCATCGAGCACCACCGAGGCAGAGACCAGCAGTTCCATGGCGACGCGTTCGCCCGGGATCTGGTCGCGCCACTGGCTGCGGTCGATGATGTCGGCGAGGAGGACCTTGTTGCCGATGTCGTAGATAAACAACGCCTGGCGCCGATCCCAATGGAGCAACGGCGCAACGGCGCGGTGTCCCGGGTTCCGCATAAAGCGGGTCAGCTCGGTCAGACCGTCCACCAAGATGGGGTGGGCCGCGAGGTCGTTGCGGAACTTGATGGCCATGCCCGTCTCGCCCCGGGGACCTTCCAGTCGGCGCATTTCGCCGCCGCCGGGAGCCGGGAAGGAGGGAGCTGTGGCCATCCAACCGTCAGGAAGTGAAGCGTCCATCGCCGCGAGTTTACCCTGTTGCACGCGCCACGACCCCTCCGGTGCCACAACCGAGGGGCTGAAAATCGAACCGCGCCGTGACCGCACCGATGCAAGCTGCTCAAGACCAGGGAGAGAGCGGGGAACCAGCGGGGTCGGGTACGCCAGATGCGCCCGCAAATGCGAGTTGGGGTCTAGGTGTGTCGCAGCGGGGTGTACTTACGGATAAGCTCATGTGCGGCTGACGACCGCCTTCCCCCCGACCGTCCGCGTCGAGGCGGCTCCCCCCGCACCCCTGCCTTACTGGAGAGCTTTGTGGCCGAAACCGCCCGGAGGAAGAAGAGCCGGAGCCGGGGCATGCCGTCGTGGTTGAAGAACCGCGATTGGATGCTGCTTTTCCTTCTCGCAGCGCTCAACATCGCCAGTGCCTACACGACCGTGTTGGGCGCTCGTCAGATCCTCCCGCCCCCGATGGGGGACATCATTGGGATCTCGGTCCAGACGTTCTTGTTCATGCTGCTTGGTGGCTTTGCGATGCGCGAGGCGCCGGTGCGTCGTTGGTTCGCGGTGTTCTGCTTCGCGGCGGCCTCGATCTACACGAGCTTCTTCAGCTATTACGAGCAGCTCGCGAAGGATGCCGATCAGCGTCGGCAGTTGTCGGTCGCTCAGACTGCCCACGCCGAGTTCGTGTCACGGATTTACACGCCGAACCGCATCAAGGTCGAGGGTGAAGTCGAGCGTGCTCGCACGGAAAAAGAGCAGGCGATCGAAGAGGCCAAGCTCGGGACGACCACGGGGATTCGGGGCTTTGGACCTAAGGCCAAGGCCATGATCGATAAGGCGAATGCGCGCGAGGTGGAGGCGCGGTCTCTGCTCGGCAAAATCGAGGCGATGCGCCAGACGATCGACTCGCTCGACGTTGCGAATTCGACACCGGCGGAGATTTTCGAATTCGACACCGAGCTGTGGCAGAACACTCCTGGTGAATGGAAGGACGGCATTCCGTTGCCCAACCGCGATGATTACGTCGACCAGGGTGCCCAGGTTGCGTTGTTGACGCCGTACAACCGGATTGTTGAGGCCGACCAGCCTGCGCTTGTCTCGTTGTTTTTGGCCATGCTAGTGGACGGGATTGCCATCTTCCTCGGAACGGCCATCGAGGCTCGGCAGCGGCCGATGCTTGAGGCGTGGTCCGAGAACATGGCGGGTATGATCTCGCAGTTCAAGAAGGGCCAAGCGATGGTGAAGTCGGCGTTTGACGCTGACGGCAATGAGGTGGCGGCCAATGACGTCAATCTCGAAGACGCCTTGCAAATCGTCGATGTGCGGGTTTCCGGGCGAGGTTCAGATTTCCTCACGACCTTCTACCAGGCCATCCACCCGGAAACGGGTGCGCTGGACTATTCAGGCCTTCAGCGGCATCCCAACCCCAGCTACCGTGTTGCGGCGCGGATGTTGATCGACCAGCTGCGCAATCCCGAGTTGGGTTGGGTGACTGTCGAAGACGGCTGGTGGACCATTACCCGAGGTCAGTACCCGCACATCACCGCATGGCTTGGTGAGCAGATTCGCCGCGAATGTGAGTACGAAGCCAAGATGGCTCCCGAGGCCGCCGAGGCCGGCGCCGAGCCAACCGTCGAGCCCGAACGCACCTTGCGCCTCGTCATTCCGGCTTAGCCGCCCTTTTGAGCGCTTCGCGCAGCCTCGGCCTCCTCCTCGCGCTGCGCGCGATGTCGTTGGCTCGTCCGGCGTTCGCTGCGCTCCGGCGGATCGGCTGCTCTCGCGCCGGGCACGCATTGGACGCCTTACGGCTCGTGCGCTTCGCGCACGGTCGGCGTCCTAGTTGGGCCTTCGGCCTGCCAGAGCAACGCCCGACGAGCCAGTTCGAGCGGAGAGTGCGTCCGGCTCAAACCGCAGCTAGCCCGCTGGAAGCTAGCAACGCCCGACGAGCCAGTTCGACGGAGAGCGCCGACCGTGCGCTCCGCGCACTGGCCGGGAGGCGCTACAGCGCTGTGCCCGGCGCCTCCCTTTTGAGCGCTTCGCGCAGCCTCGGCCTCCTCCTCGCGCTGCGCGCGATGTCGTTGGCTCGTCCGGCGTTCGCTGCGCTCCGGCGGATCGCTGCGCTCTGCGCCGGGTGCGCATTGGACGCCTTACGGCTCGTGCGCTTCGCGCACAGTCGGCGTCCTAGTTTGTGGCCTTCGGCCTACCAGAGCAACGCCCGACGAGCCAGTTCGAGCGGAGAAGCGCCGACCGTGCGCTCCGCGCACTGGCCGGGAGGCGCTACAGCGCTGCGCCCGGCGCAAGCGCAGCCGATCCGCCGGAGCGAAGCGAACGCCGGACGAGCCGACGGCGTCGCGCGCAGCGCGAGGAGGAGGCCGAGGCTGCGCTCTGCGCTTAAAAGGAAAGAGGCTGCGCGAAGCGCTCAAGTTACCGGCGGCGGCAGGCGCGGCGGATGGGGCCGATGACGCGGCTAGGGAGGGAGCTGATAGAGGCGATGGCCTCTTCGCACCGGCCTAGACGAACCAGGGCCTGCGCGCGCAGCTCACGGATGTCGTCATGGTGTGGTTCGTGTACGGATTGCTCGAGCAGATAGGCGGCCCAACGCTCCGTCCGAGCTGCATCGCCTTCGCGGTGCAACGCCCACAACAATCCAAGCTCCGCCTCGGGTCGCAGCGTGCCCGTAGGGAACTGGGCAAGGTACTCGCGGAACCCGCGTGCGGCTGCAGCGGCCTCGCCTGACTGCAACGCGTCGGCCGCAGGCTCGTAAACGGCCATCTCGGCCTCGAGCCGCGACTCTACAGGCGGCGCGGCCGCAGGTGCAGGCTCTGGAGCCTCCACCGCTGCAGCCACACCATCATCGACGATCGGACGCTCGACGACGGACTTGGAAGCCGCCTTGGGCGGCTGGATCACCACCTGGGGAACCTCTTTCGGCGACGCAATTGGTGCTCCCTCAACCGAAACCTCAACGTTCACGGTTTCCGGAGCCTCGGGCCGAAGCACTTCAGGGTCGGGCGTCCGCACCGGAGCCTCGATGACCTCCGGAGGCGCGACCGCCGGAAGCTGCTCCTCCCCTCCCACTCCCGAAACCTGAGTGCCGAGCCAGAAGGACGCCACGATTGCCGTGACTCCAGCGATGCCACCCAGCCACCATCCCCATGGACGGCGCGGACGAATCACCGGAACCCCATCGCCAACCGCAGGTATGCCAGCCAGCACGGCCGCGCGCATTCGCGCTAGGTCGTAGCCACCTGTCAGCACCTTTTCGTCGCCCAGATCACAACCGGTCTCCCACTTGAAATCCGGGTCCTCCATCAGGCGTCGCGGTCCACGGCTCATTGCCCCTCCGAAACGTGGGCGATGCGAGTCCATTGCTTTCGGAATGCCGCACGTGCAAGTCGCAGGCGGCTCCAAACGGTATTCACAGGAATTTCCAGGATCTGGGCGATTTCTGCGCCCTCAAGCTCCTCGAGCTCGTAGAGCACGAAGACCTCACGTTGCTTATCGGACAGGCGCTGGACACAGGCGTGAATGAGCTGCGCGTGCTTGTGACGATCCACCAAATCATCAGGCGAGTCGTCAGGCAGGTGGGTGGGCTGCGCCTGAAAACGGTCTAATAAACCTTGGTAACGGACAAAGCTGCGCCGCCGATGACGGACGTGGTTGACCGCCGCCCGGTAGAGCCAGGTCCGGATCCCCACTCGATCCTCGAGTTCGAAACGGCGCTGATGAGCGAGAATGAAGACGTCCTGCACGACGTCCTCTGCGGTCTCCCGACTGCCGGTAAGGCGGTGCACGACACGACAGAGGTATTCGGCGTGGGCGTCGAACAAGCTCGCGATATCCGTCGCGGCTGGTTCCTTGGGGGGAAACGACACGACGTTGTCTTCGTCCATCAATGTTGCCAAGGCCTTCACGTCTCATCATGGCCGACCGTCGACCATAGCTTCACTGCCCTACGCTACCGCGATAGCCGATAAAAAATCCACCGCGCCAACGGGGTTCTGGCGCGATGGAGAGCACTTCGCTTTCGGTGTCGATGAACTCGATGCGAGTGGCCGAATAGCTGAGGCGCAATCCGAAACGCAGTCCCTGGGGCAGTTGCACGCGAGCATCGAGCCCAAGCGTGGACCGCGGAACGACTTCTGACAAAGGACCGTCAAGACCCCGGACCGTCGATCGGGCCAACCCAGCCGAAACCCACGGCCGTGCACCGACGCGGGTGGCACCAATCCGTGCATCCATGCCCGGACCAAACCGCGCGAGAATGCCCGACAGCGACGCTCGAAACATCCCTACAGGCTGGACGGAGCGCGAGAACCCGCCCACGTCCAACTCCCACGACAACGCACCCTTCGCCCTCGGACCTCGCCCTACGGTGAGGGCGACAGTCCACTCTCCGTAGGGCCACGTGCCCGAAAGCTGTCCGCCGATTTGCCAGGGACGACCATCATCGAGCGGCCATCGCGGGACCCCGTCCAGGCCTCGTTCAAGCGTCCGCGCAAGCGCTGCAGGGAGCGACGGGCAATCCTCGGCCGAGACATTCAGCTGACGTTGCCAGACCTCGACGTCTCGCCGAATCACCCGCGCAAACAACCGCCACGGGCCTTCCTCCCTTCGCAATAGATCCACCACCACGCGATCGCTTTGGATGAGCCCTGTGATTCCGCCGAGAGCAAGCTGAACATCTAGGGTCGCAAGGCACGCCCCTCCGCCATTCACCCGAACGTCCACGGCTTGAGCCGCAGTCATGAACAGCGCTGCGGCCAGCAAAGGTTCCTCCAGGAGGCGCCGAGAGTGCACGGTATCGCGCCGTCGTAGCGAGGGCTCGCCTTCGAGTATCGGGGTCTGCGACTGTCCATGGTCGTCGTTGCGATGTCGTCGGGATAGTCCGGCTCGCACATAGGGGTCTCGATGGCCCCTAAATACCGCTGTAAAGCGGTCCGGGAGCATTACACAGGTGACCCCAGACGCACGATGGTCGAAGTTGGGACCACCCAAGGTGGGGCCGGGCGGCACCTGGGACCGAGTGCGGGGCGAAGATGGCGTTGTCCATGTTCGCCTCTCTTTCCGCTCTGACCTTGCCCGCCATGCCCTACTGCACGAGAACATCGCGGTAGCTCGGCCATTCCTTGAGGCCCCGGGGGTCCCCGCCGTCGCGCCTCTCGCCGAGTGGCAACGTCGGGAAGCGACCTTCATCTACCCCATCGGCGGTGGGGTGCTGCTGGCCGACTTCATCGACGAGCGCCCCCAAGCGGGCCTTCGCGCGGCCCTCGAGTTGCTCATCGCCCTAGGCCCCGCCCTCGACCGCGCCCACGATGCCGCACGAGCCTATGGACTCTCCAATCACGGCGCCATCTCACCGTGGCGGCTGGTGGTCCAGCCGAGCCATGAGGTCACGCTGGTGGGCTACGGCGTGCCGGCGGTCGAAGTCACGAGCTGGCTGGACGAAGAGACGAACGCCCCTCCAGGACCTGCCCTCCGGTTCTTTCCGCCCGAGCGCATCGAAGACCAGACCGAAGATGTTCGCGCCGACATTTACGCCGTGGGCGTGTGCGCAGCCGAACTGGCCCTGGGCCGGCCGACCCTTACGGGTGAACCTTCCCAGATCGTCGACGCGATTCTCGAAGGACGCATCGCGCAAGACCTTTTAGGCGTACCCGACGCCGACCTGCCCCCCGCCATCAAGCGATTGTTCGTTCAGGTGGTCTCGAAAGACCCCGAAAATCGATTTTCGAACGGAACCGCGATGGCGCGACGCGCGGAGAGCCTGCTGGCCTCGGTTGAGGGGCCGACGCTGTTCGACGTGGGTTGGGCCGATGATGACATCACCGAGCTTGGGTCGCGTGACGATGATGAGGCAGAATCGGAAGCGCCCACGCCCACGATGCCGGCGCGTTCGATTGTGGGACGCGTAGGATCGATCGTGGACGCGCCAGTCATCCCGGTTCTTTCCTCTGAGCCGGCGATCGAAGAGGTTCGGGAGGTGGCGCGAGCTACGGTTGACGACCTGCAGCGCCAGCTTGACGAAGCCCCTGAATCCGACATGCAGGCTCGGGCCGAGCGTTCGATGGCCGCGGCTCGTCGGTCACTTCAGATCCTCGAACTGGATGAGGATGTAGCGTCTGCGCGCATCTCACTCGATCTGCTGAGGAGTGCCGCGCGTCAGGCGACCCGTGCCCTTGAGTCGAGCCGGCCCCAGGCCATGGCCGCCGACCCCGATGACCACATCGATCCGAACACGATGCGCCAATGGGCTGAACTTCAGGCTGAGGCTGCAGGGGATGCCGCGACGCTGGCCGAAGCCCGCGTGAGCGAACTCGAAAAAGAACAGCGCAATGGTCAACTGTCGGCGACGGGGACCCTTGCGTGGTTCGAACAGGCGGTGGAAGGGGCCGAGGCGGCCCATCGTGCAGCCGAATTGGCTCGTGAACGAGCCAACCAGATGACGCAGGCGGGGGATGGTCAGCTCGATGCGCTCCGCAAGGAGGTTGACGACGCTTCGCGCGAGGCGCGCAGCCAGTGCGAAGCGAGCCTGGTGGCGGCCGATGAAGCACAAGCGCTGGAGCGCCGCACAAAGCGAGAAGCGGACAAGGAGGCGGCGCGTCTGCAGGCCGAAGGACGCCTCGTGATCGATGAGGGGCGTCGGGCGGTCCAGCGGGTCCAGGACCCAGGTTCGCCAGCGGGCGGTGGGCTGTATGGAGACAGCGGTGCGGCTGAGGTGTTTGCCGGCTGTCGACGGGCCCTTTCCGCTGCGGAGTTGACCGCCGCGCGACTCGAGCGCCTCATTAAGGATGCGCGATTGCAACGCGGCTCGGCGGGCACGCGAGGCCTCGTCGAAGCCGGCACCGAAGCGCTCGAAGAACTGCGTCGCGAAGTCGAAGAGACCATCGCCGCCTGTGACCGAGCCATGTCGACGCTCGATGCCCAGGCCCAAGCCCAGGCTCGGATCGGTCAACTCTCGGAGCCCGCCGTTGCGAAGGTCGGGTGGGCGCGCATGCGCGTCCAAGCCGTGAGGCAGGAACTGGACTCCCTGTTTGAGGAAACGACGGTCCTCGCGGATGGAGAATGGGCCTCGTTGACCGCCGAAGCAGCCGAACGCGTGGCCGAGGCCGAGGAGGCGCTGCCGGCCATCGAGAAGCTGCAGCGTTCATTACGTGTGGCCCTCAACGAAGAGTCGGTGCGGCGCAAGTTGCCCGAACTCGAGCAGTTGGTCGCCCAGACGGAGATCCGGCTCGAACCTGCCGAGATCGTGGTGGCGTCCCTGCGGCAGGTGGCCGACGAGCGCCTCGCCACCTTCGACCGGGAGCGCCGCCGCCGAGAGGCCGTCGAGATGGCGGCGAGCGAGGCACAGCAAAACGCCAAGGCCTGCGATGCGCTCATTGTTGGTGCCAATCAGCTGTTTGAGCAGCGCGTCAGAGAGTACGCGAACATTCCCGATCCCGAGGTGCGACGCCTCATCGATGAGGCGGTGGCGCGCGTGGCCCAGGCGCAAGCCCAGGCGGAGGTCGCGAAACGAGCGGCAGAGGCAGCCAACGAGGCGAACGACGCCGCAGAAGCTCGCGACCAGGCGCAGATCACGGCCACCTCGCTGGAGATGATCTCCTCGATCCTTCCCGATGCGCTCGAAGGCCTCGATCAGGCCGAGCAGGCCGCCTCCTTGGCGTCGCAGCGCCTGGAGAGTGCGCGGCGCCTCGCAGACGAAGCCACCGAAGCGTTTGCGGAGCTGGTGCGTGAAAGTCAGGCGTTGGCCGATCCTCGCATCGAACGAGCGCGACCGTGGTTGACCATCACGGCGGTCGAGCAAGCCGCGAAGCTGGTGCAAACGCTCTTGTCGACGCTGCATGCCGAGCGAGCCGATCTTGGGGTCGCCGTCGACCGTCTGCGTACGGATCCGCCCGATCCGTGGGCCTCGACGCACGCGGTGGATCAGGCCCAGTCCACCTTGGAGCGCATTCCACTTCACCGGCGCCGGGTCGATCACGCGCTGGAGGCCTTGACCCAAGCGGTGGCCGATGCACAAGAAGCCGCAGATGCACTGGAAAAGGCACGCGACGAGCTGTTGCGTACACGCACCGCAATCGGGGCAGACCGCGTGCGCGTAGATGGTGCGATCGAAACGCTCGAGCGGGCCCGAGATGAGTTCCGCGCGGACAGTGCTGAAGTGGTCCGGTCGATCGATGCCCTCGACGAAGCGCGACACACCATCAAGCGCTGCTACGAGGAAACCTCTCATCTCATCGCGGAGGCGCGAAAGGCGGGCCCCACCGCAGATGGCCGAGTGGTGCTGGAGCGCGCCGCGAGCCTGCGGTCGGAATCCGAAGCGGCTGCCGATCGAGCGATGGACGCAGAAGCCGCCGGTGTGCTGGCGGCAAAGCAAGAGGCCGAGCAACGCGAAGCGGAGGAACGGGTGCGCCTCGCCGCGGCCCGTGAAGAGATTCGACAGGCCGAGAGTCGGATTGGCGAACGGATCGTCACGATCGATGAGGCGGTCGGGCAGGTGCGCGACTTGGGATGCGACACCACGTTGCCCGAGTTTCGCGAGGCCATTCGCCTGCAAAGCCAGCTCCAGCTTCGTCGTGCCATGGTCGAGGGTCTCATCGTGCAGGCAGAGACCTTGGAGGACCGAGTCGCGATCGAATCGCTCGGTCACCAAGCCCGTGAGGCCGTCCAGCAAGCAGAGCAGCTGTCGAGCGAGGCTCGGGTGGCCCTTGAGACGGCGCAGGACCACGCGCGCCGAGCGGCTGCCGAGGCCGAAGCGTTGCGCCAGGTTCGTGCAGAAGTTCGCGCCCTCGTTGAGCAGGCCGAGTCGGAAGTCCAACGGGCCCGCGATGAAGCGGAGCGCTTCCTCGACATCATTCGTGAGGCGCCGCTGACCGAAGTGCGACCCCTCGCAGACGCAGCGGCCAAACACATTCAGGCCGCCACGACGGCGGCGGCGCGGGTTCGCACAGCGTCTCCTCTCGCGGTTCAGGCCGACAACCTCGACGCTGCGCAGACCATTCTCCGGCGTGGTCGGCAGGAAGCCCAGCACGCCCGCGAGGCGGCGGACGCGGTTCACGTGTTGGTGGAGCAGGGGCTCGAACGGTTGCGCCAGGAGCGCGAGGAAGCGGAACGTCTGTTGGCCGAGGCCCGACATCGAGCGTTGGCGCCCCTACAGCAAGCGCAGGCGGCGGTAAAGAAGGCCGAAGCTTGGTTGGAGAGCGGAAAGGAAGAAGCCGAGACGGCTAACGTACCGCTCGATGCAGGGAGTCCCTGGGGAGCCTTTGAAAGTGCTGTTGGAATCGTGGTGGAGCACGGCCGACTCACCGAAGAGGCTGCGCGTGATCTCGATACCGCGGATGAGGTTCGAGACATCGAATCGATCGGATTGCAGGTGGCCTCCGCAAGCCAGCAGACCGCGGAGGCGGCCCAGGACGCAAAGCTCGCGCTCGAGATGCTTCGAGCGCACATCAGCAACGAGCGGGCAACGGCGGAGCTCCGACGTACGCAAGCACGACACGTCGTTGAGCAAGCCACCCGGGCGACCCAAACGGCGGACCAAGCCGAGGCCATGGTGCGCGACCTCGATCTGCTGGCACGCCAGCTTGGTGGGCCTGTCCCGCGTGAGGTACGCAGCGCCATCGATGCGGTCCGCGCCGAGGCAGCCACCGTGCGGTTTGCCGCCGCGCGGGCCGAGCAGGCAGCCGAACAAGTCCGCAATGCCCAAAGCGAGCTCGAAGCGGAAGGGGGCGCCAAGGAGGTCAGTCGCGCGGTTCAGTCCACCGGGATGGGGCTTCAGCGCGTCTCCGAACTCGACGAGGCGGCCCGCGAGGCCGTGGCCGAAGCGCAGCGGGCCCGAGACGTCCAACAGCGGCAGCGCGAGGCACTCGAACGACAGCGATCAGAGGCCGCTGTTGGACGTCTCGGGCCCGCTGCGCTTCGGCCACGGCCTCGCGGGCCGCCTCGTCGAGTTCGGAGACGCGCTGAAGCCCCATCCCGGTGGACTGAACCGCGCGACTG
>JBCCQY010000156.1:0-22460 GCA_039208735.1 Myxococcota bacterium | reverse complement strand
GTGTAGATGACCCGGCTTTGCCACGTCTTGAACGCGCGATCGTTGCGCAAGGTGTGCAGGCGCACGAGCGCCTTCTCCAGGCTCGCCTGGAGGAGGTCTTCGGCCTTTACCGGGTCGCGGGTGAGTCGCCGCGCGAACCAGTACAGGTCGCCCAATATGGGACGGACAAGGTCATCGAAGCGTTGACGCACGACAGGTCATCCTCCGTACGTCAGACGAGCCTCCCCGCCCCAATTGTCCATCCCCGCGCGATTAGCGGCGGCGGCGAATCGCGAAGAGGCCGAGGCCCAGGGCAAGCGCACCGCCGAAGGGCGACGAGCTGTTGCAGCCGTCACAGCCATCTTCGCCGTCCATCCCCGTGTCCATGGGATCGGCGTCGGTGTCGCTGTCGGAATCGGCGTCCGCGTCCGCGTCCGTGTCGGCATCGGTGTCTGCGTCCGTGTCAGCATCGGTGTCTGCGTCCGTATCGGCGTCGGTATCCGAATCGGTATCCGCATCCGTGTCGGCATCCCCGCCCATGCCGGGATCGTTGGCATCGTTCGGGTCCGAAACCATCGCGTTCGCGATCGGCGTGCCATCACCGTCCGGATCACCCATCTCTTCGCCGTTCGTCAATCCATCGCCGTCGGAGTCGAGCTGCGAGACCGTGGCCCAGTCCACTGCTGCCGTCTGAAGCGACATCCCGATGAGACTGGCCTCAACATCCAAGCCGAACACCGTACGGGGCGCCCCAGACACACCACCCTGGTGGCACAGGGCACAGCTAAAGGTGTTTCCATTCGGAACCTGACTTTCCCGAAAGCCGCGTGCATGGGCATCGTTCGCCACAAACGAACTTGCGAGGCCGAGGGCCGCGATTGCAACAACAATATGACGTAGGTTCATTCGTCTCCTCCTTGGGAGGCCCGCATCCCCGGACTACAGGCCCGTGCCAACTCTACTGAGTCGAAGTCCGGTTCGCCGTCATAAATCCGTCCTCCCAAAGCGTTGCAAAGTGCAGTCAGGACCATCGGCTGGACTGCAACGCGACAATCCGTGATGGCGGGGGGATGGCCGAATCGGGCAGACCATGCGACGGATCTTACGTCGGACCCGGGGGTGATCCCGACATGCGATGGCTTCGTGCGGTGGCCTTGATGACGGTGGCAGCGGTTTCGTCATCGGCCTCCTCTGCGTTTTCGGACGGGGGTGATGCAGCGCCCGTTCCCCTCCTGGCGGACATTGAAGCGCCGCCCCCACCTGTCGAACCCGAGCCCCCACCTCGCCCCGCCGACCCTTACTTGGCCGAGCGCTACGACCTCGAGATCCTCCGCCAGTCCCTGGCCGACCAACGCGCCCAAGGGGTGCCCGTCGACGAAGCCGCCCGACTTGTCCTTTCGACTTCTCTGCCCGCGCTCATGGAGCACTGGGTGGGCACCCGCTACTCCTACTCGGGCACCTCCCAAGTGCCGAAGCAGGGCAAGATCGCCTGTGGCTACTACGTGAGCACCGTGCTCGAGCACGCAGGGTTCGACCTTGATCGCGTTGACGTCGCCCGACAGGCCTCAGAACAGATCATCCGAACGTTGGTGCCCGATCGCGACATTGTCCGATTCTCAAGGGCTCGCCGTAAGAAAGTCGTGGCTCACGTGCAAGACCAAGGCGAGGGGCTCTACGTCGTCGGGCTCGATACGCATGTGGGCTTCCTCGTTAACGATGGCCTCGACGTGACGTTCTGCCATTCCACGCGCCGTAAGCGCAAAGGTGTGGTGTGTGAAGAGGCCGTCTCGAGCCCATCGTTGAAGTCGCGCTACACGGTGCTCGGACGCCTCGACAATCCGGTGGCGATCGCACATTGGCTCGACCAGGACCGTTTCGTGACGGCCCGCAAAGGCTTCCGTCAGCCGCCATCGTTCGGCACACTCCCCGAAGCGGGGCCCAGCGGTGGCCCTCGTGCTACACCGGCGCGCTACGCGGTCGCGCTGCTGCCCTGAAGAAGCACCTCCCATCCCTCGATGACCGCATCCCAGATCGCACGGATGCGGGGAACCTCGAGCGACGTAGTGGGAGCTGCGAGCCACATGGGACCGCCCTGCACGGTGGGAAGGCCCGTCGGGACGAGCCCCAAGTGTTCGGCCAAGGGCCGTGGGATCACGGCACTCCCCAATCCCGCCACACAGGCCGCACGGACGCCGGCCAAGTCGTTGCAGCGGAGAACTATCCGCGCGTTGGGCAACGACTCCACCAGCTCCTTTACAATTGGGTCTTTTGGTAGGTAGGCGATAAATCGCTCGCGAGCCGACGCTTCGTCTAGCGAGGGAGCACAAACCACGTCCAAGGGTCCCCCGCGAAGGCGACGGGTGATCACATCGCCCTGGGTGGGTCGAACGGTCCGCAGAGCGAGGTCCGCCTCGCGTTGGCCAAGTTCCACGAGCCGCGTCCCCAACTCGAGTTCGAGTTCAATGCCCGGATGACGTTGTTGGACCCCCACCAACACGGGCATCAGGAACGCACACCCGATCTCGGTGGGCGCGGTGACCCGGACGGTTCCCTGCAACACATCCGGCGGTCGGACCGCCTCGTCAATCCCCAACGTCAGCTGGTCCACCCCGTTGCGCACCCGCGTAGCCAGGCGACGCCCTGCCTCAGACAGCGTGGTGCCCGCGCCCGTTCGTTGGAACAGCGCGACCCCAAGTTCCTCCTCGACCCGTCCCACCCCGCGACTGACCGTGGAAGGATCGATGGCCAGACGTCGGGCAGCCGCGGCCATGCTGCCCGTTTCGGCGACGGCCAAGAACACCGCAAGGTCATCGAACGATGGGTTTCGCGCCATCCGTGGCTCAGCGCACCGTTGCCGAAACGATGCCATCGAGGTTGGGGAACTCCGCATCGAGGTAGGCGTTGCCTTCGTTTCGGATGCGGGTCTGATCGGGGTCTTGTCCGTATTCCGCGTTGATGGACCGCACGTTGCGCATGCCCTCGGCCACGCGACCAAACGGCGCAAATCCCTGATCATCGAGCGATGAGTTGTCGCCGTAGTTGATGAACACCTGGGTCGTGCGAGAGTTAGGTAGCGCGGTGGCCGCAAAGGTGATGGTCCGGGCGACGTTGGATTCGATGACCGGGTCGTCCAAGATGGGCTCGGTCCACTTTGCGTTCACCGCAGGGTCGGCCGGGAGCCCCCACTGCACGACGAAATCAGGCACCACCCGGAAGAACCGCGCGCCATCGTAGAACCCGGACTCCACCAGCTCGCGGAACCGTGCCGCCCCTAGGGGCGCCCAATCCTCATGGATTTCGAGCACCACGGGCCCGGTCGTCGTCTCCATGTCGACGAGAAACACGCCTTCAGGAAGTGTGGTTTCCTCTCCCGTTTCACCGGTCGTCATTCCATCATCGGACTGGCATGCCACCAGCCCCCCCAAACCGAACCAAAGCCATGTCATGGGGGCACGCTACCACAGAACGACCTGCGCTATTCGGGACGAAACCACGCGCCGGTGTGCTCCGCAACGTAGAGATCGCGGCCTTCTTGGGTGTAGTGATAGGCATAGCGAACGAAGGTGGTCCCGCGGAAGCTTCGCACCTTCTTCGCCGTGCACGCCGCCTCGACGGGAGGCCCAATCTCACCTAAGGTCGGAAACCGGGCTTCGTGGATGTGGGTGCCAAATCCTACCCACCCATCCGTTCGCCGCATGTCGAGCACATACGCGGACAACAAGGTCGCGAGGGTGCCGGTGAGCTGCACGCACACCGCCCCGGGGACATGCTTGGGGTGCCCCGGAACGGCGTGTTGAGCGTCCACCAGGGGCCCTAGCTGGGTCGTGTCCACAAAGGCCACGACGCGTTGAGCTTCCCGATCGAGGGTCAGCACATCGTGGATGAACCACGCCTCCGGGCCATACAAGCTCTGCTCTGCGAAATCCGGCGGCAACGCCACGCCCACCTCGGTCAGGCGGCGGCTTTAACCCGCACCCAACCGTCCGCGACGAACCCGTTCAGGGGTCGTTCCCGTCCAGCGGTGAAAGGCCCGGAAGAACGAGTTTGCATCGTCGTAGCCAAGGAGGAACGCAATCTCCTGCGAGGGCATGGGGCTCTCAGTCAGGTAGAACCGGGCCAGGTGCTCCCGAGTTTGGTCGAGTTCAGTCTGGAAGGTGGTGTTCTCGGCCGCGAGCCGGCGCTGCAAGCTCCGTCGCCCCACTCCGAGGCTCCCCGCCACATCGTCGACCGAGGCGCGACCGGACGGCAACAGCTCCATGAGGGCGGCGTGAACACGTTCTGCAGTGCTTGCCGAGGCCTCGAGTTCCATGAGCCGTCGATCGAGGACCGGACGTAGAAACGACCACATCTCAAGGTCTGAGGTAAGGAATGGCCGGACGCCATCGATGGCCGCGAAGGTGATGCGGAAGCGGTCTCCCGATGTCACCGCACAACCAAAGAAGGCCTCGTGGGCCGGTGGATCGGAGAGTACGTCGGGAGACTCAACCGCGATGGGCTGGATGGGACAGCGCGTCGCAAGCCGTGCGAACGCCGTCAGGAACACCATTTCCATCATGCCGAGGCTGCGGGGCAATCGGGGTGCGCCGACGCATCCCAGCACCACGGCGGTTTCAATGGGTCCGACATCGACATCGAGGGTCAAGGGGCCGACGAGGAGCTTGTATCGGGAGAGCCTTGCCGCGGCGGTGTTGAAGTCCGCGCTACACAACGCGGCAAAGAGAGGCGGCGAAAACGCCTCCGCATTGACCGCCTGGCCGACCCGAAGCCCCGCCTCAGACCCGAGTTCCGCCTCGAGCGCATCCCAAAGTCGAAAGTAGGAGGATGCGTCGATGGTCGACTCTTCGGTACGGTTGAAGAGGTCGAGGGGCAGCTTCGCTCGTTTGAGCATCGCCTCGATACGTACGCCGAGATCGCTCAACACCAAGCGCCACCCACCATGGATCCGAAACTGCTGCGCCATGCGTCCTTCCCTGGGCCATTCGTAAGGTCCGTCTCGGATCAGGGGCTTGCGAATGGCGCCACGTGACTTTCACATCGCGTCAGGCTGCTCCACAATAGAGGAGACCATGGTGTTTTACGGGCCTCTTCTTTTGGCGTGCGGTGCCTCCGAACCACCCCTGTGGCGGGTTCGCGAAGCGTTTGACGTGCCCCCTCCTCCGGGAGCGGTCGCCCTGGACCTCGGCCCGGTGAAGGTCAAACGGGTGTTTCAACCTGGCCAGCGGGTGCGGCTTCGCCACGGCCCGCACACCGTGCCGGTCGAGCTGCTCGATGTGCGAAGCGGAGACGAAGGAACCATCCTGACCGTCTACGCCCCCGCGAACGTCGCTGATGCCTGGGTCCTCGCCCCAAACCCCATCCAGATTCGGATCGAGCCCGACTAATCCGAAGGCTACAGCAGGCTTTCGGCGGCGCAGCACGGGTGTGCGCGCTCAGTTGACGGTCACGCTTCCCGAACCGTCGGAGCGAAGTTCGAAGTCGCCCACGTTCGTCACCCGGATGTCGCCCGAATCATCGTCGATCGAGACGACTCCCGTCACGTCGCGCACATCGATATCGCCGGAATCATCCACCACGTCCACGTCCCCTTCGATGGTCGTGACCAAGATGGCGCCCGAGTCATCGCGAATCGTCGTCGTGCCCGCTCCGTTCACTTCGATGTCGCCCGACTGATCAATGATGTCGACGGTTCCCATCACGTTCTGGACGAACACGAAGCCCGAATCGTCGTTGATAGTGACGTCCCCGTCGACGTCCAGCAACTCGATGGCCCCCGAATCGTCGTTGATGTCTGCCGCCCCTACGACCGCGACCACGATGTCGCCCGAATCGTCGTCGATGGACACCGTGCCCGCCAGCTCCGAGACCGCGATGTCGCCTGAATCATCCTCGATCGCTACGTCGAGATCGGCAGGAACGCGCAACACCACATCAGTACCGAAGGGATTGTTGCCTACGATGCTGACAAACGCCTCGGCGGAGATTTGGCCGCCCTCCGACTCGAGCGTCGCCACAAGGTTGTTCAGACCCGCAGCGTCCGAGGGCGAAAATGGACCATCCGTGAAGCGGACGAGCGTCACCTCCATCTGGACCGTGGTGCGGCCTGGCTCGCCAATCACCTCGAGGTCGCCCGCACGGGTCACCAGGTCGATGGCCTCTTCGGTCGTCACCTCAAGCTCCAAGACTTGACGATCCAACTCCCGATCCGCCGGAATCACACAACCCACGAGCCACGACGAAACCAAAAGCGTTCGCACCACAGTGCACCTCCCGGTGCTCTTGAAACCGCGGAACGCCGAATGTGTCACTCCGCTTCTGGCGCCGCTTCAAGTGTAGGCAAACCCAGGGACCAGGCGCCATTTAGAAACTCGATCACCGACACGAGCACCGGAGCCACGGGGGCACCGGGAGCCAAAAACGAAGGCTCGACGTGTACCCGGAGGATGGGACCTGCAGGGTGGATTCGCGTATGCACCTGAACGACTGCGGCCTCTGGGTCGTCGACGAAGCGCCAACCGCCGCCCTCTTGGGTCAACGCACCATCCTTTCGTTCGACGGTTTCTCCAGGGAGCCACACCGTAGAGCCGGTTCGTCGGTTGGCGTCTGCTACATCGACGAGTGCCGCCTCGAGCGCCTCGGGTTGCCAGCTTGCAGGTTCCTCTTCGACCAGTGCGAGATGCAGAGCATACAGATTGAGGGTTGGAGCCACCAGGCTGCCGATCATCCCGAGCGCGGCCCCGTAGCGTGGATTGAGCTCGGTGGGGCGAAACCCGTCGGCCGTCCACACCCCGTCGATCGTGAACGCGCCCCGGTAGCCGTGCGTCGCGGCGAGATGCCGTCCGACTTGACGTGCCAAGGCTCGCATCGCCGCTCGACCTTCGGCCGGCGGATCCCACGTGGTCGACGCCGTGGCATAGACGAACCGGCCCTGTGCGACATCCCGTAGAATTACGAGTTCGCACGGTCGCAAGACCATCACGAAACCTGGAAACACCAAGCCATGGATGCTGCAGGGCCGCCCCTCGAGGAAGGGCATGACGCGAACCGTGTGGGCTTGGGTTTGGGCGAACGCCGTGGCCACGACCTCGGTGGCCGCATCGTGCACCCACCGCACTCCGTGGGCCGCACCATGCCAACCTTCTCGGTTGTCGATGGCCCACACCGTGCCGTGCCCAGCGTCGAGCTGGCGGTGCGCCGCGGCCAGCGCTCCCGCCTCTGCAGGGACGACCTGACGAGGTGCCCGAGGCACCCCCGCCGCATCCCACAGGGCATCGATCATCGTCTTGTCGTCGAAGGTGGCCCAGGCCTTTGGGCGTCCCCCCCAGGCACTCCGTCCCGCAACCGGACGCCCTTCGCTGAACAACGCCCGAGCCGCTCGCGCCTCGCGGGTTGGGTCCCACGCGTCGATCCGTTCGATGATGGAGGCTGGCACGGTGTCGAGCGCGGACTCTCCCGCATGCAATAGGCCGATGATGCCTCGTGCGGACAGTCCAAGATCGAGGGTCGGGATGTCGTCGCGGAGGGCTGCATCGAAGGGTGCTGCCCCCATCGCCATCACATCGGCGCCCAAGGCGCGCAGGCCAAGCGCAAGGCCCACCGCCGAACCGACATCGGGGGTGGCCGTGAGGAACTTGCGCCCCTGCAAGAGGCGACGCAGTTCGCGACCTGCATGGGCCACGGCTGGAGCGACATCATCCATCCGCGCACCTTAGCCTACGCGTTCTCCCCATTGGCAACATCGGGTTCTGCCTCCCCACGCACCGAAGGGGGGCCGCGATTGATCACGGCGATCAGGAGTGCCGCAGGCAACGCAAACAATGCCGTAATCCCGTAGAATCCGGCCCACCCTACCGCATCGGCGATGGGCCCCGAGGTCGACGACGCGAAGGCCTTGCAGAACAGCGAGTAGGCCGAGCTGAACAGCGCGTATTGGGTGGCCGCGTACTCCCGCTCGGTCAGCGAGGAAAGGTAAGCGACAAACACCGTTCCGACGTAGCCTGCGGCCAGATTGTCCGCGACGACCACCACGAACAAGGCCGTGGTGGAGGGCGTATTCACCACAGCCGTCGCATCGCCGTTGGCCGCAAGATCGAGTCCCGGACCCGCAGCGAGGGCAAGCAGGGCGAAGGCTCCATTGGTCAGCAGGGTGATGACCGCGCCCACGAGCATGGCGGTCATCAGGCGATAGCGAACCGCAATGAAGCCTCCGAGAAATCCACCAAACACAATTGGCCAGGGCCCAAAGAGGCCCGTGATCACGCCGACCGTCTCCTTGGAGTAGCCGAGGTCCGCGTAGAACGGGCTTGCCATCACGCCCATGGTGAAGTCGGAGAGCCGATAGATGGCGACCAGCGCAAGCACGGGTGCCGCCCAGCTGCCAAAACGGCGCACCACCTGCAGAAAGGGCTGTACGACGGCGTCACGCACCCGTTCGCCCAACGACTGGGGGACGGGTGCGATGCGAACGTCACGCGGCGGTTCCTCAATGGCGAGCACCAAAGCGCCGACCAGCGACATGGCGACCGCCATCGTCCAGTATGCGACGAGCCAACTCGTGTATTCGGCAATGATGAGGCCTACGCCGGCGAACATGATCGCCAAGCGGTACCCCAGGGTGTAGACCGCAGCCATGTTGGCCTGTTCATCAGGCGGCGCTGACTCAATGCGCCATGCATCGACGGCAATGTCGAGGGTTGCCCCCGCGTACGCCAGAACGAACGCGCCAAAAAGCGTTGGAGCGAGGGAGGTTTTGGGGTCGGATGCGCCGATGATGAACAGGCCGGTCGCGGTGCCCGCGATCGCGATGAGCATCCAGCTACGCCGCTGTCCCAACACCGAAAGCAGCGGCAACTTGACCCGATCGACGACCGGCGCCCAGAACACCTTCAGCGAATAGGCAAGACTGACCGCGTAGAAACCGCCGATCGTCGATCGATCAACGCCCACCTCTCGCAGCCAAAATGACAGCTTCGAGAAGACCATCATGAGCGGAAGGCCAGATGCAAACCCAAGGGCAAGCATCGCGGCCATCCGCGGCTTGAGGTACGGCCGCCATGCGGCAAGGAACGAGTTCATGGGGCTCCCGGTCGATGGCGAAGGAGACGCTATCGCGCCCGGAGTCCTTCAGGGAACGTCCCCTCGGCGGGCGCCCGCTCGGCTTGAGCCTCCGTTCGAGATAGGCGGGCGGCGCGGGGAGGTCAGATGCGCAGTGCGTGGCTCGTGGGGCTCGCCATCGGGTGTGGACCACCCGCGTGGTTCGAGACGATCCCTACCCAAGCCCCCACCGGCCCTGAGGTGTGCAACGGGCGCGATGACGACGGTGACGGCATCGCCGACGAAGACGGAGCCCTGCTTTGCGACGACGGCGACGCCTGCACGGTGGGCCGCTGTGCCGGCTCGAAAGGGTGTGTGCAAAGCATCGCCCCCGACCGGTGCGTGATCGATGGCCGCTGCATGGAGTCTGGCGCCACGGCGCCAGGCGAGGTGTGTACGATCTGCGATCCACGGCTCGACCAAACCGCCTGGTCCTTCGCCGGTGCCGACGTAAGCTGCGATGATGGCGAAGTGTGCACCACGAACGACCGGTGCGATGGTGAAGGACGGTGTCGCGGCGATGGAATTGTAGCGAATGCCGACCCGTTCGAACCCAACGACACGGCGGCCCACGACACTGCGCGGGTCGTCTACGATGACGAGACGCAGTTGTTCCTGCTCGAGGCAACGCTCGACTTGCCCGACGACGTCGATCAGTTTCGCTACACCCTGACCGACGCAAACCAATGCTGCGTCGGTCCGTGCTTCGGGTCAACCAAACAGCCCCAGGCCCACGCGACGCTGACCGGAGCGGCGTCGGAAGTCTGTTTGCAGGTGGTGTGTCCCGACGGTCCGCCGATGGCCGTGGCCTGCCTCTCGGGCCAACAGGTGGGCGACGACACCTGTTGTGATTCGACCCAAGTCACGATGGAGCACGATTGCACCGCATTCGACGACACCGTCGATGTGGTTGCGACCATCATCGGACCGGGCGATGCCTGCGGCGACTACCAAGTTCGTCTCGGTAATCTCGATAGCGGATGTGGGTTTTGACCTACGGAGTCTTGATGCGTCCTTGGCTACCTGTGTTGCTCCTCATTCTCAGTACGGGGTGTGCGACCCGTATCGGAGCCCGCAGCCTTCCCGCCGTTCGGGCGGACTACAACCAGGCGGTTGCGCGCAGCTCGAGCGAACAGATGCTGTTGAATCTGGTGCGACTTCGGTATGGCCACGCGATTCAGTTTCTCGAGCCGGTGAGTGTGGTCACCACCTACTCGTTCAACCGGAACGCCAGCATCTCTGGGAACACCAACCTCAATGGTGAAAACTCGTTTGCTTCTATCGCTGGAGGGGTGGTCGGAGCTGGCATTTCAGCAACAGAAACGCCAACGATTACCTATACGCCCCTGTCTGGCGAGGACTTTGTCCGCCAGCTGGCTGCTCCGTTGCCGCGTGACCTTTTGATGCTCTTGGTCCAAGGCGGATGGCCGGCGGAGCGACTCCTGCCCTTCGCCGTGAGCCGGATCGGCTCGGCCGCGGCCCCGATCATTGCTGCCGCCGACGACACATCCCGGTTTGCCCGCATCGTCGACGGGCTGACCACGCTGCAGGCATCGGGCGACTTGGTCATCGAACTTGCCGGCCCTGAGCCGTTGATTGGCCTTGGTGAAACCCCGGTTGCGAGGACCCTGCTTGCCAACCTCGGGCTCCCCGAGGACACGCGAAGTTTTACGCTGTCGAGCCAGGTGGTCGATCCAGGGGATGACGAAGTGCCAGTTCGCACGCGTTCGATGATGGATGTGCTGTACTACCTGTCGCACGGCGTTGAGGTGTCGGCGACCGATCCTGCGGCAAGAGACCTTGGCGTGCCCCTGCCGATTTCGGAGCCCTTGCTGCACATCCAAAGCGGAAAGACGGTGCCATCCACCGCATACGTGGCGATTCCCTACCAAGACCGTTGGTTCTGGATCGACGACACGGACCGTTCGTCCAAAAGTGTGTTCGGAACCCTCACGATCCTGTTCAATCTCATGGGGGCTCCGCAGGAGGCGCGGACTCCGGTTCTGACGTTGCCGCGGTAATCAGCTTGCAGAAGCGAAGCGACGAAAGCTGACCGCGTAGGCCTGCAGGCCGGATGGCCCGATCAGGATGCACGTAGGGCAGCGATGCGGTCATCGAGAGGCGGGTGACTGCTGAACAGACCGGCGATCTGACTCTGGTTGATGCCAAAGGCTGCGAGGTCCTGGGGTAGGTCCGCATCGCCTTCGTTGCCCTTGAGGCGCTGGAGGGCCGCAATCATCGGGGCGGGTCCCACGAGTTCAGCCGCTCCTGCATCGGCGCGGAATTCCCGCCGACGCGAGAACCACATCACCACGATCGAGGCGAGCACGCCAAATAGAATCTGCGCCACGATGGTGGCGAGGAAGTAGCCCATGCCGGGTCCGCGGTCCTCGTCCTGCGACAGCGCCCCATCGACGATGGACCCGACGACCCGCGACAGCACGATGACGAACACGTTCATCACTCCCTGCAGCATCGACATCGTGACCATGTCGCCATTGGCGACGTGCGCGACCTCATGAGCGAGTACAGCTTTGACTTCTTCGGGCCGCATCGTTCGCAAGAGCCCCGTCGACACCGCCACCAACGCGTGATTTCGACGGGCACCGGTGGCAAAGGCATTGGCCACGGGGCTGTCCCAGACCGCCACATCGGGCATCCCGATACCCGACTTCTGGGCCAGCTCGGACACGGTGTCAACAAGCCAGCGTTCACTGGTGTTGGACGGCTGACGGAGCACCTTCGCCCCCGTCGACCAAAGTGCCATCTGTTTCGACATCGCGAGGCTCACGAGGGAGCCTCCAAAGCCGAACAAGGCGGCGAACAGCAGGAGCCCGCCCGTCGACATGCCGAACTGGGCGGAAACCCCGGTAAGACTCAGCACGACGCCGAACACCAGGAGAACGGCGAGGTTCGTGAGCACGAAGAGCGTGATGCGAAGCGGCCAGGCGCGAGCCATGGACACAGAGACCTCCATGATGTGGAGATCGTAAGCGCATGGGAAAGGCCGGGAAGTGGCGGCGTGACCCTGTTTGGTCAGTGGACGTCACAATTGGATGGTTGGATCCCAAAGGCGCCACCGCGGCCAGGAGTGAGCCGACCAGGGTTTCCGTGCCGCGGCAGCGCCCGGGTACCTGATGGTGAGGCGTTCCTAGGCATTTCGTTTGCCTCAGGGCCGGTTCTCGCACGACACGGAATCCGCGACGTCTGGCGACGGACGGTGACAATCTTGACAATGCGCCTCCCTGGCGCACGATGGGGGGCGGAGGATGGCGTGGTTCCTGTGGACGTCGGTGCGATCGATCTCAAGGCGGGTGTGGTGTGGCGAGACGGACGTCGTCACAGCCTGACCGGCTTGCAGCGAGGACTTCTGCAGGCCTTGATTGAAACGGACGGCCCGGTCAGCACCGCATCCCTATTGCGCGACGTCTGGGGCTACCATCCTCGAGTCCAGTCCCGCGCGGTCGCGTCCACAGTGGTGGGGGTGCGCCGGCTCGTCGAGCGAGATGCGCGCCAACCCCAGCACGTGCTGACGGTTCGGGGCGAGGGGTATCGCTTTGTGGCCGCCCGTCACGCCCCTGCTTGGGTGGCGCTCAGCGCCAGTGCCGAACACCCCACGCTGCCCTGCCCGGTGCGGGACCAGCTTGCTCTGTATGCCGCCGAGGCCCTCGCCCTCGACGCCCCCGCGGCCGCCTTGGAGCGCCTGATCGCCCTTGGCGACCGCCCCCAGGTTCAAGCCCGTGCGCAGGCCCTTCGCCTGGGTATTCGACCTTGGCTGGGGGACCTCGATGGTGCTGTCGCCGAGGCTGAAGCCATGCGCCACGTTACCGAGGGCTCCGAGCATAGCCTTGCCCTCCTGCTGCTCCGATTGGGCAAAGCCGACGAGGCCCGGGCCCGCTTCATCGCCCTTGCCGCCGCCACCGACCAAGTCCGCCTCTACGCACTGGCCCAACTCCATGCTGCAGCGTCGAAGCTCGACCATCCAGAGGCCCGCCAACGATTCGACGAAGCCATCCTGGGCGCCGAGGAAGCGGGCGACCGGCGGGTGCTGTCGTGGGCATTGAGCTTTCGCGGAGAGTGGCTGGCCGATGGCGACCACCTGGCCTGTGCCCAGGACGATGCCGACGCCTCCGAGCGATGGGCCCGCGAGAGCCTTGCCGAGCACGAACTGGCCACCGCCCTGGCCCTGCAGCTGCGGCTCGCTCGCCGTCGAGGTGAGCGGGACCGGGCCTTCACCATCTGGACGGAACTCCGCGGCCTCCGTCAGCGTCCAGGCTTTGCCACCGCCCACGCCGGCATCGTGCGCGGACTTCGACTGGAGGGCCAACGCGAAGTCGCCCAGCGCTGGCTCCGTCGTGGGCGCGTCTTGGCTCGCAAGTCCGGTGACACGTGGGCGGCGAGCCGGCTTCGGGCGGTGCGGGACGACCCTGCCTAAAGGCGAGGGTCTACGGGCTCGGACTCCAACGCCAACAACGCAAAGATGCAGGCGTGCACGTCGTGCAACGAACGCCGTTCGACAAACCGATGCAAGGCTTCCAAACCCAGCAAGAACTCCCGCATGGCGAGCGACTGCTTACGGCCAACCCCACGCTGTCGAAGCCGCTTCAGGTGTTCGGGTCGCGTGTATTCGGGGCCATAGATGATCCGCAGGTACTCTCGACCGCGGCATTTGATCGCCGGCTGGACGGGTCCTTTGGCGTTTGTGGTGAGGAAGTGCTCCGGCTTGACGACCATGCCTTCGGAGCCTGCGTCGGTGCGGTCGAGCCACCACTGTGTGGCCTGGTCTCGCGCCGCGGCATCGTCGAGGTCGAGCCATCGCCGGTCGGTGGCCTGAAGTACCGGTGAGGCGCTTGCCTCGACCAGACGCTGCACCACGTCAAGGTGCCAGGCGTGGCTCCGATCGTGATGGACGGCCCCTTCGGTGGCGAGCAGATGAAAGGGGGCCAGCCGATGATCGTCCACCGTTTTCACGGGCCAACAATAGCGTCGGTACGCCGCGGTATAGGCTTCCGCATCTTGCTTTCGCGAATGGGCCGCCGAGAGCAACGCCTCGGCTCCAGAAACACCCTCGAGCGCTTTGACTGCGGCGGCGAGCGTGCTCCGAGCTGCAGTCCCCACGGGCGCGTACTGGGCCTCGAGCAAGGCTTGGGCCTTTGCGGACCAGGGCATCAACTCACAGTCCCACAGGGCCCAGTCGGTCTCGAGCGATTCGTAAAGGCCGGCCTCTCGCATGGCCGCATCGACGATCGCCAGCATGGCAGCTTCGACCTCGGCCATCGCGAAGAACCGCCTGCCCCGACGCGTCAACACGATCCCAGGTTGTTCGATTTCGCCGGGGGCAAACCCAAAACGCTTCGCCAACACATCGAGATTGCGCCCGACGATCACGAGCGCGCGTGAACCCATGTGCTTTTCCTCGCACACGACCCGCGTGACCCCTCGGCTCGCAAACGCCGCAAACGCCTGTGCGGGATGTTCAAGAAACCCCTCTTCACCCGAGGTTTCACAGGGGGCCATCGTGGGGGGAAGGTGAATGAGCCAGCGAGGATCGACGGTAAACCTAGACAAGGTTTCAAGAGCGGTCGGAGCATGGGCTGGCGGAATGCGGACACTCCGTCCAAACCGGGTTCGCACACTTCCGCCCTGCAACAACTCGGGCAGTTGAATGAGCGAAGGTCCCGGCGACGCCACCACGTCTCGCGGCGGCCGGATGGGCTCGTAGTAGGTCGCCTTGGCCTCCACCGACACCAGGTCACGTTCGGGCCAGCGCAGGGCGGTGAGGGCACCGCCAAAGACACAGCCCGTATCGATGCAAAGGGTGCGGTTGTGCCATTGCGACTGCACGACGGGTGTGTGGCCATACACCACCGATGCGGCTCCGCGGTAGTCGTCGGCCCAGGTCGCGCGAACGGGTAGCCCGAACTCATCGATTTCACCCGTGGTTTCGCCGTACAGTGCAAACTGACGAACGCGGCCGCTCGCCCGCCCCGCGAGTTCCTCGCGCATGCCGGCGTGCGCCACAATCAATCGCCCTTGGTCAAGCACGAAGTGGCTGATCAATCCATCAATGAAGGCGTGTACACGAGTTCGAAAGGCCTCGGACCGTCCCTCGAGCTGTTCTTTGGTCTGTTCAAGACCGTGGGTGAGCTTGACCTTACGCCCTTCGAGGTGTCGTTTGAGCTTGGCCTCGTGATTCCCCGGAATGCATAGCGCCACCCCTGCGTCGACCATGTCCATGGCCAAATGGAGCACGCGGTCGGAAGCGGGTCCGCGGTCCACCAGGTCGCCAAGGAACAGGGCGCGACGACCTTCCGGAGCGGTGACCCGGTAACCCACACCGTCGAGGTCCCCTGTGGACTCGATCGCGTACCCCAGGGTGCGGAGCAGCTCGAAAAGCTCGTCGAAGCACCCGTGGACATCTCCGATGATGTCGAACGGTCCTTCATCGTCACGGCGGTCGGTCCAGGGTCGCGGCCGATGGACGGTGGCCTCGGCAATGGCCGACTCATCCTTGAGTCGATGAACGTAGCGAAACCCTTCACGGCGCAACCCACCGACGCTTCGACGCAGTTGAGCACACTGTCGTCGGGTCACATGGGCCCCGAACCGACGGTTCTGTCGATCCGCGTTGCGAGCGTGGCAAAGGGCAGGAGGAAGCTCCAAGACGATGGCGATGGGCAACACGTGGTATTGACGGGCCAACCGTAGCCATCGCGCCCGGTAGGTCTTGTCGACGTTGGTCGCATCAATCACGGTGAGCAATCCTCGCTCGAGCCGCTTGGACGCGATCAACTCCAACACTTCGAATGCATCCGCCGACGCGTCCTGGGCCGTTTCGTCATTGCTTACAACGGCGCGGTAGTGGTCCGAGGAAAGCACCTCGGAAGGCGCGAAGTGCTTCGCCGCGAACGTCGACTTGCCCGACCCTGAAGCCCCGATCATGAGCACCAGAGACAGCTCGGGGACTACGAGCTCCATCGGAACACCCCCATCTGGGTTGGGGCCCCGACCATCTCGTCGAGGGGCCCGATGGGCTCGAACGTCACGGTGTAGCCATGGCGCTCCGCTACGCCGGAGGCCCACGCTTCGAATTGGGCCCGGGTCCATTCGAAGCGATGATCGGCGTGGCGAAATCGTCCTGCAGGCAGCGTCTCGAACCGGACGTTGTATTCGGCGTTGGGAGTGGTCACCAGGACCATCTGCGGACGCGCGCTACCAAACACAGACGCCTCCAACGCAGGCAACCGCACCGCATCGATGTGCTCAATGACCTCGACGAGCACGATGGCATCCATGCCGTCGAGTCGCGGGTCACGGTACACCGCGCTCCCCACGAGCAGCTGCAGGCGTTTGGCGTACGACAACGGGACCCGAGGGCCCTCGAAACGGCGGGCGGCCACGTCGAGCGCACGAGGCGATGCATCGATGCCAATGACCCGATCGATTTCGTTGACCGCAAGTAATCGCCTGAGGAGCTTGCCCTCGCCGCAGCCCAAGTCGACCACCGAACGCACGCCCGCGCTTCGTAGCACGTCGACCACGCGGTCCAGCCGCACGTCGTTGAGTTTGTAGGGTCGTTCCAGACGCGGTTCACCGGGAACGCTGGTCCCCTCGAGGTCCTCAAGGTCTTCTCCATCCTCAGCATCGGGGTCCTCGAGTTGGCCCAGTGCGCGTCGGGCAAGTCCTCGCCGATGCTTGAGGTAGCGGTGAACGATGAACTCACGGTCGGGATGCTCGGCGAGCCAGGCCTCCCCCTTCGCGACCAGCTTGTCGACCTCGTCCGTCCCCACCCAATAGTGCTTGTGGTCGTCGAGCACGGGCAGCAGCACGTAGAGGTGACGCAGTGCCGTCATGAGGGGAATCTCGTGGGTCAGCACCATCCGATGCAACGCGGACGGTCCCCATTCGGGCACCGTCTCATCGCGCGGTAGCCGTTGTGCATCGACCGTATAGCCAAGCGGACCAAAGAGGCGTTCGAGCCACGCGGGCCCCCCGCGCGATGCCACGACATCGACGGTGATGCGAAGCGGAAGAGCGGTCTGAGCAAGTTCGGGACGCTCACTCGATCGGCCGTTGAGCGCGGACCCAAACACGCGGGCCAGCGCCACCGAGAGAAAACTCGACGCCACGTAAGGCCGGTCGTTGACATACATGGCGAGTGGACCATCGCCGGGCGCATCCGCCTTTCCCCGCACGAGGGCTACCGGGTCGACCACCACCCAAAGCGCACAACAGGCGGCACTCGGCGTCGCTTCGGGCCAAAACACGTGGGCCTGTCCAAACGGAAGATCGATGGTCTGAGCGCGAGCTGGATTCTTGTGAAGCAGAAACCCGAGGTCCGTCGCAGGTTCCTTGGTCGTCCGCAGCGTGAGCAGCACGATTTCTCCCCGGGCCAGTAGAACGCCCCCCCGGTTGGGCGTCATGGAAGTAACTGACGCCGGAGGTTGTCATGCAGTACGCCATCCTGATCTACGAGACCGAAGAAGAGCTTTCCAAGCGCATGGACCCCGATGCGCAATCCGCCTACATGGCGCCCTTCGAAGGCTATGTGGCCGCGCTGCGCAACGCGGGCGTCTTGGTTGGAGGCGAGGCCCTTCGCGTCCCAGAGACCGCTACGACGGTCAGCGTTCGCGGGGGGACACGCCATGTTCAGGATGGGCCGGTCGCCCATAGCCGAGAGCAGCTCGGAGGATTCTTGCTCATCGAGGTCCCCAACCTCGATCGAGCCCTCGACTGGGCCGCGCAGTGCCCCACGGCCCGCACCGGTCGGGTCGAGGTTCGCCCCTGCGGCATGGACCAGGTGTGAAGGACGAACGTACCATCGAGCGGGTTGCTCGCGAGGCCACGGGTCGACTTACGGCGCTCCTCGCCCGTCGGTCAGGCGACCTCGCCCTCGCCGAAGATGCTCTTTCGCAAGCCCTCATTGCGGCGCTCGAGCGCTGGCCGGAGGATGGTGTGCCCAAGGACCCGGAAGCGTGGCTCTACACAGTGGCTCGACGCAAGCTCGTGGGCGTATGGCGACATGCCGACGTACGACGGCGCAAGGCTGATGCCATCCGACACCTCCAAACCCTGACGACCGATGCCGAAAGCGGGGCCCCGTGGCCAGATGAGCGACTGCCGCTCCTGTTCGTGTGCGGTCATGAAGCCATCGATCCCACGATTCGCGCCCCGTTGATGCTGCAAGCGGTGCTCGGCATGACTGCGGACACCATCGGTCCCCTCATGGGCGTTGCCTCGAAGACCATGGGGCAACGGCTCTGGAGAGCCAAGACCCAGATCAAGCAGGCGGGCATTCCCTTCTCGGTGCCCGAAGGTGACGAACTCCTACGGCGGGTCACGGCGGTGCTCGATGCGATCTACGGCCTGTACAGTGCGGGCTGGACAGATCGGGCCGCCGACCGCACGGCAGAGGCGTTGTGGCTAGCCGAAGTCGTCACGACGGTACTCCCTGACCACGCCGAGGCCTGGGGGCTCCTCGCCTTGTTGCGCTACGCAGACGCCCGAACCGCCGCAGGCCGTGGGAGTGCAGGCGAATATGTGCCCTTCACCAAGCAAGACCCGGACTCGTGGAACCAAGAGCGGCTTGACCAAGCCGAAATGGCCTTGCACCGGGCCCAAAGTCTCGCATCGTTGGGCCCGTTCCAGCTCGAAGCTGCGATTCAATCCGCGCTCGTCCACGGCCAAAGAGCTGGACGCATCGAACATGCCTCGGTCCTTGCGCTCTACGAAGGACTCGTGGCCTTTGCCCCGACCCTCGGCAACGCGGTGGGTCGTGCAGCGGCCCTCGCCGACGTGAAGGGACCCACAGAAGGGCTCGCTGCGCTCGACACCCTCACCGGGACTGAGGGCTTTCAACCCTACTGGGCAGTCCGGGCCGCCCTGTTGCACCGGGCCGGCCAACCCGCCGAGGCGGCCTACGAAAAGGCGATTGCGCTTACGGCAGATGAAGCAGTCCGCACCTGGCTCATGGCACAGCGGTCGCGCATCAAGGCCTCGAGTCAGCGGGATTAAGTCGGGTTAAGACCTGCCTCTCGCTATCACCTCAGTGAACGACCCGCTCCCCCCTGGGTCGTGACGGAGGTACCCATGCGTTGGGGACTGATGGCGGTCACCTTGATCGCTTGTGAAGAGGACGATGCTCCCAACCCCGAGGATACCGGCGCCCCGGTTGCGTCGGATGTGAGCTACGCCGATGTGGAGCCCATTCTGATCTCGGCCTGTGGCAATTGCCATGGCGACCCCCTCGCCAACGGTGCGCCCTTCGCCCTCAACTCGTTCGAGACGTCGGCGCCCCGCGCGGACCGCATCGTTGCCCGAGCCGTCGACGGCGTGCCTTCACCGATGCCGCCCGCGGGCCTCGTGCTAAGCGATGAAGAAGCTCAGCTCCTCGTAGACTGGGCCGACGCCGGAGCGCCCGAGTGACCCTGGGCTTGCTCCTCGTGGGACTGACCCACGCAGGCTCCTTCAAGATTACGGGAAAGCCAAAAGTTACCTTCCACGCGGAAGGATCTCCGGGATTTCTCACCTTCGAGGGCATCACTCGATCGCTCACGGTGCAAGATGACGGCGACCGACTCACCTTCACCGTACCCATGGACACCGTAAAGACGGGCATTGAACTGCGCGATCAACACATGCGCGAGAAGTATGTACAGACCGCCGAATTCCCGAACGTTGAACTCACCCTGGACCGTGCCGCGGTCGACTGGCCAAGCGCTGGAGCCCGCACCCAAGGCGAACTTACGGCTCAATTCGTGGCGCACGGCGTCTCTCGCGACGTCGCGGTGACCTACGAATTGCGAGAGAAGAAGGGCCAGCTTGAGGCCCGAGCTGAATTCGCCTTCGATACCAGTGAGCATGGCATCGACATTCCCTCGTACTTGGGGGTCACGATCAAGCCCGCGATGCGCGCCGAAGTGGTGGTCATCCTCCAGCCTTAAAGCAGGCGCGCCCGCCAGCAAGAAGCTGACGGGCGCGTTTTCGTCGTTGGAGGCTGAACGAAGCTTAGTTGCTCGAGCCGTTCAACGGGTCGGTGCCGTTGATAATCTCGGTTCCGTCGTCCACACCGTCGCCGTCGCTGTCGGGGTTGAACGCGTTGGTGCCGTAGACGTCGAGTTCGAGCTTGTTGCCCAACAGGTCTGCGTCGCTGTCGCAATCGAATGCGAAGTTATCGATGTAGAAGCGGTCATCCCAAGTGAATGAATCGTTCCGCAAGCGGGCCTGAGCGGTGGTCGACAGATTCGCACCGTTGTTCGTGATAGGCCACGCGCCCTGGTTCACCGCGTTGAGCGCGGCTGCTCCGGGAGCCCGACCGATCTCGGCCCACGCGCCGCTGCCATCGTTGTACTCGATGACGAGGTCACGACCCGAGAACGAGTCGCGGTTGACCCAGCGGGCGTTGACCACCGCGTCGGTGCAGAACGAGAAGTCGTAGGGGTTGGTGGTTGCCACGCCGTTGATGCCGGTGCCCAGCGAGGGTGGGCCCGACGAGAAGCTGCGGGGACCATTCAGCTCGAGCGAGTTCGCGCCATCCGCGTAGACGCCGCCGGGCGCCCAGACGTACGCCTCACCCACCGAGGACTCCCACATGGCTGCGTCGAGCACCGTGCCCGACTCGAAGTCATCGAAGAAGCCAAACTCTTCACAGAAGTCGCCGATGCCGTTGCCGTCCGCATCTTCCTGCATGGGGTTGGGCACCACACCACAGTTGTCGATGTTGTCGGGCACACCGTCGAAGTCCGTGTCGGCCGCATTCGGGTCGGTGCCCGCGGCAAACTCATCCCCATCGATCAGGCCGTCACCATCGGCGTCGGCATTGGTCAGGTCGTAGCCCGGAAGGAACGACTCGACGCAGTCAGCCAAGAAGTCGGCGTCGGTGTCGCAGCCGAGGAAGAAGTCGTCCACAATGAAGAGGTCCGAAAGCTCGTCGCTCTGTACTTCGAGGCGGAAGACCACGTCACCCGACACATCGAGGCCCGTGGTGAGGCCGCGGATGGTGGAGAAGGACTCTTCGAAGCCCGTACCGAACTCCTGATGGAGGAGCTGGAAGGGGCCACCATCGTTGCTCACGAGGATGCGGAAGGAGTCCATCGTCTCGGGTGGGGCGACCCCTGTCGCCAGCTGGACTGCGTACTGGTAGGTGGTGCAGCTCGGCTGGGCGACCGTTTCGACGAAGGCGCCGTTGCCGTTGAGCCGCAGCGACCAAGTGGGCGAGGTGGTGGGTTCTTCGACTGGCGTGATCTGTCCGCTCGCAGCGAAGAATTCGGGATTGAGCGAGCTGCCGAAGGCTTCGGTGACGCAGTCACACTTGTCGCCGCGGCCGTTGCTGTCGACGTCGCTCTGGTCTTCGTTCGCGACATTGGGGCAGTTGTCGGTCAGGTCACCGACTGTATCGCCGTCAGTATCGGCGGAAACGCTGATCGGCAGCGAACCCTGCGTCGACTCCGTACCGTCCGTCACCGTGTAGATGATAGCGTCGGGACCAACGTAGTTGGGGTTCGAGGTGTAGCTAAGGTTGCCCGTGACCGAGTCGAGGAACGCCGAGCCGAACTGGGGCGCCGTCTCGACGAGGTAGAACAGCGTGTCGCCTTCGGGGTCGCTGGCCTGCAGCGTGATCTGGCCTTCCTGACCGGTCACGACGACGAGCTGGGTCGGGGTGACGCGGGGGGCGTCGTTGACGGGCAGCACGACCACCGACACCGGCGAGGGGGCCGAGAAGTCCGTTCCGTCAAAGCCCGTGATTTCGAAGAGGTCCGTGCCGTTGTAGTCCTCGTCGGGGACGTAGGCGAAAGCGCCCGTCGATTCCGACAGCGTGATGGAACCGTTCGCCGGAAGCGTCGAGACGCTGTAGGTCAGCACATCGTTTTCGGGGTCGATCCCCGTAATCTGGCCCGTGATCGGCACATCTTCGTCGGTCGTCAACAGGCCAAACGAAGTCAGCTCAGGCGCGTCGTTGACCTGATTGATGTTGATCGTGATGCGACCGGGAAGCGAATCCCCAAACCCGTCATTCGCGATGACCGCAAACTCATCAAGCCCGAATTCGTTCAGGTTGGGGGTGTAGGTGAACATGCCGGTCTGCGGGTCGAGCGAGATCACGCCCTTGCGGGGGGTCTCGGAGACGATGAAGCTCGAGGACTGGCCCTCGATGTCCATCGCCATGACCACGTCGGTCAGGGGGATGTCTTCGTCCGTGTTGAAGGTCACCGAGGGCACCACCGGCACATCGTTGACCGCGCTGACGGTGAAGTCCACGGTCGCCACGGCGGAATCGACCTGGCCATCATTCGCGATCACGTCGAACGAATCGTTGCCAAAGAAGTTCGCATTGGGCGTGTAGGTGAAGGTGCCGAGCGCTTCGCTGAAGTCAAGGTCACCCGACGCCGGCG
>JBCCQY010000155.1:0-22579 GCA_039208735.1 Myxococcota bacterium | reverse complement strand
GCAGCTTGATCGCCACTTCCTCCCCGTCATCGAGGCGCTTCCCGCGCCAGAAGTCCCCAAATTTCCCAGGCTGAAGCTGGCCCGTCAGCTCATACTTGCCGACCAGCACCCCGCCGATCATTCCATCCTCGGACAACGTGCCCCCCGGTCCCGGCATGCTACCGCGCAACGGCGCGCCCTTGGGTGACAAACTTTGCGTCAGTGCCGCGGGGCCACGATCGTGGGCCGTGCCTCATCACGAACCAACTGAGCGCGAGCCCGAAGCTCGGTGACCCAGGCAAGACCATCCTCTTCGCTACCCAGCAACTCGTCGACGGCATCGTCGGTCGGCACCACTCGAATCTCGGTACCCGCGCGGAGGCGATCGTTGACCGTCCACAACGGAATCGTCCGAATGTCTACGATCTCACTACGCCATGTGGCTGTTTCCCCTTCGCCAATCTGCCGTCGCGACAAACGAAAAGACAGCGCGAGTCCGTCGCGTGGCCGAGCGCTGCGCGGCGCATGCACCCCCGGCAGGTACCAGGCCGCTTGGTTGCTGATGAGATTGCCCAACCCATAGGCCACCAACGCCGCCCGCCCATCGGACGTCCGGTGCAGTTCCACCGGTTGAAGCACATGGGCATGATGGCCCAAAATGACGTCCACTCCGCCCTCGACCAAACGTCGGGCCAGGCGGCGGCGACTGGCTCCCGGGTCCTGCACGTACTCGTCGCCCCAATGCAGGCTCAGCACCACGAAGTCCGCTCCCGCTTCGCGTGCGGCTTGCGCCCGCTGGATGAGGTCGCTTGGGTCGAGGGTCGCCGTGCACGTTGCATCGGCCCGAACGTTCCAGTCCTCGTTGAGCAGCTCCGTGGCCGCGAAGAACGCCACGGTGAGACCGCTCCGTCGCATCACGACCGGCGTCCGGGCCTCCTCACAGGTCGATCCAACCCCGACGAAGCCGAGGCTCCGGTCATCGAGCACCGTCATGGTTTCTTCGAGGCCCTCGGGCCCTTGGTCGAACGCATGGTTGTTGGCCAAGCTGACCAAGTCAAACCCTGTGGCAACCAAGCTCTCCACCACGAGCGGGTCGGCGTTGAAGACCCGCGGTCGCCGGGCGCGGAACCGTGAAGGCGCCACGGGGGTCTCGAGGTTGGCGAACGCTACGTCGACGTCTCTCACCAAGGTTCGAATGCCCTCGAAGAGCGCCTCGTAACCATGGCGCTCTGACGTCTGCCGGGTCGAAGCCATGCTTGCGGCTGCACGTTCCACGGCCCGATGGATCATGATGTCACCGGTGGCCAATACGGTGAGATGGCCGGTTTCTTGGCTGATTTGACCAGGCCCGGCTACCGATAGCGATCCCAGCGGGGCCTCGAGCCCCCGGTCCGCGGTCATCATCCCGCACGCCCACCACCAGGCGAAGAGCATTCCCCCTCCGAGGCCCCCCCGATATCCGGTCGGTCGGATACGGGGGCTCGTCGAGCGGGCCGACAACCGACGGGAGAACAATCATGAACGGCATCCTGACTGCATTGGTGACACCGTTCGACGAGGACCAACGCCTCGACGTGGCCACCTTTGAAGCCCAGTGCCGCCGCCAGATCGACGCGGGCATTCACGGGCTCGTGCCTTGTGGGACAACGGGCGAAACGCCCACCCTGTCGGACGAAGAATGGGAGACCGTCGTACGGACGGCGGTTCGCACGTCCGCAGGCACAGTGCCGGTCTTGGCCGGCGTCGGCACCAACAACACACGTTCGACGGTCGCTTTCTGCGAAAGGGCGCAAACCTGCGGTGCCAGTCACGGGTTGCTGGTGCTGCCCTACTACAACAAGCCCAATCCCGATGGCCTTCGCGAACACGTCCGGCAGGCCATCAACGTCGGTTTACCGCTCATGCTCTACCATGTGCCCCACCGTACGGGGCAACACGTGCCGGCTCCGCTGCTCGCCGAACTCGCGTCGATGGATGGCATCGTGGCGGTCAAGGAGGCCACGGGCGACTTGCGATACGGAACGGAGCTGATCACGGCCACCCAAACGGCCATCCTCTCCGGAGATGACTTTTCGTTTCTCGGCCTCCTCGCCCAAGGCGGAACAGGCTGTGTTTCGGTGGTCTCCAATGTGGTTCCCGCCGCGACCGTGGCGGTGTTCAACGCTTGGGAACGTGGAGACCATGCCGAGGCCATCCGGCGCTTTCAGGCTCTGTTCCCGTTGATGACCTGGTTGATGGAAGTCAGTAATCCCATTCACGCCAAGGCCGCTCTCGCGGTACTGGGGTTTGGGGGTCCCACGACTCGTCCACCGTTGGTCGGACGTTCGGACGACCTCCCGGTGACGCGGGTACGCGCCCTGGTGGACGCGGCCGAGTCCGCCGAACCGTGAGCGCCCCAGGGGCTGTTGCAGTTTCACCCGGCCGTAATTTGCGTTTTTTTGGTAGGCTGTCCCGCGATGACGAAGAAAGATCCGCAGAAGGACTCCCTTAGGTACCTCGAGACGCCCACCGCAGCGTTCCCCATCGGGTCGCTCGGCCTGTCGCGTGACGGAGGCGACGACGAGGTCGACGAAAAGACAGCCCTGCGGAACCTCGTCGATGACCTCGACAAGACCGAACCTCGACCACGAAAAGCCCGCCGAGGGCCCAAATCCGACGACGAACTCGACACCGAGGTGATCGTCCGGCCCCGCATTCAGCTGCTCGACGACGATCGAGCCGACCGTCGCGTCCACCCTGTTCTTCTGGCGCTTTCGCTGCTCGGCGGAGGCATCCTTGCCGTCGGGGTAGTGGCCATCTTCGGCATGTGGTTCCTCTACGTGAACTGAGCGGACGGCGCTTGCCGTTGGCTACGCTCCATGCAACATGGCACGTTCGGGGAGAGTTCATGGTTGTAGGAACGAGAGCGCGGGCGGTCATCCGCCGGGTCGCAACCTCAAACGCGGTCGCACTCGTCGTTCTCGCCCTGGGTACGGCTTCAGCGTGTCGCAATCCCTGTCAGAACGTGTGTGTTCGACTCGCTGAATTCTCCAGGGACTGCGGCGTTGCGGTGCCCGACGCGGACGTCAACGCCTGCTTCGATGCTCAGCAGGATGTCTCGACGGAAGACGCACAGTCCTGCCGAGATTTCGGGTCGCCACAGGCCCTCGACAACAACCTCAACTGCGATGACCTCGACCTGTTGTGGGGAGAGGCGGCTCGAGGCGATACTTGACCGGTCCCGAGCGACCAGTTGCGCCGTCGATTTCACGGCCACCCCAACGTGTCTTTCACCCGTTCACGTTCGGGAAGTACTACCTGATCGACCGCATCGGGACGGGCGGGATGGCCGAGGTATTTCGGGCCTTGCCCGTGCAAGGCGGGCCAAATCCGCTGAGTGAAAACGATGTGCTCGTCATCAAGCGCATTCTTCCCCACATCGCCGAAAATGAAGACTTCGTCGATATGTTTGCCGACGAAGCCAAGATCACCGCGGCGCTCCGGCATCCCAATGTGGTCAGGGTGTTTGACTTCGGCCGGGTCCACCACGACTCCTACATCGCGATGGAGTACGTCGAAGGCAAAGACCTGCGCAACGTGCTGCGGCGGCTTGCCCATCGCGAACGCTTCCTCGAGTTGTCGCTGTGCGCGGCCATCGCCCACGAAGTGTGCCGGGGCCTTCACTACGCCCACACCTTGGCCGACGACCAAGGCGTTCCCTACGACGTCGTGCACCGCGACGTCTCGCCCGCGAACGTGTTGTTGTCCTATACCGGAGAGATCAAGCTCACGGACTTCGGCGTCGCCAAGGCCTCGTCCAATGCCAACCGCACGAAAAGCGGCATTTTCAAGGGCAAGTTCGACTACATGAGCCCCGAGCAAGCCGAAGGGCGAGACATCGACCAACGGGCCGACATCTTTGCCGCGGGCATCTTGCTCTTCGAGATGATCACCTGCCGACGCCTGTTCAAGGCCGACAGTGAGATCGCGACCCTCCAGAAGATTCGCGAATCAAAGATTCCTTCCATGGGCCATTATCGGCCAGGCGTAGACCCCGAACTCGAGGCCATCTGTCTCAAGGCGTTGTCGCGTGACCGCGATGACCGCTACCCCTCGGCGGATGCCATGGCAGATGCACTGCGCGCGTTCATCGCCCCGGGCTCGGTCGAGGCGTCTCGAGAGCGCCTCGCCGAACTGCTCGAAGCCGACTTTCCCACCGAACGCGCAGCGGAAGAGCAACGGCTCACGAAAGCCTTGCAAACCATGCCCGTGGCCACCGGGCCTCGGCTCGAAGCCAATTGGGACGGCAGCACTCCGTCGACGTTGCCCGATCGGGGAACCGCCTCCAACCAAAGCCTTCGCTCGGCGCTGACCGGCGCGGTGGCCATGGCGGTGTTGTTGGTGGTCATCGGATCGATCGCATTTGCGGTGCGGACCATTCAGCCCCAATGGCTTCAGGGTTGGGCGACTGACCAAGCCCCGACCAGCGAAGGGCTTACCGCGGCGGCGGCGAGTGGCATCGAGGTCGTGGTCGACCCACCCGGTCGCGTCGAGATCGACGGTATTCCACGCGGCGAGGGAAGCCACCTCATCATCGATTCGCTCGAACCTGGGTTGCACGCGCTGAAGGTCATGGCGCCAGGCTTCCGCCCTCACGAGGCTGAAATTTCAGTCGAACAGGGCCTGCTTACCCCCATGATGATCCGCCTCGACCGCGACGCAAATGCCCCGGTCATTGCGGGTGACATCCCGACCGACCCAAGCGTCCCCGCCGTCACCTTCCGCTCGACGCCGACGGGCGCCGCAATCTTTGTGAATGGGACTCGGCTCGGCGTCACGCCGCTGTTGTGGACAAATGGCAAACTCGGTGGCGCCTATTCTGTCGAAATGCGGCTCAAAGGGCACCTAGACGCCGCGACCGAACTCCAGCTGGCCCCAGGTTCGACCGTGATCAGCCTCGATCTAGGAACCACGGAACGCCAGCTGCTGGACCCCCAAGGCGAAGTGCTTGGCCCCGACGGGATTGCCGTCGTCCCCTCCGAAGCGGTGGCCGAGGAGGGTGAAGACGAAGCCGCGCCTGCGGCCGCGCCTTCGCAAGAGGTGTACGAAGCAGGACTCGACGACCTTGTCGATCCTTTTGCAGATGCGGTCGTGCCTGCGAAGCTCATCTTGACCGTACCGACCGAAGGCGGCGCCGACGTCTACATCGACAACGTCAAGCTCGAGGCCCGAGCTCCGCTTCAGGGCCAAGGCATTCCGCCAGGTCAACACACCGTTCGGGTCGTCAATCCTGCGGTCGGCCTCGACTGGAGCACCACCAAGGCCTTCGAGAGCGGCAAGTCGGTCACGGTCAACGTTCCCGAAATCGTACCGTAGGAACTAGAAATCGATTCGGGCACCTAGCTGGAACCCAAACGAGGTCCGGCTAAACGATACGTTGCCATCGTCATCGAGCGCCTGCGTTGTGTAGACCGAACCCGGCAGGAACACCGCCGCTCGTCCGTCGAGGCGAAGGTGTTGGATGCCGTCGTAGTGGGCTCCGATCTGGAACTCGTTGCCGTAGGTGGCTCGCTCACCCGCCTGATCAAGACGTCGTGCGGTCGTTCCGAACAGCCAGGATGCCTCGGCGGTGAGGCCTTCCACCAGACGACGCGACACCTTGGGTGACACGAAAATCGCGTTCGCGACTTGGCCCGGCGTGCGCGGATCTTCGGCCCCCGGCGCGAGGGTGACCGTGGGCAAGGGCTGCTCGAACATGAAGAGCCCAGGCGAGAAGTCGGGATCGAACGCAAAACCCCGGAACCGACGGGTCGTGTCATCTCGGCCTGGCTGATCGCCCGATGCAAAGCCCCCCATAAGCGACAACGCGAACGGGTCAGCATCGAGCGACAACTCCGCGGCGGCTCCCACTGCGAACACCGAACGGTTTGCTTCGTTCTGCTGGATCGAGGTGTCGGGCGTTTGACCGATGTGCACCACCGCTTCAGCCTCGGCGGAAATCGGGCCCAACGACGCGTCGACCGTGCCATCGGCGGTGAAGATGCCAAGCCCAAACGGGTCTCCGCCCTCTTGTCCCACCCCCTCGGTCCGGTCGTACTGGACGAGCAAGCCGGCCTCGATGTCTTCGGTGCGGTAGGCCACCGCCCCGGTCAGCGCGTAGCGATCATCCGACTCGCCGAGGAGCCCCTCGAGCGGCACATCGACCGCGAACCGCACGAAGACGGATTGGAAGAGCTGTTCCCACATCAGGCGGTCGGTGGTATCGCCAAAATCGCTGAACATCGGCATCGTGGAGAGGCCATCGTTCAGCCAGATGCCCATGCCCCAGTGCAACGGCACGCGACCAAAGGTGAACCGACCAATGTCGGTGTTGACCTCACCCCACGCCCGCCAGATCGAAAAGGGCGACCGGCTGGCATCGCGCAAGGCGGCCCGGCCATGGGTCAGCTCGAAGACCTGCTCGTAGCCATCGGCGTCAAGCGCCGCGAGATCCTCGGCGAACACCGCCTCTGGAGCCGTTTCGCCACCCCACAGGACCCCATCGAGCCCCCGAAACTCGGTGTAGAGCGACACCTCGTCTGTCAGCACGAATCGTGGCCGAAGCCACAACCGATGCTGGGCAAACAACGAGGCGCCCTGAGACGCGTCTTGGGCAGGGGGAACCAGCGATAGCGAGTCGAACGCGCGAGCCCTCGCTCGATAGAACCCTTCGAACTGGACTTCCGCGGCGTCGGCAAGACCCGCTAGCATCAACACGAGGTACAAATCAGCGCTCCTGCGGCAGCCTCCGGCCTCTAACGGCTTGTCCGGGCCCGATCGACTCCCGCTATGCGATGTCTTGACGCTTCTCGTCGGATCGATCGCCGAACCCAAGCGTGTCCCGCCGGGGTGGGTGCCTCGTCGTGTTGCTGTTCTCCAACGGACGACGAGGCTGTCACGCGATCAGAGCGCGTAGGTCAGACCAACCGAAAGCTGTGGCAACACCCCGGTTGTCGGAAGCCCGGTGGCCAACTCTCCCCAACGGTCGCCCGTCCAAACCCCAAAACCGACGTTGGCGTGCAGGCCGAGTGGGTCGAGGAACATCCAATCCACGCCTCCCCGAAGACGTGCTCCCAACGCCCAGGCGCCGCCGTCATCGGACTGGTAGTACCGGCCCGTGAGAAGGTCGGCGCCAACAAAGGGGTACAACTCGTTGCTTAGAACGGGGAACTGGAAACGAACGCCCGCGTGAAATGGCGCAAGAGCCGCCCATTCCTTGAGCTTCCCTGTTTCGAGCTGCCGCTGCACGGGAGGGGTGAGTTGAACCCCGTAGACCGCTGCACCTGCGACCACATGAAGCTTCGAGACCACGCGGAACGCGACCTCGGCCTCGCCGGTCACGAAATGCAGCCGGGAGTAGTTGGTGTAGCCGCCGCGAGCGGTCAGCCGGACGCGCGGTTCACTGGCCCCTTCGGCGTCCGCCTGTGCGTGAGCGGGGCTGCTGAAGAAAGCCCCCGCCATGACCAAGCCGTACATCGTCGCTGTGCTCCCATCCCCGGCGCTGGGTGCACCTTACCAACCTGCGAGCCCAGAGTAGACGAGAAGGGTCGCGAACAGGACCAAACCGGTCGTCAACAGTGCGCTGACGCGCCGTTGGCGAACCTCAAGATCGTCGACGGATCTCGCCCGTATGATCCCCTCCTCGGAGGAGGCGAACGAAAGGGCTCCGGAACGGTCGCCCCAGATCTGGGCGTACCGGGCGATGAGGAGCCTCAGCACGGCCTCGTCAACGTTGGCGGGCTCCCGCATCCCCCCGTGCCACAGCGCAAAGGGCAGTACGACGATGCGATGAGCACCGTTGCGCAGCCTTAAGCGGTGGCTGGCCTGCGCCATCGGCCAATCCTCCATGGTGACCTCGATGCGTCGACTCCACCACGCGGCTCGCCGCTCGGCCCAAACTCCAGAGGGCTCCGCATCCGCGAGATGAGCAATGTCGACCAGCTTCTCCGCATCGCGCCACAAGCGAACCGCCGCTTCCGCTCCCGCACCTCGAAAATACTGGGCATAGTGCGGTAATACCTGCCGTTCGAGGTAGGTCTGGGCGCGCGCTACCGCATCTTCCACCGTCGCGGTGAAGTGCTCCGGCCACCCTCCCGCGGAGGTCGCATTGGCGCGCAACCAGGTGGCCCGCCGTTCTGGGTCCGAAAGCGTCTCGAACGCCTGCGCAATGCGTTTGAATCGATCGGCGGCTTCGGGGTCTCCTTCATGCCGATCGGGATGGTGGACCTTCGCGAGCCGTCGGTACGCCCGTTTGATGTCGGCATCGGTCGCATCTCGCGGGACTTCGAGAATCGCGAAGGGATCGTCCAAGGCGCACCTCGCACGCACGGTAACGTGCAGGACGATGGGATAGCCCGTAGCGGAACCCTGGAGCAGCGCATGGCGCGTCGACACATGCTGGTTGCCCTCGCGGTGTCGGGGGCCCTCGCGTTGGGGCTTGGGTGGTGGGCGCCCCGCAGCTCCGTCTCTCCCCCTCGCGCGGCTCGCCAGATGCAACCGTCGCGTGACCTTCGGTCCGTTGCCCCCGTGGCAGCTCCCCCCACGACGCCAACGCCACCTCCAGAGCCCCGACAAGCCGCCTTTGTGCGACAGATCGAGGCGATCACGAGTGCTTGCGACCTTCCTCTCCAACCGTTGTGCGGAAGCGCGGGGTGTGCGGCCGTCGTGCGAAGCCCCAACCTCGACCATCTTGGCGGATGGTTGAAGATCCTAGGCGATCGCCCTCGGCTCGTCGCCTCCACCGTACTTCGCGATATTGGCGTCGATCCCGGGCTCTTACCCTGCGGCCAAGCGCTCGATGGCCTGGGCGACGATCCAATCTACAGCGTCTCCGATGGGGAGAACGGCCGACAATGGTGGTGCACCGTGGATAGCCCCTCGGCGCTCGAGCTGTGCAATGTGCTCGTAGAGCGACACAAGGAGCAGGCGTTCGATGGCTTTTCGAATCGTGCGCTACGACGGCTGCACTTTCGTGCTCCGGAGCGCGGAACGGAAACGGACGGACCTCCTTAGGCAGCGAGCGTGGACTTCTGATTCACATCGGAATTCACATCTGGAATGGCGACAACCGCTTCGGTATTGGGAAGCCCCGGAAGACCCGCTGGCGTATCGGGAAACGCGCGTAGCGCCCCGAGAAGCGAACGGGCCTCAATTCGCGCGGGGCCACCCTGTTTCGGACCTATGACCTGGACTTCAGGCTGACCGTCATCGATCGCCCGGCGGCAGATCGCACGACAATACAACCGCCGGTACTCAGCGTGGGCCAACGCGATTGCCTTGCGCGGATCTCGCATTCGCCCACGGTGGCGGAGATGTTGCGCAAGTGCATCGGGGCCGCTCTCCATCAGCGTCAATTGCAACAGGACCGGCCAATCCCCTGTCCCCTCCTTGGTCAGATCCATGGGAACGTGAAGCCGGCCCGCATTGACATCGCGCTGAAACTCATCCAGTAAATAAGTGCGCGTGCGCGAGTCCACGTTCGGCAAAAACATCAGGCAATCCTCCGGCAAGCGAGTCGAGCTAGTGATGGTCCACGCCAGTATTCGACCGATTCGGACACTCGGTGGCCTGGCGCTTGAACAAGCGTTCAGACCCGTATTCCCTCGTCTCGAAGCCGGCCACGAAGTTTGTCGTCCCGGGTTGTCCGCCTCTCACCGTAAACCAAGCTTCAAGCATGACTTTTTATGCAAGGAGATAGCGTCGGATGGACCATCCTCCACATGTCGACGAGCTGATCGGACGCCTGGTCGGCGACCGGTTCGTGGTCCGTGAGCTGCTCGCTCGGGGCGCGATGGGTCGGGTCTACGCCGCCGAACAGGTGCCGCTCGGGCGAAAGGTGGCGGTAAAGTTCCTGGATGTGGGTACCATCGAACCGTCGCAAGAGTGGGCCGACCGCTTCCGACGAGAGGCGGCCTCGCTCGCAGCATTGACGTCGCCCCACACCGTTCGCATCATCGACTATGGCTGGTGGGACGGCCAATCGTATCTGGTGATGGAATTCATCGAGGGCGAACCTCTGTCTGCGCTGCTCAAGCAAGGGCCTTTGATCACCCCTCGTGCGTTGGATTTCGCACTACAGATTTGCGACAGCCTGCAAGAGGCCCACGCCCGCGGCTTGGTCCATCGCGATCTCAAGCCCGAAAACCTCTTGCTCACCCATTCGGCCGACGGACGAGAGTGGATCAAGGTGGTCGACTGGGGCCTCGTCAAGGACCTTCGGATCGAGTCGGATCAAACCGAAAAAGGGATTTTACTCGGCACCCCGGCCTACATGGCACCCGAGCAGATTCGAGGCGATGCCTTGGATGGCCGCGTGGACATCTACGCGCTGGGCGTCACCTTGTTCCTGATGCTCACCGGCAAAAAGCCGTTCGACCCCCGCACCACCACCGCGGGCATCTTGCTTACGCATCTGCAGGAGCCCCCTTCGGAGCTTCGCGACGCGCTGCCCGAGGGGCAGTTCCCAGAGGGTCTCGACAACATTATCCAACGATGCCTCGCAAAGAACCGAGCCGACCGCTACAGCTCGGCTTTCGAGGTGGCGAGAGACCTGCAGATCATCCACCGCCACGTGACGGGCGACCCCATCACGACAACGTCGCTTGGCTCGGCGCCCCCGCGCAGCCTTCGTTCCGTCTCCTCGATTTCTGGCGTCGACTGGCCGACCGACACCGCACAAGGTCGGGGGTGGGGCCTCGGACTTGCGTTGGGAGCGGCGGCGTCGCTCTTCTTGGTCGCCTTGGCCGCTGGGGTCATCGCGGCATGGGCCACCCGCTCGCCAGAGCTGGTTGAGGTCGACGGCGTGCTCACGGGAACCAATGAATGGACCCCCGAAAACATCTATGTGTTGACCGAGCCCGTCTTCGTTGAAGAGGGCACGCTGACCATCCAAGCCGGAACTGAGGTACGCGGGGAAGAAGGTTCGGCCTTGGTCGTTACCCAGACCGCGACGGTTCGTGCCGAGGGTCGCCCCGACGCCCCCGTGGTGTTCACGTCGGCCCAGCCAGTCGGCCAACGGGCTCCGGGCGACTGGGGCGGTGTGGTGTTGCTCGGTTCTGCGCCAGTCAATGTGGGGGATGGACGAATCGAAGGAGTCAACCCCGAAGATCCACGCGGTGCCTATGGAGGCGACGACCCCGAATCCAACTGTGGGGTCCTCGAATACGTCCGCATCGAGTTCTCAGGGTTCGAAGCCTGGGCGAACAGCGAACTGAATGGCCTGACACTCGGCGGTTGTGGGCGGCGTACCATCGTTCGGCACGTCCAGGTCCACCAGGGCCTCGACGACGGAGTGGAGCTGTTCGGGGGCACCGCCGACCTCTCTCATGTCGTGATCACAGAGCCCGGCGACGATGGACTCGATTGGGATCAGGGGTGGAGGGGCCGGGCCCAGTTCATCATCGTGCAGTTGGGCGACGAACGCGGGCAGAACGCGATCGAAGCTGACAACCTCGAAGAGAACAGCAAGGCCACGCCCCGCTCCGAACCTCGACTTTCGCACCTCACCCTCCTCGGTTCCCGCAACGATCGGGTGTCTCAGCGGGCCCTCGTGTTGCGTCGCGGGACCGCCGGCCGCATCGAAAACGTGGTCATTGGTGGGTTCCGGAGAGGGGTGGCCGACGTTGGCGATGCGAGCACCGCTGAGCTTGCTCGACAGGGTCGGCTCACGCTCGGGCCTGGCGTGATGTATGGCCTTGGCGAAGATGGGCGCACCCCCTTCCCCAAGGAGGAAGACGATGACGGGGGCTTCATCGAGAGCGGGTGGCCCGGGGCTCTGGAGCTCGTGGATGGCGGCACGATGGACATCTCGGCCCCCGACTTCACGCCACCGGGCCACTCCCCGGCGGCGCGAGGCGCGACTCCGCTACCCGACGAAGAGTTCTGGGATGCGGCAGCCACCTGGCTCGGAGCAACCCGGCCGGGCACCAAACACACGTGGCTCGAGGGCTGGACCGCGTTCCCGGAAAACTGATGAGGTTTACGTGCGGAGGGCCTGACCCCGATGTACCGGCGTGGGGTTGAAAGGCCGACGACCGTGGCCATAGAGCGTGTCGATCGAAAACCCGGCTTCGCCAATGAGGTGAGCCGCATCCCGCACCACGTGGCACCCGCCCGCAAAGTGGGCCCAGACGGGGTCAATGGCGTGTTGAAAGGCTCGCGTGGCGCCATGATCCGACACGGTATGCTCCGCGAAGCGCAGTACCCCTTGAGGGCGCAAGACTCGCCGAATTTCCGCGAGCGCCGCCTTGGGATCCTTCACGGTGCACAGGGTGAAGGTCATGACCACTTCGTCGAACGTTGCGGTTTCGAAGGGCAAGGATTCGGCGAACCCCTCTACGAGGGTCACGGGCAATGCCAGCCGCTCCACCCTGGCCTCGGCGCGCACGCGCATGTGGGGATCGGGCTCGATGGCGGTCAGAGAGCGCACCTGGTCAAAGTTGTAGTGAGGCAGGTTGAGGCCAGTCCCAAACCCGATTTCGAGGACCTCGCCCCGGGCGTGCGGCACCAACTTCCCTCGGACGGCATCCAGGGGCGCCATCGTCCAGTCGATGAGTCGCGCGAGCAAGGGGTGTCCGGTGGGCTTACGCATGGGGCCTCCCGCGCCAGCTGGCGTCGTATCCTCGAGCCTTCGCCCACGTGGCGATCGCCCACCGATCCGCCCCCAACTCCAACGACCGAGCCGCGTCCTCCCACGGGTGCCACAACAGCTCGTGGTCGGGCTCATGAGGCCCCCCCTCGGTAAGTACGCGGCACCACAGGTAGTGAGACACCTTGTTGAGGTGGCCGATGGCCTGACGAACCACCCCGATCCGTTCGATGACCTCCACCGTCAAACCCGTCTCTTCGGCCACTTCGCGAACGACCGCATCACGGTCGTCCTCTCCCGCCTCGATGCCGCCCCCAGGGACGTGCAGCCCACCGCCGCCCGCCGTCACGAGCGCCAACCCTCGGCTGGGGTCGTGGATGATCCCATAAGCCCCGGGGCGCCGCCGAGCCCCCGGAATGGGTTCACCGAATTGAAGCATCAGACCTCCACGATGGGCCAGTTTCCGGCAGCCATCGCCTCGATGGGGTACCTATCGTGGCCCGTGACCGACGGGGAAAATCGGTCCGACTTGGAGACCACACGATGTGGGGCTTCCTCTGGGCATCGACGGCATTCGCTAACTGCCCGGAACAACCTGAAGAGCAACTGCTCGTCGAAGCGCGACAGGTGATGCAAGCCTTCGACGCGTCGGATGCAGACCTGCTCGAAGCTGCGCGGGACGGCCTTCGCAAGGGGCTTCCCTGCGTCGATCGACCGATGGCACCAGCGACCCTGCGCGTTTTGCATCGTGCGATGGCCCTCATCGCGTATGCCGATCGGGACCGTGATGCGTCGACCCGCGCATGGGCCGCGCTTCGAGCCCTCGATCCCACGCTCCAGCCCGATTCTCGGCGGTTCGGCCCCGGCCATGGGATCTGGACGGTCTACGAGGCGGCAACGCCTGACTCGAGCACCGTGCCCCTCACCCAGCGTTCTCGGGGGGGCTGGCTCGTGGACGGCGAACGCACGGACGAAGTTCCGCTGTCACGCGCCTTCGTGCTGCACGCACAGTCACGCAAAGGCCTGCTCGTGCACACCGGGTACTACTTTCGCCCCGAAGACGTGCCGACGCTGGACTTCGATACGCTCGACCCACGCCGACGTTCGACCGCAAGGCGGGTTGTCACCGGTCTCGCAGGCGTTGGACTGCTTGCCGTGGGCGCCGCAACCATGGTTTCCGCGGCTCGCCTCGAGGCCGACCTCAAGGATGGCACCCTGCCCGCCGCCGAGAGACCTCTAGCGCGGGGGCAAGCCAATCGACGGTACGCAGCAGGAAGTGTCCTCGGCGGCGTGGGATTTGGTCTCGCGGTCGTAGGGTTTTCGATACGATGGTGAATACGGTTACGATGCGGAATATTCGCGTAGCCTTCGAGCGGGGTTTTCGCTTGAGGGGAGGGCGTCCTGGCCTCCGGAAATAAGTTCGGCACCTTCGGCGGAGTGTTCACTCCCTCGATCCTGACGATCCTTGGCGTCATCATGTACCTTCGCTTGCCGTTGGTCGTGCATGATGGCGGACTGATCGTGGCGATTGGCATCATCCTCGCCGCGCACCTCATCTCGATTACGACAGGCCTTTCGGTTTCGTCCATCGCCACCGACAAACGAGTCGAAGCCGGAGGTGCTTACTACATCATCTCTCGATCGATGGGCCTCGCCATGGGCGGAACCCTCGGTTTGGCGTTGTTTGTAGGGCTGTCGTTCTCGATCAGTCTCTACATCATCGGGTTTTCGGAAAGCTTTCTTCGTACGCTCGACATTGGAATGCTGCCTGCGGTGGGCGATGCCCCGGCCGGGGTCGACCTGAACGCACTGCGACTTTGCGGCACCATCGTTCTCGTTTTGTTGACGATCATCACCTTCATCAGCACATCGTTTGCGATCCGCGTTCAATACTTGATCTTGGCCGCAATCGGAATCTCACTTCTTTCCATTGTGTTCGGCGGAACGGCAGAAGCTGCACCAACATTCGAGCCCCGGCTCTTTGCGGCGCCCGATGGCCGCGCAGCATCCGAACTCTTCGGGATTTTCTTCCCTGCCGTGACCGGGTTCACAGCTGGCGTGAACCTTTCGGGCGACCTCAAGGATCCACGACGGTCCATCCCCATCGGCACCCTCGCCGCGATTGCGGTGGGCATGGCGGTGTATGTGGGACTCGCGTTCTTCTGCGCCTACCGAATCCCTCCCGAGCTTTTGGCCGACGAGGCTTCGGCCTTCGAAGCGTTTGCCTTCAACAGCGAGGCCGTTCGCGCCGGCATTTGGGGGGCCACCCTTTCATCGGCGCTCGGCAGCATCTTGGGCGCACCCCGCATTCTTCAGGCCTTGTCGCTCGACAAGATCACGCCGCACCTCTTCGCCATCGGCCATGGTCGCACCAACGAGCCTCGCTATGCGCTGGTCCTCGCGTTCGTCATCGCGCTTGCGGGCATCCTGATCGGTGAACTCGATGTGATCGCTCAAATCGTGAGTGTCTTCTTCATCGCGACCTACGGCTTCCTCAACCTGTCCGCGGGCTTCGAGATGATCGCAAGCCCCGATTTCCGTCCCGAGTTCAAGATTCCCGTGGCCATCCCCATCCTTGGCGCGGCCATTTGTGCCGTGCTGATGATCTGGCTGGACCTCGGTGCAATGCTGCTTGCGGCCGCCCTTATGACCGGGCTGTTCTTCGTCTTGAAGCGACGCGAGCTGCAGCTTGAAACCGGGGATGCGCTCCTTGGCGTTTGGTCGTCCGTGGTACGGGTGGGCCTCCAGCAGCTCACGCGGGAGCACGAGCACCAGCGCAACTGGCGTCCCAACCTGTTGCTGTTCACGAAGCACGACGCCGACAGCCGCGAACCGCTGCTCGAATTCGGCAACTCCCTCATCCGCCATCGTGGCGTGGCCACCGAGTTCCTTCTCGCTCGCAACCAGACCGTGCCCCCAAGCGTACCTCACACGCACGAAGACCATGACCATGAAGGGTTCTTCCATCGCGTGGTGGACCTCAACGGCGACCCCTACGACACGATGTCGGCGGTGTGTCGATTCCATGGGTTTTCCGGGCTCGAACCCAATACCGTCATGATCGATTGGCATGATCACGCCCGTCGTCCCGACGCTTTTTCGTCGTTCCTCGGAACCCTACGTGAACTCGATTTGAATCTGCTTGCCCTGGCGTTCGATGCGGAACGCGGCTTTGGCAAACACGAACAGATCGACCTTTGGTTCCGCTACGAAACGGGGTTCTTGCCGCTCCACCTTGCCCTCATCCGGTTCATTTCGTCCTCCGATGAGTGGCGCCGCGCCAAGCTGCGCTTCCTCGCTATTCACGACGAACCCGGCGTCTCGGACGCCCTCCACCGCACGACCACCCAGGCTCTGGTCGACTCCCGCATCGACGCCCAGGTCAAGGTCATCGACAACTCTGTGCAACGACGCCCGCACGCCGAATGGGTCGTTCAGTACTCGGCAAAGGCCGACCTCACGGTGATCGGGCTTTCCGACAACGACATCACCCCTCGTCGCGTCGACGAACTCGAGACGATGGTGCGACAGATCGGGGTGGCGCTGTTTGTGCGAGGTTCATCGGCATTCACCGCCGCCTCGAACGCAACCCGGCGGTCGCCCAAGTCGCCAACGCCCGTGCCCGGTCCCAACCGGCTTCCGGCCTTGATCCTGCCTTCCGTGCCGGCGCTGGCCCAACCCGCGGCGCGCTTTTCGGTGGCCCACCAGCAGCTGGTACAGCGCTTCGTCGAGGCCGCGCTGCGTCCGGTCTTCGAGTCCCAGATGGCGCTGCTCGAAGGCGTGCGGGAGTCCATCGCCGATCTCTACGCGCGGCTCGGACAGGCCGTCGAGCAGCCTGAAGTCCGGACCTCCCAGTTCGAGGACGGCCCTTGTGCGCTGTACGAGGACTTGGCCCAACAGCTCGACAGCTTCGTCACCACCCAGCTTCCGCAGCGGCAGGCGACGCTCGAACGTGCCCTCGAGTTGTTTGTGGAGGGCATCGAACCCCTCCGCCGCGCCGTCCCCCGACGCATCGTGGCTCGGCGGCCGTTGTCGGACTACGCCGCGGATCCTGCCGATCCTCCTCATCGGCGCCGCTACAAGGCTCGGCGCCGCCTCATTGCGCTGGTCTTGCAGCGCAAGGTGGTCCGCACCACGTTCCGAACCCGTCGGCTCATGCGGTTTCACGTCGATCATCGCACGCGCGAATGGCTCGATCATGCCCTGCGTGACGCAGCCAGTCGGTCGCTGCAGTTCTCGACCGAGTTGGGACGGCTTTTCAACACCCTCCGCGACAGCCTCGCGGTGTTGACAGGCCGGGCGTTGGACCGCGCCATCACCGCCGAACTCGTCGAGGTCGAAACCGAACGGGTGACCCGCCAGATCGACAACTTCGCGCGAGCCAACCAACTTGCGAGCGAACGCCTGGCTCAACGTTGGCTATCGGACGCTCGCGCCATCCAACAGACGCTTGCGAGCGACCTCGGCACCCTCGAACTCCGACGGCATGCGCGCCTTGAGCGACGGCTTCCCCGCGGTGGGTTTGCCGGCTTCGAGGCGTTCGATGAACTCCCTGCGGTGTGGACGTGGCATCAACGCCTCACCTTGATGCGCGCCCGGCTCGTTCCCGTGGTCGCCGAGGTGCAGACCCGAGTGGTGGCATCGGTGCGGCGAGCCCAGCACGCCGTGCGGGACACCATCGACGCCCGCATCTCCCATCGGAACCGCTCGCTCGTGGCGGTGCTCGAGGACTTTCAGAAGGAGTCGCCGACGAACGACAGCGCCCTTTCGGGGTTCGAGTTCGCGGACGAAACCGGGGTGGAACGTCGCACCATCGAGGAGCTTCGGGAGGAGTTGCAGGCCGCCTCCGCCTCGGTGCCCCCCACGATGGATGTCATCACCGACGATGCCTTGTCGGCGCTCCAGAGCGACCCCTTCTCCGAGATCGAGGTCGTCGAGATCGGCCTGCGCCGTCGGTTCCAGTTCCTCGTGGATGGCGAATTGGTGGCCCCGTTGCGCGACCTGCTCGCCGATGTGCCTCGGGAGATGATCCGCGCATCCACCAACGCCGAGGACGTGGTGCGGCTCGTTCGGTTCACCCTCACCGAGACCGAGCACGCCGACGGCGAATCCCTTGAAGAAGCCCTCGAACCCGTTCTCAAGGCCGGCATCGAACGCCTGAACGCCGATTTGGGCCGCCTCCGGCAGTTTGACCGAACGATGGCCGAGCAAGTCGAAGATCGCCTGGAGCAGGTGTTGGACCTCACCAACGGGTTTGCCCTGCTCGGCACGGTCGAGGCGCTCGCCAAGGGCGAACGTCGCACGAGTACGCTTGGGACGATGGGGGCATGGCCCCAGGAATTTGCCCGGTGGGTGCGTGAAGCCCTGGTGTCGCTCGCGTACCGTCGCTCGGCCACCGTCTTGCTCGCCCGACGCGTCCAGGCCGCGACGAAGCCGCCGGCCGCAGATGGGGTGCTGGCGCTCGCCGAGGCGTTCTCACCCGATCCGGCCGTCATTGAGGCCCTACCAAGCTTCTACACCCAACTGTTCTCGACCCAGTCGGCCTTGCACTCGGCCTTCTGGGTCGACCGTGAGCATGAGATCGACCGGCTTGAGCAGGCCATCGTTCGCTACCAGCGCGGATTTCACGGCGCGATCTTCATCACCGGCGACCCGGGGGCGGGCAAAACCGCGCTCTGCGAGGTGGCCATCGAGCGGCTCCTCGTGGGCCGACCAATCGTGCGTGTGACACCACCGGCTGGCGGCTCGTGTGACCCGGCGGTGTTTCGACGGGCCTTGCAGGTCGACCTCAAGCGCCGCGGGAGCATCGAGGACCTCATCGATGGGCTCGAGGAGCGCAGTGTCGTCGTGTTGACGGACGCCCAGCTGTGGTGGGAACGGTCGCGCGATGGCATGGGTGTGCTGAACCGCATCGCGGACCTCGTGGAACGCTTTGGCGACCGGGTGCTGTTCATCATCGAAATGGCTAGTCCGACCTTGCGCTTCATCCAGCAGTTCTCGCCCTTCGGCACCGGCGCGCTCGACACCATCGAATGCGGTCCGGTCGATGCCCGGACCCTGAAAGAGATCGTGTTGCTGCGCCACAACTCAACGGGATTGCGCTACTCGCTCGATGGTCGCCGTGACGACGAATTGTCCGACTTCGCGGTCGCCCAGCTCTTTACCCGTCACTTCGACCATACCGACGGGAACATCGGGGCCGCCCTGCAAAGCTGGCTTGCCCACATCGAGCATGTCGATGCCGAACAGCTCTCGATCGTCTCCCCCCACAACCTCGACGATGCCGCCATGGACGCCCTCGACATGGAGCTTGTCGCCCTGTTGCTCCAGATGATGCTCCACAAGGGCATGACGTTTGAGCGGCTCGAGCGCATTTCGGCTCGGCCGAAGGCCGAACTTCAGCGCCAACTCGCCTCGCTACGTCGAGCGGGCCTCGTCCAGCTCGAAAAGCGCAACGTCGTGCGTTTGCAACCCCGCACCCAACACTTGGTGCTGCGAAGCATGCTTCGTCGGGGGCTGGTGTCATGAATGCCCTGATTTGGACATTGGTGCAGCTGTTTGGGCTGGCGCTTGCGTTGATCACGGTGTTGCTTGGAGCCTGGGCGCTGGTGCGTCTTGCGCCGATGACCCAGGCGCGCCGTCGGTCGCTCGAGCAGTGGTTTCCCATCCTTCAGCTCATCTCCATCCTCGGCTTTTTGGTCTTGGGCGTGCAGGGGCTCTTCAGCGAGCCCGCCTACCGGGCCCTGGCCGTGCTCCTCATTCTGTTCTTTGGCCTTTGGCTTGCCCGCTACACCTGGATGGACCTCTGGCATGGCGCGTTTCTTCGGGCCGGCGGGCACGTGAAGGTGGGCGACACCATTACCGTCGAACCCTGGCAAGGCCGGGTGAGCCGGTTGGGCCCTCGTGTACTCACCATCGAAACCCAGGACGGCTCCGACGCCATCATCCCCTACAGTCGGCTCGCGGCGCGCACCATCGTCCGCACGCCCCGGGTCGACGGCGCCCATCGCTACACCTTCGAGGTTGACGTGCCGTCCACCGATTGGACGCCGCAGCGTTTACAACGCGTGGCGCTCATGCATCACTGGTCGACCCCTTCGAAACCACCCGAAGTGAAGTCGGTGGCGGCCGACCGGTTCGCGGTCACCGTCTTCGCGTTGCTCCCCCAACATGCGGCGGACATCGAGCGTGACGTTGTGAAGGCGGTCTCGCAGGCCTGAGTCTCCCGACAGGTTACGACCGCGGCACGGCCTAGACCGGGAGAGCGCTACGTGAAGCCCCACAACGACGGCTCCGAACCGAACGCCGCTTCCGACGCATCGGAAAAGCCTGTCGACGCCGACATCAGCGAAGACACGACGGTCCAGATGCCCGCCGCAAGCGACTCCGAACCCGGGGAAGCGGTGGTTCTGGATCCCATCGAAGCCGACCGCATCCGGTTCAGCGGCGAGGCAACGGCGGCAAGTCAGCTCCGGGCGAATCCGTGGCTTCAGGACCTCATCGTGGCCGCCCAGGCGCGTGGCCGTACCGATCCCGCTCGCATTCGCCGACGCCTCCAAGCGAGCGCGGTGCGCCTCACAGAGGGCATGGCGGCGGACGTGTGGAAAGCCGCGCGACTCGCCGCGGAACGCCTAGGGGTCGACGTCGACCTCGAAATCCACCAAGCGTCTGGGGCGGAGAACCCCGCGATTCACCTGATCGAAAGCCCCGCCCTGCTCGAGGTTCGGGGCCGGCTCCTGACGTTGCTCGACGCCCCGAGCACCGTCGCCGCATTGGGTCATGAAGTGGGTCACTACCTGGCCCATGGACCAAACTTCCCCGATGCCACGTTGGGGCTCGTCGCCAAGGCCGCCCTCGACCTTCCCGACGCGCCGGATCACGCCTTGCGGGCCGCCTCAACGCTGACGTTGGCCCGAGAGATCACCGCAGATCGGTTTGGGCTACTCGCGTGTCGCGACCTCCCCGCCGCGCTGCGACTCGAGATGGCCGCCACGACGGGCCTCGCCACGAGTTCGCTTACCTGGGACACCACCGCCTACCTCGAGCAGTGCAAGGCGCTGATGGACCACGCGCTCGTCGAGGGCACCACGGGGCACGCCGAGCACGGTCTGCGAGCCTGGGCGTTGTGGCTGTTCTCGGAGACCGAGACCTACCAGGCGATGACCGGACAAGGTCCGGGCACCCGCCCATTGTCGGATGTCGACGAGCAGATTGCGCGGGCCATTGGGGTGGTGGGAGTCGCTGGTTTGGTGGACTCGGCGCTCGTTCCCGAGCCCATGACCGAGATCCACGAGTGTGCACTCGCCGGAGCGGCCCTTGTCGCCCTGGCCGACGGCGAGCTTTCGGAAGAGGAGTCCCACGCCATCGAGACCGTGTTTGGCACGCTTGTGGGCGATTGGCAGCGTTACCTCGTGTGGGACCAAGCCCTCGAGTCCTTCGCCGACACGGGCTCCGTCGTGCGTGCCGGCGGCATTGCCGCCCAACGCGCCATGTTCCAGGTTCTCGTGCACGTGCTCGCCGCCGATACCGAGGTCGAAGCCCGTGAAGTCGAGATGATCTGCGCGATCGGGGATGCGCTGGGCTGTGGCGAACTCTACCGCACCTTGCTGGCACCGGTGCTTGCGGTCCTCGGCGATGAGCCTCGGGACTTGTCCAAGATCACGCGGACCATCCCCATGCCTGCGCGCATGGCGGAGGCCGAGACGGCCCTTGAGGTGTTCCTCCGGGGCATTCAGCGCCGGGGAGGCGGGGAGGCGTCGTTGCGCCGGATGCTGCGGCTTCTCGGCGACCGGGAGGGCAGTCAGCACAGCCTCGACACCGTCCATCGGTTGCTCGACCGCGTGGGCCTCGTCACCGACATCGACCTCGATGAGGTCTCGCTCGACCAGCCGCTGGCGTTCACCCTCAACGACGAAGCCCGCCAAGAAGCGTACGAGAAGGCCCGTACGCAGCGGGTTCGCATGCCCGACCCAGAACTCGGCGACGCTCGTATGCGACTGTCGAAGGGCGTAGCACGGCTTCGCGAATCGCTCGTCTCGGGTGATGGACGGTCTCCTTCGATCCGGTTGCGCACCGTCCGCAACGGCCGAACCTTCGACCTGCACGCCCTCGAATCGCTGTCGGTCGGCCACGGCGAACGCACCCTGACCCTCGTGACGAACCACGAGACGGCTCGACTCGTCGACGGCCGCGAAGCCGGAGTGCACACCGGTGCGGCAGTCGTGAGCCAGCAGCTCATCGCACTTTCGCGAGAGGCCACCGCCCGAACGGAACAGACCGGCTCCCGTGACCTGTACGTAGGCTACCCCTTCCTCACCGGGACGGTGGACGGCTACTTCGTGCGCGGGCCGTTGGTGCTCCATCCCTACGAACTCGAGCGCAGCGAGGCCCGCGGCTTTCAGCTGGTGCCCCGAACGGCCGAAGTGCCCATCGTGAACTTGGCGTTGGTCCGCCTCGTCTTTCAGAAGAAGGGGCTGTCGTTTCACGAGGACCTCGCCGAAACGCTCGACCGCGCCGCGGCCGATGGTGCCGATGCGGTGCGCCAGGCCCTGGCCGACGAAGGGCTCCGGGCCCGGGCCCCCGCCGATGAGCTGACGTCGTTCCAAAGCGTTGAAGAAGGCGACCAGGCCGAAGACCCAGGCCGCCTCGTGTTGGAACCGTGCGCGGTGCTCGGGTTCTTCCCGCAGTCCACGTCCGACATGATCGCCGACTACGACGACTTGTTGTCTTCGGTGGCGGATGGACGCGTGCCCTTGGCTGACACGCTCGGCGCAGCAGGCCCTTTGCTTCCCGTCGAGGTGCGTGAGGAACTGTGCATCGAGGAAGAGGTCGAAGCCGCGGCCACGTTGCCCATCATTCCCGTGCTAGCGTCGGACCCTTCCCAGCGCCGCGTGCTGCAACTGGCCCGAACCCAACGTTTGCTCGTCGTGGACGGGCCTCCGGGAACCGGAAAGTCACAGGTCATCGTCAACCTGGTGGCGGACGCGATGGCCCGTG
>JBCCQY010000154.1:0-22626 GCA_039208735.1 Myxococcota bacterium | reverse complement strand
CCGCCGTTCACCCGACTCGATTTGGTGACGTGCCGAAACCTGCTCATCTATCTGAAGCCGGATGCCCAGCGCCCCGTTCTCGCGAGGCTGCACTTTGGCCTGCAGAACGGTGGCATACTGTTCCTAGGGCCAAGCGAAACCGTCGGCGACCAAAAGGCATCGTTTCAGCCCATCGACCTGAAATGGAAGATCTTCCGAGCCACCGGGGCGACCCGGGATCTCGCGCGGATGTTTGGGACAACCGGAGTGGCGAGCTTCGGTCGCGCTCCAGCCCGCCGAAACACGCCCGAAGTCGAGTTTAAACCTGCTCTTGACCACTACCTTCCTCCCGGCGTGGCCGTTGATCACACCTATGAAGTGGTCCACGTCATCGGGAACATCACTCCCTTCATCCAGCTTCCGGAGGGGCGGGCCAATCTCAACCTCTTGAACCTGTTGCCCCCCGCCGTCTCCGTGTTCCTGAACTCCTCCGCGCGTCGCGTTCGGGGAGACCAAGAGCATGCGGTGATTCCGAGCGTGGAACTTAACGGACACATGGTGGACCTGCGAATCATGCCCTCGGCATCGCCGTCCGCCCGCGAAGACCAAGGGCTCATGGTCTTCTTTGAAGAAATCCGGGTCCCCGCAGAAGCCAATTCCGAAGCGTCGACATTCGATCTGTCCAGCGAGAGTGCGGTTCGCATCGAAGAGCTAAAGGCCGAGCTGGTCCTGACGCGCGAGAACCTACGCACGGCAGTCGAAGACCTGGAAGCCACCAACGAAGAGCTTCAGGCGACGAACGAGGAGCTGATTGCGAGCAACGAAGAGCTACAGTCGACCAACGAAGAGCTACAATCTGTAAATGAAGAACTTTATACGGTTAACGCCGAATATCAAGAGAAGATTGAGGAATTGGAGTACCTGACCGGAGACCTCGAAAACCTTCTTCGGTCCATCGATGTCGGTGCGCTCTTCCTCGACTCTGAACTTCGGGTTCGGCGGTTCAACGATACGGTGCTTCGTCTACTCCCGCTACGAACACAGGATCTGGGCCGGAAGCTGACCGACCTCGTACTCCACGCTGAGTACCCTGACTTCCATGCTCATGTGCACGAAGTGCTGACGTCACGCGAGTTTCGCGCTTCGCGGGTAGTCGCGTCGGATGGTAGCATTTGGAGCATTCAGATTAGGCCTTTCGACGACACCCATCGCCTCTCACGTGGTGTCATTGTGATGTTCCACGATGAGACAGCCTGGGAAACCCAGCAGTCCCGAATTGGGGAGCTCGCGGCCAACGAACTCGCCGCTGGCATGGCAGGAGTCGGCATGGTCCTGGTTGATCTGGAACGGCGCACGCTGCAGCTCTCGGACGTCGCACAGACGCTGCTTGGTCTCGAGGAGACCACGTTTGAGTACAGCGACATGCATGCGTTGCTTACCGGGGACTCCCCTGGCGAACTCGACGCCGAAAACGTTCTCCCGACCGACACGTTGCGCAGCTACGCTCGTCCCGATGGGTCCAAGATCACACTCCGTGTGTTCGCCCAACGCGTGGTTCGCGAAGGTTCATCCGAGCCGCATGTCCTCGTGGCGCTGCAAAAGGTGCGCCTCTGATGACTTGGAGATCCGACGTCATACGAATCCTCGTCGTCGAGGACGACCCAGCTGACCAGGAGTTGTTGCGCCTTGCGATTGACCACAATCAAGTCGCCGCCGAACTCGTGCTCTGCCTGACCGCAGAGGCAGCCCTCCATCGGCTCCGCAGCCCGCCAATGCCCGACCTCGTTCTACTCGACTTGCGCCTCCCTGACATGGACGGGCTTGAGCTTTTGGACAAGATCAAGCAGTCACCAGAATGGTCGTCGCTCCCCGTGATCATTTTGTCCAACAGCACGAACGCAGACGACGTCGCGAAAGGATACGCACGGCATGCGGCCGCGTACCTTCTAAAGCCCTCCTCTCTAGAGGATTGGCATGGACTTGTTCGGTCGTTCACTGACTACTGGTTGAGAGCCCTGCTCCCAAGGCCCTGAATGAACTCTAGCGGAGCATCGTGGAACCATGGCTAGTACCGCTTTGCCCTCCAGCATCCAAGCCCTATTGGATGCCCTCCCTAACCAAGCTGCAGTTGTGGATGTCACAGGTGTCATTCGGCTCACGAATCGACTGTGGCATGACGTCTACCGCCGTCACGGCCTCAATACCGACGACGTAGGCAAGAACTACCTGGCGATTTGTGATGCGGCTTCGGCGGAATCCGCAGAGGCGCGCGAAGCGGGGGCTGCTCTGCGCGAGGTGCTCGAAGGAGAAGCGGAGGCTCGTCGTATCGAGTACCCTTGCCACTCTCCAACCGCCCCACACTGGTTCCAACTCACCATCACGCCCATTCAAGACGCAGCTCGAACCGTGGGCGCCCTGTTGATCCATACTGAAATCACCGCTGAAGTCGAGAACGACCTCGATCTACAGGCGTTCGTGGGTCACGTGGCGCACGACCTTCGCACCCCAATAAGGCACCTCACTAGCTACGCCGAACTCCTAGAAAACGAAGTGGCGCCCACGCTAAAAGGGCGCCAGCAAGGCTGGTTCAACACGGTCAAGACCGCCGCTGTCCACATGCGCAACCAGCTCGACAACCTGGTCGCGCTGTCCAGAGCAAGTGTTGAACCTCTCGTCCTTCAAGCCATTGGGTTGGGTGAGGTCACGGCACGGCGTCACGCACAGCTATGCGCGGTCCTGGGCGTCGAGGCAACGCTCGACACCACCCAAGCCGGCACGGTCGTGACCGACGAAAAGTTGTTCGTTGTGCTCATCGACAATGTGATCGCGAACAGTTTGCGGCACGGACGGGCCGTGGACAAACCCCAAGTGCGGGTGTCGAGTCGGACCGCCTCGGAGGGCTTTCGAATCACCTTCGAAGACAATGGACCGGGCTTTGATGGAGACCCGATGCAGCTCTTACGGCCCTTCGACCGAGGGCCTCGGCACATCGCAGGCTTTGGCCTCGGCTTATCGATCGTCAAACAAGTGGTCATGCGCCTGGGTGGCGAGCTGCTCCTTGGCGAATCGCCGTCGGGCGGGGCGAGCGTACGCATCACCCTCCCCCCTCCGCCCGCCATCCCTTAAGCGTCAGACCGGGCGCTCAACATCGCCGTTCGGATGCTTCGCAAAGCGATCGTCCACCGCCGCATGCACGGGATCATCGCGGTCCCAAGGCCAGCCCCCAAACTGGGTCCGCCGATAGTCGGCGAAAGCCTCTTCGAGTTCCTGACGGGAGTTCATGACGAAGGGTCCGTAGTGCGCAACCGGCTCCCCAATGGGTCGCCCCTGGAGCATCAGGAGTTCCGAGGGTTCAAACCCGTTGTCAATGACCGCGGCTCGGTCGCCACGAACCGCGACCATCCGCTCGTTATCGATGGTTTGCCCTCCGATGCGCACGCCACCTCCGTGAAACACATACAGCGTTCGCCGGACCCCGGGCGATGCAGCAGGAATCTCAAACGTGGCGCCGGCATCCATGCGGATTTGCCAGATGGCGACTTCGTTCGATGGATTCGCGGCCCAGGAATTCGGCGCCGGTGGAGGCGCGGCCTGGCCATCGAGCGAACCGGCCGACAGCGTGACTTCGGTACGGCGTCCCTCGGCGTCGGTTCGCGTCACGACGGGAATCTTCTCTTTCCAGAGCATCGTGAAGTGGGCCGGCACCATCTTGTTCTTCGCCGGCAGGTTGATCCAAATCTGGAAGAGTTCGAGCGGATTGTCGGTGTCTCGCTTCACAAGCGGGAACATCTCGGCGTGAACAATGCCCTGACCCGCGGTCATCCATTGGACATCGCCATGGCCGTACCGTGCGGTCGCACCGAGGGAATCCGAATGGTCCACCAGCCCTTTTCGCACCACCGTGACCGTCTCGAAGCCTCGGTGAGGATGGCGTGGGAAACCCGGCACCACTTCACCGTGGTACATCCGGTAGCCATCGCGAACGGCAAAGTCATTGCCTAGGTTTCGACCCTGCAACGAAGCCTCAGGACCTAGACGGGCGTTGCCCTTGGGGTAGGCATCATCGTGGTACACGCAAAACAGGAAGGGATCAGCGGTCTTCCAGGGAAAGCCAAGCGGACCGATCTCGACGATGAGGTCTTGGGACATCGGGTCCTCCATGGACACGACGTATGATCAGGATTGGGCGTCGAGGAACACGTTGTGACCAAAGCCCATCAGCTCAAGCCCATCGAGCGACCACACCAGGCCATCGACCGCGCCGGACACCATGGTCGTGCCATCGGTATCAAGCACCTCAACGTACCCATGGTGCCCCACCAGCTTCCCTTCGTGCTCCCCCGTTGACACACGCACGATGTGCACCAGGTCATCGTCGCCGCCGATCGCGAGGCGCTGGCCGTCCTGGAGAAACACCAGCGACCGCGCCACGACATCGACTTGACGCCGCTCGAAGCCTCCGCCACCCAAAATCACCCGGTCACCGATGGCGACCGCAAAGGACCGACCGTTCGGCGACAGAGCCAATCGCGCGCCGACCGGCACATCATCGACCCGATCGAGTTCCTCGCCGGTCTCGAGCACAACGTGACGCACCACCGACCCGGTCCGGAACAGTGCATGCGTGACCTCACGATGGCCTGCAAAGGCTTCGATGGGCCACTCGAGCCGGGATTCGATGGTCACGGTGCCGGTGGCCACATCGTAGCGTCGCACGAGCCCGTCTCGGTGGGCCGTCTGGACTTCACCGGGAGGACCCGTGACCACGGCGACAAGCCCCACCCGATCGCTCATGCGCCAGGTTCCATCTGGATCGAGGCATCGGATCCGGTCGTCCACACCGACGATGAGGGACTCGCCAGCCCAGGCGAACGACGGCTGCCCCACCCATTGCGCGTCGACGTCGAGGCGCTCACGAACCCGCACCTCGCCCGTCGCCCATCGGCGCACCAGCAGCTCTTCCCCGTGCCATGTGGCCACCCAGGGGCCCGCAATCGCCGCCGACTCGATGTAGCCCGGCGCGGAGAGCGGCTGACCGTCCGACAATCGAATGCGTTCGCCTCGAGGCCCTTCGAGAACCGCCTCCCCATCTTCCTCGGTGAGCACCGCGCCTTCTTCGAGTCGGAGATCGGCAAGGCCACGATCGATGGTGCCCTCGGAGTCCACGATGGCGATGCCCTCGGCTCCGATCGCCACGAATCCTTCACCAAATGCGATCAACTGATGATCCTCGCGTGGCCAAGGCAGCGTGCGCGTCACCCCCCCTGACACCACATCGATGAACGCGAGCTCTCCACCGCCGGCCGCGACAAGCTCGTCGGCCGAACGAAACGTCCAGGCTCGCAATGGAAACCAGAATCGACGCGGACCATCGCGCTCCCACACTTCGACGTGGGTGTCCTCGCCCTCCGCCACGAACCCAAAGGCCGCGCCATCGGGCGCCCACTGCACCTGACGAGCAAACTGACGGTCTCCCTCGATCAATTCGAGCACCTGGTTGTTGCTGGGGTCGAGCAGCTTCAACCCCACCTGCTCCTCGAGGGCTTCGACTGGATCCTCAGCGGTGAGCAAGGCCAGTCGGCCGTCGGGCGCGACCCAAAGCACCCCTTCGAAGGTCAGCAACTGGGACCAAATCTGCTGCCCCGTGGCCTGATCGATGACGCGAAGTCGTTGCACCGGAGCGACCGGACCCGGCCGCTCGCCCGGTTCGGGATCGTACGGCCCCAACCACCACAGCCAACCGCCCTGCTCCTCGATTTGGGGTCGAATCTGCCAATGCGGCGCCCGCAGCCGAGACAAGCGCGCCCGCGATCCCGGCACCACCTCGTAGCGGGGCGCGGGTGCCTCGGTCATGCCTGCTTCGTAGGTAAAATGGCTGATGCGACGTGGATCTTGGACTTGCACTTCACCGCGAAGGGCTCGGCGGGCCAAGACGAGCAGCCCGTCGTGAAGCGGCTGCAGGGCAACTTCGCGATCCAGGGTAAGGTCGAGCCGAAGCGACCGATCGTCCACCTGCAAATCCGTGGTGGCTTCTCGACCGGTGGCTTCCACGTAGGCGAGTACCGCTTCGTCGCGGACGGACTCTCCAAAGTAAGTGAGTGCGCCCACCACCCGAACCCCCGCCGTCGGATCGGGCGGGAACATCGCGGCCAAGAGCGGGGGCAACGGCGCAACCTCGGTGGGCTCGTGGGGCGAAACCGGAGCCCAGGGCGCCCGCATCGCGCGGTCCCGTTCGTCGAACGCCGCACGGAGCACCTCGGCCGCATCGGGCGCCGCGGGCCGGCCTTCCCCCCGAGCCTTCCAATGCACAATGGTGCCTTCGGTGCCGAGGGTCACGAGCGACCCATCGGCGCGGAACGCGAGCTGCCGGACCCCATGGGGGTGACCGGCAAAGCTCTCCATGAGTCGACCATCCGCAGCGGAAAACCAGTGAATTCCTCCCCCGACGGTCAGCACGATGCGCGTCCTGTCCGGGCTGACCGCGACGTGGTCGGCGCTCCAATCCCCCCGCGCCCACCGCAGTTGGGCCTCCTTGCCCTCCCACAAGGCGAGCCGCGCCCCCACTGCAACGACAAGGCTCCCGTCCTCGGCGAGCGCAGCAAGTTCCACCTCGGGCTCGGCCAGTCGGGTGGGAGCCGGAGGATCGGGAACCATCTCGCAGATCGCGAGGTCATCGCGCGTCCTTGACAAGGCGACCGGGGCACGAAGGGCGAACGCCAATTGCTCGACGGCAGGACCGAGCTGTCCCCGAAACTGGCCTCCTACCGCTCCATACAGTGCGAAGTTCCCATCGATCTCGACGACGAGGTGTGCCGCATCTGGCGTAAGATCCGCCGTTCGAGCGTCCGAGAGATAGGTACACCCTAAGGTTTCATCCGTCGTTCGATAGGTGACTCGCGTGAGCCCCCGTTCGGTCGGCCGCCCTCCGCCGACGGCCTCTGCCACCACGACCACCGAGGCATCGACCGTCGGCGCAATCCACGCCTTGGCGTCGAGTACGAACCCGTCCACCGAGGCATCGACCGGATCCCCAAGCCACACGCGATCGTCGTCGAGGTGGCGAATCGCCCGCGCGCCCCCCGCCACCAACCCGTCAAAAGGAGCCTCGGCGTCCGTCGACGAGGGCAGGAAGACCCGTTGCCCATCGCACCACGCCACCGCATCACCCGACCGCGCCACCGCCACCATCTGGGGAGCGGTGGAGGCCACCGAATGGCGCGACCGGACGGTTCCTGTCTCGGTGTCGAACCGTATGAGTTCGCCGTCGCCCCATGCGACGATGACGTTGCCCGTCGCCCCAATCGCGCGAACGCCGCTCAGCGGCTCAGCTTCAATCGGTTCCGCGCCGGCCTTCAACACCAACACGTTCCCTTCGTCCGTCCGGGCCGCGATCAGCCCCTCCTCCAGGGCCACGCCATGGGTGAACGTCCCTTCGAAGCGATCGAGCCCCGCCGACTGCTTGAGATCCATCACATCGATGCCTTCGGGTCCATGCGCCAGCAGGCGGCCCCGGAGCCCAAAGCGTAGCGAGGTGTAATCCGCGTGAACGGCTCGGGTGTCCTGCGGCTCGAGCATCGCATCAAGAATGGTGAGCTGGCGTTCCTCGGCGAGCTGCACGACCAAGCCGAATCCGTCGGGAGCCGCCGCCGCACAGCGAAAAGGCTTATCGAAGGTCTTCACTCGAAGAAGCTGACCACCATCGGCGTGAAACAGTCGGATTTCCCCCACACCATCGCCCGGACCCACATTGGTGAAGGTGGCCAAGGCGCGGGCGGCAAAGCCAAGGCTGTGCCCTCCCATCCACCGCTCCCCCACCGGAATCTCATGCACGCGGACGAGGACATCGTCCTCCACCCGCCAGATCGTGGCCACCGCTAGCTCGGAGATCTCATGGGCGGTGGCAAGCAAGGAGCCATCGGACGACCAGCCGAGGGCGAGGATGGGCGCACCCACGGTGCCATCGATGGCCCCCACTCGGGCCTTCGCCGTCTGAGGAACGGAATCCGCTTCAAACCGAGGCGGGATCCAACGGGCGGGAAGGCGAACCACCAAGCCATGCGGATCCGTGACCGCTATCGCACCCGCCACGGCATCCGTGCGAAGTTCGTCGACTTCCTCGATGAGCGCGAGGTAATCCTTTCGTTCCTGCGAAATCGTGACCCGATCACCCTCGACCACCGCGCTTGGCGCGAGACCGGGGAAGCGGTCGTTCAAGACGTCCGCATCGACCGGGCCTCCAAACTGATACCATCCGTTCGCATTCGGCACGGGGAGGACTCTCCGGAAGCTGTTTGGCAGGGTCCCTCAAAGTGTCCGATGGCGCAAGGGGCGGCCGGGCCCCGTTGACCCGGCGCAGGGTGATGCGACAAGCTTGGCCCGTCGTGCTCGCTCAAGCTGCGACCGCGTTGACCGGAGTGGTCGACACGGTCGTCATGGGCTTCACGGGCGATGGGGCCGATCTCGCGGCGATTGCCATCGCCTCGGTGACGTTCTCTTTCGTGTACTGGGGCTTTGGATTTTTGCGGATGGCCACGACGGGCCAAGCGGCCCAGGCCATCGGTGCCGGCGCTCCCGAACGCGCGGCCGGGGTCTTGGGTCGTGCATTGGCCCTGGGTCTCGTGTTCGGCGTGAGCCTTTGGGTCTTGTTCCCCGTGATCCGGGTGGTGGCCCTAGGGCTGTTTTCCGCGGCGGCGGATGTCGAAAGCCGAGCCGCCGCCTACTACCTCGCTCGCATAGGGGGCGCGCCCTTCGCGCTGATGGGCTACGCGCTTAACGGCTACCTGCTCGGCACCGGTCGTACCCGGGCGCTGCTTGGCTACCAGTTGGTGCTAAACGGAACCAACGCCATCCTCGATGCGATCTTCGTGACCCAATTCGGATGGGGGCCCGCAGGGATCGGAGCCGGTACCGCCATGGCCGAGGTCATCGCCTTGGTGGTCGCGCTCGGCTGGATCCGCCGAGACCTCCCGGTAGCCTGGTCGCGGCTCCGTTCCTCCGACGACGAGCCTCACGCCTGGTCGAGCCTACTCGCCACGAACCGCGACATCGCCGTTCGGACGTTGGCCATGTTGAGCGCGTTCGGCTGGTTCTCGAACGCCGGCGCCTTACTGGGCACGGCGGTACTCGCCGCCAACCAAGTTCTCTTGCAGTTTGTCGCCGTCTCAGCTCACGTGTTGGACGGCGTGGCCTTCATCGCCGAAAAGGAGACCGGAGAGGCGATGGGAGCGGGAAGCCGCCAACGCCTTGCCGAGGCCATCGCCCGTACCAGTGAGGTCGCCGTCGTCATGGGAGTCGTGTTTTCGCTCGGCATCGCCTTGCTCGGCCGACCGTTGCTGCGGTGGTTTGTGATGGATCCCGAAGTGCTGCAGATCGCCTCTGACCACCTGTGGTACTGCGCCGCAGTACCGTTGCTGGGCGTGGCCGCCTGGCAACTGGACGGAATCTTCCTGGGCGCCACACGCGGTCGCGCATTGCGAAACGCCGCCCTGATCACCACGGCGCTGTACATCGCGCTCGATCTTGTGCTGCGACCTGCGTTCGGCAACGCAGGAGCCTGGATAGCTCTGCTCACCTCCTACGTGCTGCGCGCCGCGACACTTGCCGTAGCGCTCCCTGCGTTGTTCCGGGCCGTTACGCCGACTCCAGAACCGCCTTCCCATTCTCAACGATGAGCGAAATGGGCAATTCTTCAAGGCGACCGGGCCGCGCAATCGCGTAGAACCGCTCTCGGGCCCCCGGCATGAGGCCGACCTGTTCGACATGATACTGCTTGGCCACCTCGTTGGCGATGATCGCGGACGTCGGAAACAATCCTGCCCCCTGCATTCCAAACGAAGCCAGGAGCGCCGAGTCGCCAAACTCGCCAATCACCCTTGGCCGCAGGCCTTGATCCTCGAACCACTGTTCGAGAAGCCGCCGCATCGCCGAACTTTGGTCGGGAAGAAGCAACGGCGCATTGTCGAGACTTCCGGGGAAGCCTTCGCGCAGGTCCTTCGCCAAGCTTTCATGGGCCATCAACGCGATCGGCGACTCCCCGATGAGGAGGCTTTCGACCCGCACCTCGCTCGCAAGACCCACCGGAGCGTCCGACAACACCACATCGAGCTGGCTCACCGCAAGGTCGGCCACGAGGCGCTCGGGCTGGTCTTCGAAGCATGCAAGATGCACCGGACCATTGGGGTTCTGCATGACCGGAGAGACCAGTCGGTACGCCACGAGCTTGGGGAGGTGTGCACTAACCCCAACCCGCAGTCGCGCCGTAGGACGGCTCGCACTAGAGTCGCGCAGCGACTGCACGAGTTCTTCCGAAAGCGCAAAAATCTCATCCGCATATTGTCGGACGACCTCACCATGCGCGGTCAACACCAACGAGCGCCCCCGCCTGTCGAACAGTGGCTGCCCAATCGCCTCTTCGAGCGCCTTGATTTGCGTACTTACCGTCGACGGCGCAAGGTTGAGGCGTCGGCTTGCCCGGGTGAGGCTTCCTTCCCGTGCGGTCAACCAAAAATACCGCAGGTGGTTCAAATTCAGACTGTTCATTCGACCCGTCCCCGGAGAATATCGACTAAATCGAACATTCAACCAAGAGTCTTTGATCATCTTGCGGTATCACACGGGGTGACCGTTCCAGAAACTGCGCGATGATCCCGATCGCAGTTCGTGAATGCTCGGTTAGCGCTCCGGTCGAGAATTGTCCGCCCGCGATCGCCAAGGGGAGCATGAGCTGATCCGCGAGGTGCGGGCCGACCGGGACTCCGGAATCAAGATACGCTGTCGCGGACTCGGCCACGCTCTGGCCGACGTCTTCGGCAGGTCGCCCGCGGCGCCCGAACGCAGTGAACACTTCTGTGACCGCCTCCGACTCCACCGCCACGACCACCGCGTTGCCTGGACCTGGGGATCGAACGGTTTCGATTGTCGTCACCAGATTTTCGACCGGAAGGGCCGCCTTTACGGCCGTAAGCTCGCGTTGCCCAACATTGGCCGGCAAATTCGCCACGATGGACGTTACCTCAACCTTTTGCACCGCTCCTCGCTCCAGAAGGCTCAACGGCTTCGTCGGGCCCGGCGTCACCGAAACCCGGTAGGCGCCACCCCCGGCCGGATAAAACCCATGTTGGTCCAACGAAAGTTCCATGGCGAACCCCATCGTGGCCAACACGGGTGCGAGGGTTCGCATCAAGAAATCCGCCGGAGGCGCGGAAGGATTGTGGGTGCCACCCGATACCTGCACCGTTGAAGGGCCGTCGGCGTGCCACAACACAGGAAGGAGCGCTTGCAGGACCAGACCTGCGCTGCCCGCCGAGCCGACCGCGAACTCGAACGCGCCTGCTTTCACGGCCCCGGGGACGAACGTCAACTCCTGCGATCGCAGCTCGGCACCTTCCACCCGCGCGCCACACACCTCGGCCACCGCGCGTACCCCCGTGAGGTGCTGACGCAGCAGGCCCGATTTCGCCCGACCTCCACGGATGTTGTGAATGCGAAATGGCGTGCCCGTGATCGCCGCTAATGCCAAGGCAATCCGGAGGACCTGCCCTCCCCCTTCTCCTTGTCGACCATCCAACGTGAGCAAGAGCCCTCCGAGCCTCCTGGCTACGTTGTGTGGCGAACCTGCGCAAGGAGGAGCGCAATGGCCGCCACCAACGTGGTGGTTGTCGGCATGTATGGGATGCAGTTGGACAGCGGGCGAAGTCCCCGGCGTTGGGAGAAATGGCGGCCCACCGTAGGGATCTTCCAACGCGACGACGTGTATGTTTCGACGCTCCATCTCATCTACCAAGACGACAAGACGCCCGAACCTGTGCTGAGCGACATCGCCCGCCTGTCGCCAGACACGACGGTGATCCCGCATGCGTTGGCGTTTCCCCGCCCCTGGGACTTCGAGGACGTGTTTGCGACGCTGTACGACTGGTCCCGCGAGCAGGCCTTCACCGAAGACGCTCAAGACCTGTGGATCCACATCACGACGGGAACCCATGTGATGCAGATCTGCATGTTCTTGCTCACGGAGGCTCGCTTCTTGCCGGGCCGTCTGCTGCAGACTTCGCCTCCCCGTCAAGAACGACCACCCGGCGTCGAACTCATCGACCTCAACCTGGCGCGCTACGACCGCATCGCCAGGCGGTTCGCCGAGACCCGAGCCGAAGGCACATCGGTGCTCAAGTCGGGCATCGCCACACGAAACCCTGGCTTCAACCAAATGATGGAGGAACTGGCCCGGGTCGCAGAAGTCTCAGATGCCCCCATCTTGCTTTCAGGACCCACGGGCGCAGGGAAGTCGAGGCTTGCGCGCGCCATTACCGAGGTCAAACGAAGACGAAGTGCCTCGCCTCTTCCCCTCGTCGAGGTCAACTGCGCCACGCTGCGCGGAGACCAGGCCATGTCGACCTTGTTTGGGCACAAACGCGGCGCTTTCACCGGCGCCGTTGCGGACCGGACGGGCGTGTTGGCGAGCGCCGATGGCGGCGTGCTGTTCCTCGATGAGATCGGCGAACTTGGCCTGGATGAGCAAGCCATGCTCCTGCGGGCCCTCGAAGAGCGAAGGTTCATGCCCATGGGTTCGGACCACGAGACCGAAAGCCACTTTCAGCTCCTGGCCGGCACCAACCGCAACCTGCGTGAGGACGTTCGAACGAGCCGGTTTCGCGAAGACCTCCTGGCACGTATCGACCTGTGGCACTTCGAACTTCCGGGTCTGCGCGACCGCCCCGAAGACATCGAACCGAACCTCGACTTCGAACTCGAACAATTCGCGCAAACGTCGGGACGTCGCGTTTCGTTCAACCGCGACGCGCGAAAGGCCTTCCTCACGTTCGCCGTCTCGGGCGAAGCAGCATGGCGCGCAAACTTCCGAGACCTCAACGCGGCCGTCGTTCGCATGGCCACGTTGGCTCCGGGCGGACGCATCAGCGAACTTGAGGTGCACCGGGAGATCGCTCGCCTGCGACAGGCGTGGCGCGGGGCCCGGGGGGCCACGCCTGCCCACGGCTTGGCGGAGCGGGTACTCGGTCCCGAAGCCGTCGCGGAACTCGACCGGTTCGAACGCGTACAACTCGACGACGTGCTCGATGTCTGCCGGAAGGCGCGCACGGCGTCGGACGCAGGCCGGGTCCTGTTCGCGGTCAGCCGCACCCGTCGCAAACACACCAATGACGCAGACCGGCTGCGCAAATACCTCCGTCGGTTTGGCCTCGAATGGGCCGTCATCGTCGAACGCCTCAACCCGGATGACGCACTGTGAGTGACCTCCTCACCATCGCCACCGAACTCGATCGCAGGCTGGCCGAATTGTCGTTTTCAGAGCCCGTGGCGTTCGTGTATCGCCCCCTCCAGTACGCTTGGGCCCCCCACGCAGCCTACCTCGAGCGCTACGGACGAGGCGTTGGTCGCGTCCTTTGGCTCGGAATGAACCCAGGCCCCTTCGGAATGGCTCAGACCGGTGTCCCGTTCGGCGAAGTCGCCGCCGTGCGAGACTGGCTGGGCATCGAGGGTCCGGTCGAAAAACCCGCCGTGGAACACCCTAAACGCCCCATCGACGGCTTCGCCTGTGCGCGGTCTGAAGTCAGTGGCGCCCGCCTTTGGGGTTGGGCGGCCGAGCGCTTCGGCACGGCGGAAGCGTTCTTTGCCGATCACTTCATCGCCAACTACTGCCCGTTGCTCTTCCTTCACGCCACGGGGCGCAACCTGACCCCCGACAAGTTGGCCCGCACCGAGCGCACGCAGATGCTGGCCCACTGCGACCGCGCGCTCGCAGCCATGATCGACGTCCTCCAACCCCGGCGCGTGGTCGGCGTTGGCAACTGGGCCGAGGGTCGTGCCAAGGCCGTCGTGGGCAACGCCCTCCCCGTCGGCCGCGTGCTCCACCCATCTCCCGCGAGCCCCGCGGCCAACCGTGGCTGGGCTGCTGCCGCCGAAAAGCAGCTCCTCGCGCAGGGAATCCATCTCCCTACGCAAGGAAAGAAGAAGCACCGACCGTGAAACCCCCCCCTCGGTCGGTGCTTCAGGTGGAGCAGTTGCCCCAACCCCTGCGCCCGAAGCACTGCTCCGAGCTACCCCTAGAGTCTAGGCACGACACCCCAAAAAACACAAGCGGCCCCTTCCCAGAGGGGCCGTCCTTCACCTTTTGGGCTTTTCGACCACCTTGCCATTTTCGTAACTTTCGGTGCGAACGACCTTGTCCGTGTCATCGTCGTCGTAGTACTTCCAGGAATCGCTACGATTGTCGTTGTGGTACATGCCCTCGGACTCGCGATTGCCCGAAGGGTAAAATGTCGTCCACTTGCCCTGACGACGTCCGAGTAGAAAGTCGCCTTCCTGCTGACGATTGCCGTTGTCGTGCCACCAGGTCCACGAGCCGGTTTGCTTGCCTCGGTCGTACTTGCCTTTCATCTTCGTCTGCTCGTTGTTGAACCACCAGGTCCACTGGCCCGATCGCTGGTTCTCCTCCCAAGTCCCCGATGCGGCGCGCATGCCGTTGGGGTGGAACTTAAGGAAGGGCCCGTGCATCACACCTGAGCGATCACACCAGTACTCCTCCCCTTCCGGCGAGGTTCCTGATTGCTGGGCGGTCCCTTCCGGACAACTGAGCTTCGGCGTGCCGTCATCGGCTGTGGCCGAATTCGAAGCTTCCGGCGAGGGCGTACCCAAACAGGCCGTCAGCAGCCCCATCACAAGAATCGACAAGTCGCGCATGGCGGCATTCAACCACAAGGGATCTCCTCGCGTGCATTGTTCGGCCACATTCCTTCTCACTGGCTATGACCCACTTCATGGCGAAGTGGCGCAAGGCAGGGTTCAAAGACCAGACCGTCTACGCACGGGTCAATGATGATGGCTCGCCTCTGGTCGAAGGCGGTAAGGTCGCGATCCGGTATCGCAAGACTCCGGGGGCGCGCGTGTACGCCACGCGCCCTGAACGCTTGTCCCTCCAGGAGGGAGCTGCAGTCGAATCCCTCGACGACGGCGTGTCGGCGGACGCAGCGCCCGCGCGCAAGAAGACGAAGGGCCGCGGCCAAGGTTTTGGAAAGGCCGGAACACGTTCGAAGCAACAGGCCGCAGCGGCTCGGGAGCACGCCGAGACGCTTCTTGCGTCGCTCGAATCCGACACCATCGTGATCTTCACGGATGGCGCGTGCCGAGGAAACCCGGGCCCTGCCGGGTCGGGCGCCTTTGCGCGCTGGCCGGACGGCTCGGTCGTCCAAGCCTCTCGATCGCTTGGCGAGGCCACCAACAACGTGGCAGAACTCACGGCGGTGGCGCTTGCTCTGGACATCCTTGACGCCGAGCGCGTCCCCCCGGAAGCCACCGTCGCGTTGCTCTCGGACTCCGACTACGCCAACGGCGTTCTTGTACGGGGGTGGAAGGCCAAGGCCAACCGCACCCTCATCACGGAACTGCGTCAGCGGCTGGCCGACCGATCGGGGCTCACACTTCATTGGGTGGCCGGACACGTGGGAACCGAAGGGAATGAACGGGCCGATGCCCTCGCCAACGAGGGCGTGGCTGGCATGACGGAAATGCGACGCATCGACCGCTAATGCTTTTGCGCCCCTAGTCGCTTGGCCTGGCGTCGCGTGCGGTCGGGCATGCGGGCCCCCCGACCAATCGACTCGTACCCGAACCGCTCGCGCACCGCATCGACCGCATCGTTGACCCGAGGCGGCGAATCTTCCTCAGACAGGGGAAGTTCAAGCTGGGCTTTGTGGTCAACGAAGTTCGACAGGGCAACCCCCACCAACCGCACCCCACGACGACCATCCCAGGCGCGGATGAGCAGTTGATGAATGCGGCGAAAGACGTACCGCTCGTCCGTCGTGGGAGCACCTGAAATCGCGCGTTGGAGCGTCTTGAAGTCGCTGGTACGCACCTTGAGCGTGACGGTCCGCGCCTCGACCCCGCGCTGCCGTGCGCGCCAACACACCCGCTCGACGAGCTTTCGCAAGCGGTCGAGGACCGCACGGCGGTCATGAAGGTCTGAGGCAAAGGTGCGTTCGTTCGAAATGCTCCCCACCGTGCCCTGACTCGGATCGTCGTGCTCTCGAAACTTGGGGCGATCCCTCGACAACTGCCGAGCCGCGGACCGTTCGGGGCTCTGGATGGGCAACGCCTGTCGGCCGATACTCGCCGCAAGCTTCCCAAATCGGGCGCGCAGTGGCCCCTCCGGCAGGGCGAGCAATTGACCCAGGCGATCGATGCCGTGCGTTTGCAAGCGCTCTGCCGCCACGGGCCCGATTCCCGGGTAGGCGCGAACCGGAAGGGGTGACAAAAACGCGAGTTCTTCGCCGACGCGAACCATCCGTACGCCCGCGGGTTTCGCGCGGCCACTCGCAATCTTGGCGACCGGTTTTGAACTGCCAATGCCCGCACTCGCCGGCAACGAAAGCTCGCGTTGAATCGTCTGACGCATCTCGCGCACCACCCGCAGGATGGTGGAATCCGCATCGATGTCACCCGGCCGGTGCCACAGCCGCTCACACCCCCGAAAGTCCAAGAAGAACTCGTCGATACTGGCGGTCTGCACCGCAGGCGTGAATCGCTCAAGAATCTCGCGCACCTGCTTTGCGATCGGTCCGTAGACCCCGTGCCGGGTGGGGACGACAACCGCATCGGGCGCGAGCTTGATCGCCTTGGCGATGGGCATCCCGCTCCGCACCCCTTGAGGCCGGACCTCGTAGCTACACGACGTCACCACGCCACGCTTACCGGGTCCTCCCCCTACGATCACGGGCATGCCGTGCAACTCGGGCCGAAATCGACGCTCCACCGACACGAAGAACGTGTCGAGATCCAGGCAGACCAGACGTGCTTCCGCCATTGGCCCTCCGACTTCTGAACGCCCGAGCAGTATACCCGTGTTCAGTAAGCTGTCGACAAGGAACAGGCAGACATCTCCGCGCCAGACCCGAATCGCAAGGGTCAAGCTACGGAATCAGCACTCGTGGAATCATCAGATTGGCTCGATCGGGTCTCCGGAAGGGGGTTCGTTTACCAAAGGACGGGCTGGGCAAGTTCCGTGATGGTGGCCCAACGGGTTCGAACGAAGGCTGGCCATGGCGCACCCGTACGCGACCACTCAACCAGCCATTCTTTGGTTCGCGGATCGCCAGGATAGCCGGAACCCAGCGGGCCAAACGCATCGACCAAGGCCTGAAGTGCCTCGTCCCGGGCCGTCTTCGCGAAGATCGAGGCGGCGCCAACCACGGGGTAGTTCGCATCGGCCTTGGGTTCGATCGTCCAATCGATGTGCTTCAGGTCGGCCGGAAGTTGGTCGTGCAACCGCTTCTCGAGCGCAGGCAGCGTGCGAGGATGCCCCAGCGCGTCGAGGTAGACCACGTCGGGCCGGGTGGACTTGATGAGTTCGATGATGGCAGCCTCTTCGAGGCGGTTGAGGTTTTCGGCATCGATCTGGCGAGGCGTGACGTGAACCACATGGGCCTGCCCCAATTCGACCAGGGCGGTACGAGCGGCCACTCGACGAGCGGGCGAGAGCGCCTTGGAATCGGTGGCTCCGGCATCCCGCAGGTCGTGGTCGTCAGGATCGTCGCACACGAAGGCGGCGATCACCAGATCGCCCAGTACGCAGCCGCGCCCTGCTTCGTCGATTCCCATTACGCGCACGTGGGTCTCCCATCGCAATCCAACCTACATGCCACGGGGATCACAAACTGTCCGCCTGCCCGAAAGGGCCTTGAGGACCCCAAGACCAGGCGACTTGAGACCCGCTTCGCTCGCGGACGAAGAAAAGTGCTAGGTTCGGGCCCGGAGGAGCCAATTGACCAATCTCTTCGTGTTCGCGCTGCTCGCCTGTGACAGCAGCACCCCCGCGCCGGAAGCCCCCGCTCCCGAGCCCGCTGCCAAAGCGGAGCCCGCGGCGGAGAAGCCCGTCGAAGCGCCGGCCGAAGCCGCTCGCAAGGTGTTCTTCAAGAGCCCGGCGGACGGAGCTACGGTCAAGTCACCCGTGAAGCTCGAATTCGGCGTGGAAGGCATGGAGGTCAAGCCGGCCGGAGAACTCATCGAGGGCACCGGTCACCACCATGTCATCATTGACTCTGCGGGAGTCGCGGAGGGGACCGTCGTTCCCGCCGATGAAACCCACATTCATTTTGGGTTGGGCCAGACCGAGGCCGAAATCGAGCTGCCGGCAGGCGAGCACAAGCTCACAATGCAGTTCGCAGACGGTGCTCATACGTCCTACGGCGAAGTAATGGCCGCCACCATCACCATCACGGTCGAAGAGTAGCGCAGTGTGGCGGCCGCTCGCATTGCTGTGAGCGGCCTCAAGCCCCTGGATGGGGCGATCGAATGGGCTCGTGACGCAGGAAGTCGGATCCCCACGGTCAATGTCGGCCGTAGTGGGGGTGGTCCGGCGGGCGCCACGGAGCTCCGATGGCAATCGACGCCGAAACCCAGAAGGTCGTCGAGACGTTCCTTGATGAGGCCCGAGAAGCCCTTCAGGAAATCGAGCCCACATTGTTGGAGCTGGAAAACCTGATCGGTTCGGATGAGGCCACCGGTGTCATCAACGGGATTTTCGGCGTCTACCACTCGGTCAAGGGGTCCGCGGGACTCCTCGAATTCAACGAGATCGAGCGGGTCACTCACTCCGCCGAGACCGCACTCCAGAAAGTGCGAGACGGAGACCTGGCGCTGGACGGCTCGCTCGTCGATCTGTTCTGCCAAGGCCTCGACTTCGTGCGGGGACGGCTCGATGCGATTGCCGAGTCGGGCACGGACACAGGCGACGAGGAGGCCGCAGACCAGATCATCCAGAAGTTCGCGTCCTTCGTACCGGAACTCGAAGAGGAACGAGAAGAGCCCGCCATCTTGCTCTTCATGGGCGATGACATCGTTGCCGTCGAAGACGACGGAACCGGGGAAGTCATCGATGACCCTCCAGAGTTGCGCGATGCTGCGCCATTTGAGAGCGCGAGCGAGCCGCTTCCGGCCGAGATTCTCGAGCAACACGAAGAGGATGAGCTTCTGGCTGGGGAGCCAGCGCAGACCTTCGAGATGTTTGCGGGCGAAGCCACGATTCTTCTCGATGAATGTGCCGCCGCCCTCGATCGCATCGAACACGGCGAAGAAGACGAGGCCGTCGGACATGCAGCATGGCAGGCGTTGCACAACCTGCAGGTCGCATGTGGGTACCTGGGACTTGCCGACCTTCAGCTGGTCGCACAGATGTCAGAGTCGGTGGTGGCCGAGCTTCGCGCCCTGAACGGGACGTGGGAAGCCAATCCTGGAGCCATCCGGGAAATCAGCAACCGCGTCCGGTCGGGCCTCGCAGCGATGCGCGATGGGGTGTTGAGCATGATGTCGGGCGGCGAAGGCCGGGTCGCCGACATCGACGCTGTGGCCTCCAGAGTGCTGGGTGGAGGCCTTGAAATCGAAGCCACACGTCTGGGCGAGATCCTGCTGCAGGCGGAGTACGTCAACGCAAGCACGCTCGCTCAGGCGGTGGCTCGGCAGAAACGTCGGCCCCAACTTGGAGAGGTCCTGGTCGAGATGGAAGAGATTGAGCCCGAGGAACTCGAAGCGGCTCTGCGCGTACAACAAGAGAAGCGCGAGGGGAAAAAGCCAACCAGCCCGTTGCCCCCACGAAAGGCCAAGCACGAAACGCTTCGGGTCGACGTCAGCAAAGTGGACCGACTCATGGACCTGGTCGGCGAACTGATCATTGGGGTCACTTCGGTGACCCATCATCCGGACGTCCAAGGCCTCGGCAGCGACCACTTCGACAAGTCTGCGGCGCAACTGTCCCGCATCACGCGAGACATGCAAGATGTCGCCATGTCGCTTCGCATGGTTCCCGTGCGCAACACCTTCATCAAGATGAAGCGCTTGGTGCGCGACCTTTCGAAGCGACTGGGTAAGCAAATTCGCCTCGACATCACGGGAGAGGAGACCGAGGTCGACAAGTCGGTGGCCGAAGTCATCGCGGACCCGCTCGTTCACCTGGTTCGGAACTCGCTAGACCATGGACTCGAGCCTCCCGATGAGCGCACCGCCGCCGGCAAGGACCCAGAAGGCGTGGTGCACCTCACCGCGCGCCACCAGGGCGGCGAAGTCTGGATTGAAATCATTGACGACGGGCGAGGCATCGACCGGGAACGCGTCTACGAACGAGCCAAGGAACGGGGGCTGACCAGCACTCCGATCGCAGAACTCACGGATCGCGAAATCAACAACTTCATCTTCAGTCCTGGCTTTTCGACGGCTCAAACCGTGTCGGAAGTCTCGGGTCGCGGCATGGGGATGGACGTCGTCCGGCGAAACATCGAAAGCGTCAATGGACGCATCGAGATCGACAGCGAACTCGGCAAGGGCACGCGTACCGCGCTCCGAATTCCCCTCACCCTCGCCATCATCGAAGGCATGCTCGTGCGGGTGGGTCGGAGCTGCTTCACGATTCCGCTGCTTCAGATCAAAGAGTCCATGGTCGTGCCAACCGAGGACGTCACGGTTCTGTCGAATGGCCAGGAGATCGTGAAGATCCGCGACCAGTTGCTGCCGCTGGTTCGCATGCACCATTTTTACGCGATTCAGAGTGACTTCAACGATGTTGGAAAAGGCATCGTGATGGTCGTTGAGGATGCAGGCGTGCCGATCTGCCTGTTCGTCGACGAACTCATCGGGCAGCGACAGACCGTCATCAAGGGACTCACCGGCTACCTCCGCGCCATTCGTGGCCTGTCGGGGTGCACGGTGCTTGGCGACGGTCGCATCAGTTTTATTCTCGACGTCGCTTCCTTGCGGAGTCACGCCGTCGCACAGGGCGTGGCGTGATGTCGATTTCGATTGAACCGGAGGGGCCGTGAGCCAGCTCTTGAGTGACGACGAGGTCGAGGACGAGTCCCTCACCACGTCCAAGTACCTGACGTTCGTACTGGGCTCCGAGACCTACGGCCTCGACATCCAGTACGTACGAGAGATCATTGGGATCTTGCCCATCACGCCTTTGCCCGACGTTCCGACGTGGATCAAGGGCGTGATCAACCTTCGTGGCAAGGTCATCCCCATCATGGACGTACGGGCTCGTTTTATGCTCGAGGAACTGCCCTACGGAGGACGGACCTGCATCATTGTCGTCATGGTGCAGGAGTGGTGGGTCGGGCTCGTTGTGGACACCGTTTCAGAGGTGCTCGACATCCCGACAGGCCAGATCGAGCCCCCACCCCGGGTGGCCAACCGTTCCACCGACCACTTCATTCAGGGCCTCGGCAAGGTCGACGACCGAGTGCGACTGCTGCTCGACGCCGATCGATTGGTCGGATCCGAAGATCTTGCGACCCTCAATAGCTGACGAACCATTGTGTCGAATCTCGTGAATCGAGGAATCTCATGACGAACGAACAATCCAACCCTTGGTTCGACGCGATGCCCACCCCCGGGTTCGTCGTCGACAACAAGGGCAACATCTCTGTCTGGAACCAGGCCATTGCCAACTTCACCGGCGTGACCGCATCGGGAGCCATCGGCCGTGTGCCGTGGCGGGTTTTCTTCACCCGCCGCCAGCCACTTCCTGTCGATGACGCACTCGAATCCGGTGAAGCCGTGAGCGACGTGGTCAAACTCGTGAACGACGACGGTGAAGCTGTCGAAATGACGTTTACCGCAACGCCACTGGAGGACAACTCGGTCATCTGCACGCTAGAGCCAAGCGCTGGCAATGGCAACGATCAGCTTCGGTCCGTACTTGAGCAGACCATTGATTCAGTGGTGCAGATCGACGAAAACAATACCATCGTGTTTTTCAACCCCGCCGCTGAAAAGCTCTGGGGCTACCCTGCATCCCAGGTCATCGGACAGAACGTGAAGATGCTCGTGCCCTCGGAGCTCCGGCTCCAGCACGACGGACTCGTGAATGCCAATCGGCAAACCGGCCAAAACAAGATCGTTGGCACCTCTCGAGACGTCCAGATCGAGCGGAGTGACGGCAAACGGCCTTGGGTCAACCTTTCTCTGTCGAAAGTCCTGGTCGACGGCAACTTCCACTACACCGCCTTCGTTCGCGACATCACCAAGCAGAGGCAACAGCAAGAGCAGATTCGGTCCGTGCTCGAGCAGGCCATCGACGCTGTCGTTCAGATCGATGAAAGCAATGTGGTCATCTACTTCAATCCGGCCGCCGAAAAGCTTTGGGGCTACGCCGCCTCTGATGTTATCGGCAAGAATGTGAAGATGTTGGTGCCCTCCGAGCTGCGCCACCAGCACGATGGTCTGGTCAATGCCAACCGCGAAACCGGCCAGAACAAGATCGTGGGTACGGCTCGGGACGTTCAGATCGAACGGCGCGATGGCGAGCGACCATGGGTCAGTCTGTCGTTGTCGAAGGTCCTCGTCGATGATCAGTACCACTACACTGCGTTCGTTCGCGACATCACTGAACAAAGGCAAGAACAGGATCAAATCCGCTCGGTTCTCGAACAAGCGATCGACGCCGTCGTTCAGATCGACGACAAGAACGAAGTCATCTACTTCAACCCGGCGGCCGAAGAACTCTGGGGTTACCCCGCGTCAGAGGTACTTGGACGAAATGTCAAGATGCTCGTTCCCGCGGAACTCCGGCATCAGCACGACAGTCTCGTCAACGCCAACCGCGAGACGGGTCAGGACAAGATCGTCGGGATGTCGCGCGACGTGCGG
>JBCCQY010000153.1:0-22634 GCA_039208735.1 Myxococcota bacterium | reverse complement strand
CGATTTGCCGACACCTACTCGGCGGAATTGCGTCGCGGGGTTCGGGTGGCGGCGACGTTGCTCGACGCGGCCGGGGTCACCATGGCGGAGGTCCCCCGGTGGACCTTTCGGCGGTACGGCAGTGACCGCATTGCCGAGGTCGCGCTCCCCGAGCTGCAAGACGGCGACTACATCCTCCGCGTCGACGTAGACACCCGTTTCGAATCCCGAACCCTCGATCTCGAGGTGCCGCTCTACACCCCGGCTCTGCTCCATTTGATGACGGACCGGCCGCTCTACAAGCCAGGGCAGGTCGTCGCGTTTCGGGCGGCGGTCCTCGCTCGAACGGATCGTCGGCCGCTTGAGGAACGTCCTGGAAAGTGGACCGTGACGTCGCCGCGTGGCCTCGAAATGATGGTCGAAAAGGATGCCACGGGACCGTGGGGCATCGCTGACAGCACCTTCCCGCTCGATGAAGCGGCAGAGACGGGCACGTGGTCGGTGCATTGGCAATCCGGTGACGATGAACAAACCGCCACTTTCGAGGTGCGCCGGTTCTCCCTCCCCCGGCTCGGGGTGACCGTGGATTCGTCGACGCCCTGGGTTGGTCGGGGCGATCGGTTGGAGTTTGCGGGCCGGGCCACCTACACCTCTGGGGCCCCCGTTGCGAATGCGACGGTCCGCGCTCGGCTCTCACGGACCGAGGGTCAATGGCCGATGCCGGTGGACTGGGAGGATGAACGTCCCTTGCGCACTGATGCCGATGGACGTTTTGCCGTGGACTACGGCATCGTACCGGTGGACCTGATGGCCCGAACGGGGCTGGCGCTTGACGTTGCCGTCACCGAGCCGGCGGGCGAAACCGCCCGGGGTCGCACCCGCACTGTGCTGTCGCCCGAATCGCTGCGGCTTGATGCGGTGACGGAACTCGGGGATGGGGTGGTGGGGGGCTTCAACAACCGCGTATACATCAGGGTAGCGACGCCCGACGGACAACCATTGCCCGGTGCGCGCGTCGCGGTGCGGCAGCCCCACGACCCCGAGACAACCGAACCTCGAACGGCGGTTGCCGATGCGAGCGGGGTCATCGCCATGCAGATCGACCCTGGCGACCCCATCACCGTCGTCGATCCCGCACCGCCCGTGCGACAGCGGCCGCTCACCCCAAATCCGCCTCGCCTCGATGGGATCTCGATTGGGGGCGGAGATGTTCCGGATCTGGCTCTGCGCCGGGCGCTCGACGAGGCGTTTCCCGCCATCGCAGCCTGCGGGGTGCACACGGTGGGCGACACCAACGTTCCCGTGGCCCTTCGCGCCGATCGGCGGGGTCGCGTCACCGAGGTGATGGCGCCGCCCACCGCGTTGGGCGACTGTGTGGGCCGCGCGGTGGCTCGACTCGCGTTGCCTCGAGGACCCATTCGCACCCTGTCCCTCGATTGGCGGGTGCCAGATAGCCAACATCCCTGGCTTCGGCTGCTTCACGAGCCGGCCTACGGCAATTCGCCCCAGGCCGCATTTGAACGCGCCGCCCTGCGGGCCCGAGGCTGTTTCCCGTTCGGTCGTGGTCAATCGGGGGCTTCGGTGGCGCGGGTCCACTGGGCGGTTCGCACGGGCCGGAGCGACGTCGACACGGCCGTAGAACCGTTGGACCGGGCTGGTCTTTCGCGTTCGACGCGACGTTGTCTGTGGCGGGCGCTCGACGACGTGGATCTACTCGAGTCTGCGCGCACGGACGCCATGGGTATCGTGACGGCGGTGCTTCAGGTGCCGAGCACCCATGATGGTCCGCCGCCCCAGGCCACCACACGGACCGCATACGCGCTGTCGGTAACCGCCACGGACCCCGATACCCCGGGGGCCAACCCCCTCGGGGAGGGACGTTTGGTACTGCCGGTGGGCACGCTGCCCAATGTGCGCTTGCGAGCCACGCCCTCGCTCGTGGTCCCTGGCGAAGAAGTCACGGTCGAGATCCTCCGGGGTCCCGATTTCGTTGGCGAACTGCCTTCATGGCTCCACCTGCGCCAAGGGTCCCATGAGGTCGGCAAAGCGCGGGTCACGGACAATCGGGCGCGGTTTACGGTCCCCGCGGAGGTGACCGGGTTCTTGGAGACCCAATTCGCCGGCGCTCGCACGGTCATCTTTGTGCGGTCCGAAAACCCCCTTGAGGTGGCCGTCGATTCCGATCGCACCACCTATCGGCCCGGTGAAACCGCGAAGGTGCGCGTGCGTACAATGGCTTCGGGGGCCCCGCGTGCGGCGGCGGTGGGCCTTTCCGGGGTGGACGAAACCTTGGCCACGCTGGCTCCGCTGCCCGGACCACAGGACCTCGGCCGGGTGACCGTGCGGGCCGAAGTGTCGTCGCCAGCGTTCGGGCTGTTCGACCCCGTGGCGTTGGCGCTGGGTCAGGTTGAAGGGGAGCACGCGGCCATGGCGACGGTGCTCCGGGTGGCGACCTTGCCCAACGACCCGGCCGGCGACCGTCCTGTGACCACCCGACAGGATTTCCGGGCGGACGTCGACACCCCGATGACGTTTGGCTTTTACCGGGCGCTCGAGAAAGCGACGGATTTGGTTCGGGCCTGGGAAGATGACGCTCCCGTCGATGAGCTGCTCACTGCGGAACGCATGGTGCGCTTTTGGGCGCGGGCGCTCGAGGAGCTGGCGACCGCAGGAGACCCCGCCGTGGATGGCTATGGCCGGCCTCTCACCTTGGCCGTCCTGCCCGAGGTCCTGTTGCGTCAGGTGGATCCTCGCCAAGTCGCTTCCGACGGTACCCGGCTGCCGGAGGACGTCGTCAATTGGGTTGCCTACGTCGACACCGAAGGGAGACCCTGATGCGCTGGCTCCTCATTGCCACCGGATGCTCGAACTCAGCGCCCGAACTGGCGCAGGTCGCCGCGCCCGACGAGGCAGTGTTGTACGACATGGCGGCGCTGCCTGCGGCGAATGAGGCTGAGATTGAGGAAGATCTGGAGGCGCTTCAGCCGCTGGGAGGCGGAGGGGGACTAGGCCAAAGCACCTCTTCGATCAGCAACAAGCTTGCTCCGCGCCGTCCGCCAGCTGCGTCTGCGCCCCCAGCCGATGGAGCGAAAGGAGGCCAGGCTGAGCCGCCGGCGCGAGCTTGGTTTCCCGAAGCCTTTCTGTGGCGTCCCTTGGTCGAAACGGGCGACGACGGAGTCGCCGAGGTCGATGTACGGGTGCCGGACCAGCTGTCAGGCTTCCGGGTGTTGGCCTTGGCCCATGATCGCCAAGGCCAACAGGCGGGAACAACCCATCGATTTCAAACCCGGCTTCCCGTCTATGTGGACCCCGTCGTGCCGGATCGACTCTTCACCGGGGATCGGATCGATCTGCCGGTTCAGGTCGTCAATGGCACTTCAGAACCCCATCGTGCCACGGTCGACATCACCTCGGACGGGGCCCTTTCAGGGTCTGGCACGGCCGATGTCGCGTTGACGGCGGGGGGCTCTGATGTGCGACGCATCCGACTGGTGGCGCGGGGCGCGGGATCGGCCACCTTGCGCGCCGAGGTCGAGGCCGGACCCTACGCCGACGCCGCCGAACGCACCTTGACCGTGTTGCCGACAGGGCGGCCGGTCGTCCAGACGCAGTCGCGTCGATTGTCGCCTACGCCGTTCATCCTCACCGCGCCTCCGGGGGCCGACCCGACGACCGAGCGCATTGACGTGGTGGTGTTTGGGGGTCCCTGGTCGGTGCTCGAGGCCGAAGTGGAACGCTTGGCCGCCGGGGCCCGACCCGTCGATCCGGCCTACGGGTTTGCCTTGTCCGCGCACGTGGTCCGGTTTGCCGAGGCCTCCGGGGTCCCCTTCGATGAAGCTCGACAAAAGCAGCTCCGCGTGCAGGCGTGGCAGCGGATTGCCCAAATGGCCCAGGCGCCGTCCCATGGATTCGCGGCGGACTTGCTCACCGCGCTTGACAAGGTGCAGGGCGATGAATTGGTCGATGCGTTGAAGCCTCGGCTGGTTCGGCAGGTCGTGAATGCCCAGCGCACGGATGGCACGTGGTCGCGTACAGAGCGGTCAACGCTGCAGCAAGTGTTGGTTCAGACCGCGGTGGCGGCTCGAGTGTTGCCGACGGATGAGCGCGGAGCCCGACTGCGGGCCTCTGGTGCCATCGAACGGGGCCTTGGTTCGATCGAGGACCCGTTTACCGCGTCGGTGGTGCTCGCCGCGGACCTCGTTCCCGAAGATGCTCGTCCGCCGCTCCAAACGCGCATTCGCGAGGCGGTCGAAGAGGGGTTGGTGAAGCTCCCGGAGGGGGTCCACAACGCCCAGGGAGGCGTACCCTCTCCGGCGGAGGCCGTCGCGTGGGCGGTCTTGGCGCTTGATGCCGATGACGATCTCGGCGGTGAACTGGTTTCAAGCCTGCTTGGGATGTGGCGGGCCGACCAGGGGTTCGGGGCAGGAGCGGCCAACGGGGTCGCCCTTGATGCGATCGCCCGCGCGCTTCCTCCGCAAGAGGGCCCTGTGGCGTTGACATTGCGGCGTGGAGACCAGACGGTTGGCTCCGCCAGACTTGATCCGACCCAACCGCGCGTGCCGGCAAGGTTCGAGCTGACCCCCGAGTCGCCGGGCACCACCCTGTCGATCGGCGCCGAGCCCCCTGCGCCGGGCGTCGTCGTCGTGGCCACGCGCCGAAGCTATGTGCCGTGGCGCTCGAATGACCGCATCCCTGGCGTCGATTTGGATGTCGAATTGCGCGGACTCGAGGTGGGCCGAGCCGGGGAATGGCGGGTGGCCATCGCGGCGCCTTCCGGGGCCTCGGTCGAGGTTCGCCAGCCGCTGCCGGCTGGTGTCCGTGTGCCTTCGGTCTCGGCGCCTCCGCGGGCCACCGTGCGCAGTTTCGCCGACGAAGTCGTAGTCCGAACTGCGCCGTTCCAGCCGGGTGAGGTCATCGAGGTCTCGGTTCCTGTCGTTGCCACCTTTGCCGGTCGATTCGCCACTGGCCCGCTCGCTGCGTCGGTCGATGGTGGGCCCTCGGTCGCCATGGCCCCGGCCATCTGGTCGGTCGCTCCGTAGTTTGTGGCGTCGCGAGTCTGCGTTCTGACGATGCCTGACGATGGCTCACGCAACGGCCACGGTGGTGCACCTCTGCGAGCGTCACGATGTTCGTAGACCCGGAGGTTCCCGATGCGTAGTTTCGTCTTTCCGATCGTGATGCTGGCAGCGTGTGACGCCCCTTCGAACGATCTCGACGAGCCGAGAGAGCGCAACGGTTCCGACGTCGATGGCGACGACTCAGATGACCCCGATCTGGCGGACCCTAAAACCGGCGATCCGGTCGACGACTACCCCGCCGCCGTGACCGACGTGCTGGATTTGCCGAGTCCGGCCTACGACTACAGCGTGACGTGGCCTGCGCATTTCAGCGCCCAGGTGGTGGCGGCCTTCGACAACACTCCCGCGGACAACCCCACCACCGACCTTGGGGTGACATTGGGGCGGGTGCTCTTCTACGACGTCAACCTCTCCTCCAATCGAACGGTGGCATGTGCGAGCTGCCACCTGCAGTCGGAGGGGTTCAGCGACCCGAATGCGTTTTCGGAAGGCTTCGAGGGCGGTCTGACGGGACGCAACAGCATGGGGCTGGCCAACTCCATGCTCTATGACAACGAAGCCGCCTTCTGGGACGAGCGGGCGGAGTCGTTTGAGGTCCAGGTGCTGTTGCCCATCCAGGACGCCGTCGAGATGGGCCTGACGCTTGGGGAACTCGTCGATCGCGTCGAGGCTCTTGAGTACTATCCGCGCCTCTTCGCCGACGCGTTCGGAGATGATGCGGTGACCACCGATCGCATTTCTCGGGCCTTGGCCCAGTTCGTGCGTTCGATCGTGTCGTATTCCACGCCCTTCGATCAGGGATTTGCCCAGACGGGCGACGTCGATGACGACTTCCCCAACCTCACGGCCGAGGAAAACCTCGGCAAGCGGCTGTTCTTCAGTCGTCGGGGAAACTGCGCGATCTGCCATGCCGCGAACCAGGGTGGGGGCCGCAACAACGATGCCATCTTCTTCATGGACCAGGCGCGAAACAACGGGCTCGATGCCACCACCACGGACCCGGGGCTCGGTGAGGTGACGGGCAATCCCCAGGACCACGGAAAGTTCAAGTCGCCGTCGCTGCGGAACATCGCGCTGACCGGGCCCTACATGCACGACGGCCGTCTGGAGACGCTCGCCGAGGTCATCGAGCACTACGACAATGGCGTCCAGGATCATCCAAACCTTGACGGCCGCCTGCGGGACGGCGGTGAGCCTCAGCGACTCAACCTGACGAACAATGAGAAGGCTGCCCTCGTCGCGTTCCTCGAGACGCTCACCGATGACTCCCTCCTGGTCGACCCCCGGTTTTCGGATCCTTTCCGCGATTGAGCGCAAGGTTAGGGGAGGCGCACAGCCGGTGGGTTCCTTGGCCGGCCAACCTCCTCGGAGCCTCGATGTCGCCTCGGACCCTGCTCTTCACCGTGACCGCGATCGTGGGCATTGCGCTCGATCAGCTGACCAAGGCGTGGGTCACCGCATCGCTGGAACTGGGAGGGCGCGACGAGATCGTCCTCATCGAGAACTTCCTGTCGATCATCCATGTGAGGAACACCGGGGCGGCGTTCAGCATGATGGAGGGGCAGATGAGCCTCTTCATGATTTTCACGGTCGTCTTTGCGGTGATCGTGATCGACTTCGCCCGAAGACTCCCGGAGACCGCCCGCGTCGAGTCGGTGCTCCTCGGCATGGTGTTCGGCGGCATGATCGGGAACTTCCTCGACCGCGTTCGCCAGGGTGAGGTGGTCGACATGATCAAGGTGTTCTGGGGCTGGGAGCCCGGTCGTTCCGCCCTGATCGAGCAATTTGGCACCTATGTCTACCCCATCTGGAATGTGGCTGATGCGCTCTTGGTCGTTGGACTACTGGCGTTTGTTGCCTACTATTTGATGCAGGGGGACAGTGAGCCCCAGCTCGACGATCTGGACGAAGAAGAGGGCGTTCCGAGCGGTCCGTGAGCCACGCGGGTCGCGACCCAAGTGCTTTGGACTCGATCCCGACCTGGCCGAACCGAGCCCGGGGCGGCTAATAGCGAGCCATGCCGACCTACAGCATCGAACGGTGTCTCGACCGATTGCCCAGCGTCGAGGTGTATTCAGGTCAGATGACCCGCACCTCGGGGTCGACCCATCGGGTGTCGTTTCAGGTGGTAGTGGGATCGGAGGCCCCCGATTTGGAGGGGTTGCTTGCCCAGGGCCGAGGGCTGGCGCGGGTAGCTCATCCCGCGGTCCCTCGAGTGCGCGATGTGTTCGTCGTCGACGGTTGCGCGGTTTGGGTGACCGACGAGGTCGAGGGGCGAAGCCTGGCTCACCTCATCCAAGAGCGTCCCGTGCCCTCCCGGGCCGCGTTCGAAGTTGGGGCACAGGTCGCCGGTGCGTTGGAAGCGATCCATGCGGGGATCGATCGGGCCACGGGCAACCCGCTACGCCTGCGCCATGAAGCGCTCGAGCCATCGGTGGTGTGGGTCGATCGGTACGGCGTCGTGAAGCTGCTGGGCATCGGGGCCGGCCGGGGCAACGTGGGACTTGGACAGGCGCCTTCGCCCGAACGTCTGCTGGCCCAAGAAGAAGGCATCGAATCCGAGGTGTTCGCGCTGGCCGCGTTGCTGGTGCAGGCCATGGGCCAGACCGCGATGTTCGAGGGGCAAGACGCTGACGCTCTGCACGGGCTCATGGTCGATCCGAATGCGCTGCGAACGGCCACGACCCACCACCTTGAGACGCTGCGAGACCGCATTGGCACGGAGCGCGGGGTGGCTCTGCTTCGGGCCATGACCGCGGCGCGAAAGGGAGAGCGGCCGACCATGGCGCAGGTCGCAGCACGATGCGATCTCATTTCTGACAGCATCGATACCCCTCCGCTCACCGAGTTTGCGAGGGCGCGGGTGCCCGCCGTTCCGCGCGTCTCCCTTGAAGGTTCCTTCGCCGGTCGGACCGTGACCACGGAAACGCCTTCGTTGTGGTCGATCTCAGAGACCCCGCCCGTCCCTCCGCCTCGCTCATCGGGTCCGCGCAAAGCGCCCACGCCACTTCCGCCGGCTCCGACCCGGCCCCCGGTGTTGGGGGAGCGGCAGAACGTTCCGGATGCAGAGGTCGTCGAAGTCGCTGCGTTTTCCGATCAGGGGCCAATGCCGTGGTCCGACGCCGAGACGCTCGCGCTGTTCGAAAAGACCCCTTCTCTCGCCCCACCCCGCGAACTGCAGCCCATCGTGGTCAACCCGAATCGGATTCCACAGTTGATTCGTCAGCAGTGGGACGATGGGGTGGCGCGACGGTACCGGTTGGCCCAGATGGCCGAACAGCTTGTCGAGGAGCCCGTCGACGAAGATACGCCGACGCTGGTGGTGCGAGACGAGCCGAGCCCGCCCGAACCGAGCCCGTCGACGGCGCCCAACCGACCCGACGTCGATCCGCTGGCCGAGACCGACCCCGCTGAACCCGCCGAGCCCTTTGCCGCCGAGCCCACCTATGCCGAAGCGCCGGTCGAAGACCCTCCTGCGCCGGCTCATTACGACGCTCCCGAGGTTTCCCAGGCGGGCGCCGGGCGGCCTCAGCCCTACATTCCGGCGCCATCGTTGCCCTCGTTCACCGAAAGCGACGGGGTCCGGTCTGAAACCGTGGTCGGTCGACTCAAGGAGACGGAGCAAAGCCCGCCGGTCACGCCGCCTGCGTTCCCGGTGCCACCGGGGCTGGAATCGCTCATCGCCGACGAGGCTTCCACACCGGGCACGCAAGACTCGGCTCCGCCGGCTCCGATGTTTCAGAGCGGAGCTCCGTCCCCGACCGTGGTACCCCTGACCACGGCCGACGACGTCATCTTGGGGTCCGACCATGGTGAGTTTCCCGACGCTGGGCGGCCCACCTCGGGAGGGGTCCCCGTGTCGTTGATCGCGGCCGTCGTCATGGGCGTCTTTTTGGGCGCAGCGGGTGGTGCGATGCTTCTCTACTACTTCTACGCCGTCGCGGAACAGGTGTGAGCGAATTCGATAGCCAGTCGTTTTGGGGAGAGCGCTGGGCCGCCGGTCGGTTGGGCTTCCATCGTTCCGAGGTTCACCCCGTCCTGCTGAACGATGGCGAGCGGTTCCTCGACGATGGGCCACATCGGGTGTTGGTTCCCTTGTGCGGCAAGAGCTGGGACGTGCCGTGGCTGGCTGACCAAGGGCACACCGTGACCGGCGTGGAGATCGTGCGGCAGGCGATCGATGATCTGTTCGCGGAGCACGACCTCGAGCCCCGGGTCGAGCAACGCGACGGATTCGAGGTGCACACGGCGGAGCGCATCGAGGTGTGGTGCGCAGATTTCCTGGCGTTGCCCGAAGACGTGGGGCCGTTCACGCGGGTTTGGGACCGAGCGGCGATCGTGGCGGTGTTGCCCGAGCAGCGCGGAGACTACGTCGAACAGTTGCGTCGGCTTGCGCCGGGCGCGACGCTGTGGCTCACGTCGATCGACTACGACCCTGGCATCATGGACGGCCCGCCGTTCGCGGTGCCGCACGCAGAGATCGAAGCCCGATTCGCGAACGACGAACTCAAGCGATTGCAGCGTGTCGATCTCGCTCAAGACCCCACGACACGTTGGGCGAAGCTGGGTCACCGACGATTCGAGATCACGTTGTGGTCCATGCGTCTGCTTGCGGGTAGGCCTAGCAATCGGGTATCCGTGTTCCCGACGTGAGGACACGAATGCTTGTTTTGCTTTGGGGACTCGTGGGTTGTGTGACCGTTGAGCCGATGGACCGGCCCGACCCCGAAATCTGCGACGATGAAATCGACAACGACGGCGACGGACTGATCGACTGCGACGACGAGTCGTGCGGTGGTGTGCTGTGCCGGAATCAGGGCGACACCGGCAAGGTCGATGTCGAGCCCATCGAGATCGTGATTGACAACTCGACCTGCTGCGAGTTCGTGTTCAACGAACAGAACTGCGCAAATCTGACTGCCGGGACGATCGAGTTCGTGAACAACACCGACGAAGATGGATCGATCTCGGTCGTGCGGTGTGATGCGCTCGACGACATCGGATCGCCCGTGGGCTTCCGGTCCCGCCCCGCCGACGAGCCGAGGGACTTCCTGGCTACCGTAGCGATTCCCGCGAAGAGCTCGGTCGAAGTCGAAGCGGTCTTCAATTGCCAAACGGATGTGGCGTTTTCGACCAACTGCGAAGCCAGGGCCGAAGTGGGCCCGTTCGGTGATGAACGAGGATTTCTAGTTAGAGGCCGAACGAATCCCTAGCAGCGATTTGGCGACCAAGACGTAGGTTGCACGACCTGGAGGGGAGAGGACTTCTTCGAGAGCCCCCCCCCTCCGGGACGCCAGCTCGGTGCCAGAATGGCGAAGATGCAATTGCAGTGCGCAAGCTGCGTACGAGTGGCGGAAGCGGTTCGGCACGATGACACCGGACGACACGCGACGGTTGCTGAAGCTCGAGCGCGAGAATGCACGGCTGAAGCGACTCCTGGCGGAGCGTTCGCTGGAGATCGACGTGCTCGACGAGATCACGGCCAAGAAAAGTGGTGGGCGTGCCTGCTCGGCGCCGAGCGGTGGCCTTTGCTTGCGAGCGAGGCCTCTCGGAACGGCGAGGCGTGCGGTGCTGGCCATTGCGAGAGCGTCGTGCACTACGTGTCGGTGCTGGCGAGGCAGGACGAGCCGGTGTTGAAGCGAATGCGGGAACTGGCGAAGGCCTATCCGAGGTTTGGCTACCGACGGATCCCTACGCCATGAGCCCAGGCCGGGGCGCACCGGCTTCGGTGCTAAGCCGGCCTTCAAATGCCACGTCGGCGCCCTCGCAAGCGGCTGACGCGGTCTCGGCCTCGCCCAAGAACGCCCGAGTCGCCCAAATCACGACTGGGCCTACTGTCAAGCTCCAAACTTCTGGTCCAGTCCGCACGTTAGTGTCACGCCTTGATGAGGGGTTGGGGGTTGACAGCACGACGCCGAGGAGTCTCCAGCCTGACGAACGTCGGCTGACGACTGTCGTCACCCCTGAACGCCGTCCTAGACCTGGGCCTGGAGCCCTGATCCGACGAATGTCAAAACCTTCAATGGGGAAAACAGAAGAATTCGCCGGCATGACTCTTGCCTAAGGCGCCTGGCTGAGGCTCAGCGGAGGAGTCCGCTGCTTAGGGCAGTCAACAGCTGAAGGAGCGCCCCAATGAGGTTTCAACGAACGAGATTGCTTACGGCAACCAGAACTTGGCCTGTTGAGGTACGCAATGTGAATTCACAATGGCAGTAAACTTGCCGAAGTGGTAAGCATCGCATCCACACACAAACAATAGAATTGGAGGAGTTGTGCGCTCGGTGAGTGAGTGGATTCGTTCGCGCAAAGTTTTGTTTCTGGGAAGATTGGTGTATGCTAGGACGACTCCGGTCCGGAGCGTGCCTCGAACACTTGTCACAACCTCAAGATGGTTGGCTCGATATAACATTTCCATAGCTTTGGTGGTCCTGCTCTCTGCGACACAGGCTTGGGCGGCCGGAGTAGATGCTGTTGACGCCGACCAGTTTGTTGCACAGCAGATTAGCCCCTCCGAGGGGGATGCTGCGCGCGCGTTGTCGCTATCACTGACCCTCCCAGTGCTCGAAAGTCCAGATGGCATGACGCCCTCCGTCAGCTTCCACTATGAGCCCAGCATCAAGAACGGGCCTCTTGGTGCAGGTTGGAGTCTTCAGGCCTCTTCAATGATTGGCCGTCATGGCCCTCTCGGCGGGTCGCCTGGATGGGACCAAAGTGACACCTATCGCCTTGATGGCAAACGCCTCCAGCAAGACAACGCCGTTCAGCCAGGCGGAGTCATTCACTATCTGCCTCTCCATCAAGATGGCTGGATCTTCGTCAACGAAAACAATGGCCTTGCGTGGACCGCAACTCGTGACGGAATCACCAAGCGCTATGGCAACCACAGCAGCTCAATATGTGACACGAATGGGGTCGTAGGAACAGAGGTCCCTTGCGAATCCGTTCGATGGTACCTCAAAACGGAGGCCGACGAGTTCGGAAACTCCATCGAGTACAACTACGATCAGGCCTCTTCGCATATGCCTAGGATTACGCAGATTCGCTACAACATCTCAGGGTCAAATGACTTCCGGATTGACTTCTCCTACGAAGGACGAAGCGACGAACGCATGGATTGTTCGAACCAGGAGTGCAGGCCCCTCGACTCCCGGCTCCGCGGCGTCCGAGTTTCAACTCGTGTGAACGGTGTTGACCGAGCCGTCTATCACTACATGCTCGAGTACACCGAATTGGGGCCGACGCGGCAATCTGTGTTGCAGCGCGTAGTACAGAAGGGCCTGGACGATTCCGGACTGTTCGATGGCAATGACCTGGTTCTGCGCGAGTACGGGTACCACGACTCGAGCTACACAGGAACAGCGACGTTCGCCTCAGAAGCTCCCCTTCAGGTCTTGGATGAAACCATGACAGCGCCGATGGACTTGTCGCCGCCTGGAGTCACCAGCGAACTGTTCACAAGCGAACACAACGATCAGGCATCGACGTCGACGCTCACGCAAGACATCGATGGCGACGCACTTCCCGACCTTATTGTCTTCAATGAGTGGGGGTCTCCCAACAGTCCAGACCATCGCATATTCCTCAACCGACCACTCGCAGATGGCACGCCTCGCTTCGTTTACTCGTCTGCCTTCTCCACGGCGCTCATGAACTTTATGGGACCAATGAAGCCGCGGGAACTCCACATCGCGGATCTCAACCAAGACGGCTATGCCGACCTCATCGGGCCGTTGATCATCCAGCTCGGCACGCCTGAAGGCTTCGTTGAGCCGGCGCTCGTTACGAACTTCGTGATTGGTAACCGTCAGCTGGCAGACATCAATGGAGATGGCGCGCCCGACTTGGTCGACCAAGAAACTTGGTACCCCAACACGGGCGCACTTCTCTCGGGGCCCGACTTCTTCGACACCACCCAGCCGTGGAGTCTCAATGATCCCGTGATCGATTCGGGCGTGTTTGGAAACGGCACAGACTGCATGGCTCCTGGAATGGGAACCGAAGCGCGAATTCCCAAGAACGAGCTGGGACAAAGTGCACAATCCCCACCTGGCTACTATCCGGACCCAGACGGACCAGCGGGCCCCCTTCTCGAGATCACGTCCTCGTCTTGGTTGTGGCGCTACACGTCGCATGCTGACGTCAACGGAGACGGACTGGCCGACCGAATCGTGAACGTGGATTGGCTGCAGCGCGATGGCACCAAGTTTTGGGACGCGGCACCTGCCTGTGGTCGAACGGAAGGTATCTACCTCGGAAGGGGCAATGGCGCGTTTGAGTCCACACCCTATAACACAGGTGGTGACTCCACGACCACGAGCTTGTACAACACGGCCCCCTGGGAATACACCATCCCAACGGGACAACCTGGCGCAGGCCAGCAAGTCACTTACGACGCCTCCTATCTGGTCCCGCTCAACCATTTTGGCTTGACTGACATCGACGGTGACGGATGGATGGAATCGCTGAATCGGTGCAGAGGTACCACAATCGCAGACCCAATCATCGTCTTGCCGCATCAAGGCCGCAACATGGGGTTCTGGTGTCCTCCAGCGGCCAACCTTGGCGAGGAAGTCCCCCTCGATTGGATTGGTCCATTGCCAGTTTCGGGAATGGTCTCGGGCATGGTGGATCTCAATGGAGATGGATTCGCAGATGGCTTCAGGGGGCCCAACTACGTTTCCGACATTGGACCCGACACAGGCAACACGAACACCCCATGGCCAGTCAACACCGACCTGGTTTGGCGCCGCAATCAGCGTACCGAGAGCCAGGGTTGGCTCACGTCCGTAAAGGTGCCCTCCGGGGGCACGATGGCGCTGACATGGGGCCGATCGGCGGCGCACGCTGAAGACAATGGACCCGTAAGCTTGCCGGTCTTGCTGTCCGTCACTCGGTCTGATGGCCACTTCAATTTCGAGTACGCTGAAGGGAACTACGGCTTCGGTGAGTTTCTAGGTTGGGGCAGAATCGCTACGCAGCGACCTTCTGGTGCAGTTGAAGTGCAGACATTCAATACGTCACTGGCGCTCAAGGGGCGCAAGCAAACCGATGAACTGTATCGCCAAGATGGTTCGCTGAAGCGGATTAAGGTGTACCTTCATGGCTCATCGGGTCTTGTCGCAGGCTTCCCGGGTGACATTGCTTCTCCTTATAAGGTAGGCATTCGACGTATCTGTACTTTCGAATCCCCCGATGATGCGGCTTCCGTTTCCGCAAACCGTCTTGAGTTCATTGCCACCTGCCTCGAATGGGCCGGTGAACACAATGGCAGTGGCAATACCGCCGCACCTGAAGATGAACCTGGCACAACCTTCGACAACCATCTACAGAACGGCATCACGGCCGAACGACTGGATATTCGTAACTCGACCAGAGATCAGGTCCGGAGTGGGCGCCGCCTTGAACTCATCCGGACCTCCCTCAACTCTCTTGATCCGGCTCAAACTGCACGTTTGGAGTCGTTCGGGCACGCGGTGAAGCGATTGCGACGACGCTACGACCAGGTGCCTCCCGCTTCGATCCTCTCAACCGTGGAGGCCCAGGGCCGCTTCGAAGCCCACATCGATTGGCTCGAGAAGGTTGCCCGAGATGAACTGGAGCAGTTCGACAATGCCATCGAGCCACCTGGCGGTGGCGGTTCATCGACCTTTGTTCCGCCCGACGATTCCATGGATTTCGGCCTTGGTGCTGTCAACGTCACACCGGTTCCAATCACCGACTATCGCTTTTATGTCACCGAAGCGGACTGGCAGGACGTTCGTCGTCTTGACGTCGTTCGGTACTACCGAGACGTGACCACGCGCGAAGACAGTCGGATGATCGACTATACCTACTATCCCCCTGGTGGTGGGTTCGATGGATACCGCCTCGAGTCAGTCACAGAGAGTGATGTACCCGTACCTGGGACCGTGCGGAACATCGAACGGCGCGTTGTGTACCACAATGCCGGTCTCTACCCCTATCAGGGTTCGAAGTGGACCCTATCTTCCGAGGTCCCCAGCGAAGACACCGTGTTGCCAGATGGTACGGTCAGCTCGCTTAGGGAGTTCAAACGCAGCTATACGGCACGTGGACAGCTCGAAACCATGGAGCCACCTCAAGGTGAACTCCTTGCTTTGGAATACGGACACTGCGGCGTGACGCGAAACACAAGGGGGGATTCCGAGGTCATCACCTCGTACGACGACCATTGCCGGGTCGTCTCGACGATCGATGATGCGGGCTTGACCAAGAGCTATAGCTACGACGGCCTGCGCCGAGTCGTTCGCGAGGTTGATGGCGCACAAACGCCCACAGGGGTGCTGTCGATTGATCGGGGAGTCCGACACTTCGACAATGACGGACTGCCAATCGATGCCCCCGACGAGGTCCTACTGTGGGAGCACGACACCGGCGTCTACGCGTTGGTAAAGACGTTCCGCGACAGTTGGGGTCGCGTCACCAAGGAAGAGATCTGCGAGTGGCAGCCGGTCTGTTCGGATCCCATGACTTGCCCGTGGTCCAATCGCCTCGACACGACATTTGCATGTGCCACAAACTCCGGCGTGCACTCGATTCGAACCGCCTCGTTTGACAGCGAGGGTCGACTCGATGTTCGAACGGACTGGCACGACCCGTCGAACAACGCCCCTCCAAGCTGGTCCTACGAATACGATGACCTCGACCGCAGGACCAAACTGGTCCGCCCCGATGGCTCCGAAATCCAAACCACACGGGGTTTGACCTGGACCATCACTCGGGAAGTGAACGGGTCGATGTCTCGGCAGCAGCGGACATCAATTAGTACTCTGGCAAAGGAGGTCGAGAGCTGGAACCCTGACACGAATGCCTGGGTGTTTCAACGGTCTGAGCGGTTCGATCGGTACAAGCGGGTCAAACAACTGATCGATGCTTCAGGCGAGAACACCTACCTGACCTACGATGGGTACGGGCGACTGGCGAAGAAAGAGGATGCCTCGATTCGGGTCACTCAATGTGACGGAACAGAAGAATCTACAACCCTCGAGACCCACTACTTCTATAACCTTAACGACCAAGAGGGGCGCGTCCGGGCGCCTGATGGCACCGAGACGCTTACGACTTACGATGGCCAGGGTCGTCTCGAGTCGATCCGGCACGAAGAATATGCACCTAGCGGAGGACTTGTACGAAGCGAAGTGTCGCTGACTCGCGAATACATGGCTGGACCTTACCCCAACCGCAGGGTCATCGAAACGGATGGAAACAACAACGAGCTAATCCACTGGCAACTTGCGTGGGGACAGCCTTGGAAAGTCACGATGCCAGACGGCACGGAGCTTCGGCACCAGTACGATGACCAAGGGCGTCCCAGTCGTCTCGAAAGGACCTACGATGGGGCCTTAGCGGTTCGAACGATTGAATATGATCTGTTCGACCGGGCCATCCGCGAAACCCGTCAGTTTGGAAGCGAATCTCAAGCGGTCTGGACGTCGACCTATGATGCGCGAGGATACCTCACCGAAACTCGTGATCCGGATGGCGTGACCCATGGGTTCACCTACGACGCGCTCGGACGGCCTCTCGACGAGACGCTGGGAAACAACCCGAGCACCAAGCGTCGAGTCTCCCGACGTGCCTATGATGACCTTGGACGCCTGGATTGGATCGAGCAGGCAGGCGATGTCACAAAGTACCGGTACGATCACTTTGATCGCATCACCGAACTGCTAGAAGGCTACGATCCTGTAGCCAACAATGCCCTCGTTACGACCAAGGCCGAATACAATGCTGGGCATCGCCTCACCGCCATCGAAGACGGTTTGGGGGTCCGTGAGGAATTTACTCTCAACAACCTAGGCTGGCCTACAGCCACCACCGTTCGCGCAGCAAACGGCTCGGTGCTGACGACCACGGCTACGGGGTACGACCGAGGTGGTCGAGTCACTCGAGAGGTGGACGAAGACGGTTTGGTCAGTTGCCAACGCCACGATTTCATGGGTCGGGTGTCGGCCGTGCTGCCTCCGGGTGGCCCATCCTGGACCAACATCATTTACGAACGAGGGGTAACGAGTCCGATCACCGGTCTGCCGTTGAACAGCGAGACGGTTACCGTCATCTCGCCACTTGGAAACTTTGAGCGACGCTATACCGACGGGATGGGGCGCGTGCACCTCATCGAATCGCCCAATACACTCACCGTTTCGCACTTCGATTCCTTCGGCCGCAAATCCGCCGAGGACGAACGCGCCGCTTCGACTCCCGGACAAGTACTCCGAATCCGGACCATGGACTATCAACCAGGCAGTCCTCGGTTATGGCGTTCAAGTGACTGGGTTGCCCCTTCAAGCCTCGCAACGTGTCGCCAAGACCCAACAACCTGTCCCAGCGAAGTTCTTGAACGTGACTACACCCTTGGCGGACGCCTAGCGATACTGACCGACGGAAACCAACAAAGGACCCACTATACCTACGCTGGAGATGGCCTTGGATTGTTGACTTCCGTTGCAATGCAAGACATCACCACGCGTCAATACACCTATGACGCCACGTTTCCGGTTGTGACTGAAATGCTAGAGGGCGGAGCGACGCCCATCCGGACAGCTTACACCCTCGAACGGTACCACCGAATGCAAAGCGTGGTGAAATCCCGCCCCACGGTCACGACCACGCTGGAATCGGATTTCATCACGTACGACTCACTAGGCCGCGTCACAAAGGCCGATCGATCCGAGGATGGCGTGCTGAAATCCAGCTTACGTTGGAGTTACGGAGACTTGGGTGACCTCGAGGCCAGGGCGGTCGATCTGCCGGGCAAGACCCTGGGCGCCACCTTCGCCCACTTCAAGAACGGGCGGTTGAAGTCGGTTGAATACCCTTCCGGTAATATCGCCAACTATACCTACGAGCCAGGCAGCAACAGGCTTTCTCAGATTCGACTGACCCACGCCACGAACGCCTCCATCGATCAGCTGATTTACGACGTACCTCAAGGCTACGACGCAGACGGTCGCGCGCGAAACATCGAGTTGGCGCCAGGCCTCCTCTCCAGCGTTCGCATCGAGCACGGGTACGACGCCGCAACGCACCGACTCCGTCATCGTGAACTCGAGATAGGTCCAGCAGGCGCCCGTCAGGAGCTGACCGAGAACTACACATTCGACGCACTCGGGTATCTGACATCGATCGACCGCACAATCCATGCGGGTGCACCCCCGGTGAAGGACGCGTTCTATGAATACAACGAGCGGGGCTTCGTGACATTCGAGTGCCACGCCAACCACTTCTCAGATTGCGGGCCCTCCACAGTGGCGCCAGATGCGGATGTGTTCCGGTACACCTACGATAGCTCTGGAAATCGCGTTTCGATGACCGAGAACCATGGAAGCGCTCAATCCATGACTTCCTTTGGCTTCGGCAATTCGGACCGAGTTTCCACCGTCAATCGGACGGGATTGGGTACGATCCAAGTGGCTTGGGATGAATTTGGACGCCAGGAGATCTCGTCTGCGGGTCTCACCCTCATCTACAACCTGCACCATGAACTCACCGGGGTTCCCGGAAACAACGAAACATCGGTCTATGGGGCAGATGGCGTTCGGGTCGCGAAGACCGAGAATGGCCAGACAACGTACTATCTCCCTGGAGGAGACGGCCATGTACTCGAGACCGAGCATCCCGGTGGTGCGATTGAGGACAACATCTTCGTCGGGGACGATGTCGTTGCACAAGTGGGCCAAAACAGTGAGATAACGTCGGTTGTGATAGGAGTCGAGGGCAATCCCATCCTGATTGCCCCAAACGGTTCCATCAGCTGGCGTCCTTTGAACGCATGGGGACTTGACCGCGATGGGGGTTCGCTGCAAGGGCCTGAACTCGGTTTCCACCAAATGCAGACCAACATCGCGACAGGACTGAGCCACGCCGGCGTCCGGGTGTACGACCAACTGCTCGGACGCTTTACAACGCCTGACCCGATTGGCTTCGAAGGTGGCAGCACCGATTTATACCGATACGGATTCAACAATCCCGTACGTTTTCAAGATCGAAACGGCCAATTGGCTCGAGACGAGAAGGGCTCTTACTTCGTCACTTGTAGCACGGAGTGCTTCAAAGTCTACGTCCGAGGGCGGTCTAACGACGATCCGCTTTGGGACGTCAACGACAAGGCCGCAAATCAGGGCTTTGGGCTGGGTGGAAAACGGAGCAAGGGTGAAGAGGGGTCCGGAAAGACTGAGTCCAAGAACGACAATGACGACGGTGAGGAAATCGAAGAGGAAGGTGGCAGAGTCTATGTCTCTGCAGCCTTTGAAGGAGAAGACTCGGAGGCTCCAGGCCAGAGCGACGCGGGCGACGAAGGTGAAGGCGAAGTCGGCGAGCAGGCTTCCGAAGCCGCTCCAGCAGCTCCCCAGAACGGTACGGGTCAAGAAGGTGGCCCAACCGAAAAGCAGAAGCGAGCACCGGGCACAACACTGACTCGGATGCGACTCGCGATGGCATCCTCGCCTGTCGATTCGAACGTGCAAGACGCCGAAAGGGGCCTTCTGGGTCCAAGTCTCGACCCGCAGTCCAAGGGACTGTCTCCGAATCCTGGTCAACCAAAGGCCAGCCAAATTGGCCGAATTGCAAGTCAGGTCGGGTTGAACGTTCTTGATTCGGGGATTGACTTAGTTCCGATTCCCTTCCTGTCCAGCTTCAAAGAGGCTGCGAATCTGATTGCGGGAAGGAACGTGATCACTGGAGAGGAGTACACCACCTTCGACTACACAGTTGGCATCATCAGTGTTGGGGCCGACGTGTTCACAGCGGGAGTGGCCGGTGGCTACGTCGCGGTGGCTCTCAAAACATCGAAGAAGGGTATCAAATCCGCCGGAAAAGCGCTCGATGCCATCGAATCCGCGCGCAGTGCGTTGAAACGCTCCGGCTGCAAGTGCTTCGTGGAGTCCGTACGCGTGGCTACGCCGAGCGGCAGTGTCAGCATTCGTGACGTCCGAATCGGAAGTCGAGTCATTGCATCAAAGGTCGAAGATGCTGGAGCCGTCGAAAAGGAACCTTGGGTGGAGATAGAAAGTTCCGCTGCAGATGCGGGTGGCCCTCCTAATCATCGCGGCGTGTGCGAACTCATCAGAGCATGGGCACCGAGATGGGCCCTGCCGGGGATGGTCGCGCTGGCAGCGTGCGACACGGCCCCGAAACCGCCAGGCGAAAACCAGGTGATTGAGATTTACGACGGGCCATCCGATCACTGGGAGGAGTCAGTCGGGGCCGAGCTGGAGGTCGGAGCCACATGGGTGGACCACGGACACCTTTGGCGCTGGACGAACCTTGGAATCGAAGACCGCGGCGAAGTGACCGTGGCCGAGCTTGGCAATGTGGATGCGACGTGGGTAGCCAATTCAGCAATACGAGAACCAAAAATCCAAGATTGGGCCAGTCCAATTCGAGATATTGATCCTGGGGGCATCGTTTTGGCGAACTCGCCATTCGGAAGGGCACGGTTACCAAAATCAGATAGCGAGTTGAATGAAACGAGAGACGGTGCGGCCGCCGCCTCCACGAATGGGGTTGCGGAGCTCTGGGTCGAGGTGGAGGATGCGCCGGTCGAGGAGCGCGGCGCGTGGGCTCCGCGCGGGGTCTGCGACCGGGTGACGGCATGGACGCCGAAGTGGGCGATGCCGGCGATGGTGGCGCTGGCAGCGTGTGGCGTGGAGCCCGAGTTTCCGGCGGCCGACGAGGTGGTCCAGGTCTACGATGCGCGGACCGGGGACTGGTCCGAGGCACTCGGGGCCGAGCTCGAGGTCGGGGACATGTGGTTCGACGACGGTCGGCTCCTTCGCTGGACCGACGATGGGGTCGAGGACCGCGGCGAAGCGACGGTCGAGGAACTTACCGAAGCCGATGCGACGTGGACGGCGGAGGCGGCGACCCGGGTGCCAGGCACCGACGACTGGGTGCTGGTGATCGGTGAGGCCGACCAGGCTGGTCACTGGAAGCTCGGCGCGGTGGAGGCCGGGGAGCGGTTCGCGTTCCAGGGCCGCGTGTTCGAGACCGCTGACGCCGATGGCGATGGGCTCATCGAGGTTCGCTCTACCGGCGACGTGCTTGGCCGTGTCTACGAGACGCACGTGCGTCAGTCCGACGTGGTCATCGACCTCGTGGTCACGAGACCCGGCGGCTCCGAGACCATCACCGGCACACCCGAGCATCCGTTCTGGGTCCCTGAGGTCGGCGACTACGTGGCCATGGCAGATCTCGAAGTGGGGACTGTTCTTCGGACGGTGGGTGGCGGTGAGGCGCGCGTCGCGTCGATGAACCGGCGCGAGGGCGACTTCGAGGTCTTCAACTTTGAGGTCGAGGGCTCCCACAACTACTATGTTCGTGCGCCGGCTGGCGATGGTGATGGTGTCCTGGTCCACAATGGGTGTGGCGACAAGGTCCTTGGGAAGTTCGATGTAGCACCTGGTGTTGGCCGGGGAGGAGACCCCTCTCGCCGCCTCCCGCGCACGAAGCACGGCGACCCCGTACCCGACACGAATCTTCCGCATACTCCGCTCGGGGTTGGGAGGGACGGGACCCCGCAGGCACGAACTTGGGAGGTTGGTTCGAACGGAAACCTTCAGCCAACGCGAGACATCGACTTCGGAGATCATGGTTTTCCGGATGACCATACCAACCCTCATCAGCATAAGTACACTCCGGCGAACGAGAAGTTGGCTCCGAAAGGAGGCATGCACCGCGGACTACCCGAACCTGTTGAACCACTGGATTAGACATGCTTGCTCGCTTTCCCCGCGCAAACTCCGACAGTCGCCGTTCGTGTCTGGCGGACCTTCTGAACCGGTTGGAGCGCCACTACGGCCTGGATACTTCTGCCACGGTCCACGTGCTCCTTGCTACGGGCTACGGGCTACGCGTGAATGAACTGGACGTCGCGACAGAAATCGGCGCCGTCGAAGTCTCGCTCGCAGAGCTTCACTCGTTGGTCGCCAATGAAGAGGAGTGGTTTGATGACCTACGTGTCGTTGGTGGCGAGGGCACATTCGCGTTCGGGGTGATTGACTCGGGTTCCGTCTTTGCGGAGGCCTCGGATGTACAGGAAGTCGTGCAGGGGCTCAACGGTGGAGTGATAGAGAAGCGAGACTTCTTGTTGGGTAAGACTGCCGGGACTTTCCCCACCACCTCCACCAAGTCGTAGGCCACCATGGGGTCGATGTAGCGCCCCCGACTGCCCGAGATCACATGCCCCTGCAGGTGGTCGACGGCGTCGGGTGGCGCTCCGGCACGAAGGAGACCCGACTTGAAGCCCTTGCGGAAGGCATGATGCGGCGCTCCACGCCACACCCGCTCCGGGACCCCAGCGTCCTGCCACGCCAGGGCCACCTCGCGGGGCCGCGGCTGCCGGGTCCTGTCCCGACCCCTGGCTGGCGACGGGATCAGCCAGGCGGTATCCCTTGGCCAGCCGGAGAGCTGTTCGATGAGGTGACCGCTCACCGGGATCACGCGTCCACGCTTGTTCTTGGTGATCCCGGGTTCGATGGTGAGCAGGTGGCGCTGGAGGTCGAGGTCGTGGTCGGGTAGACCGCCGGGTCACTCCGACGGCCCCCCACAGATCCGGACGTG
>JBCCQY010000152.1:0-22748 GCA_039208735.1 Myxococcota bacterium | reverse complement strand
GTTCGAACCTGCACGATGAACCGCCTAGGCCCTGCAGGCGCGCAGCGCCGAAGGCCAGCGGTTGTTCGAACCTGCACGATGAACCGCCTAGGCCTGCAGGCGCGCAGCGCCGAAGGCCAGCGGTTGTTCGAACCTGCACGATGAACCGCCTAGGCCCTGCAGGCGCGCAGCGCCGAAGGCCAGTGGTTGTTCGAACCTGCACGATGAACCGCCTAGGCCCTGCAGGCGCGCAGCGCCGAAGGCCAGCGATCGTCACTTCGATAGGTTGAAGGCAATGTCTTGGCCCCGTCACCCCTTGGTGTGGCGGGGCCTTTTAAGGTTCCTTCACACAATCGAACGAACCCTTGGCGGGAGCCAACGAAGACGACAAGGGCGCGGTCTAAATCAAGGACACCAACGAACACGGAGGTACCATGATTCGCCGACTCCTCATCGTCGCCACGCTCGGCCTCGCCGCCGCAGCCCCTCTCGCCTTTGCCCAGGACGGTCCCCGTGGCCCCCGCGGCCCGCTTCGTGGGCTGGTGAAGTCCCTGGAATCGGTAGAGCTGACCGAGACCCAGCAGGCTCAGCTCGACGAGATGGTCGCGACCCTGCCGACCCGGAAGGGCCATGAGGGTGTGCATCCGCGCCCTGAAAACCGTCCCACGCCTGAAGCGCGCGAGGCGCATCACGAGGCTCGCAAGCAGAAGCGCGCCCTCATCCTGAACGAACTGGCCAAGTCCACACCCGATGCGGCGGCCCTGCACGCGGCCATCGACGATACCCCGCGGGGCAAGGCTCCTGAGGCCGCTCACGAGGCGCTCGACCAGATCTTGGCGTTCCACGCCACCCTGTCCGATGACCAGCGCACCCAGTGGGTGACCACCATCGAGCAGCACGCCGCCGAGCGCCGGGGCCGCGGGCGTCGCGGTCGTCACGCTCCAACCACACTCTAGGGCAACGCCATGCACCGTGTGCTCGTCATCGACGACGATCCTGGCCTTCGGGAACTCCTCGCCGAATACCTCGGGAGTCGTGGGTTCGATGTGCACACGGCGGCCGATGGCCCTTCAGGCCTCGAAGCAGCTCAACGACCCGAGTTTGACGCGGTCATCCTCGACGTGATGCTCCCTGGGCTCGATGGCATCGGGGTTCTACGAGGGCTGCGCGCAACGAGTCAGGTGCCTGTGATCATGCTCACCGCGCGAGGCGACGACGTCGATCGCATCGTAGGGCTCGAGCTCGGCGCGGATGACTACTTGCCCAAGCCGTTCAATGCGAGGGAACTGGTCGCGCGATTGCAGGCCGTACTTCGCCGCACCCACGGTCCTCCGCCAACTTCAGGCCAGACCCTGCGCGCGGGAGGACTCGTCGTGGACCCCGACCGACGTCAGGTGATCCTCGACGGCGTTTCCATCGAACTCACCACCACCGAATTCGAGATCCTTCGGGTGCTCGTGGAACGCGCCGGTCGCGTGGTCCCTCGCGACCGCCTCATGGAGTTGGCGCGGGGGGAAGACTACGCCTCGTTCGATCGCTCCGTCGACGTCCACATCAGCCACCTACGCCGCAAACTCGGCGAAGATTCCCGAACCCCCCGCTTCATCAAGACGGTGCGCGGGGTCGGCTACTCGGTGCCCCAACGCCCCGACGCGGAGGAATGATGCCGCTGTCATGGCGTTTGGTCTTAGGCATTGCCTTTGTTGTGGTCGCGACGGCCGCCCTTGGCTTCCTCACTACCGGGCGTGGCGTGCTCGGTCCGTTCAATGACCAGGTGTTCGACGCCTATCTGGACCAGGCCATCTACGTCGCCGACCAGGTTGAGCAAGGGGTCCCTCCCGATCGTGTCGGACGACGGATGGGCCTCGAAGTTCACCTTCGGCCTGCGTTCCGAGCCGGCGAAGGGCCCCCTCCCCGATGGCTGCGAGGTCCAAAGCCCGTCGTGAAGGTGCTGCGCGACGGCCGCGAAATTCGCTACCGTCAAGGCCCCCGTGAGCGGGTGCACATTCGGACGGACCGGGGCTGGGTGGTGGTACGTCGTGATCTGGACCTTGAACGTCCTCGCCAGAACCTCGGGCTGGCCCTCTTTGGCGGCGTGTTGCTGGTGGTGGTCGTGGGCGGATGGGTGGTCCGCGCGAGCCTCCGGCCTCTGAACACCGCCTTGCAGGCCATGGGTCGGGTGGCCGATGGCGATCTGGACCATCGGATTCCCGAAGACGGTCCACCGGAACTTCAGCAGGTTGCCCAGGCTTTTCATCGCATGACGGAGCGCCTCGACGCGCTCACCCGGGCCGACCGACAGCTCGTCGCTGGGGTGAGCCACGAGATTCGCACCCCATTGTCGCGCATGGGGCTACGGCTTGAGCTGCTTGAGGACGAGATCGGGGCCCATCCACGGATCGATGATCTTGGGGCCGATCTGGCCGAAATCAACCGCCTCGTTGGTGAACTGGTCACCTTGTCGCGGCTCCAGCTCGGCGGCTTCCGGCTGGATCCCAAGCCGATGTCCCTGTCCGCCTTGGTGACCGAGGCTCAAACGCTGTCGGACCTCGACCCGTCCCGGACCACCGTGATCGGACAAGGGGCGACGGTGCTTGTCGATCCTGAACTCGCTACGCGCGCAGTGGCGAACGTGTTGAAGAACGTCCGCCGGCACGCGCCCGAGGGTCCTGTGGAGATCCTCCTCGACGGCCCTCGGGTTACCGTCCGCGACCACGGGCCCGGCATCGACTCCGAAAAGCTTGCTACCATTTTCGACCCCTTTGTCCGAGGAGACGAGGCCCAGAGCCCGACGGGACTCGGGCTCGGGCTCATGATCGTGAAGCAGGTCGTCGATCTACATGACGGGGCCGTCCGTCTTGCCAATCATGAAGACGGCGGCCTCATCGTTACGCTCGACTGGCCGCCCGCTTAACCGTCATTGGCGACCGATCCCGTGGACCAATCGAGGGTGAGCTTGCCGTCATCGAAGAACAGGCCGGTGCCCCCATTCTCGGTGCTGCCATTCTCGATGGTGCGGTGCACGTTGGCCGGTGGGGTAATCGTTGCGTCGCGGCCGTGGACGAAGTCCTGATCTTCCACGATGACCCGATAGGCCTTGTTCAAGGCGAGGGCGCGCTCGGGCGAAGGCGTGAGGAGCCAGGCGAGGTCCTTGTCGCCCCCAATCGCGGCCCGACGCACTTCCGCCTCCTTGGGCTCGTAAAGGCCATCGCTTTCTTCGAAGAACCGCTCAAGCATCTCGTCGTTGGCACGAAGCTCATCGGCCCCACGGTTGCGAGCGAAGTAGGTCAGGTACTCGGGGTCGGCGTGCCCTGCTTGTGGGGCGTCCTGAATCCCACGTAGATCCTGGTACTTCCAGCCTTCGGCTCCCGGTAGCTTGCGCGACAGAGTGAACGTACCGTCCACGTTGACGCCAAGCGCTCCGTGGCATCCCATGCAAAACCGTGTCTCTTCGTGGTTCTGCAAGCGCAGCCAACCGTTTTCGTCCTCGATGAAGCCCTGGAATTTCCAGACCGCAAACCCTGACATCCCCGATTTCGCCGAGCCCGAGTACTTGGGCAACTTGCCAAGTTCCCGCTCGTCCTGCTCTTTTTCGTGCAGCGAGTAGCGACGGTCAACGGGGATGGCGGTGTAGTTCGAGGAGTAGCGCAGCTCCTTCATCCGTTCGGACAGCAAGTTGGGGGCGTCCGGATCCACGTAGCGAACCGAATGCAAGTACTCCACGCCCTCTGGGTACGTGAAGCCCGCCGCTTTGACGTCCGCTGCGTCCCCGGCGTAGTGAGGCGGCACCCCGACAATCGTGGTGATCGAGGGTTCGAGTTCGCCATCTCCGTCGAGATCGAAGCCCGCCACGACTTCGCTGATGGGCTCGACTTCACGCGTGGCGGTCTTGTACTGCAGATTTCGCGGATCGAGGGTGATCACATGCTCGAGAATCGCCAGGTTGATCTTGTACAGTTCCGTTGTGGTCCGGAACTTTTCGGGGAGCCGAATCATGACGTCATCGGTGTTGCCGTTGGTGGGCCAGAACGTACCCAAGAACGGCTTGTAGCGAAGTGCCCGCCACCCACTGCCATCGCGGGCGAACCCTTCGCCGTCGAAACCCTTCGAGAAGTCCAAATCGGGGACGTAGCCGGGATATTCCTCGCCGCGCGCTTCCATCGCGGTCTTCAGCGGCGTGTAGTTGTCAACCCGGATGTAGTCGAGAATCGCCTCATCCGAGATTTGTGCCACACGCGCACTGCGGTCCTCGAAGAGGTTTTGCCACTTGTTGGTCAGCGCTTCGTCGCTAAAAGCGTAGGTCAGCTGCAGGTTCGCGTCGTACCAGGCCACCGGGGGATTGCCTTGGGTGTGACAGACCCAGCACGGATTGGAGGTGCCGGCCGTCTCCGTGTAGCACATGACGGGAATCGAAGCTTCGCGGTTCCCTTTGCGCCATGTCAGATGGTCGTCGAGCAGCGCGAGAGCGAGCGGGTCATAGTCCGCAGGCGGGGCGGTTGAGACCTCGAACGGGGGTGTCGCCACCTCTTCAGGGGCTTGACCACAGGCCGACAGCCAGGAAGCGGCCACAACTAGACCGGATGCAGCCAGAAAACGGAACATGCTGGTCTCCATGGTTTGAGCCGAAAAATCAACACATCGAAATCAGAGCGGGCGCCCCTCAACGTGGGGCACCCGCGGTTCGCTCATTGCAGTGGCGCTGCGCGCCTGCAGGCCTACGCGGCCAGCTTTCGTCGCTTACGCTCCTGCAAGCTGGTTACTGGTTCAGAGTAAGCGCAACCATCGAGGAGAGCGGACGCGTGCCGACCGTGCCCGAGGCGAAGGTCGAGAAGTCGTCTTCGCCCGGATGCTGGACGTTCGCGAAGATCGTGGTTCCGTCCGGAACGATGTGCGGGCCGGTGGCTTCGGAGTCCGACGGGAAGGCGGCAACGCGGAAGGCGAGGCCGTAGGTCGGGTTCACGACGCCGGGCTGGCCTTCGCCGTGCGCCGGATTGTTGTCGAAGTAGTACAGCGAGTCGGTGCCCGAGTTGCCGCCGGGGTTGCCGTCGGTGCCGAACCAGACGCCGCCGTCGGTGTCGATCATGATGTTGTCGATGGCGCGCCACGAGAACACACCATTCGCATCAGCCGCAACACCGGTTGCGACGCGCGTGGGCGCGCTGTTGGTGTCTTCGCCGAAGACGAAGAACTCGAAGGTCGACGAGGCGGCCGGGTTGGCCTGATCGCCTTCGCGGAGGCTCATGAGCGTGCCATTGTGGGGCTCGCGGCGGTTGTCACCGTTGACGTTGGGCGGGTTGGCGCCGCCACGGCTCGTCGCGAGAACGCCGTTCTCGTCGAGGCCGGTGTCATCCGTGTGGCCGGTGAACGCGATGTAGAGCAGCTGGTCGAAGGGGTTCCATTCGACGTCTTCGGGGCGGTTGAGCTCCTTGATGCCGAGCTTGTTCGCCGCGGTGTAGAGGGCGCGGAGGACGTCGTCGTCGCTCGCGAAGCCACCGATGTTGTTGTAGTCGACGTCCTGAAGCGCCGCGCCGACCGTCATGGCATTGGCGGGGTTCACGAGGCCAGCCGCGCCGAAGTTCGGCGGGGTGTCGGTGGTGTTGTTGATGCTCATCTCGATCCAGGTACCGGTGCCGAGGCGGCCGGCCTGGTCGATCGGGTCCTGACCACCCACGGTGAAGCCCGTGTTGTTGTCGAGGTCCGCGAAGTGCGCGACGTAGGTGCGGCCGGTCTCGAGGAGCGCGCGGACCTGCTGCTTCGTCATGCCGTTGGTGTAGTTGGCGGACGAAACCCACTTGTAGACGCGGCCGGACCGACGGTCGTTACCACCGTAGATGACCACGGGCTGGCCGTCGATGAGGTTGAAGTCCGTGTCCATGACGAACGCGGCGTTCTCCCAACGGGCACGGCCCATCGAACCGATCTTCATGTGGCCGTTGCCGGTCGCGCTGTCGTACGCGAGGCTGGCGGGGGCACCGACGTCGATCTCGGTCAGGTAGCCGTAGATGTCGCGGGGCTTGGCACCGACATTGGGGTCGCTGTGCTTCGAGAAGGTGCTGGTGGTGTCCGCGGTGGTGTCGAGGACCACGTTGGCGCCGGGCACGAAGTTGTGCGAGCCCGCCGGGTCGAGGAACTGGCTGCTGTAGCCGGCCTCGAGGTCGCCGTAGTAGAACTGCACGTTTTCTTCGGCCGTGATGACGGTGCCCCAAGGCGACAGAGCGCCCGAGCAGTCACCCGTGATGCCGGGCACGACACCGTCGGGAAGGACGTTGCCGTTGTCATCGGTGATGTCGGTCCGGCCGGTGAAGCCACCGACGCCCGTGACCCGCGAAAGCGTGTCGCTGGTCGAGTCGTAGCGGACGTTGCCCGCGTTCAGGTCGATCGTCCACTCCTTGGTGGCCGGATCCTGAACCACGCGCACCCAGGCGCCACCGTGCATCTGCTGCGCGCGCACGACGTAGGTGTCGACCGCGGCCTGATCCCAGTTGGCGTCGTCGGTGACGTCGAAGTTCAACTCACCGTTCTGCTGCATCCACAGCGCGAGGGTGAGGGCCTGGCTGGTGGGTGCGCCACCAACGCGGGGGGTGTCGAACGGGAAGGCGGTCGAGATGTACTCGAAGTTCGACCAGATCCAGCCCGAGTTGGAGGAGCCGGCGACCTGGGGGCCGTCCGTCACGCCAAACTCGAAGCCGTCGCCGACGTAGGCGATGTAGTCGTTGTTCGAGCCCCACACGAGGCTGCCGTCGGTCGTGATCGGGTCGAGCCAGCTCACGACGACGTTCGATTGGATGCCTTCGATGGTGCGAACCGTGTCGGTCCAGGCATCGGCGAGCGGGAACTGAAGATCGGGATTGATGGTGCCCGCCGCGTACTCGTCGACGAGGCGCTTGACGTAGGCGGGGATGCTCGCGTCCGCGACGGGGCCGGTCGCGTCCTGGCCGTCTTCGCCATTCGCACCGTTCTCGCCGTTCGATCCGTCTTCACCAGCCGGACCGGAGGGGCCCGCGGGGCCTTCGGGGCCGGCGGGGCCAGCAGGGCCTTCACAGGCCGCAAGGCCGAAGAGCGCGAAGAAGAGAAGAGATGAGCGCATGTGAGGTGTCACTCCTTGGGTTCCGCACGAGACTAGAGGCAGGCGGTGACGGTGCACGGACCCAGAAGTGACGTTTTTGGCTGCGTTTAGAATGCCTCTAAGTACGCTTTTATTCCAGGTTTTCACTGGATCATGAAAATGAAAACCCGTTTCAATTAGCCCTCGGATCATCCCCTGAGGCCACAACGCGGCAGATGGCCAACTATGTCAAATCCGAAACGGAAACACGGACGTGGAACATCTCTGAAACGAGGTGCTCCGACGTCCGTGTGGTGCGTCGATGACCGTAATGGTCAGCGATGCGGTTTAGATCACTCGGCGTCCGCGTCGCTATCGGCGTCGCTATCCGCGTCCGCGTCCGCCTCTTCGGCCGAGTCGGTCTTGTCGTCACCGGTGCAGCCGACCGTGCCAACTGCGAAAGCCATGGAAGCCGCGAGAGCCAGGATGTTCCAGATGCGCATGTATGTCTCCACTCCACGTCGAGGAAGTTCGACGTGTTTTCAGGCCGGACACTGAGCTGTCGCAAGCGTCCGAGGCGAGGGGTTCCCCTTGCCGGCGACATAAGAGCCCCTCGGCGGGGTCAAGTCAACACGGGCCAGCGGCTCTCACAAAGTCTGGGCATCCGTTACCGACCGCACCTGGCCTTTCGGACGTCACAAATCCCGCGAAGGCGAGCGATCGTGAACAACGCTCAGAGAGACTTGCCCTTTGCGGTCATTCGTTCGATCGCCTCTGCCGCTCGCTTCACGTCGGGATGCCCCTCGGGACCCATTGCCGCCTTTCGCAAAAGAAGGAGCGCCTCATCGGACCGGTCGGTAACCCGTAGAAGTGTCGCCAAAGCAAAGAGTGCAGCTGGGTCTTCGGCACGACGGTCCAAGGCCTGCCGGTACTTTTCTTCCGCAAGTTCAAGCTCACCTTCGAGGTAGGCGGCCTGGCCTTGCTGCACGAGTTCATCGGCCTCGTGAATGAACTGAACGTCCAAAATCGCTCGCGCACCGAGGTTCGCCAACAGCGCGGCCAGCGGAGACAACACCCAAAACGTCACCCCTTCAGCGGCGAGAAACACCGGCAGCGGAATGTCCGGGCCCAGGGCCTTGCCTCGGTAAGACAAGCGGACCTTGGTATAGCGGCCTGCCTCGATGGACTCACGGATTCGTTCCTGCACCGTCTTGAGTGCATCTTCGACCTTCTCGGGGTCGATCTCGATGCGGAAGCCGCCGAACGGGCCCTTCGACCCAGGGGTGTCGTCGTCGGGGGTCTCGTTGGTTTCGTCGGCCACGTGCCTCTCCTTTGCGGGGTGGGCGATGGACCGGCCGGGCGATAGTCGGCCCGATGCCTTCGTCCTGCTCCCTGTCTCCTCGTAACCAGCCCGACAAGCTCTCCGCGGCCGGCAAGTGGGCACCCCCAGCTTGACGGTCGACAGTTGGCCCAAACCTGCGGGAATTCCCGTGTTTCCGCCGCATCACGACCCAAAAGGTGACTGTGTGTTGGCGCGGCTCTACGAGGCGGAGCCGTGGCGCCGCAACGTGGCCTGGCCCGAGGGATTTGCCGGAGGACTCGCACATCGGCTGGATGTCTCCACCTCGGGAGCGGTGGCGGTAGCCCAAGACCTCGAACAGCTCGCATTCCTGCGCGATTGCTTCGCGCACCATCGACTCCGCAAACGGTACGCCCTGTGGGCCGCCCGGCCCCCCCGCTGGGTGTCACACGAGTGTGACCGCCCCCTCGCCCACGACCGCCGCCACAAAAAACGGATGGTCGTTCAGCGCTCGGCGAACACACCGCACCGAGGACGCTGGTTTTCCGCCCGTACCCGCTTTCGGGTACTGGGTGGCCACCTCGTCGAGGCGACGATCCAGACCGGAGTGACCCATCAGATCCGCCTGCACGCTGCGTTCTTGGGCATTCCCATCCGCGGTGACCGACTCTACGGAGGCGGACCCACACCGAGCGATGCCCCCGAAGGACTGACGTTCTACCTCCATCACTACGGATTCACCGGCCCTGCAACCACCTTGCCCGTTCCCGACCCCACCTGGACTGAGCCGGCGCTCACCGCATCCCGATCGCCGAGCTAGAGCCTCGGAGAGGACGCGAGAAGAACATGACGTGGGACGAAATCCGAACGCACATGCGGGCCAAGTACCGCCTGCATGACGACCAACCCGACATGATGAGCATGGTGTGGTCGTACGACGACAACCGCAAGCAGCGCATCCTGGTGCGTAGGTTCCAGGCGGCGGACCGCGAGATGCTGGAGTTCAAGAGCCCCTTCGCCCGCAAAGGCCAGGTCGAGCCCGAGGTCCTGTTGCACGACAACGCACGCCTGCCGTTGGCCACGGTGGCGCTGTCGGGCGATGTCTACCTCGTCATCTACAACGTGCTGCTCGAGAACCTTGTGTTCGAGGACTTCGACTTCTTGCTGGCGCGGATTGCCGCTGTGGCAGACACCCTCGAAGAGAAGTACGTCCGCGAAGATCAGTTCTGACGTAGATGCTCGATGAGGGGAGCGGGCATTTCGACGTGGGGCCAGTGTCCGGCTGCCACATCGATGCGCTCTGCGTCCGGCCAATGTTCGAGCCAGCGGTCCCGAAACGTCTTGGGAAACGCCGGGTCCTCCGTGCCCCAAAACACACTGCGGCGCACCCCCGAGAGTTCGGACAACCCTGCCTCAATCGACGCATAGTGCGAAGAAGAGCCGAGCAATGACTTCGCAAGCGCCCACAGCACCTGAGTGCGGCTGCGGTAGTCGGGAAACACTGGGCGGATCTGGTCGAGGAGCTGCCGCCAGCGTTGGCGATCGGTCCACGCGGTCGCGGCCAACAGCTCGATGCTCACATTGAACGTGCCGTAAAGCCAGCGCCCGAACCCGGTGCCAAACACCCGCGCCGGCCGGGCCACGTGGGCGACGTCGTCGAGCGACCATCCCCACGTGTTCACGATGACGAGATGGCGCACCCGATCGGGATTCGCGATGGCCCAAGGTAGGGCGATGGGTCCGCCAAAGTCATGCACCACGAGCGTGACGTCGGACAAGCCAAGGTGTTGGATAAACCGGCTAAACCGAGCGGCATGGTCCTCGGGCCGGTACCCTACATCAGGGCGGCTGGACAACCCGAATCCGAGGTGATCGACGGCGATGCACCGCCGTTGTGGCAACCCCTCGAGCTGCGCGGCCCACTCGATGGACCACGTGGGCGTACCATGGACGAACACGACGGGAGCCGCGTCGGGCGGTCCGACGTCGACAAAGGCCATCGTCCCGTCGGGATCGGTGTAGGAGTGCACGTCATGGGGCCAACGCGAACGGTCGAGCCAAGCGGGAACAGCGGTCATGCCAACCTCCGAGGCATATGGTCAAGGATGATGAACCGATCCGTAACTAGTCAATCTTGGTTGACCAATAGCCCTGCAGCGAAACATGGCTGATGGCAACGACCTCGGTGACGACGCCCTCAATGCTGCGCAACGGGCCAACGTGGGCCTCATGCTGTTGAAGGCGGCCCGGTTGTTCGACGAGCGGGCCCTCGAACGCATCCGGGCCTTTCCAGGAAGCCCCAACGTGCGGCCCGCTCATACGCGGCTGTTTCCCCTGATTCGCTTTGAAGGGGTGCGCGCCACGCAGATTGCGGACCACCTTGGAGTCACGAAGCAGGCGATCACGCCCTTGATCCAGGATCTTGTGAATTGGGGGGTCGTGGAGCGAGTTCCTGACCCCGCCGACGGCCGAGCTCGGTTGGTTCGCTGGACGCAGACGGGCCGAGCGCTCATGCTCGAGGGACTTCGCGTGTTCCGCGCCCTCGAAGCGCCGTGGCGCGAGGCGGTGGGCCGAGAGACGCTCGACACGGTCCACGATGCCCTGTGCGTGCTCGTCGACCAGCTCGAACGCTAAGAACTGATTCGACCCACCATCTCGACATCTCCGGTGGTGATGCGATGCAACGTGCCACCCACGTCGCGCACCAGCAGCGCGCCACTAGGTTCGATGTCTACCGCGGTGCCCGCCACCGAACCGATGCGGACCCGACGCCCAAGCGTGATCTGATCCCGTCGCCACCGGTCGAGGACCGTCTGGGGCGCAGCGGCCAACCGGTCCGCCCATGCCCGCATGGACGACATCAGCGCAACGGCTAACCCCGTCCGATCCCGCCGCGCGCCTTCGACATCATCGAGGCAGGTCGCCGAATCCAGCGGCGGGGCGGCGTGTACGTTGATGCCCACCCCCATCAACGCATAGGCCAGCGTGCCGTCGCGGCGAGGGTCCGCCTCGGCCAAGATGCCGGCCACCTTGCGTGCATCCGGCGCGAGGACGTCGTTGGGCCACTTGATGCCGTAGGGCGCGATGCCCACCTCGCGGGTCGCTTCAATGGCTTCGACGGTTGCGACGGCCGCTGCGAGACAGAGCAACGGGGCTTGGGAGGCGGCCATCGTTGGCCGCAGAACCATCGTGACCAACACGGCGGCCCCAGACGGCGCTTCCCAGACTCGACCCAAGCGACCCCGGCCTTGCTCCTGCCGCTCGGCGAAGACGGCAAACCCATGGGGGGCGCCCGACCGCGCCGCCTCCTTGGCGCGTGCCTGCGTCGAAACCAGGACGTCGTGCAACTCGACCTCTCCGCTCGTTTCGAGCCGCGCACGATCGAGCGGGGTGTTCATCGCCGCAACTTGAGCGACAGATCGGCCCATGTGGCCTGATGAATCAAGCCTCCTGCCGAAACAAAGTCCAGGCCATGGTCCCGCAAGCTCGCGATGCGCTCGGGCGTCATGTTCCCCGACGCTTCGAGGAGTACGGTGCGAGCCGCACGAGCCTTCTGGACCGCCTTAGCCAGCGTGTCGTTGTCCATGTTGTCGAGCAGGATGACATCCGCGTCCGTGTCCAACGCTTCATCGAGTTCGGCAAGCGAGGCCACTTCGACCTCAATCCGCACGAGGTGGTGGACTGCGGCGCGAGCCCGACGAACTGCTTCGGTGAGCGAGCCCACCGCGGTGATGTGGTTGTCCTTGACCATCACCCCGTCGAACAGGGCATGCCGATGGTTCTTGGCTCCCCCGCACCGCACGGCGTACTTCTCGAGCGCCCGAAGGCCGGGCGTCGTCTTACGGGTGTCGACTACGGTGAGGCCTGCGTTCCCGGCGGCTTCCACGAAGCGGCGCGTGTTCGTGGCAATGCCACACAACTTCATCAGCAGGTTGAGGGCGACCCGTTCGCCGATCACGATCGTTCGCAGATCGCCAGTGACCTCACCGATGATCGTGCCCGCGGTGACGGCTGCGCCCTCCGCATGGCTTGGGGTGACTCGAACGGACGCATCCAGTCGTCGGCCCACTTCGTCGAAGACGTCCTGGACGATCGGCAGTCCCGACACCACCAAATCCGACTTCGCGAGAAGATCACCGGTGCCCGTCGATCCAGGGTCGATCGTGGCGTCCGTCGTCAGGTCGCCGTGACCGAGATCCTCATCGATGGCCCGAGCGATGAAGGCCCGGTCCCGGGGATACCGAAGCATCAGAGGGCTCCCGCAAGGCGCTCACGACTCGCCTTTAGCGTGGCCAGACGCTTCTCGGCGGCTTCGAGCTTGTCCCGAACTTCTTGTACGACCTCATCGGGAGCCCGGTCGACAAATCCCTTGTTGGACAGGCGCTTCGAGAGCTGGGCTACGTCCTTTTCGGACTTCGCAAGGACCTTGTCGAGACGCGCGACCTCGGCCGAGATGTCGACCACCCCTCCGAGCGGCACGATCAGTGTCTGCCCTCGCACCACCGCCGTCGCCGACGCTCGTGGCGCCTCGTCGGTGTGGACCACCTCGACCCGTGCCATGTCGTGCAACGCGCGAGCATGGTCGGCGAGTCGACCCGAGAGTCCTGCATCGGCGATGTACAGCTTGAGCGGCGTCTTCAGCGCGATCTCCATCTCGCCTCGAATGCGGCGGATCTCGGTCACCGTCTCCTGCAACTCGCCAATCTGGTCGAGAATCGCCGCGTCCGACTCAAAGTCGTCGGGCTTGGGGTACGGCGCGACGGCCACGAAGCCGTCGGTCTGGGGCAGCTGGCTCCAGATCTCTTCAGACAGGAAGGGCATCATGGGATGGAACAACCGGACGATGACGCCCATCGTGTCGAACAACGTGTGCTTCACCCCGTTGAGCCGGGCCGGCGAAGCGTCCTTGTCGTAGATCGTGGTCTTCGAAAGCTCGAGATACCAGTCGCAGTATTCGCCCCAGACAAAGGCGTAGATCTCGCTTGCCGCTTCATTGAATCGATAGTCATCGAGGGCCTGGCGAACCCGGGCCACCGCCGCTCCCGTCCGAGCTTGACACCATCGTTCGTAGGGGCCGAATTCCATTTCAGCGTTCGGATCGTACCCTTCGATGTGCATGAACCCGTAGCGCAGCGCCTGCCAGACTTTGTTCTGGAACTTCGAGTACCCCTCAACGCGCTTTTCATCCCAGAGCACATCGCGACCCTGGGCTGCGAACGCCACCAACGTGAACCGGAAGGCATCGGCCCCCCAGTTCTCGATCACACCCAATGGGTCGACCACGTTGCCTTTGGTCTTGCTCATCTTCTGCCCGTCCTTGTCGCGGACGAGGGCGTGGATGTAGACGTCGGAGAATGGCGGCTTGTCGAGGAAGTGGATGCCCGCGAACATCATGCGCGCCACCCAGAAGAAGATGATGTCGAAGCCTGTGACGAGCACCTGGGTGGGGTAGTACGTCTTGAGATCGGCGGTTTGCTCTGGCCAACCAAACACCGAGAACGGCCACAGGGCAGAGCTGAACCAGGTGTCGAGGACATCGTCGTCTTGGCGAAGCGACGTGCTCCCACAATGCTCGCATTCGGTGGGCGTTTCGCGGGCGACGGTCACCGCGCCACAATCGGCGCAGTACCAGGCGGGAATCCGGTGCCCCCACCAAAGCTGGCGCGAGATGCACCAATCGCGGATTTCGCGAAGCCACGAAAAGTAGGTGTTTTCCCACTGTTTGGGCACAAAGCGCGTGCGGCCTTCCTCCACTGCGGCAAGCGCCGGCTTCGCGAGTGGCTCCATCTTCACGAACCATTGCGTCGACAGGTAGGGCTCGACGACCGCGCCGGAGCGCTGGCTGCGCCCGAGGTTCATCGTGTGTTCGACGGTTCCGCGAAACAGCCCGACTTCCTCGATCTTCGCCTTGACGGCAGTGCGAGCATCCTCCACCGTGAGGCCTTCGAACTCCGCGGCTTCTCCGTTCAGGGTGCCATCGGGGTTCAGAATGTTGATCATGGGCAGATCATGGCGCTTGCCCACTTCGAAGTCGTTGAAGTCGTGGGCTGGCGTGACCTTCACGGCCCCCGTGCCAAACTCCGGATCGACCAGGATCGAATCTCCCACGATGGGAATGCGCCGATCGACGAAGGGGTGTTTCAGCGTTTTGCCGATCAGGTGCTGGTAGCGAGGATCCTCCGGATGGACGGCCACCGCGGTGTCGCCGAGCATCGTTTCGGGCCGGGTCGTGGCGACGACGATCTCTCCGCCGCCGTCTGCCTCGTCGATCGGGTAGGCAAAGCTGAACAGCTCCGCCGCCTTGCCCTCTTCGTACTCGACTTCGAGGTCGGACAGTGCGGTTTGGTCGGTGGGATCCCAGTTGATGAGACGCTTGCCGCGGTAGATCAGCCCGTCTTCGTACAAGCGCACGAAGTGTTCGGTGACCGCTCGCTGCAGGTCTTCATCGAGGGTGAAGCGTTCGCGCGACCAGTCGCAGGACACCCCAAGACGCTTCAACTGGTTGGTGATGCGGCCACCGGCCTCGGCCTTCCAGGTCCACACCCGTTCGACGAATTTGTCGCGCCCCAGCGCCCAAAAGTCGCCCCCTTCAGCCTCAATCTGGCGTCGCACCACCCACTGCGTCGCGATTCCCGCATGGTCGGTGCCGGGAACCCACAACGTGTTGTAGCCATCCATCCGCTTGTAGCGAATGAGCACGTCCTGCAGCGTGTTGTTGAGCGCGTGACCCATGTGCAGGGAGCCCGTGACATTGGGCGGCGGGATCACGATCGAGTAGGGCTCGCCCTCCGCCTCGGGATCAGCAACAAACAAGTCCTGCTCTTCCCACGCAGTGCGCCACCGCTCGGCGGCAGCATGGGGATCGTAGGACGTGGGCAACGCATCGGCGGCCATGAAGTTCCTCCGCCGGATGGACTAACCTTGACGGTTAGGTCTGCTCCGCTCGGGCTCTCGCTTCGAGGAAAGGCGAGTGCCGCTTCACTTGTTCGGGCGCCGAATCATCCGGTTGTAGATCCGCTGAACGGCAGCCATGGCCTTCGCGGCGTCTGGACGATGACAACGGTCGGGATGAACCAACAGGGCCATCTCATCGCGCCACTCGCGAGCCAGCTTCACGTTGGAGAAGTGGCGAAGCGAAAGGCCAAGTGCGCGCTCTTTGAGTTCACCGTTCAGGTGCAACAGCGCATGGATGACCTCAGCCTCTCGCGAGACGTAGAACTCACCATCAAGCTGAAGGCCCGATCGGAGGTCGAAAAGGAGTCTCAGAAGATCCTTCCATCCACGGGCTCGAATCCGAAGCTGCTCCCCGAGCCGTTCTTGGATCAACCCCCGAACCTCACGGAACGACCCGAAGGACTTCAACTCCTTCATGGATCGAGCGCATATTGGATGACGAAGCAAGGGAGGCTTGGGTCGAGAAACCATATCGGCTCCAGAACCCGCACTTTACCTGACGTCAGGCGTTCAGTCTAGGGGAATTTGCGCCTTTGGAACGCCTAGGATGGGCCCTCAAGGCTGGTTCGAAGCGCCTTCAGTCCGCTCTTCCATTCCTTTTCCATTTCGGAACGCGCCTCTTCATCGTCGAGGATGCCACCGCCTGAGTGGATCAGGGAGACCCGCGTTTCATCTCCATCGCGGGCCACGCTGAACGACAGCCGCGTGCCTTTGGTCTTGGCGGGGCTGTTCGCGTCCCATGCAATCTCGAGCTTCCGGGTGGGCCGGACCTCGTGGAACACGCCGCGCTCTTCGACAGGCTCTCCGTCGTCGCCCTCGATGGTGAGCACGATGCGGCCGCCGTTTCGGGCCTCAAGCCGGGCTTCTTCAGCCCACCACTGCTTCCAGCCCTCTGCGCTCGTCAGCATGTTCCATACGGTTCGCGAGGGCGCTGCGATGTTGATCTGCTGCCGGATGGACGCCATGATTGGGGTCTCCACTGGGCCTTCGCCCGCGCGGGTCTAACGCGGCGACTTCAGGATGCCCGGAAATTGCACGCCCGCACGGGGGTCAATGCCTTCGTATCGGGCCTCACCCACGCCGAACGTAGGCTCGAATCGAAAAACCGGCAGGTGGACTTCACCCTCGTCGTCGATGAGCCCCGATGGGGGATTGTCGAAAGGTTGCGCTTGTTCGAAGGCCGTCACTACGGCCTGATCGATGGGCATCGAACCACTCTCCTCGATCACCCGAATGCTCTTGAGGTTCCCTTTGTCATCGAGGATGACTTCGACCCCCGTGATGTAGGTGAGCTTGGACAGGCGAAGCCCCGACGGAAGGTTGTTGAGCCGCTGCTCCCACCAGAAGTTCACCTGCCGACGAATCCGCCGCATGTAAGCTTCATACGGGTACCGACGGGCATTGAGCGCCACTCGATCCCCGATCTTCTCATCGAGCTTGTCGTTCTGGGGGGCTCCCGACAGTCGCGCCTCGAGCGCCGCGGCCGGAATGGGGTCGGCAGGCCCAGGCCGATTGGTCCGCTGCCACGGCGAAGGCATCGAAGCGAGCGAACCATCCACCGTAGGATCAAAGCGTCGATTCCCTACAGTGGCTCCCGTCGACCGCTTGGTCACGTTGAGATCCACCACGTCTTCGCTCTCGGCTCGCTGCTCTTCGCTGAACTGCGGAGCCAACACCTCGGGATTCACGGTGACCCGTTCGGTGCGAGTCTCCTCCTCGACCCGCTGATCCGCAGCGGCCAGGTAGTCGGCTTCGAGGGGAACTTCCTCTTCCTCGGGAGGGGCCAGCTCCACGATCTGCCCACGAAACTCGGGCTCGGGGGGCTTCGGCGGCTCTTTTTCAGTCTCTTCGGGCGGCTCGACGATCATCAACTGCACGGGACGACGAAGCGATGTCGTCCGATCGGACTTCGGGTAGAGCAGGGCGAGAGCATAGACCGCGCCTGCCGCCACGACGTTTCCGACGAGGGCTAAGGCAACGAAGACGACCCAGCGCCATGGCGACCGACGTGGTCGCCGTGGCCATTGGGCCAGGGTGGCCGGGCGGTGAACCAGGCGCGCACCTCCTGACCGACACCGTACCTTCTCATTCGTGCAACACAACAGTTTCCTTCGCGGATTTCGTCACGCGGCTCGAATGGGGCTCCGACCCTGGGGTCGGAGCCGATGGACTCACATCGACGCAGGCGTTCCGATGAACGCGATCACCACTGCCTGACCGGGGAAGCCACCGATGAGCGTGGGCTCGAAGGTGAAGCCATCCGCGGACGCGGCGTACTGACCGATGTCCGCGTCAGCGACGAGGAACCCACCGGTCAGGGGATCGGTCGCGGTGTTCGCGACAGGAGCCTTGCCCTTGATCGAGGCAAACAAGCCGCCGTCCTTCGCATCCGCGTCAACGTAGAGGTACGTGGGCGAACCCGTCTCGGTCGACACGGTCGCACCACCAATGGGCGCGTTGTTGCCGTCGAGCACGAAGCCGAACAGGAAGCCACCCATGGTCAGGTCGCCCTTGTAGCCGGCCGCGGGCGCGCTGGCCGCGAAGCCACCGATCGTCGCCACGTCGATCGCGAAGGTGGGGATTTGAACGGTCTCTCCGTCCTTGGCATCCGCATAGGATGCGGGAAGGACACCGGTGTTGGTGGGGATGCCGACGAGATCCTTGGTGCTATCCGGGCAGTCGTCCACCTGAACCAGCAGGCCGAGGGTCGGCTTGGCGGTGATGTCAGCGAAGGTGACCTGGCCGTTTGCGTCGGTCGTGCCGGTGCCCAGCGTGACCGCGTCATCGCCCGAGATCACCGGGGTGGGATCGAGCAGGCCTGCGCAGAGGCCTTCGGCCACCGGCATTTGGGTGACCGCGTCAAGCACCGAGGCTTGGATGCTGTAGGTCACAGGCTGCTTCTTTTGACCGGTTTCCTCAGCGGGCCCCGTCTCTTCAACCATGCCCGATTCGTCCTTGTCGTCGTCTCCAGTGCACGCCGTGGTGGCCAGCATCAGGAAGGGCAAAAACACTCGCATTGATTCCTCCAGGAATTCCGGGAGTCTACCTGATTGCGAGGCGCAAAGCGTGGCATTAGCAGTGCCCAACCTTAAAGCAAGCTCCCAACCCTTGCAATGATCGAGAGCTGGTCATTTCACGAGGAGGAGTCTGTCTGGGCGCGCGAGGTTACTTCCGCACCGATGGGACCGCTTCGCATGGGCCGAGCCGTGTTTCGGGCTGCATCCTTTGGCACATGGACGTCACTTTCGGTGGCGGCCTACCGAGCGTGGAGTCGCCTACACGCTCAGAGCCGCACCTGGGAGGGACGTCAACGTGCGGTTGCGCGGTGGGCGAAGGGCGTGGTTCCGCTCCTTGGGGTCGATCTCGAAGTGCAGGGCGAGGTGCCCGATGGCGGACCGTACCTCGTGGTGAGCAACCACCGATCGCCCATCGACATCCTGTTGGGCCTGCACCTGGTGGGTGGAGTGGTACTCGCCCACAACGGGGTCGCGAGCATCCCGGTGGTGGGGAATGCCGCGCGCGTCAACGACACGATCTTCGTGGATCAGGAAGACCGTGTCAGCGGGGCCAATGCCGTGCGTTCGATGCGGCGTCACTTGCGCGACGGCCACAACGTGATCGTGTTTCCCGAGGGCAACACCTTCGCGGGAGATGACGTCCGGCCGTTTCAGGGCGGAGCCTTTGCGGCCGCCCGAGGCCTCGATGCCGTGCGGGTGCTGCCCATGGGGCTCGCGTACGACGCCGGGTGCGAGTTCGTCGATGAACCCTTCGGTCGCCACCTGATGCGCAACGCAGCCAACCCGAAGACCTACGTCTCGGTTCGCATTGGAGCCCCACGCCCGGTCCCGGCTCGCGGCGAAGAGCTCCACGTCCGTAACGAAGTTCAGGCCCTCGTGGACGAGGCGGCGCAGCAGCGCGACCTTCGGCTGCGGTGACCCCCATGGCGGCAGGTGCCGTCCAGCCATACGGACCGATCGGGAGGAGTCGCATGCCGGTGTCGAGATGGGCGAAGCTCGGAGAACTCACCAGCAAGCTGGCGGGGGATGCGGTCGCCGAATCCGTGGCCAATGCCCTACGGTCGCCTGTCGAACGCCTCCGTGCCGCCAAACGCGCCCAACAACGCCGCGCCGAGAAACTCGTCTCGGGCCTGTCCAAGCTCAAGGGCGCGGCGATGAAGCTTGGTCAGCAAGCTGCGCTCCTGGCGTCGAACCTCGACCTGCCCGATGAGGTGCAAGAGCAGCTCGCAAAGCTGCATTCGCAGGCCGAGCCGGTCCCTTGGGACGTCATCCAAGACGCGCTCGAGGCCGAACTGGGCAGCTCGCTCGATGCGTTCGCGACCATCGAGGAGACCCCACTCGGAACCGCCAGCCTCGCCCAAGCGCACGCCGCGACGCTGCAGGACGGCACCGCGGTCGTGGTCAAGGTGTTGCACCACGGCATTGACGAATCCGTAGAGGCCGACCTGCTCGCTATGAAGGCCATCATGGGGGCGGGACGGCTCGTAGGGCGGGGTCGGGACGAGACCCAGGATCTCTTCGACGAGCTTGCCGAACATCTGCGCGAAGAGCTGGACTACGCCCTTGAGGCAGACAACCTCGAGATGTTCGGCCAACGGTTCGCCGACGATCCTCGGTTCGACATTCCCAGCGTCCACCGAGACCTTTCCACGGCCCGAGTTCTTACGATGGGGCGGGTCCTTGGCAAGCCTATCGGGGACTTCGTGGCTGAAGCGTCGTCCGAGGCCCGGCATGCGGCAGGCCGCAACCTGGCCGATCTGTTCTTCGAATCGGCCTTCCGCCATCGGGTGCTTCACGCCGACCCGCATCCCGGCAACTTCCTGTTCGCCCCCGATGGCCGCGTGGGGCTGCTGGACTTCGGCTGCGTGAAGCACTTCGACGAAGCATGGATCGGAATCTACGCCCGATTGGTGCTTGCCGCGGTCGATGGCGATCGCACCGGTATTCTCGATGCGACCCGGGAACTTGGCGCCTGGACGGGCGACTCGCCCGAGGCCGCAGACGTGATCGTCGACTTCTGTGATGCGGTGATGGCCCCACTGCGGGACGGTCCCTACACGATTGGTCATGAGGACCGGATGCTCGAACGCGTTCGCCCGGTGACCGAGCGCATGTGGCAATTCGCAGAGATCCGCGGCCCACGCCACCTGCTGTTCTTGCATCGCACGCTCGGTGGGCTCTACACGATGATGCGCGAACTCGAAGTCACCGAAGATTGGCCCGTGCGCATGCGGCCTCACCTCGAGTCAGCAGCCCGATGAGTCCCCGCCCATCTCACCGTCTGGACATCCTGGCGGTGCCAGCCGACACCAATGCCGGACCGATCGAAGCCATTCGACAACTGATGGCCGACCTCGTGGACGAGGGGGTGATCAATCCTCGTGGTCGGCCGGGGCCCCAGGCCGCACGCTGGATGCCCCAAGGCTTCGCCGGCCTTCGGCTCGACCTCCCCGAACCGATCACGCTCTATGCGAATCGACAGGGGGGCTTCCGCGTCCATTGCCCGGTCATGCCTGACCAGGCGATCACCGCCGCCTTCGCCACCGCCATGGCCGATGCTCGACGCACCGAACGTCCCGATCAGTTCCGCTTCCTCTGTCCTGCGTGTGGTGAATCCCACACGTTGGCCGAGACCATCGGCAAGCCCCCGTTTCGATTCGCCAGGCTCGCGGTGCAAACCATTGACGCCGAAGCGCTGCGCCCCACAGAGGCCATGGTGACCCGCCTCGAGGCGGCCCTGGGGCCCCTTGCATGGGTGGGCGTCAGAACATGACGGGTCGTCGCGCTGCGCGGTCGATAAGGGACGAGTAAGGCGGTATCGTCCGCTGACGGAGTCCTCTCGTGACTGAGTCCTGGTCTTTCCGCGCCTTCGGGTTCCGCATCAATGTGCAGATGTCGTTTCTGGTCCTGGCGGGCTTGTACGTCCTCATGGGCCTCCAGGCCCAGCTGCCACTGATTGCGCTGGTGTCGTGGCCCATCGTGATTTTCCTTTCGATCGTGTGGCACGAACTCGGACATGCAGCCACCGCTCGCTACCTCAAGGTTCCGGTCGGCGACATCGAACTACATGGGCTCGGCGGTCATGTGACGACCGGCCGCTCCGATGCGCGACGCCAACTGCTCATCAGCCTCGCCGGCCCCGGCGCGGGCATTCTCTTGGGCTTGGTCGCCATCTTCGCCACCCAAGCCCTCGGCTACGATCCGTTCAAGCTCATGTGGACGGGACCTTGGTACCTGTCGCCCGAACTCATCGTGCTGTCCCAGATCTTGTTCGTGAACATCGTCTGGAGCCTCGTCAACCTACTGCCCATGCGCCCGCTCGACGGTGGCAACGCCCTGCTCGCCATGCTGACGCTGAACCTACGTGACAGCCAACGCGCACGGCAGATCACGGCCATGGTGGGGTTGACGATCGGGGCTTTCGCCATTGCTTGGGCCTGGACGAGCGGCCGCACCTTCCTGCTCTTGTTGGCGGGGTACTTTACCCTGCAGAACTACTTGATCTGGCAGTCGGGGCGGTAACGCGAGGCAGAACGACTCGCGCACGGGTCCCCCCGGTGGGACCAGGCTCGATGGTCACCTGCCCGCCGAGTTCCGCGACCCGTCGTTGGCTGATGAACAGTCCCAGGCCTGTGCCCTCGCCAGGGGGCTTCGTGGTCACGAACGGCTCGAAGAGGTGGGGCCGCAGGTCATCTGGCACCCCCACGCCCGAGTCCTCGATCGTGATCGTCACCTCATGGTCCGTCAGCATCACGCGCACCACGATCTCGCGCACCCGCGCCGGCGACACCGCGTCGATGGCGTTCTGGAGCAAGTTCGCGACGATCTGCCGTACGGCAATGGCCTCTCCCTCAACCCACACAGGTTCGTGCGGCGCGTCCACGCACATGACAACGCCCGCGGCATCCGCCTTGGACTTCAACATGCGCAGAACGTGTCCGACCGGCTCTCGCACATCGAATGGCGCCGCCGGAAGATCCTGACGAGGCTGACCATAGTGATCGAGTAGCGACTCGATGTGATCGAGCTGGACTTGCAGCTCGCTCCACACCTCATCGTTCACCGGACCCTCGCCCCCATGAAGGAGTTGAAGTCGCCCCCGAAGAGCAAACAGCGGCTGGCGAAGTTCATGGGCGAGAGCGGCAGCCGCCCGGGTGGGATCCTCACGGGAGGACTTGCTCACGATGGGTCCTGCGGCCCGTGGTCGACGATGACCAGCCGGTCGCAAGTTCCGGAGCGCTGGCCATCCCAGTCTTCGGCCCCAATCTGTAGGGTGTAGGAGCCTGCATCCACCACAATGCCCGCATCATCACGGCCATCCCACTGAAGCACCCCCGCAACCCCCGAGGCGGCCACTCGTTCGTGCAGCCGCAGCACGTCGTTTTCGTCGTAGACCTCGAGAATCCACCAGCGTGGCGCACTCGGCAATACGGCGTCGACGGCCACAGCGTCT
>JBCCQY010000151.1:0-22858 GCA_039208735.1 Myxococcota bacterium | reverse complement strand
CTCGATCCTCCCCCCGGGATTTCGCCCCGTTCAGCAGTCGGTCTCGGATGGATGCGACCAGCCGTTCGTCGGTCAGAGCAGGGCCTCCAGGTACGGGGCCATGACGTTGCTGACGCGACAGACGGCAGCGGCAGCGTAGAGTTGGTCAAGCTCGTGACGTCGGGTGCGGAGGAAGTCTCGAAGGGCTTCAATGGCTACGTCGTGGCCGACCCTCGACCGGAACTTGAAGCAGTCTGCGACCGTCCTGGCCGGTGTGGTCACTCGGACACTCACATCGTACAAGCGTAGCTCCTCCACCCCATGAGACAAGGCAGGCTCGGAGATCCGCACAACCTCGGTTTGAACACCAAGTCGAGGCACGTGGCGACCTCGAGGCAGGGCGAGCCAGACGCGGTAGGCCAGTTGGGTGGTCAGCTCGTGGACCTGGAGCGCCGAGAGCAGGCACACGATGGCCTTTGGCGCCCGACTGCCGACTTCGGCCAGAGTGTGGTGTTCCGAGAGCTCGAGCCCTGGCAGGCGATAGAGCCCTCGCTCCTCGCGAACCAGCGCGCCGGTCCGCACGAGCCGCGTCAGGGTGGTGCTACTCACACCGGCCTGGCGAGCATCCCGCGCTCGGAGAACCCCGCGTTCGGCAGCCAGCTCGAGGGCGCGACTGCCCTGGCCAGACTCTCGAATCCCACGTTGTTCTGAAACTGCATTCATTGTATATGAGTAGTGTAATTTTAGAACAGCGCAACATCGTTGGCCTCGCATCCCGCTAAGGAGGCCAGACCACGAGTTCTCGGGATCTTGTTTTCCGGAATCGCATTGCGGGACGCAAAAGCGACGGATGAACCGTTTCGAGGAACCACCAATCTGGAGTCCCATCAGACGGTCGAGGCGGCTTCGTCCGTCCGCGCGTTCTTCAGGTCACGGTGTAGCGCCTTCAGCGCCCCAGCGATGTCGAGGCTGTCCGTGAGTCGGTGTAGGGCGGGAGCATCATACGAACCTTGGAGACACTGGAGGAGGCCTCGCCCTCGTTGCCGAAGCCGGTCATCAACGCGGTGCAGTACGCGTCACCGTTCCAGGCCCCCAACCGGATCCGCGGCTTCCCATCACCCACGCTAAGTCCGTCCATCGACGCTGAAGAGGTCAGGCGTTCGCGAGTTCGACGTAAGGAGACAATCGTGAGTGTAATGAGAGTGAGTGTTGCCTGTCTCGCTTTGCTCGGGGCCTGCGGTGGTGGCGATGGTGGCGGGAATAACGACCCGACGCTGTGCGACAACTTCCGTCCGTGTGGGGGCGACCCCACCGGTTCGTGGAGCCTGGTCGGCTTCTGCAACGGAGCCGATGCCTTGTCATTCGATGAATGTCCGGGGGCAACTTTCGACCTCACCTCCTCTCGGACTGGGAGTTTCGAGCTGAACGCCGACCAGAGCTACGAGTCCGAGATCGCCAGCGATACCAGTACTACCTTGTTCGCACCTGCTGAATGCTTGACCGGGATCGATGATTGCAGCGACATTGAGCAACCTGACGAGTCGCTCACCTGCAGTGGTGACCCGGCAAGCTCGTGCACGTGCACTGGCGAGGTCAGCGACGTCTCCATGGCCACAGGAAGTTGGGCCGTTACCGGCAACGCCATCACCATCACCGACGACGCGGGCACCAACACCCTCGAGTTCTGCATCGAAGGAGACACGATGACGCTGCGCGACGATGAGGGCGCCGTGACCCGGCTCACCCGGTAGGGCTGGCGAGGCGTTCTGATGGGCCCGACGCGTCGGGCTCGTGTGTCGCGACATGCGACCCGCTCCGACACGTCATGTACACGGGGTGGGGATGTTCCGCGCCATCCACCACGCTGTGGTCTTCGACCGCTTCGGCTTCTGTCCACGTGTCGACCGTCCCGAGCGAGCCGGGGGTGGCCGCGAGGGGCCCGCTCCGGCCTCGGTTAGCGCCGCCAGACGGAGTAGAGGAGAGCGCCTTGGCGGACGATCACGAAGAGCACAGGGCCTTTGACGCGGGACACGATCTGCTGGACATCCTTGGCGCCACGCACCGCTCGACGGTCGACCTCAACAATGACGTCACCAGGCAGCAAACCAGTCTCGGCACCTACGGAGCCTGGCTGAACGTTGACGACGAGGGCCCCGTTCTGAATCCGGTCCGGGATGCCAAACTGCGCCCGCGCCTCGTCGGTGATGGCCCCGAGAGCAAGACCCTCCAAGCCACTTTGGGCCCCACTGGGCGATGCAGGAGCGGCTTCGGGCTGCGTCGCAGCACTCAGCGAACCCAACTTGCCAGACAACTTCTTCCGCTTGCCGTCCCGCAACACCACGGCACTAAACGACACGCCACTGCCCGCGGTGGCGACTTCGAGGCGGAAGTTCGCGACGTCGCGGACCTTGGACTTGTTGAACTCGACGACCAGATCACCACGAGCAAATCCAGCCTTATCGGCCGCTGAACCAGGCGTCACGTCGGTGATGAGCACGCCCTTGAGCGTCTTGTCGAGCTTCATCGCCATGCGAAGGTCGTCGGAAAGCTCCTGGATGCCCACGCCCAAAAATCCACGATCGACCATCCCATCGTCGAGCAGGTCGGTCATGATGGCCGACACGAGCTTGGTGGGAATGGCGAAACCAATCCCCTGCGAACCCCCACTTCGCGAGAAGATGGCAGTGTTGATGCCCACCAGCTCCCCCTGAAGGTTCACCAGGGCTCCGCCAGAATTCCCAGGGTTGATGGATGCATCGGTCTGGATGAAGTCCTCGTAGTCGAGGATGCCAAGTTTGGCGCGCCCTTTGGCGCTGACGATGCCCATGGTCACGGTCTGACCAATGCCAAAGGGGTTGCCAATGGCGAGCACAACCTCACCGAGTCGCAACGTCTGCGAATCCCCAATGGGCAACGCGACGAGGTCCTTGGGCGGATCGACGAGCTTGAGCACGGCCAAGTCGGACTGCTGGTCGGTGCCCACTCGGGTCGCCTCGAACTCCCGGCCGTCCGACAACGTCACCTTGATCTCGTCGGCCTCGCCAGCAACGTGATGGTTGGTCAGCACGATGCCCTCGTCATCGACAATGACCCCAGAGCCGAGACTGTTCTGTCGCTGCTCTTGCGGCGCTTCGGGAACCGGACCCCGCCCAAAGAACTGGCGGAAGAACGGGTCGTTCATCATGGGATTGGGGGCGGCACGTCGCGCCACGATGCGCGACGTCGAGATGTTCACGACGCTCTTGACCGACGCCTCTGCGACGTCGGGAATGCGGGCCAGGTCGGCCGAGATGGGAACCCGCGACGACACGGTCGGCGGAGGCGTCACGGCCGGGGCCGCGACGGCATCCGTGCTCGTCTGGGGCACGGGTGCGGCCTGGCACGCAGACAGCATCAGGCTCGCAAGAGTGAGCAAAGTGGACACAACAAACTCCAGGGCTGACAGACGACGCAATGCAACCACCTCACCACCTGCCGTCAACGGGCCCGTCATCAATGACCACCGGTACAAACGAAACCCGCTACGGCGAGAAGGGATGCGACGAAAACAGACCGCAACGCATTTCCGTCACCCCTGCACCAGCCACGGAGCTGCAATCCTCGATTACGAACCGTGCTTGGCGGGCGATATGACCTGGCCACGCCAACTTCGAGAGGATGCCATGCAGTCGAGGCGACACTACTCTTTCCCCCGAACCGTCTGGTGGTCGATCCGGTTCCTGATCGGACCCTTCGTCTACGGGGCGGTGATCTTGGGCGTTTACGTCGCCCTGGGACGGCCAGAAGCCATGGTTGTGCCGTTTTCGGTGGTTTCCATGCTGGGCGTTGTGGTGGCCTTCTTTGTGGGCTTCAAGAACAACGCCTCGTACGGACGCCTGTGGGAGGCTCGCAAGATTTGGGGAGCCATCGTCAATGTGTCGCGCGCTTGGGCGATCACGGTCCAGGGCTTCGTCACCGACGAATACGTCCAGCAGCCGGTGGACGACCAGGAGCTTCAAGCCCTCCATCGAGACCTCATTCTGCGCCACGTGGCGTGGTTAGCGGCGCTGCGCCATCACCTGCGCCGTCGTCAGACCTGGGAACACGCCGGACGTAGTGACGATGCCTACATTCGCTCGCTCTGTCACGAGTGCAAGACGCCCATGGAAAAGGATCTGGCCTTGTTTCTCGACGGCGACGAGGTGGACGCGGTGACTCGCCGGACGAACCGCGCCACCCACTTGCTCGCTCACCAGGCCTACCAATTGCGCGACCTGAAACGAAAGGGCTTCATCGACAACTGGCGCCACATGGAGCTGCAAAAGCTGCTCCACAAGATGTTCGATGAACAAGGGAAGTCGGAGCGGATCAAGAACTTCCCGTTTCCGAGGCAGTACGCGTCGTTCACGCTGTACTCGGTCTGGGTGCTTGCCGCGGTCCTCCCGTTCGGACTGCTGGACGTATTCAACGACCTGGCCACGCTGCATCAGTTGTGGCTGCTCATCCCCTGTGGTGCGGTGGTGAGTTGGCTGTTCTTCACGGCAGAGCTGATCGGCGACTACAGCGAGAACCCGTTCGAGGGCCTCTGGAACGACATTCCCATCACGTCGTTGTCGCGCACGATCGAGATCGATCTCAAGGAACTCCTCGATGAACCCAACCTTCCCGAGCCCATTGGGCCCGGCTATTTGGGGCTGGTCAACTGATGGTCCCTGTGGTCATTTCCGGATTGCCCGGTGCGGTAGGTCGCGCCCTGGTAGACGAAGTCACGCGAGCCGACGACCTCGAGTTGGTGCCGATCGCATTGACAAGTCCCCGCCATGCAGGGTCTACCTATGAAACAGACGACGGCGCCATCACCCTCGTCGAAACGGCCCAGGTTGGCGAGCAGCCGTTGCCTAGGGGCACCATCATCGTCGACTTCACCACCCCTTCGGCAGTGCTCCCCAACGTCGAGCACTACTGTTCGGCGCGCCATCCGTTCGTGCTTGGGACGTCGGCCGACACGATTTCGCAGGCGGCCGCACGCGTAAAGGCCAGTGCGGTGTCCGCGGTCATTGCCGCCAACATGGCGATTCCCGTGATCCTGCTTCAGGCCGCGCTCGCCCACATCGCCGAGCGGTTTGCCGGCGCGATGACGGGGGGAACACTATCGATCGTGGAGTCCCATCAAGTGGCGAAGCGCGACATCAGCGGCACCGCGCGGGCGATGTTGGGGGACTTTGAGGCCCTCGGATTGCCCGTGAGCCCCCAGACGATTGAGGCGGTGCGGGATGAGGCGCGAGCACGCGCGTGGGGCGTGCCGGAGGCCCACCTCGAGGGTCACGCGTACCACGACTTCGTGATGGACGATCCGTCCGGTGCGGCGTCACTCACGTTCGCCACCCGAGTCCATGGCCGGGCGGTGTATGCGGCCGGAGCGATCACTGCGGTGCGCTACCTCCACGAACAGCTTCAGGCCGGGGTCCGAGGCGAGGTGTTCTCGATGGTCGATGTGCTCACGCGAGCTGGACGACGGTAAAGGCGTCGCCGCCTTGGTCCTCGTTGGCCGGTGACCAGTCTCGAACGTAGCCACAACTGCGCAGCCACCGCCGCAACCCCACCTTGAGCTTGCCGGTGCCATGGCCATGCAGCAAGAACACCGAGTCCCACCCGCTGCGCATCGACTTGTCGAAGAATTGCTCCGCGGCGTCCTGGCCCTCGTCAACGCGCATTCCACGCATATCGAGGGTGTTTCCAGGCACTCTCACCGCTTCGTCCAGGGTGGGGCCCTCGGAGGCGGCCCGTTTGGGCTCGGCAAAGCTTGGTTCGGGGGCGGCCCGTCTCGGAGCGCCCGCCAGTTCCAGATCTGCGACCTTGGCCTTTACCTTGAGCCCACCAACCTGGATCTGCGCGGTCTTCCCCGACAGACTCACGACCTCACCCTTGCTGCTGCCGCCTGCGATGCGAACCCGGTCGCCCACTTGGATGGGACGGGGGGCCGGGGCTCTTTCAGGGGCTGCATCCGCTGGGACGATGCTTCGAAGCGCATCGATGGTGGAGCGAGCTGCTTGGGCGTAGCGGTGCGACGGAGCGCGCTGGAGTTCGGCCACGACCTGGCCAACCGCCCGCTCAGCATCGGCCAGTCGTTTGAGGTACTGGGCTGCGCCTTCGGCCTCGAGTTCCTTGGCGCGGGACTTCACACGGGCCTCTCGGGCGGCGAGGGAGGCGGCCCGGGCATCTGCCTCGGCGACAAGCCGTTGCACCTCTTCGCGGGCCTCCTCAGCGCGTGCGCGCTCGGCTTCGAGGGCCACCAAGAGTCGACCGAGTTCGGCCTCTTGTTCACCCAGGGCGGCCTCGGCCCGCTCGAGAACCTCCGCGGGCAATCCCATGCGGGCCGCGATCTCCATCGCGTGGCTTTCTCCGGTGGCGCCCTGCAGCACGCGGTAGGTGGCGCGCCCGTCGCGGTACTGCACCGCAGCCACGGAAAATCGTGGGTCCGCTGCCCCCAAGGCCTTCAATGCCGCGAAGTGTGTGGTGACGACGACGCGGGGACCGGCCTCGGCGAGGTGCTCGCAGATCGCTTGCGCAATGGCCGCGCCTTGGGCAGGGTCGGTTCCGCTCGCAATCTCGTCGAGCAAGAGCAATTGACGGGGGCCCGCGACATCGAGCATGTGGCGCAAGGTGAGCAGTTGAGCCGAAAACGAGGAGAGGTCTCCCTCGACCGTCTGCTGGTCTCCGATGGAGGCGTAGACGGCATCGAAGTAGTCGACCCTCGAATCCTCGGCGGTAGGCACATGGCACCCGTGACGCACGAGGAGGGCACACAGGCCCATCGTCTTCATGGCAACGGTTTTGCCCCCGGCGTTCGGCCCCGACAAGACGAGCACCGGATGCGCAGTGGCCACTTCCAAGTCGTTGGCCACGACGTCGACACCCCGCAACACGAGGACGGGATGTCTCGCCTGCCGAACCGCGATGCGCTCGCCTTCGCCTACCTGGGGCCGGGTGGCCTCAAGGCGATGGGCGAGCTGGGTCCGTGCGGCGGTAATGTCGAGGCGAACCGCGACTTCGAGGGCCACGTCAGCCGCTTCCGCCTGGGTTCCGAGTTCCCCAGAGAGTTCGGCGTGAATCGCGTGTTCGGCGGCCAGGAGCCGTCCCTCGGCCAAGCGCAGCTGGTTGTTGAGTTGAATGACCGCGTGGGGCTCGACAAAGACGGTACGGCCCGTGCCGCTCGTACCGTGGACGAGACCCAGATCCCAGCGTTTGGCGTGGGACTTGATGGGAAGGACGTAGCGGTCGTCCCGCACGGTCCAGTAGCGGTCCTGCAGCAGGTCATCGCCAAGGTCCTCGCTCTTCACCAGGCGGTCGAGCGTACTGCGGACCTCGGCATGCAGGGTCTGAATGGCCTGACGGAGTTCGCCCAGTTCGGGGTACCGCGCGGCAGAGAGCCGGCCGCTGGCTTCGAAGGCCGAAAGCACGTCGTCCACGACCACACCATCAATCTCGATGGCCTCGGCCCACGTCGACAGGGTTGGGGTGTTGTCGAGCGTGCGGTCGAGCACCTTTCGAACCTGCCGCAGGGCGTCAAGGGTTCGAGCCGAGGACAGCAGTTCCGCCCCTTCGAGGACTTGACCCTTGGCGGCGCGTTCGATGGGCGACCGGACGTCTTCCACGGCGCCGACGGGCAGATCGATCCCCTGCGACTCGATCCACAGCATCTCATCGGTGGCATCCAGCGCCTCGATGACCGCATCTCGGTTGGGCAAGGGCGCCAGTTCACGCACGGCGGCCGCTCCGAGGGCCGTACGCGCACCTTGCGCCCAGTGATCGACGATGAAGGCCCAGTCGAGGCCTTGACGAGTGGCTTGTTCCAGCATGGTCCGCTCGGGGGAGGTCGCACGGTCATAGGCGACTCCGCTCGCGTGAAGGCGTAAGCTCCTCGGCCCGATCTGGCGAGCCGAAGCTAGCGAAATGGACGATAGACGGGATTGTCGGCCAAATCGAGCATGTCCCGGTCGCCGCGACTGTCGCCGTAGGCGGTGATGGCCGAAAACGCCTCAAGATCGACCGCTTCCCGGATTCGTCGGACCTTTTCAGGCCCATTGCAGTTCGGGGAAGCGAGTTCCCCTTCGAACCGACCGTCTTCGGTAAAGGCGGCTTTGGTCGACAATGCCCGCAGTCCGTGGGCCACGAGGAAGGGGGCGAGCCAAAGGTCGAGCGATGCGCTCACAATGAGAACCTCATCGCCATCCTCGCGGTGTCGCGCGAGCTGCCATCGTCCCATGGGGCGCATCCAGGCTTCGATGCGGTCGGCGAAGGTGCGGGCCGCGTGCTCAAGCTGGTCACGCTCCATGCCGCCCAGAAAGTGCCTTAGGAACATTCGTTTGGCATCGGTGGCCGAAACGAAGCCGGCTCGGAGGGCCACAAACAAAGGGAGTAACCACACCATCCCAAGCCAGTAGCGGTACGGCCCCCGACAGTGCTCCACGAACGCGAGCATGGTGTCACGGTTGGTCAGCGTGCCGTCGAAATCGAAGAGCACGAGCTTGCGGTTTTCCATGCTGAAGACCCCTGTTCGGACATTACACGGTGCCTAGATTGCCGTGAGACAGTTCGCAGAGCGACAAGGTTTACGGGGAGGTCTCGTGAGCGAGCGTTGCAAGGTGGTCGTGGTCGGGGGCGGCTTCGCGGGCCTAGAGGTCGCGCGGGGGTTGAGTCGCGAGAACGCTGACGTCGTCTTGATCGACCGTACGAACCACCATCTTTTCCAGCCCCTGCTGTACCAAGTGGCGACAGCAGGCCTCGCCCCGTCGGACATCGCAGCGCCCATTCGTTCGGTGTTGCGTCGCGTCGATAACGTGACCGTGCGTCTGGCCGAGGTGACGAACCTCGACCTTGAGTCGCGTGAGGTGGCCATCGAGACGCCCGAAGGGCAGACAGAGCAGGTTCCGTACGACCGGCTCGTCCTCGCCGCAGGGGCCAGCCACTCCTACTTCGGCCACGACGAGTGGGCGGAGCATGCCCCGGGCCTCAAGACGCTGACGGATGCGCTTGAGATTCGGCAGCGGGTTCTCGCTGCGTTTGAGAAAGCGGAGTGGGAGAGCGACCCGGCGGTGCAGGAGGCGTTGCTGACCTTCGTGGTGGTGGGCGGGGGCCCCACCGGCGTGGAGCTGGCCGGTGCGATCAGTGAAATCGCATGCCAGACGTTGCGCAAGGACTACCGAGCCATCAACACCGCTGACGCGACGATCTTGCTTCTTGAAGGTGCGGATGCGGTACTTGGGACCTACCCCGAGTCGCTGCGCAAGAGCGCCCTGCGGCAGCTCGAGTCGCTTGGGGTTCAGGTGCGCTTGGGTTCGCGCGTGACCAAGGTGACGGAGGATGGGGTCTACCTTGGCGAGGAGTTCATTCCGTCCAAGACGATTCTTTGGGCGGCCGGGGTCCAGGCATCGCCGCTTGCCAAAGCCCTAGGCGTCGAGCTGGATCGCGCGGGTCGAGTGAAGGTCGAGAACGACCTTTCGGTCCCTGGCCATCCCGAGGTGTTCGTCACCGGTGACCTCGCGACATTCATCGATCCCAAGACGAACCAGCCGGTCCCTGGCGTCGCTCAGGGCGCCATCCAGATGGGCCAGCATGCCGCCAAGAACATTCGAGCTGATCTAGCCGGGAAGCCCCGAACGGGCTTTCGGTACGTCGACAAGGGCAACATGGCGACGATCGGCCGAAGCCGAGCCGTGGCCGACGTCATGGGCATTCGGATCAGCGGCTTTCTTGCCTGGCTGCTCTGGGTCTTCGTCCACGTTTGGTTCCTCGTGACCTACCGCAACCGGCTTGTCGTCATGGTGAAGTGGGCCTGGGCGTGGTTCACCCACGATCGGGCCACGCGACTCGTGTGGCCGCTCCGGGCCGAAAAGAAGCCCGATCCCGGGCGGGTCGTACCGTGGCCGGACGCTGAGTCGAAATCGGCGTAGGCTGCGAGGTGGCGTGAAAGAGGCTAGCCGAGCGCGATGAGTCCGCTCGCCCTCGCCATGACGATTTGGTTCGTGATCTGCGCTCCGCTGTTGATGCTGTTGTGGGCGGAGCGTCGACGGACGGATGACGAACTCGCGGCTTACCTCGACGAGGCGAATGGGCGCGCGGAGTATGCCCTGTTCTTCTTAGCGGTTCAGGGGATTCTGGTGGTTCAGGACTACGAATGGCGGGGGCTCGCCACCCTCGCGGCGGGGAGCTTCGTCGCGGTAGTGCCGCTTGTAACCTGGACGATTGCGTGGGTGGGCCGCTTCGCGTGGTGAGCTACGGCAGCTCGCAGAACCGACCCAGCGCGCCCATCGCACGGTCCATGCCGCGAACATCGAAGATCGCAATCACCGAATCCGAAGCGAACGGCGTGTAGGACAGGTAGAGCGACTGGGCCCGAGGGGCATCCTTGAGAATGGGCGCTACCGAGCGCAGGTCGAGTTCCGGTGAGTCAGGCCGAAAATCGGCCTGCAGGTGTTCGCTCGGCGTGCCTTCCCAGGTGAACGCCAGGTCTGCGTGCTTGGCGTAGCTCGCATCCTTGGCGACGAAGGCCTCAACGGTATCGACGCCTGGCGTGACCGACACGGCGAGTTCATGCTCGGCGCAGCGGATGTGGAGGACGGGGAATCCCGAGCGATTGAGGCGGTCCTTGACGCTGTTTTCGGCTTCAAGCTCGATCGTGGTCGAGGGATGCCGGCGGCCTTCCACGCGCTGGACACGCCACTTGCCAAGGCCGTCCACTCGAGCGACCTCGATCTCGTCCTCCTCGAGTCCGTCGGGCGGGGCGATGCTGGCGAGTTCGACCGCCTCGGCGACGTCTTCGGTGTCACTTGGCGGAGGGCTGGAGCCCCCAAGATCGACGCTTGCGATGAGCCCGACAACGGCAATGGCGGCGGTGCCAATGCCGAACCAGCGCAGCATCTTGCGGTCATCCGCGCGTCGGCGCGTCTCGTTTTCGTCGCTAACGCCGACCCAGTCGAAATCGTCTTCGGATTCGGAATCCGCTTCCTCTTCGACCTCGGCCGACAAGGGCTCGGTGTATCCGAACGTGTCATCGAGACCGGGAAAGGCCCCGTCAAGCGCGCCTTCGGGCACCAACTCGGCCAGTCGTTGGAGGAGCTTTTTGCAGTCGCGGAGCTTGCCGACCCGTAGGTCGTGCACGAGGTTGACGCTCTCCTCGGTGGGATCGAGGACACACCGCACGAGCACTTCGGCCAGCGCCTCGAAGTCGCTATCAGGGAGGGCTTCTCGCGCTCCTGCCCCCACAAGCCAGGACTGGCCTTCCCCATCGATGATGATGGAGCGGGTATCGATGCCTCCGTGGCCCATGAAGAGCTTGTGCATCGCACCCACCGCCTGGACGATGGGGATGAGCAGAGCCACTGCCTTCTCGATGGGGAGGGGTTCTTCTTCCGCCAGCCGCTCTTCGAGCGTCTTTCCGTCGACGTAATCCTCGACGAGGGTGAGGATGCGCTGCTCCTCGCCTACCGCCACGAGTTGAGGAAGTGCCGGATGCGCAAGTTGGGCCAGATCGCGGAACCGCTCACGCGCTTCTTCCCACTCGGATTTGGGCAAGTTCCAAAGCGAGCGCCGGACTCGAAACTGGTCGTGTTGCGTGTCCAGGACCTTTTGCACTGCCTCATCAGCGGTCAGCACTTCTGTTTCGACAAACCTCGCCATGGCCGCACCTTACCCCAACCTACCAGAACTTCCACCACCGCCTTCTCGTACGCGAGCGAGGTCTCACGGGCGTCAGCGGTTTGGCTTCCGCCCCGGGGAGCGCGACGGTACGCTGGGGGGCGACGAGCACTTCGGCCGTTCCACTCCGATCTGGAAGTCCGCTCGATGCGCTGACTCTTTTTGGAGAAAGACCCCTTGCTTCGAGTGGCCATGTGCCATCCACGGCGCGAGCGGATCTGGGGGACGAGACATCGCCGAATCGGACGATGCCCCGGACGGTGCCCATCCATGCGGGCAAGGCGCCACTTGCTCCAGAAATGCGGATGCTCCCCTGTTTCATGGAGCGATTGTCGTCGAAGCCTACGTAAGCGGCCACGATCGAGCCTTGGGCGGCAGAGAATCCGCGCGAGGCCGTGCCCGGCACGAAGCCCACGAAGGCCGAGTTCTTGAAGTCGTTGGTGGTCCCCGTCTTGCCGCCAATGGGAATGTGCGCACTTCCGGCGGACACCAGGCCTCGGGCACGCCGACCCGTGCCATGCTCCACAACGTTGCGCAGAATGTCGGCGGTGAGAATGCCCGCCTCGGCCGTGGCCACGCGTTGGGGGTCGGGTTCTGCCTTGAAGATCACCTTGCCTTGGGCGTCTCGAATCTCGGAGATGAGGGTCGGATTTGGAGGAGCCGCGAGCGGTTGGCCGTCGATGCCCGTCGCGCGGGCCTGAGCCCCCTGTCCGGAGGTCAGGCCCGAATACAGCAGGGCGGCTTCCTGAAGGGAGATCTCAACCGATCCCAAGGGAAGGGACATTACGTCGGGGAGTTTTGAGGAAACGCCGTAGCGCCGTGCGAGTTCCTGGACGTAGCGCAGGGCGAGCAACCAACGGAAATCGGGGTTGGCCTTGAGACGCCGCGGGTCGGTAAGCGGCAACGTCTCGAGGTTTTCGCCCTTGGCCGGCTTGCTGCGTTCAAGGGCGTCGACCGTTCCGATGGTGAGGCCGCCAGGCAACTGAACCGCGCTGCGAGACACGAGCTGGGGTCCGAACAAGCGAGGACGCCGGCGGCCGTTTTTGCCGCGCTTGGGTTGGAGCACGACCTTGGGACGTCGATAGCCCGCCGGCTGAACGCCACAAGCCAGCGCCACAACGTTGCCTTGACGTTTAGCCCATAGCTCCGGAGGGTTCTTGACGCCGCTGCGCAGCGACCGACGCAGTTGGTCGTAGGCCGTGCGGCATCGACCCGCGGTCTGGGAGAGAGTTTGAAATCCGTACCGGCCTTCGCCATCGACGAGCCCCGAGACGGCTTGGGCTTCCGCGGTTCGCCCTTCGGCCCGCAATCGTTCAGCAAGTGCACGCTTGGACTCGGCGAACCCCAGATCTTCGACCTCGGTGAGGTCGAGGTTTACCCCCAGCTTGCGGAGTCGCTTTTCATAGTCTTGCGGCGTCTCTTCAGGTTCCGGGCCCAGGTCCAGCTTGCCCGCGAGCGCGCGAATCTGATCCGCCGAAAGCTGTTCCACGAGGTGGGCGAGAAGCCAGACCGAGGCAATGTTCTCGGACTTCACCCCGGCCCAGGCAATCGAGACCTCGGGGGCGGGGGTGTGGTCTGGTCGTGGCGAGTACTTGGTGCCCGCAAAGCGGAATTCCTGCGGTGCATTCTCGAGCGCGTCGTCGGGCTGCCAGCCCAGGGTGAGGGCCGCATGGTAGATGAGGGGCTTGAAGGTAGAACCGAACTGACGTTTGGCCAATACCCGGTTGAAGTCTCGGTTTTCACTCCCGCCCACCATCGCTCGCAGGCGCCCTTGATCGAGTACGGCGACGGCTCCCTGCAGCTCGGGGAGTAGTTCGAGGTCGCAACGGCTCGCTTTCGCATCGCGGACCGAGACTTCGACCACGGAGCCCGGGGTTAACGCGGCTTTCAAGGCGGCCTTGACCGAGCTGGGAGCACGCACACTGCGGTTGCCCTTGTTGCCGCGGTGTAGGGCATCGGCGGCTCGGGTGAGCGCCTCGGCATCGAGGCGACATGGCACGCCTCCCAGGTCGAGGTCGATTCCGCCGTCAATCGGGCCCTTGATCGTGGCCATACGGAACTCGTGGGTCACCAACGCGTCGCTGGGATCGAAGGTGGGGGCTTCGCCTCGCAGGAATCGAGAGGGCTCGGAAGGTTCAAGCCACAACCCGGTTTCGGTGAGGTGATGACGTAGCGAATAGACGGCTTCGTGTTGCTGGTACAGGTCGATCGTCGTCACGACGGTGAGGCCCGAGGTCATGAGATCCTCGATGCCCGCACGAGCCAGCACATCTTGGAAGTAGGAGCCCTCGAGCTGGGCCGCGACCTCGTCGACGATCACGGTCCGAGGGAACCGGAAGGTGCCACGTGCAAAGGGAATCGCCGGATCGTCGTCGAGCAGGCGCTGCGCCTCCGCCTTGAGGGCTTGGACCGCCGTCTCATCGATGCGCTCGCCGCTGGTCGGCATCAGGTTGTCGGGCGTCTCCTCGATGATGCGGCCGAGCACATAGCGCGTACGCTCGCGGGCCCTCACCAACGCCGTTTCACGCGCATCTGCATCACCGCGCAGCGGGTCGTAGTTGGCGGGCCCCTTCACGATCCCAGCCAGGTAGGCACACTCCAGAACGGTGAGCTGCTTGGCCGTCTTGTTGAAGAAGTAGCGGGCGGCAACGCCCAAGCCCTCGCCGTTGCCCGTCACGTGAAACAGGTTTGCGTAGAACTCGAGGATCTCGTGCTTGTCGAAAACGTCTTCGAGGTGAAATGCGTAGTCGAGTTCTTGGAACTTGGCGCCAAGCGACCGACCCTGGCGTTCGAAAAGGTTTTTCGCGGTCTGTTGGGTGAGGGTAGATCCCCCCGCGACCACCGCTCCGGCTCCCAGATTGTCGCGCGCGGCGCGTGCGACGTGGCTGGCGTCCATGCCTCCGTGGTGCCAAAAGCGGCCGTCTTCGGCGGCCACGATCGCCACAATCCACGCCTCGGGCAATTCTTCCCAGGGGACGTAGAATCGGTGTTCTTCCTCGAACAATGCGCCGAGCGGTCCCCCGTCATTGGCGTAGAGGAGGTTGACGTCCTGACGCGTCACCTCAGACATGACATTGTTGCGCTCGACGGCTTCGGGGGTACTTCCGCAGCCTGGAATGCGACCTACGCAAGCCAACCCAAAGATGAACTGCAACACCACGACCACCGCAAGACTCGGAAATCGACGAAGCATGGGTTCCCCCTGGCGTCGAACCGCCCGCCACCCCTTAACGGACGTCGGTGACCGTCCTCATGGACGCCACCTGCCGTGGGGCTTGATATGATTGCGCGCCCTAAGACGGTTGCCCCTTGAGTCCCGAGCCGGACTTGCCGATGGGCTGGCCGTGGGTCGTGAGTGCGACGTGGCCAAGGGCTTCGGGTCACGCGAGAGGGCTCCCCTCGGTGACCCAAACCTTGGTTGAGGAGCAACATGCCGAAGATCCTCCTGGTCGAAGACAACGAGATGAACCGAGATATGCTCTCGCGGCGGCTCCGGCGTCGGCACTACGAGGTCGAGGTGGCGGTCGACGGAGGGGAAGCCGTCGATATGGCGAAGGCCAACCCCGATCTCATCCTGCTCGACATGTCCTTGCCGGTCATGGACGGTTGGACCGTCGCAACCACGCTGAAGGCGGACGAGGGCATGAAGCACATCCCCATCATCGCGCTGACGGCGCATGCGATGGTCGGCGACCGAGAGCGGGCGCTGGCCGCAGGATGTGACGACTATGAAACCAAACCCATCGACTTCCCCCGGCTGCTCTCCAAGATCGACACGCTGATTCAGTAGTCACCGGAGTCGACGGGTCTCGTTGCAGGCCGCGGCGACCGTTCTCTGCCTCCTGGAACCTCTTGGGCCGGGCGTGGGGACCGGTGGTGGCGGGTACTCGGATGGGCTACGGCCGCTTGTGGAAGCAAGGAGGCGACGGTGCTCGGTGCCCTCCCGCCCGTGTTTGCGGGCCTCGACCCGGTGGCGACGCAGGAGGCCTCCGGCTACCTGCAGCGCATCACGCTGGAAGGTGGCGAAGTCGTGATGGGCGAGGGCGACGACGACTACACGCTCGCCTTCGTTGAGCAGGGCGCAGCCCAGCTCAGTGTCAGTGGGGTCCACATCGGCAGCGCGGGGGCCCACCACATGCTCGGGGAGCTCGAGCTGTTCGGGCAGATGCCCCGAGTGGCCACGGCCGTCGCGTCGGGGCCGATTCAGCTGCTCGTACTCGAACACGACCACTACATCGAGCTGTGCAATCGCGGGAATCCCGCTGCATTCAACCTCGAGCGGCATGCCATTCGCCGCATCGGGGAGCGCATGCGGTGGTTGGACGACGGCATTACCGACCGCAGCCTCGGAATCGCCTATGTCTTGCCCGACGTGCGGCCTCGCCGCGGATTCTTGGGAGGCCTGTTCTCTCGTCGGCCGCCGACCGTCGATGCGATCGGGGTCTTGCGAGCATCGCCGCTTTTCGATTGGGCAGACCCCGCCGTTGTGGCCGCCCTCGCCAACGAGTTCACGGTCGAGCGCTTTCGGGCGGGTCAAGTCCTGTGCCGTCAGGGCGAGGTGGCCACTGCGATGTACATCCTCGCCGATGGCCGCGCCGACGTCATCCTTCAAACCTCTGGGCGCACGGCCGAGATGATTGCTACGCTTTCGCCGGGTCAGGCGTGTGGGGAGTCTGGCATGCTCCAGATGACGCCGCGGTCGTCCACCACGGTGGCGCGAGACGATGTCGTCGCCTTGCGACTCGAACGGCCCTACTTCGACCAGTTGGTCGCGATCGACGATGCCATCGGCACCACCTTTCGGCAGGGCTTGCTTCGCAACATGATTGCGTTGCTCTTGGCCACTCAGCGGCGCTTCGTCGAGATCGAACTCGCCGGGCGGCCCATCGAGGACACGTTCCGGGGGAGCCCCGTTTCGACGGTGTGGCGCGATTGAAGACGCGCGTGCGTGTGGGCGGTTACCTGTCGCTCCGATGGAGGACGGATGACCTTGTTCGCGCTTGCCGGGCTGCTCCTCGGCTGCAACGGCTCCCAACCCGAAACCCCCGAGCCCGCGCCGGTTGAGAAGGCCGAGCCCGCGGCAGACGTGAAAGCCGAACCTACGCCCGCTCCGAAGGCGGAACCGGAGGGGGAAGGGGTACTCTTCGACCCGAGCTTGGCGGCTGAGACGGCGCCAGACACTTTCAAGGCCAAGTTCGAGACCACGAAAGGTGATTTCGTGGTGGAAGTTCACCGCGACTGGGCGCCGGTGGGCGCTGACCGCTTCTACAACCTGGTGAAGGCTGGCTACTACAGTGATGTGGCGTTCTTCCGCACCGTCGCCAACTTCATGGCCCAGTTCGGGATTCACGGTGATCCCAAGGTCAATCGGGCGTGGCGCGAGGCACGCATTGCCGATGAAAGTCAGGTGGTGGAGACCAACTCGCGCGGGCGTATCACCTTCGCCAAAACCAACCTGCCGAACAGCCGCACCACCCAGTTGTTCATCAACTTCCGAAACAACGGGCGGCTCGACAAGATGGGATTTGCGCCGTTTGGTGAAGTGGTCGAAGGCATGGACATCATCGACAGTCTGCACATGACCGGCGAAGGATTTCCCTCGGGTTCGGGTCCCAACCAGGCGCAGATCCAGGCGCAGGGCAACGAATACCTACGCGACAAGTACCCGGATATCGACTACATCAAGTCGGTCACGGTCATCGAGTAATGTTGTTTGGGAGTCGTGGGCTGACGGTGGTGCCCGACAAGGTCTTGATGGAACTTCTCCGTCAGGTCCATCGGGGTACGCTCGTTTGTCCCGTCACCCGACCGGGATTGGGTGAGATCGGCCTTCTCCATTGGGGAGACGATCTCGAAATTCTCCGAGGCCTCGATAAAGCAGGCACCGTGGCGACCCTTGTCGCGGTGCTGGCCGAGCGCCGCGTCCGGAACCCGGGCGTGACTCGTCCGACCGGGTCGAGATAACGGTACGAAATCGCAGCACGGCGTCACCGACGCCAGGGAGAGCATCGTGGCTCGATTGCGTCTCGGGCGTGGCTCGATGGATTTGACGTCGGACAAGGATGAAGGGAAGAGCAAGCTTCCCTCGCTTCCTGAACCTCCGCCGCTCAGTCCCACCACCTCATCGACAACGAACAAGAGTTCCGGCGGAAAATCCCGTTGGAGCCCGATTCTTCCTTTCTTCGGGGTGATGTTGCGGGGGCACGATGCACCCTTCTCTACGCCTCGCGACCAAGCGCCCGCCTACCATCCGTCCGTAGGGTATGCGCGCGACGTCTTTGTTGCCATCACCATGAACTGGGTGGTCGACGTCGTTGGCTTTACCTATTTGTTCCATTCCTACTTGGTGACCCTCCGGCCTTGGTACCTGCCGTGGATGCTTGCGTTGGGACTGGGTCTCACGTTCTCGACCGCATTCGCGACATTCGCCATGTCGCTCATTCGCAAGCCCATCCGCAGCCCCAGCTTTGACGTTCGGTCCGCCGTCATCGCCATTTTGCTGGCGTTGGTGTCGTTGAGTGGGTTCGTATCGGTCGCGGTGTTTGCCGACTCGATCGGTGGGGCGTCCGGCGTGGTGCAAGGCCTGTCATTGGCGGCGCTGCTCGCGGGGGCCGGGGTGTGGTTGTTCAACACCTTTGGTTTCTCGGACGGGTTCCTGATTTTCACCCGTGCATTCGTCATGTTTACCGTCGGTTATCTCGTGGCGGGTCCCCTGCACGAAACCATGTTCCACAAAGAGATCATGGCGGAGTACAAAGCGCAGGCGTTGGCCGAGATCACAGCCGAGATGAAGGACAAAGAGCCCGTTCGCGAGGCGGCCTGGGCCAGCGAGTTCGAGACGTGCATGCGTCGCAAGAGCTTGCCGCCCGATCTCAAGTGTGAGCAGCCTCGGGTCGACCGCGAGAAGGCTGAGCTTCTCGTGCAGGCCATTGACTACGTCAAAGAAGAAGAGTTGCTCGGAGTCAACTCGAAGTCCTCAAAGTCGACGCGGGACTATCTCCTCACGGCCGCGAAAGATCTGGATGCCACACAGGTCGTCGTGTTGATTGGGCCAGGGGGGACGGGTCAGGCCGGAATGGGTCCCCGCTATCAGCGCGCGGTGCGCCTGGAGCCCAAGGCGAACCGGGACCTCGACCGCACACGCGATACCGAGCGTTCGTGCCTCGAAAACGCAAGCCTTTGTGAAGAGGAAGCGCAGAAGGCTCCCGAGGTGGTCAACCTCGACAAGCGCGAGGAAGAGCTGCGTGAAAAGGCAGAACGCATCCGAGAAGGTGAAGAAGAGCCGGGTGCCATCGAGCGCGCGCTCGCCCTCGAAGCCATCATCAATGGCGAAGGTCAGAGCGAAGATGCCGAAGAACGCTCCGCGTTGTTGAACTCGCGGCTCGTGGCGGCCTGGTTCCTGGCGATGGTCATGCCGCTCATCGTGTTGGTCATGAAGGTCACGGCGGGCGACAAGCTCGAGCCTTACCTGCGGAAGCGTTGGACCGGCAGGTAGGCACGGGGCCGTAGTGCGGCCCTACGCGACGAAGAGCGAGGGTAGGAACGGCCCAAAGAGCGTGTCGACGGTGATGATACAGTCGCCGCCACGCAGCTGGGCGGCTGCGAGCCCCGCCCGGGCGCGGAGCAGGGCTGCCGCGAATGCGGTGTCGGTGGGGTCCGACCACTCCGCGATGGCGGCGGTCAGCGTTCCGAAGTGTGGAGGCCCCCGGGTCGCGGCGAACGACATCTCTGCGAACCGAGCCCGCATTCCTTCGAGGCTTTCTTCGGCCTCGGCGAGCCTGTCGGCCGCGAAGGTGGCCACGAGAAGGTCCGTGTCCCAGCACCCAAGCGCGTCCGCGGCCGCCAGTTCACAGGCCATGAGCGCGCCCGTTCGCGCGGTCATCTTGCGAACGACGGAGCCTGTCCGGCGCGGTTGCCCGCGTCGTACTGGATCGAGGCTGACCGTTGCGAGGGCGCGAGGTCCGGTCATGCTGCGCAGGGAAGCAAGGAAGGAGGCCCGAGAGTCGAGCCCCGTAAGCGGATCGCTTCCCGCAGGTCCGCCTGCGGTAGCCGCCTTAAGGTTCTCAAGCAGGGTGAGGCCGTTCATGGCCCCATCCTCGGTCCGCTAGCGGCGGTGGGGGTTTCAATGAAGGTCACACGCCGGTTGGAAATGGGCTCAAGCAAATGCTGGGATGTTCCGTCCACTCAAGCCCCTTGATGGATGAAACACGATAATGGCGGCGTCTCCCCGCCGAACCTTGACGGCAGGGTATGGTGGCGCACACAGGAGGCAGCGATGCTCGGGTGGTGGATCGGGGGCCTAGCGATGGCGGGGACCTCCGACGGGGCTTGGATCGGGCTGCGTGAAGCGTGCGACGCGGGGGTCGGAGACGCCTGCCGCATTGCCGCCGAGGATCTTGCGGAGCGCGAAGCCCAGGCCATGGTGTCGGACGAGGTGATCGCCCTGTACCGAGAGGCATGTCTGGCCGCCGATGCCGAAAGCTGCCGGTGGCTGGCCGAGTCCTTTCGCAATGGTGAAGGCGTGACCGCGAGCGTCGAGGAAGCGGCGGTCTTCTATGAAGAGGCTTGTGGGGTCGGCCAGGCCGATGCCTGTCGGGAACTCGCGGACCTGTACCGACTCGGCACGCTGGGCACGATCGACCCCGAGCGCGCGGCCACCTGGTACGCCGAAGGCTGCGACAGCGGAGACCCTCCAAGCTGCACAATGGCGGCGCTGTCGGTCGAACGAGGGGAGCTCGGTCCCCGCAACCCGGCCCGTGCCAAGGCGATGTTGACCCAGGCGTGTGAGGGAGAACACGGTGCGGGGTGTACCGAGCTGGCCCTGCGAACCAACGAGAAGAAGCGCCGGGTGGCGTTGTTCATCGCGGGATGTCAGCTCGAAGAAACGGTCGCCTGTCGAGAGGCGGGGGTTGCCCTTTGGCGGGGGAGCGGGGTCAAGCGGGACCGAGAACGGGCGCGCACCTTCCTCACCACGGCCTGCCAGCGGTTTGACGCGATGGCTTGTCGTGAGCATGCCCGAACGCTCAAGCAGAAGGACCGCAAGGCCGCGGCCGCACTTGCCGTACAGGCCTGTCAGCTCGGCGATGAGAAGGCCTGCAAGTGGGGCGAGCGCTGGTCGAAGGAATGACGAACGAGGTTACGGCGCGTCACGGAGGTCGTGATGAACACGCCGTTCCCCAGTCTACGCATCGGTGCTCGCAAGCTCGTGCCACAGGGTAGCTTCGCGGAAGCCCAGGCTGCCTTCCTCCACCCTGATGCGGCGACGGTCACCGCTCTCGATGAACTGCTGACCAAGCGCAACGCGGGCATCGTGGCTCACTTCTACATGGACGCCGAACTCCAGGGCGTGTTGTCTGCCTTGACGTGTCCTCACGTCGCGATTGCGGACTCATTGAAGATGGCCGACGATGCCGTCAAGATGGCCGAAGCGGGCGTTGAACTCATCGCGGTCCTCGGGGTCGACTTCATGAGTGAAAACGTGCGCGCGGTGTTGGATGCGCAGGGGTTTGAGCACGTCAACGTGGTGCGGCTCGCCGAAGATGCCATCGGGTGCTCGTTGGCCGAGTCGGCGCAGGCCCCGGCGTACGAGGCCTGGCTGGATGAAGCCAAGGGCACCGAACGGGCGTTGCATGTCATCTACATCAACACCAGTCTTCGAACGAAGGCGCAGGCCCATCATCGCGTGCCGACGATTACTTGCACCTCTAGCAACGTGGTGCAAACCGTGTTGCAGGCCGCCGCGCAAATCGAAGATATTTCGGTGTTTTACGGTCCTGATACCTACATGGGTGGCAATCTGCATGCCATGTTCACGCAATTCCAGCAGATGCCCCTGGAGGTCGTGCGCCAGCTTCACCCCGATCACACGCCAGACACCCTGGCCGCGCTGGTCGAGCGATTTTATGTTTTCGACAAAGGCACGTGTATTGTTCACCACATGTTTGGTACGGATGTCGTGCGACGAGTGGAAGCGGAACACGGCGATGCACTGCTAACCGCTCACCTCGAAGTGCCGGGTGAGATGTTTGCCCTTGCGGCACAGGCACAGGCGAGCGGACGTGGGGTTGTGGGCTCGACGTCCAACATTCTTGGCTTCATCACCGAGCAGGTGGATGAAGCCGTCAAACGGCCGTCCGCGCAGCATTTGCCCGTGGTGTTGGGCACCGAGGCGGGCATGATCACCAGCATCGTGGGCAACGTGCAGAAGCGACTGGTGGCGCATGGTCGAGAAGACGTCGACGTCGAGATCATCTTCCCCGTCGCCAACGAGGCCGTAGCCCAAACCGACGATGTGTTCGGGGTCGTGCCTGGTGTGGCGGCGGGCGAGGGATGTTCGGTGGCCGGGGGGTGCGCAACCTGTCCTTTCATGAAAATGAACGATTTGGATGCGCTGTTCCATGTGCTCGAAAAGGCGGACGATCCCTCGGTCGTTCGAGGCTACGAGCCGCAAAAGTACACCGAGACGATCGCGGGTCGAACCGTTGCGGACCTGGGTAGTGAGCCGATTTTGCATATGCGGCACTTCCAGCGGACCGGGAGGATGTCGGACGCTCTCGTTGAAGCGGTGACGTCGCGGTGACGCCGGCGAGCCCGAAACGGCAAGCCCCTGGAACGTGAGGTGCGGCGAAAAACGCCATTCCCTGTGAGACTGTTGCGGATCGACGGTCGATGCCTGTCCGTGACGAACGTTGACGGCGAATGGCGCTGCGCTAGTCTCCCATGGCCGGAGCCGCTCCACTGGCTCCGCTTCCAGAGGAGACTCTGAAATGAACTTCAAGAACGTCGGTCTCGCCATTGTCTTTGCTGCTTTCGCGGGCGCGTGCTCGTTCAAGTCGGCGAAGATTCCGACCGCTCCCATCCCGTTTGCTGAAGCGGACTACACGGTCATGGGCAAGACCAAGGCCGAAACCTGCGGTGCCTACATCTTTGGCATCGACTTCGGCCACCTCTTCACGAACCAAGGTGCCGCCCTTCCGTCGGCCCTTCCCGCCATTCCGTTCCTCCCTGTCCCCGCGGGCAACCGGGAAGAGCGTCGCGCGTTGTACATGGCTCTCGAGAAGATGCCCAAGGCTACGCACTTGCTCTCGCCCCGCACCGAAGGCTCCTTCAAGGGTCTCGGCACGGTGGGCGTGCCGGTGTTCGGTGAGCGCTGCGCGACCGTTCACGCCCGTGGTGTGAAGGTGGCTGAGCGTCCCTTCAGCCG
>JBCCQY010000150.1:0-23275 GCA_039208735.1 Myxococcota bacterium | reverse complement strand
CGGAACCGGGTTCAGCGCAGGGACCGCGCCTACGAAAGACTCCTTCGAATGGCGAGATCTCAACGAAGACGGCCGGGTCATCTTGGCCGAGCTGATTCCCATTCCCGGCTCTGCGGGCCGCCCCTCCGAGAACTTCGACCGCTTCGCGGTGGGGGGAGACGTCCAGGTTTGGGCCGAATTGCCCGTACTTGGCGAGTTGTTCGTGTTCGGCGAGATGGCCATTGGCGTCAACATCGACCGCATCGTGGCGCCGGCCGACCCCGTCCTGCTCGGCCGGGACCAACGCAGTGTGGGATGGCTCGTCGGAGCCACCCAAGACATCGGGCGACATGTCACCGCCGGCGTGCGGTTCGAACAGTACGACCCCAACCTCGATGCCCTCGAGCAGTTTGGTGGGGACGTGGTGGTCACCAGACGCCGGTTTCGCACCGTGACAGCTGGAATTTCACTGCAGCACGCTCTTTCTGAAGTCACACGCTTGCGGCTGCTTGGAGAACTCGAACTCCAGCAGAATTCGCTTGGCCGGGATGCCCAGGGACGACCGGCTCAGCTTGCCAACGACGCGGTCCGCGTCCGATTGGAGGTTCGCTTCTGATGGCCTGGATGCTCGCCCTGTGGGGCTGTACGTCTTCGGTGTCCCAGTTTGGACCGGGCCTGGACCTGTCCATCCAAGTGGCGGGAGCCCAACTCCAGAACGGACCGATCGGCCCCGACCGAGGCGGACCGACCGTTTCACAGGTCCTTCGACCCCAACCCGAAGTGCTCCGAGGCGAGACCGGCGTGGCGTTGAATGGTCGGCTGGCGCCCGGCGGCGTAGCGCTGCACCTTCAGGCCGAAGGCGACGATGATCACTGGGTCCTGCCCGCCCAAGGGTTCGATTTCGTGGTCGCCGATGAGCTGCAGTTTTCGGCCGAACTCTCGATTTCCCATGCAGTGCCAAAGGACCGGATCCCCCTGCGGTTGGCCGCGGCTGACGCAGACGGACGCCTCGGTCCGGTCTTCGAGACCGAACTGCTACTGCGCGACGATCTGCCCCCGGCCGTCCTTCTCGTGTCGCTCGCCTGGGATGCCCCCGCCGATGTGGACCTCCACGTGGTCGACCCCGACGGAGTGGTGATCGGCGCCAAAGACCTCAACAGCCTGCCCGCGCCCAACGGACCCATCGCGGACCCCGATGGATGGATGCAAGGCGGCTACCTGGATTTCGACTCGAATCAGCAGTGCAGGCTTGATCTGCGCAACCGCGAGAACATCATCTGGCTTAATCCCCCGCCATCGGGGCGATACCAGATTTTCGCACACCTCTTTTCGCCCTGCGATCATCCTGCGGTGAACATGGTGGCCGTCGCACAGCTCGACAGCGAGGTCGTCGCGAGAGCCGGCACCACCCAGTACCCCTTCGACTCCCGCGTTCACTTCGCCGAAGGGGAAGTACCGGGACTTTGGCTCGCCGAGTTCGAGGTTCCGTGATTGGGCTTTGGTCCTCGACGTGGCTGACGGCCGTGGCCCAGCCGGTCGCCGAGGACGATTACGAGATCGTGGTGATCGGGCAGTCCGAGATCGAATCCCGCGAGGATGCGACCGAACGGACGATCCAAGCCGAAGAAGCGGAGCGCGTTCCGGGCGTTCAAGGCGACGCCGTGAAGGCCGTGCAGACGGTTGCCGGAGTGGCCCGAAACCCCATTGGGCAGGACGGGCTTACCATCTGGGGCGGTTCACCGACGGCCACCCGCCTGTACATCGACGACATTCCCGTGCCTCGGCTGTTTCATCGCGGGGGATTGCGGTCGATTCTGCCAAGTCACGCGGTGAAGACCATTCGCCTAGTGCCTGGGGCGCCAAGTGCCCGCTACGGTCGCGGCCTGGGCGGCGTGGTTGCCGTCAATACCCAAGGCCCGCCCGATACGAACGCGGGGTTCCGCCTGCACGCCGATCCCATCGATGTGGGCGGCAGCGCTCACGTCAAACTGGGTTCCGTCACCCTGGCGGGAGGAGGCCGCGTTGGGGTCCTCGGGCGCCTCGCGGACGGATTTCTGCCCGCCGACCTCCAACAACTCATCCCCATTCCCGACACCTGGGACTACCAAGCGCGGCTCCACGGCCCTTCCCAGGGCGGAACCCTCACCGTGCTGGCCTTCGGCAGCGGCGACCGGACCGAACGCGGCATTCCAGCGCTGACCCCCGATGCGGGTTTCACTGAGCGCACCGACGTGGCGTTTCATCGGGTGGGGATTCGGCTCGTTCGGCACCCGGTCACCCTTCAACGCACGTCGTTGCTCCTTTGGGGGGGCCTCGACCGCGACACCGTCTTCCTCGACTTCCGGGACGTGACCGCCGAAGAGCAGCGCACCGCCACGAGCCTCGGAGCCCTGCTCGTCCATGAGCGAACGCACGGGCCCTTGCGCCTTCGGGGGGGCCTCGACGCCGAACTCCAGTCCACCGAGGTGTTGCGCGACGGCGCATTGAGCCTCCCCGCGCGCGAGGGGGACGTCCAGGTGTTCGGTCAGCCGCCGGGCAATCGCGTGAACCTGGACGTGTGGTCGGCACGGCAGGCCGGGGTGGGCGGGTTTGTCTCCGCACGCTTCGACTTCGGGGCGATCCGCCTCGAGCCAGGGCTCCGGCTCGAGCCTTCGGTGACCGACGGCAGCCGAATTCTGCCGGTTCGCCCCACCGAGCCGCCCGTCGGCTTCACGCGGCTTCGGGTCTTCACAGATCCCCGACTCCAAGCTCGTCTGCGCCTCTCTCCGCGGGTCTCGCTCATCGCCGCTGGCGGACGTTTGCACCAGCCTCCCGATGCCGGCGACCTTTCGCCCATCTTCGGCAATCCGCAACTCGACCATGGTGAGGCGTGGCATGCGGTGGCCGGCGTTCTCACGCGTCCGCTCGCCCGCTGGACCGCCGAACTTCTGGCGTTTCGCGTTCGCCAACGCGATCTTGCCGTCCGCTCCCCCAGCCCCACGCCGGCGCTTGCCAGCGCGTTGGTCAACGCGGGAGAGGGCCGGGCGATCGGTGCTCAGCTTACGATGCGGGTGAATGTGCCGCGAGCCGTCGCGAGCCTCTCTGCGACTTGGCAACGCTCGGAGCGACGCAACGGTGCGGACCTCCCGTGGCGCAGGTTCGACCTCGACCAACCGTTCAACCTGCAACTGGCCGCGAGCTGGCAACCCGAGCCCTTCGAACTGGGCGCTCGCCTCGAAGTCACGTCAGGCTTTCCGCGTACACCCGTGGAGGGTGCGATCTTTGATGCCCGACAGCAATCGTTCGACCCGATCTTTGGGCCGCAAAACAGCGAGCGCCTGCCCATGTTCTTGTCGTTGTCGACCCGAATCGCGTGGGCGCCCCCAACGCGAATCGGGCGAACCCGGCTTTGGCTCGACGTGGTCAATGTGACGAATCGAGCGAACGTCGAAGAGATCTTCTACAGCGCGGATTACCGGGAGCGCGGCACGATCCGCGGTTTGCCCATCGTGCCGGTGCTGGGCGTGGAGGTGGTGTTTTGATGATCTGGCTCATCGGATGCCTGCCGACCTTCGAGGATCGGGCGGGACGAGTCGATGAACCTCGAATCCTCGCCGTGCGAGGCCTTCCCGCCGAGGCCCGCCCCAATGCGCCCATCACGCTCGAGGCGCTCGCCGTGTCGCCCGAGGAACCCATGCCTTCCTCGGTGCAGTGGTCCTACTGTGAAGAGCCGCGCACGGTCGATGAGCGCACCGCAGTCACGGCAGCCTGCGCCCAAGGCGACGCGTTGGTTTCGGTGACCGCCGCGACCGTGATTCCGGGCGACGCGTGCGCACGCTTCGGCCCCAACCCTCCCCCCGTCGAAGGCGACGAACCGCCCCGCCGCCCCGCCGACCCCGACCCGACAGGTGGGTACTTCCTGCCCTACCAAGCCGCCACGGAAGCCGCGCGCGCCTTTGGCTTTCAACGCATTCGATGCGATTTGTCAGGAGCGACCAGGGTCATCTTCGATGCGTTTGAGGACCGCTACGTCGAAAACGAACACCCCACCATCGAGGCCCTGTTGGTGCCGGAACGCCTCGGTGTCGGGGAAACGGTGACCCTCGGGGTGCGAACGGCTCCCGAAGATGCCGAGCCCTACGTCGTCTACGTGGCCGAAGAATCGGCCTTGTTCGACCGAATCGAGACCTTGACGGCCTCGTTCTACACCACGGCCGGTGGGTTGTCGCAGTCGCGCGTCGAACTGGCTGACGGAAGAGCCACGACGCAGTTCACGGCACCGTCCGAGCCCGGTGTGGTGGAGGGCTGGGTCGTCGTGGTGGACGCTCGCGGTGGCGTCGTCTGGGATGGATTCACCATGGAGATCCGGTGATCAGCTTGCAGGAGCGTGAGCGACGAAAGCTGACCGCGTGAGCCTGCAGGCGCGTAGCGCCGAAGGCCAGCGGTGATCAGCCTTCGTCCTTTCGAGCCTGCAACCGGATCATCTCTGCCACCGACTTCGGCCGCGCGACCGCAACCAGAGCGAAAGCGCATCGGCTCCCACGATGAGCAAGGCGCTGACGAGCATCAAGGCAACCATCTCGTCGTAGTGGGTCCGAGCCCGCGCTTCGCGGATCGCCCAGCCGATGGACACGACGCCTACGAGGCCGACCACCGTGGCTTCACGAATGCAGCTCTCCCAGCGAACAAAGACGTAGAGCAACCAGCGCCGTTGAACCTGCGGCAGCACCCCTGCGGTGGCGATGGCGAAACGCCCGGCCCCCAATGCGGCAAGGGCTCGTGGTGCGGCGGGTTCGAGGTCATCGACGGTCTCGGTGAACAACTTGCCGAGAATGCCCCCGTTGTGCAGCCCCAGCGCGAGCACCGCAGGCCAAGGCGACAACCCCCAGAGCGCAACGAGCAAGAAGGCCCACACGTACTCGGGAATCGCCCGTAAGAAGACGAGCCCCAGCCGGACCGCCCCCCGCAACAGGCCGCCAAAGGCGCGCGCCCAAGGCCGGTCGTCGGGCAACCAAGGCGTGGGCTCGGTGAGTTTGCGCGAAGCGCCGGGGACCGAAAGCGCGCCTCCCACCGTCGCCAGGGCCGTGCCCACCACCGCGAGAGCCACGGTGTTCGCGACCACATCGAAGCGGACGGTCTGCGCCCACCAGGCAAACGTCAGGGTCGGGCGGCTCTCCTCGGCGAACCGCAGGAGGTTTCGCCACGCTCGGCCGGGCTCGGGCCAATCGAAGTCCACGAACAGCCACGATCCCACGATGAGCGCCACAAAGGCCATCGCGGAGACCTGAAGGAAGGGATCCCTGGGCCGATTGCGGCGCAGTTCGTCGAGCGTCATGTGCGCACCCACCGTCGGCGAACCCCTGCACTCCAGCGCTCCAGCCCGACGACAAGGGCGAACAGGGCATAGAGGTAGGTCCAGGTTTCATGGAAGTGGACCGCGTCGACCGAACTCGCGATGCCGTACCCGAGGGTCGGAAAGCCGAAGAACCCTAGCACCGCCGAGGATCGGACCGCGCATTCAAAGCGGTACAACGCGTAGGCGATGAGGTTGGGCATGGCCCGAGGCACCACACCAAACACCAGGGCCTGAAGTTCGGATGCGCCCGTGGAACGCAAGGCCCGAGAACCGTTTTCGGGAGTCTCATCGAGCAAGTCCCCGAACACCCGGGCGAGCGTGCCCGCCGAGGGAATGGCCAGCGCCAACACCGCGCTCCCCGTCGACAGCCCCAATGCGGCTAGCAACAGGATGGCCCAGAGCAGTTCGTGCACCGACCGCATCGCCGCGATGAGGCCTCGCACCACCACCCAGGTGGCGCCTCCGCCGCTGAATCGCGTGGAAGCCAGCGCACCCAAGGGTACGGCCACCAGCAGCGCGATGCCAAAGGCCGCGGCGGCGATGGCCACCGTCATGAGCGCGGCTTCGCCCACCACCGGCAGCAAGGGCACGGTTCCCGTTGCTTCATCGACGAGAGCCGGCGTGACGGCCGCGTAGACCATCTCGGCCAGGAGACCTGGCGTGTTCGGCCACAGTTCGCGAGGGTCGAGACCGAGAAATCCCGCGGCGACCACGGCTCCCAACGCAAGGCCCCACCAGCGCAATCGCGTCACGCGGACGGCCGGTACAGCGCCTCGGCCGCTGGGTCATCCAACTGGTCGGGTGCACCGTCGAACGCCACCGTGCCGTTGCGCAGGCCGATCAGTCGGGGCAAGGTGCGCGCCAACGCGAGATCGTGCAGGCTGATCACCAAGGTCGCGCCTGCTTGCTCGGCTACGACACGCAACAGGTCGAGGACCTCGCGCGCCCTCACCGGATCGACGCTCGCCACGGGTTCATCGGCCAGCAAGGCGCGTGGTTCCTGGAACAGCGCTCGAGCGATGGCCACCCGCTGTTGCTCTCCACCCGACAACGAATCGGTTGGATGAAACAGCTTGTCGCCAATGCCCAGGCGTCCCAACAGGGCATGAACCGCCTCAAGGTCTGCGCGTCGAGGGGCCACGAGGGCCCGCACCCCTCCCCACCACCCCTGACGCCCGAGTTGGCCGAGCAGGACGTTCTGCGCTGCGTTGAGAGCGGGCACCAAGTCGAATTGCTGCGGAATGACCCCGATGCTGGCCCGCAGGTTCCGCAGCGCATGCGGTCGCAGGCTCGCCACGACCGCCCCATCGACCGTCACCTGGCCTTCGCTCGCTTGCACCGTGCCATTGAGCAGCCCAAGCAACGTGGTCTTACCCGCCCCGCTAGGACCGATGAGTCCCACCACTTCGCGGGGCGCCAGTCGAAGCGAAATCCCGGTTAGCGCCACCGTGTTCGCATAGCGCACGCCAACGTCCTCGAGGGCGAACACTATCTCACCATGTCGAGCGACATGGCCACGCGCTCAATGGCCGCGAAGTCCTCGTTGGAGGCAGAAATGAGCTGGGAACGGCTCAACGCCCCGAGCAGTGCAGGTTCGCGCAGGTCCGTCAGCACCTTCTGCAGGCGCGCCGTAAAGCCGTCGCCGTAGCGTTCAAGGTCGGGGTGGGCGGTGAAGTTGTAGTCGGCGTAGGTTGGGGTCGTCCAAACGATCTTAGCGCCTTCCACCTCGCCTTTTGCCGCTAATGCATCCCAGGTCTGGTAGTTGAGCACGCCAGCGTTGACTTGCCCGCTCGCCACGAGTCGCGCCGTTTTGTCGTGGGCTCCGGAAAATCCGACCGGCGACGCAAAGAACGCGTCGGGGGCCAAGCCCGTATGCTCCCGGATGAAGTGCTCAGGCATGAGGCGACCCGAGGTCGACGCAGGGGCTCCGAAGGTGAAGGTCCGGCCCTTGAGTCCGGCGGGGAAGTCCTCGTTCGCCTCGATGTCGACCGAGCGATGGACAATGAAGTGCGACCGGAAGGCCTGATCTTCAACGCCTTGCGCAATGGCGCGGGCCTTCGGAACCGCCCGACGCGCCTGCACCCCGGTGAGTCCCCCAAACCACGCGAGCTGGACGTCACCGTTCTTGAACATCTCGACCGCGGCGAGGTAGTCGGTGGCCGGAACGTACTCGACGGGAACGCCCAGCTGCGCTTCGAGGTGGCGCGCAAAAGGGTCGAACCGCTGCTTGAGCAGCGTGGTGTCGTGGTCTGGAATGGCTGAGAACCGAAGCGGCGGCGGCGCATCGTCTGGCACGCTGGCGGTGCACGCAACCCAAGCGAAAATCATCACCACGTCTGTCTCCCCCACGCGAGCCTACGCCATCCATGCCTCTTGGTGCATGTCAAACCGAGGCCTCCTCCACGGCACAGGTTCGAAATCCCGCGAAGATGTCGCGCCGGTCGGGCGTAAAGTAGTTGCGATATTCGTTGTCGATCATGCGACTACGGGTGGTCCAGCAGCCGCCCCGCAGGACCTTTCGCCCATCCTCGAACCACGGCACGCTGTAGTCGGCGTATGAATCTGGGCTGAACCCCGGGAACGGCGCAAAGGGCGTCTGGGTCCACTCCCACACGTTTCCGATCATTTGGCGGCATCCAAGCGGGCTGTCGGCCCCCGCAAACGCGCCTACCTCGACACAACCCAAGTGCCGCGCATCGAGGTTCGCCTGCTCTGCAACGGGGGGCGTGCCTCCCCAAGGGAACCGACGCTTCCCGGGAGCGAGTTCACCGTTGGACGTCGGAACCCGCGAAGCGGCCACTTCCCACTCGGCTTCGGTGGGCAACCGACGGCCCGCCCACCGGCAATAGGCCTCGGCCTCGTACCAAGCAACGTGAACCACCGGCTGATGAGCGGGCAATGGAAGCACCCGGTCGTAAAGGCGCACGAACCACCCGGACGGGTCCTGGGTCCAGTACACAGGGTGGTTCGCCTCGGCTTGAGCGCGCCAGCGCCACCCTGCTTCGGACCACCATCGCCGCTCTCGGTAGCCGCCGTCATCGACAAACGCCGCGAACGCCTCGTTGGTCACCGGGGCTCGCGCAATCTGGAAGGGCTTGACCACGACATCGTGCGCCCACTTCTGGTTGTCGAAGACAAACTGGGTGCCGTCGTTCACCGATCCTAGCGCGTGGATGCAACCAGGCACCTCGACGTCACCGGGGCAAGGTCCTCCGCCAACCTGCTCGAGTTCCGGTTGCGGCATCGCCCAACCGTGGGTCTGCCGATTCCACGCAAACGACTCGCCGTGCATGTCCTCGTGAAACAAGGTGAGCAGCGTGTGGTAGGTGTCGGCCTCACTCGCCAGGTCGGACGTGAGCCGCTCTTCCATCGCCTGCTGGACGCGCTCCAGGTAGCCCAGGGTCGCATCCAGATCGGGCAGAGGGAGTCCCCAGCGCACATCGTGAGGAATCGCGCTTGAGTTGTAGAGCTGTTCCGAGTTGCCAAGGATCCAGGGCCGACCATCGAGCAGACGCAACGCGAATCGCTCGTAGAACCACCCCACGTGGCCCACTTCCCACAGAAACGGATTCACGATGGGGAGCATCGGTCCCAAGAGTTCTTCGCCCCGCACGATCGCGCAGATCTGCAGCGTGCGGTCCCGAGCGCTCCGCATCCAGGCGATAAGCTCCTCGGCAGGCATGCGGGGAGTTGAGGGCAATGGCAAAGGCAAGCCTCCCACGGGGCGGGTCCCGGACGATTCAGGTCATTACCCCGGCCTTGCCGGACTCGAAAGCGGGCAACCGCACCACCGCCCACCGATGGGCCGAACTGCTCGGGGCGCTCGGCCACGACGTCGGCATCGACACGGAATGGGACGGCACGCCATGCGATGCGATGGTCGCCCTCCACGCCTGGCGAAGCCGTGCGTCGATCGCTGCATTCCGAAGCCAACATCCAAAACGACTTCTGATCGTCGCGCTGACCGGCACGGACGTCTACGACTACCTCGAACGCGACCCCGAACCGACACGGGCCTCCATGGCGATGGCCGATGCTTTGGTGGGACTTCACGATCGACTCGCCCAGGCCCTCCCCGAGGAATTTCGTCCGAAGCTCCATGTCATCCATCAATCCGCGCCCACTGTCGGCCGCAAGCCGGCCTCGTCGGACGTCTTCGACGTGTTGGTGATCGCGCACCTCCGAGACGTCAAAGATCCGTTGCGAGCTGCCATGGCCGTTCGCCGGCTCCCCGAAACGTCACAGATCCGGGTGACGTTGCTCGGTGATGCGCTCGATGAGACGTGGGAGCGAAGGGCCCGCACCGAGGCTTCCGAGAACCCACGATTTCGCTGGCTGGGCGGAGTGGACGCGCCAACCGTTCAGGATCACCTGGCCCGCGCCCGAGTGCTGGTGGTGAGTTCACGGGCTGAGGGCGGTGCAAACGTCGTGTCAGAAGCGATTGCCGCCGGGACCCCCATCGTCGCGAGCGAGATTGACGGGAATCTGGGACTGTTGGGCAGGCAGTGGCCCGCGACCTTTCCCGTAGGCGACGAAGAGGCCTTACGTACCTGGCTCTTACGACTAGAATCCGACCGTTCGACCCTCGCTGAACTCGAAAGGTCCGTCCGCGCGCTGGCCCCTCGATTCACGCTGGAGCACGAAAGACAGACTTGGCAAGCGTTGCTCGATCAGCTCGGGACTGGCTCGAAAGGCCACGAGCTGGGTTCGCCGTAGCGGTTCGCCGAACCCGGCGCCATAGTGGAGGGGCTGGAGGAAGCGATGCGGAACCCATCCTCGATGGCGCTCGCCCTTCTCGGTCTCGCGTTTGGCTGCACTGAGCCCGACATTCGGGAAACCGAGAACACGACGCCTATCCCCAATCCTGACCCATCCACGAACATCAACCCCGACCCGGACCCGGACCCCGATCCCAAGCCCGAACCCGATCCGGTGCCCTGCAGCAAGGACTCCGAGGCGATCCGAGGGGTCGATGCCAACATGTGCACGCCGGGCTTCGAACTCCCTGCCGCCGACGGCACGATGATTCGCCTGGCGGACTACGAAGGGCAGATCGTGCTGCTTGAGTTCGTCACGATGTGGTGTGGCACGTGTCGTCAGGCTGCGCCAGAGTTCCAGGAGTACTCGGTCGAACGTGCCGACGATCCGGTCGAGGTCATCACCTTGATTCACGAAGACGTCTTTGGTGACACCCCCACCACCGACGACATCGAGGCCTGGACGAGCCAGTTCACCATCACCCACCCGGTGGTGAGCGATGTCTCTGGCGAAGCGAAGAAAGCGTGGTCTCGCGGAGGGACCATCCCGACGCCCATGACCTACGTGGTGGACCAGTTCGGGTACATCCGCTTCTTCGCTGGTGGCAATGGCACGATCGCCGAATTCGACGAGGCGATCGAGGCCTTGCTCACCGAGTAGCGCTCAGAACCGCTCAGCGGCGATCGTAGCTGATGTCGATCGACGCGCCGGTGGGCGGCTGGTAGTCGACGAGCTGCACCGAGTTGCGGCTCTCGCTGTAGGTGAAATCATCACCCAGCGACAGACGCTGCGTCTGTTCGTGGTGCGAGATTTCGACGACGATGGTGTCGAGCACGGGTACCGCCGACAGCATGAACTCCTGGTTCAGGACCTGCGCACGCAGGCCGATCTCGAGGAGCACGTTGCGCCAGGGACGGTCATCGATGTGGTGCGTAGCGCCACCGACCATGGTGGTGACATAGGGATTTTCGTTGTCGCGAAGGGGGTCGATGATCGTCGAAAGGGTGTCGACCTCGGGCGTCGCGGTGTAACCGTCGTACCAGCGAATGAACTCGTCGACCGACAACCGGTACGATTCGTCGCCCGCATCGCTCACAAACACGGTGTGCAGCGACGCGTCGTCACGACGGAAGCCTGCGTTCCAGGAGTCTTCTTCAACTTCGAGGGCCAGCCAGGTGGCATCGCGGGGACGACGGGGGCCCACACAACCCTGCGCATCCATCGACGCCATCGTCGCGAAGGTCTCAAGCGGGTTCGGCGTCTCGGGGTCGATCCAACGAACCCCATCGGCTTCGTGGAGCTTGCCGTTCTCGTGGAAGTGGTCGGTGTCGGTCGAGATGACACCGATGTGGTAGTCGATGCCGCTTCCCAAGAAGACGTTGAGCAGGTCGTCGAAGCTGTCGATCAGCTCCTGACGAAGCTGGCCATCCGACCACCAGTTGCTGATGACAAACAGCACGTCGGCCGACGTGGGCGGCGGCTGCTCGAAGCTATCCGTCACCTGATCACGCGTACGCTCGAGTTCGCGAATGTCGTACTCGCGATCCCCATCACCACCGATCGAAGGCTCATTGCAACCCATCAGGACCAGTGCAGCGAACAGTGTTCCTCGCATGCTTCCTCCTTTGACGTCGTGCCCCAGAAACGATCTCCAACGCGAGGACGATGCCCGCCCGAAGACCGAAGCGTCAATCAAATGTTTCGGTTTGTCTGTCCATGACGCCGTCGCGTAACGCTGATCAAGATGAGGCACAGTGGCGCCAACAGTGCCGAAATCGGTGTAACGCTTTGGCATCCACATCCGGCACCACGAGCTTCACACCCGTCCGTTCCCACTTCGGCACCATCTGGTGTGGCTTCACACGCGTCGTTGCAGTCCGCGACGCCGTCGCGATCCCGGTCGATGTCCTGCACGTCACAGCCACACGCCCCCGGCTCCACCTTGTTGGGGTCGTTCGGACACGTCTCTAGACAGTCGAGGATGCCGTCGTTGTCAGTGTCATCGTCGGGAACCCCACATCCGCACTCCCCCATCCGGGTGGTCTTGTTGGGGTCGTCAGGACAGCGATCGATACAGTCCTCGAAGTCGTCCCCATCTCGATCTTCATCGGGCGTGCCACAGTCACACACGCCCTGCAGAATCTTGTTGGGATCGTCAGGACACTGATCCGCGATGTCGGCCGTGGCGTCGCCATCACGGTCAGGACCGAGCATCGTCACCGCCGCATCGACGGTGTTTCCGCGGTCCACAAAGCCCCCGACCACGAGGACTTCATCGCGTTGCGCCAACGCCTGAATCCGCGAATGCCCAGACGTCACGGGGCCTTCCCAATCGCCTTCGACCGCCCCCGTGGTCTCGGACAGCCGTAGGACTTGCCACCGTTCGATGCCCGTGGTGGCATCCGCGACGCTGCCCCCCACCACCAACCGACCACTCTGATCGAAAGCCACCGAGGTCGCGTAGTCATCGCCGGCCGCACTGCCGAGTTCGAGTTCGAGCTGCACCGCGGGCTCACCGTTGGCTCCGGCCGCGGCATAAACCCGCACGATCCCTTGGATGTCGGACGCAGCCTCGTTCCCTCGCTGCACCGTCCCTACGGCGGCCACCAACCCTCGCGTGACGTCGTAGACCACGTCGTGAAAACGGGCCGGTCCGTCACCGGGACTCGCGATGCGATCCGACCAGCGTTGCGTGCCACCGGCCTCCATGAAGCGGATAACGGCGCTGGAATTCGCGTTCGGCAAGGCCGAAGAACCCACCACGACGAAGTTCCCGGTAGCCGCATCCCCCGCGATCGCCTCGCCGCGCTCGACCGCAGCGGGGTCTGGCAACGCAAACGTCCCCCCGTCTTGGACGTCACCCGTGGTCGCGTTGTAGATGCGCGTGATCCATTGACGACCGCCCTCCGGCGTGGCGGCATCGCCGGTGGTGAACAAGGTCAATCCAGCGCGATCAAGCCCGCGACACGCCTGGTCACCCATCGAACCGGGAACCACCTCAAACGCTTCATTCCACAGCGGCATCGACTCGTAGTGAATGCCGAACTTGTCGGGCTCACGGGCGTCAACATGGTAGGCCGTCCGCGGATCGGTGGGTTTGGGGCTGTCGATGCCGGCAAGTTGACCGCACCACGCCAAATCGTTGCTCCCTGGTGCAAAGTCCACCGCGGTGAGCACGTCGTCGGTGGCGTTGGGCAACACGCCCGCCTCCTCACGGATATTCCAGAGCACCGAGCCATCATTTCGCTCGAACGTCGCCAACAAGCCTGTACGCCCCTCGCCGGGGTCCCCATCCACAAAGCCCGTCACCGTCACGTGCTGCGTTTGGTCAATGGCGAGATCGAGCACTTCGTCACGGCCATCGGACCCCCGATCCCCATCGAGTTCGGTCGCCCACGCGATGATCCAGGTTTCGAGATCCGCGGCTTGGGCTTGTCCTGCAACCAACGCAACCACACCCCACCACACCATCTGCAACCTCCCGCCGCAGTATGCCTGGCCCATGAACGATCCGTCGACGCGACACTCGCGCGGGTCATCGGGCATGCTCGGGGCGAGGGAGGTCGCATGTTGCTCACAACCCTGCTGCTAGGGTGCTCACCGGATTCCAATCAGGTTCTCGACGACGACATTCGACTGGATGGCGCCGACGACACGCTGGGGGTCGACAGCCATTCCACGCGAATGTGTGCCACAGAGTCCGGTACGGTCTTTGTGTTTTGGGTCGATGATCGACGTGGGCCCAACCTTGCCGACCTATGGATGACGCGCTCCGACAACCTCGGAGACACGTGGTTTGAGGTTCCGACGCGGGTGAGCCACGGCAATGGCGTCGTTTCGGAGCCCGCCGTGGCGTGTTCGGACGACGGGGTCGTGGCCGTATGGCTGGACGATCGCAACAGCGACATCGGCCACACCAATGTCTACGCCAATGCACTGGTCGGCGACGGAACGTTTGCCGAAGAAGACGTACTCGTCGACAACGACCCGCAGGCGTTTTCGAACGCGCAGGACCCCGTGATTGCCATCAACGGGGACCTTGTAGGCGTGGCCTGGGCCGACGACCGCTACGGCGCGTACGACATCTTGTTCAGCCGCAGTGCGGACCTTGGCATGTCGTACGCCACTCCGTCACGCCTCGGTTCAGACCAGCTCGGCGAAGCCTTCTCGGGCCAGCCCGCCTTGGCCATTGGCCCGAACGCCCTTTGGGTGGCGTGGGAAGATACTCGCAACGGGGGATCCGACATCTACCTGCAAGGAAGCTCCACCGGAGGCGCCACCTTCCAGGCCCCCATCGAAACCCGCCTCGATCGGGGAGACGACCCTGGTCAGCACCTCTCGCTAGGCCCCCAGGTGTGTGCCACGGACCGCGGTGGGGTCACGGTGTGGTCAGACGCCCGGAACGGCGAGGGCGACGACATCTTGTTCAACGCCTCGATCGACGGACGTCAGTGGGCGGCGACGCCGGGCACCCTCGAGTCCGACAATCCCGGGTTCAACACCAGCCAGGCTCCCCGCTGCATCAGTGATGGCGCAGCGGTCCATACCGTCTGGATCGACGAGCGCTCGGGGGGCGCGGACTTGCACTTCCGCACGCTTGAGAACGGCACCCCCATGGGAGACGAAGACGTGCGGGTCGACCGCGGCGAGGGCCCCGGCGCCGCCGTGGCACTCCGGCCGCAGCTTGCCGTGGGCGCCGATGGCCCTGTGGTGGCCTGGTTGGACGACCGGCTCGCGATCCAGAACGGCCGCAGCCAAATCTTCAACAACATCTACTACAACTTCATGGGCGCCGACGGGGCGTTTCAGGAGCGCGACTTCCGCGCCGACGCGGGCCCTAATGGTGAAGCCATCCGCGAGGACCTGAACCTGGTCGTGCTTGGTCGCACCGCGATCTTCGCGTGGACCGATGATCGGGATGGCACGCAGGACGTCTACGTGCGTACGCTGGAACTCGGCGAAGACATCGAGGGTCCTGACGAATGATGATCGCGCTGTTGTGGTCGATGGCCTGCACCAATGCTCCGGTCGCTGACGATGCTCCGTCCCCCTCGAGGGAGGACACGGGCACGATCGTGGAGGATCGCTGTGGTCCGATGACGTTCGAACTCGGCAGCGGGTTCGACGTGCACCGGCCCCTGACCAATGGCGATTCCATCACCATGGTGCACGGGGCCCAAGGGGGCTGGCACATCGACATCAGCGGGCTTGCGAGCACCACAGGCACGTGGCTTGCCATTGCGCCGGTCGTCACACGGAAAAGCGATGGCCTCCGCATCGCAGGTGACCAGTCGGTCACCTACGTCGATGCGGAAGCGGTCGATGAGTGCACGAGCACGTTCGCAGGCGTTCGAGCGTTTCTCGATGACCACGATCCCACGCCGCAAACCAACCTCGAATTCCTCTGCTCGCTCGACGGGGAGACGTTTGAGGTCGAGGTGACGGCGACAGACGTGGACTCTGGGACGGGCGTGACCGAGCAACGAGACTTCGTGCTGTACGCTGATCCGCTGGACTACTGCGACCTGCTCTGATCGACGAGCGTTCGGGCCTCTCGCAACACCGCTGCACTTCCCGTGGGTTCTTCGCGTCGAACACCGTCGAGCGTACAGACGATCGACAGCGGGCCCCCCCACAGCAACAGAAAGGCCGCTGCCACTTTATCGGGGTCGTCGTTCAAGCCGAATGCCTCGATCACCATCGGACCCGCACCACTCACCAATGCAGCACTGATCGCGGTGTGGTCATCGGGGTGCTGGGCTCGAATCGCTTCTGCCACTGCGATGCCTCGCGCACTCAGGTCGCGCACCCGTTCAGGCGCGACCGCCATCGCCGTACCCATGGCCCACAACGAAACCACGTGGTTCAGCACCCGAATGCCGAGCATCGTGGTGGCCTCTCGAATCGACACGACAACTCGAGGAACGCCGTAAAAGCCGGAGTTCACAATGCGAAGGATGAGCGTGGCAAGGCCCACATCCGACTCGATGAGTTCGACCACCTTTTCGAACTCGCCTTGGGCCAGCCCACCAAGGAGCTTGGGAAACAACTCGGGGGGGGTAGGCAAGCGGTCGCCCCCGCCCACAATGGATCGTAAGTCGCGAACGCCCAGGCCAGCGATCGCCGTCTCAAGTTCCGCGAGCAGCTCGATGAGGTCGGGACACGGGTACGGCTTGTGCAGGTAACGGTGCGCGAGGTTCTCGGTGCCCACCAGCAACTCGTCCTCGGCGTAGCCCGACAGCACCAGGCGCACGATCTCTGGGTGGTTCAACTGGACCGACCGCAACACGTCGAGCCCACCGACCCCCGGCATGCGCATGTCGGTCACGATGACGTCGACCTGCCCCTCGGCGATGGCACCGAGGGCGGCTTCGCCACCACTTTCATAGCGGCAGTCCCAATGCCGGAAGCGCCGGAGCGAACGCCGGTAAGCCGAGAGAATATGGGGCTCATCATCAACGAGAAGAATGTTCATGTTCGCCTTCTCGGATCGGCGCTCACGTTCTCGAGGCTTCACTTCAGCGTGGGGCCAGCCAGTTCGTTGATGGGGAGGCTTAGGCTGCTGCTGCGCCCGATGGGCCAGGTCGATCTCGCGCATCTTCGCATCGAAGACCTGCGCCATCCGAATTCGTTCCTTGGTTTTGCGAAGCTGGTGTTCGAGGGCTTGCTTGCTCATCCACCTTAGGGAACTTTGCGGACTCCATCGGATCAGATCCAGGTGAAACACCCGCGCCATCGAACCGATGCGCGACCTATGAAGACCTCGATCCTCTGCGTGGACGACGAACCCAACATCCTGGCTGGCCTGCGGCGAACCTTACGAAGGGAATTCGCCGTCCAGGTCGCATCCAGCGGCCAAGAGGGTCTCGAGGCGGCGGAAGAAACCGCCTTCGACATTGTGATCTCCGACATGCGCATGCCGCGGATGGACGGGGCCACGTTCCTCAATCAAATGAAGGAACGGCACCCCAAGACGGTCGGCATTTTGTTGTCGGGCCAGGCAGACCTGAAGGACATGATGAACCTGGTGAACGGAGGCGGCGTGTTTCGCTTCCTCATCAAGCCAACGGGTCAGAACGCCCTGTTCACCGCGGTTCGCGACGCCGAAGAATGGGCTCGCCTTCGCAACGCAGAACAGGAGCTTCTCGAGCGCACGTTGATGGGCAGCCTACGCGTGCTGCGGCAAGTCCTAGCCATGGTTGACCCCGAGGTCGGTGGCCGTAGCCAGCAACTCCGTGATGTGGTCGTTGGAGTGGCTAGGGGCGCGGGCGTTCCTGTCACCTGGGAAATCGAAGCGACGGCGCTGCTCGCGCCCCTGGGCATGCTCGCCATTGGGGGCCCCTTGGCAGAGCGTTGGACCTCTCGTCGCGGCATCGAGATCTCGGCCAACCTGGTGGCTGAAATTCCACGCCTCGAAGAGATTGCAGACGCCATCCGCAGCCAACAGAGCGACGTGTGGGTGGTGCGCACCGTCGCCATGGCTCGAGATTTCTTGGCCCGCCGAGAGCTTGGGGACTCCGCCCAGACTGCCGTGGCCTACTGCGCGGCGCTGCACCCTCGTGAACACGTCCGGGCGTTGCTCGCGTACCTCTCTGAACCGTCACCGACCATCGAGATTCCAATTAGCAAACTCGAAACCGGCATGCGACTCGCGGCCGACCTGAAAGACAATGCAGGACGACTCCTCCTGGCCCGGGGCACGGTGCTCAACGCAGGCTCGCTGGCGCGCCTCGACACGTTTGCATTGCGCTACGGGCTAGGCGAGAGCATCATCATCTTTTCGCCAAGCTACGATGAAGCGTGAGCTTGGTGGGCCGATACTGAAGGCGAACTAGAATCCTAGGTATTCGAGTTCCTGATCGTCGAGGTCGTGCACGCACGCCCGGTATTTAAGTTCACCGGTCCGATCGTCGACGTAGGGCTCCTGGTCGTGGAGATTCCGCAGCACCAAGGAGAGCTTGTCGATCTGACTACGTTCCGAATCGATCATTTCCCGTTCGCGCACAAGGTTGGCGATCAGCGCTGGGCTTCGTCACAGAACCAAGGTGCCAGGCCATTTGTTCATTTGTTCCTGCAGCCCTACGCGCTTCAGGCTTCGTCGCCTGCGGCTCCTGCAGCCTGATCACGCCCGCGGGAATCAATGTCTCGTCATCGCCGGCTCCTTGCCGATCATAAGAGACAAACTCCGTATCTTCTTGGTAACGCATCACCAGGATGGCCAGTCTTTCGGCGTCGATTTGGTACTCGTTACGGACGCGCTTCATTCGTTCATCCCGTTCCACAACCCTCGCCCGAAGAAGTTCGATCTTCGCCGACATGGCGTCGCGCACTTCGGCAGTGGTCTTCGTTCCGTATGTCACACAATGGAACATTCGAGACGGTTTCGAAACCATGTGTCCCACGGGACCTCCTCATCGTAGGCATCTTCACTGGGTCCAACCGCACCCCGTGTGCGGTTCGCAACCCGGATTGAATGTAGCCGTCTCGAACGGCCACGCAAGCAAATTACTAAATTTAAAGCTTACTTATCAAAGACAAGATACAGAATCATCCAACCCAACGAGAGGACCCGCGGCACGACTTCCAAAAACAAAAGCCCCGGGTCGAAACGACCCAGGGCTCCCTTGCGCAAGCGCAGCCAACACCATCAACGTGATGGAGGAACCCCGGCGAGGGGCACCTGCGGGTCCGAACCTGCGCGACGCCATGCGCTGGCCACGAAGAAAACAAGGTTGGAACCACAGTGCTGCACGTGACTGACGTAGTCCGTCAACCCGGAACCGTCCAACGCGCTCGTCGACCTCCTCAACGATCTCAGCGACCGCTAACCGGCCTGTTCACAGTGCACTCCGCCGGTAGGCCCCCGGCGAAAGGCCCGTCCAGCTGCGAAAGGCTCGCACAAACGGGCTCGCCGAGGTGAAGCCGACGTCGAATGCCACCTGCTCAACGGAGCGATCGGTGGTCGTGAGCAGTCGAATCGCCGCATCACGACGAACGAGACTCCGAAGCGCACGAAAGGCCTCGCCTTCATTGGCGAGCCGACGTCGCAGCACGCGTACGGTCCACCCGAATGCCTTTGCAACCCCGGCCATATCCGGTAAATCGCCCTCCTCGCGCAACCGACGTTCGAGCAACGAGGCCACTCGAAGGGCTACGCCATCGATCCCTTGCGTCGGCAAAAACGCGTCGAGAGGTGCCCGACGGGCCCACTGAATGGCCTGCGCCTCGGTCCGCTTCACCGAGCGCTCGAGCACCGCACGAGGCATCTCGAGCCGACACTCGGGTTGGTCAAACGCGAGTGCCGCCCGACGAAAGAGTAGGCGATAGCTGCGTGCATGGTCTGGCCGAGGGTAGCAAAGCGCAACCCGATTGATGGGCAACCGGGTGCCCCCCAGCCACTCCACAAGGCGATGGTGCAACACCAACGCCGTTTCGAAGGCCAGCTCGTTGAGCACGGAGGCCGTTGGCCGAACGACATGCACGACGATGTCTTTGCGCACCTGAAGTGCGTGCTCCAGCCCGCAGTCCAGGACCTGCTCGAACTGAACCAAGCGCTGATAGGCCTCGACCAAGTTCTTGCCGTAGCTCGCAAAGCAGCATCGCACTTCGCTCGTTCCGCTGGGCAACCGTCGGGCGAGCAATCCGGTGCCCTCGTCGCCGAGCGTACGCTGTACCCTTCGGGCCAACTGCACAAACAGCAACGGCGTCACCGCACCCGGACGCAGCTCGGACACTCCTTCCTCGCGCAAGAGCTCCGTTCCCGACAGCCCCTGCGCTTCTGCCCCCGCGAGTAGGTTTCGCACATACGCAAGATCGATGGGTGGGCCCGGAACGGACTGCATAGGCCGCCTTCGTGATGACTCGAGGGGTCACTTAGGTCAATTATTCCTGAAGCGGCCGTCATGGGCAGTCCCCCCTTCCAGGTCTAGGCTTCGTCCTGGAGGATCCCATGGATCTTGACTTCAACGGACGCGTGGTAGTGGTGACCGGAGCGGGCAACGGCCTGGGGCGCAGCCACGCCAAGCTCTTCGCGAAGCACGGTGCCCGGGTCGTGGTCAATGATCTGGGCGGCGACCCCAACGGGGGCGGGGGCGGCACGCGAGCGGCGGACGCCGTGGTTCAGGAGATTCGTGAAGCAGGCGGTGAAGCGGTCGCCAACTACGACTCCGTGGTCGAAGGCGCCAAGATCGTCCAAACCGCGCTCGACACCTACAGGCAGATCGACGTGGTCGTCAACAATGCAGGCATCCTGCGCGACGTCACCTTTCACAAGATGAGCCCCGAAGACTGGGACCTCGTGTACCAAGTGCACGTGTTGGGGGCCATGCGGGTGACCTATGCCGCGTGGCCACACCTGCGCGAGCAACGCTACGGTCGCGTGATCAATACGGCGAGCGCTGCAGGCATCTACGGCAACTTTGGTCAGTCCAACTACTCAATGGCCAAGCTCGGGCTGCACGGGTTTACGAATACGCTCGCGCTCGAAGGGCGCAACAAGGGCGTGAACGTCAACACCATCGCACCACTCGCGGGGAGTCGCCTCACCGAATCCCTGTTGCCTCCCGACCTGCTCGAAGCGCTCGATCCGGCCCACGTCTCCCCACTGGTGGTGTGGTTGTGCCACGAGTCGTGCGATGAGACGGGCGGGCTGTTTGAGGTGGGCGGGGGCTACTTCGGCAAGCTCCGCTGGGAACGCGCGGAAGGCAAGATGTGGCGCCTCGGACGTACGTTCACACCCGAAATGGTCCGCGATGCGTTCGACACCATCACCGATTTCGATGGCGCTACGCACCCCACCACGGTCACCGAGTCGCTGCAGCCCATCGTGGAAAACGTGCAGCGCGGCCCTACCCGAGGGGGCAACCGATTCATCGATGTGGATGAGGCGCTGGGCTACCGGTACCCCGAGCGAACCTCGAGCTACGACGAGCGAGATCTCGCGCTGTACGCACTCGGCATCGGGGCAGCCCAAGATCCGAACGGGCCCGAACTCTCGATGGTCTACGAGTCCCATGGTGAGGGATTCAGAGCCGCGCCCAGCTATGGCGTGGTCCTGGCCACCAACGAGTTCCTCACGATGGCACGCGAAGGCATCACCGCACCCGGGACTCACTACGGACTCGACCGGCTGTTGCATGGCGAACAGATGACCAAGCTTGAGCGGCCTCTTCCACCCAAGGCGACCCTCACGCACCGGGCGCGAATCACCAACATCTACGACAAAGGCAAGGGTGCGCTCATCGAGACGACGTTTGAGTCGTTCGACGAGGACGGGGACCTGCTGGTTACCAACGTGGTGACCGCATTCATTCGCGGAGCTGGCGGATGGGGGGGCGACCGTGGGCCCACGGGCGAGGTGAATCCAACGCCAGACCGTGACCCAGACTTTGTCGTCGAAGAACGAACCTCCGAAAATCAGGCGCTGCTGTATCGCCTAAGCGGGGATTGGAATCCCCTGCACGTTGACCCCAACTTCGCCCAAGCGGTGGGCTACGAACGACCCATCCTGCACGGATTGTGCACCCTTGGGTTTGCCACCCGCCATGTCCTCTCGAAGTGCGCTCCCGATGGCGATCCACGGTACTTCGAAAGCATCAAGGTGCGGTTCGCGAAGACCGTCTTTCCCGGCGAAACGCTGGTGACGGAAATGTGGAAAGAGGGTCACACCGTGATCTTCCAAACCAAGGTGAAGGAACGCGACGAGGTCGTGCTGAGCAACGCGGCCGTCACACTTTACGAAACCATTCCCAAGAAGGCTCCAAAACCCAAGGCCGATCCGGTTCTGAGCACGGGCCCCACCAGTGCGGACTACTTCAAAGTCCTGCGAAGCTGGCTAAGCGCAAACGCGGAGACCGCAAAAGCCGTCGGCAAGGTGTACCGCTTTGCCCTCAAGGACCCAGATGCAGACTGGACGTTGGACCTCCGCGAAGCCACCCTCACCGCCGGCGGAGGGGCCAAGCCGGATTGCACCCTGGAACTTGCCCAAAGCAATCTCATCGCGATGCTAAAGGGCGAAAAGGACGCCACCAAGATGTACTTCGGGGGAGACCTCAAGGTAAGCGGCGACGTGATGGCCTCGCAGCGCCTCGACTTTCTGGGGAAGGTGGATTTCTCGTCGGTGACCGCGGGTCTGGCCACCACGGCGCCCTCTCCTGTGGCCTCGCCAACCCGAGACGCGTTTGCGCCCGGCTTCTTTGCCGCCCTGAATGTCACGCCCGCAACGGACCGGATCCTGACCGTGAACATCACGGAGCCCGACGGAACGTGGACCATCGACTTTGGTGCAGGCACGGTGCAAGCCGGAGCGGAGACCTCCGCCAACACCGTCATCACCCTGACGGATAAAGCCCTCGAACAATTTGTGCGCGGCGAAGAACACGAGGTCGACCTCTATCAACGAGGAGCCTTGCGGGTGGACGGGCAGCTCGATCACGCACGAGATCTTTCTTGGATGAAGGGAGCATGAACATGCAGCGCGTCAATGTGATCGGTGTGGGGATGGTCCCCTTTCAGAAACCCGGCAAGAGCGAGGAGTACTGGCAGATGGCCTCCAAGGCCATCCGTTCCGCTCTCGACGATGCAGGAGTGCCTTTCGAAACCGTACAACAAGCCTATGCGGGCTATGTGTTCGGCGATTCCACCTGTGGCCAACGTGCCGTCTACGAAGTGGGCACCACGGGCATTCCCGTCTTCAATGTGAACAACAACTGCTCCACCGGGTCCACCGCCCTCATGCTCGCTCGCCAGGCCGTTGCAGGCGGGATCGCCGATTGTGTGCTCGCCGTGGGCTTCGAGCAGATGGAGCGGGGCGCCCTCGGCGCCAAGTGGACGGATCGCGCCAACCCCCTCGAGGCGCACGTCAACGTGATGCAAGCGGTCCAGGGAGTGAACGCTGCCCCACCGGCCGCACAGATGTTCGGTGGTGCGGGACGCGAATATCGCTGGAAGCACGGCACGAAGCGAGAGACCTTTGCAAAGATCGCGGAAAAGGCTCGAAAGCACGCGGCAAAGAATCCCTATGCCCTGTTCCGAGAGGAACTCAGCGTCGACGAGATTCTGGCGAGCCCCGAAATCTTCGATCCGCTGACCCGCTTCCAGTGTTGCCCTCCAACGTGCGGCGCCGCCGCGGCCCTTTTGTGTACGGACGAGTTTGCCGAACGGCATGGCATTTCGGACCCCGTGTACATCGTAGCCCAGGCCATG